>NZ_CP155796.1:4361491-4984561 GCF_039729195.1 Mycobacterium sp. DL
CCGCGGCGTGGCGGGCGGCCCGGATCGATCACGAACGACTGCAGGATCCGCAGCAGATGCTCGGCGAGCTCGTCGAGGTCCGCATCGGCGAAGCCGGCCGCCTCCCACTCGACGTCGAGCCGTCCGACCATGTCCCGCCCGAACCGCAGGGCGATGTCGGAGGTGACCGATTCGACGTGCCTGGCCCCGCCGGGCACCAGGAGCAGTCCGATGTACTTCTCTCTCGGCAGCCACTCCAGCGCCGTCGCAAGAGCTTCGGTGACAGCGTCGGCAGGGTCCCCGATCCCGGCCAGATGCTCGGTCAGCCTGGCCAGGAAGCCGTCGACGGCGTGCACCGCCGCGGCGACGAGCAATGCCTCGGTGCTGGAGAAGTAGCGGTACACCGTCTGGCGGGTGACCCCGACGGTGCGGGCCACATCGGAGATGCTGAAATCCGCACCGTGGTCCTCGATCGCCTTGCCCGCGGCACCGAGAATCCTGGCGATCGCCTCCTCATCCGAGGCGGGCTTGGCCCCTGACCAACCGTGGGTGCGCACCAAGGAACCTTAGGCCACCCGTGGCGGCGTCAACGGTAGGCGACCTGTAGATCCTTGACGCCGTTGATCCAGCCCGACCGCAGCCGCAGCGGCTCGGACAGCTTCGTGATGTCGGGAATCTGATCGGCGAGCTCGTTGAACATCAGTTTGATCTCCATCCGGGCGAGGTTGGCGCCGATGCAGAAGTGCGCGCCGTTGCCACCGAAAGCCAAGTGGGGGTTGGGGTTGCGCAGGATGTCAAACTCGAATGGACGGTCGAAGACCTCGTCATCGAAGTTCGCCGAGCTGTAGAACAAGCCGACCCGCTGCCCCTCGGCGACCGTGACATCGCCGAGCTCGACATCGGCGAGGGCCGTGCGCTGGAAACAGTGCACCGGGGTGGCCCAGCGGATGATCTCCTCGACCGCGGTGTCCGGCCGATCCCGCTTGAACAGTTCCCACTGATCGGGGTTCTCGAGGAACGCGTTCATCCCGTGCGTCATCGCGTTGCGGGTGGTTTCGTTTCCGGCGACCGCCAACAGGATCACGAAGAACGCGAACTCGACATCACCCATCGCTTCACCGTCGATGTCCGCCTGGATGAGCCTGGTGACGATGTCGTCGGCGGGGCAGCGGCGCCGCTCCTCGGCCATGTTGTAGGCGTAACCCATCAACTCGGCGTTGGCGACGGTGGGGTCGGAGTCGAAGTCGGGATCGTCGGTGTTCATGATGCAGTTGGTCCAGTGGAACAGCTTCTCGCGGTCGGCCTCGGGCACGCCGATGAGATCGGCGATGGCCTGCAGCGGCAGTCCCACCGCGATGTCGTCGACAAAATTGCCGGCGTCCTTCTCGGCCGCGGCCCGCACGATGTCACGCGCCGCAACAGCCAGGCGCTCCTCGAGCGCCGCGATCGCCCTGGGGGTGAAGAGCCGCGAGACGATCTTGCGCAACCTGGTGTGCTCGGGGGCGTCGTGGTTGATCAGCAGGGCCTTGGTCAGGTCGAGTTGCTCGGCGGTGACACCGTCGGGCAGGCGCATCACCGCCCCCTTGCGATTGGTGGACCACAGCGCGCCGTCCCGTGAGATCGACTTGATGTCCGCGTGCCGGGTGACCACCCAGTAGCCGCCGTCGTCGAAGATCGACTCGGCCTGTGCGTTCCACCAGACCGGTGCGGTCTTGCGCAATTCCGCGAACTCGGTGACGGGAATGCCCTTGAGCAGCACATCCGGGTCGGTGAAGTCATACCCCTGGGGCAGGAACGGGCAGCTGGGGGCGGTGGTCATGTTCTGTCCTTCGCGTGTGACGTACGGCACTTTCGCTCGACCATACACTGCGCCGCTGCACTGTATGGCCGAGGACGTGGGTCCTGCCGGGCGTGATGGCACTAGGGTGGGCATCTGTGCACGTCCTGGTGGTCGGATCCGGAGCCCGTGAACACGCGCTGCTGCTTGCGCTGCGCCGAGACCCGGAGGTCGACGGACTTTCCATAGCTCCCGGCAATGCAGGCACAGCAGCGGTCGCCGACCAGTACGAGCTCGACGTGACGTCGGGGGCGGCCGTGGTCGCCCTGGCCCGACGCATCGGTGCCGACCTCGTGATCATCGGCCCCGAGGTGCCGCTGGTGCTCGGCGTCGCCGACGCGGTGCGAGAGGCGGGCATCGCCTGCTTCGGCCCGACGAAGGACGCAGCGCGCATCGAAGGCTCGAAGTCGTTCGCCAAGGACGTGATGACCGCGGCCGGTGTGCGGACCGCCGTCAGCGAGATCGTCGACAACCCGGCCCACCTCGACTCCGCCCTGGACCGCTTCGGGCCCCACGCGGGAGATCCCGCGTGGGTGGTGAAGGACGACGGGCTGGCCGCAGGCAAAGGTGTGGTGGTCACCGCAGATCGTGACGCCGCCCGCGCACACGCGGCGAGCCTTCTCGACGCCGGTCACCCGGTGCTCCTCGAATCGTTCCTCGACGGACCCGAGGTGTCGCTGTTCTGCGTCGTCGACGGTGAGACAGTGGTTCCGCTGTTGCCGGCCCAGGACTTCAAACGAGTCGGTGACGGCGACAGCGGACCCAACACCGGCGGCATGGGCGCCTACACGCCACTGCCGTGGTTGTCCGACGAGATGACCCGGCGCATCGTCGACGAGTTGGTCACCCCGGTTGCCGCCGAACTGGTCAAGCGCGGCAGCTCATTCTCCGGCCTGCTCTACGCCGGGCTGGCGATCACGTCCAAGGGGCCCGCCGTCGTCGAATTCAACTGTCGCTTCGGCGATCCGGAAACCCAGGCGGTGCTCGCGCTGCTGGAGTCCCCACTGGGTCAGCTGCTGCGGGCCGCTGCCACCGGCGAACTCGCCGGCCAGCCTGCGCTGCAGTGGCACGACGGTGCGGCGGTGACGGTGGTGGTCGCTGCAGAGAACTATCCGGGCCGTCCGCGCGTCGGCGACGTGATCCATGGAGCGGATGCCGAGGGCGTGCTGCATGCCGGCACCGCCCGCCGCGAGGACGACGCCATCGTGTCCTCCGGTGGCCGTGTGCTGTCGGTGGTGGGCACCGGTCCGGACCTGGCGGCCGCGCGCGAGATGGCCTATGCGCGGATCGGCTCGATTCGGTTGCCCGGCAGCCATTTTCGCAGCGATATCGGTCTCGCGGCGGCGGAGGGGCGAATCTCGCTCTAAGTCGTCAGCAGCGGTGCCGCCCACATCAACTCGTCGGTGAGTTGGGACGACCAGTACGACGCGTCGTGGCCGCCGGGAGAGAAGCCCCCGGCCGGTGGCGTTGCGAGCTGGTCGATGAACTGTTGCGTCGCGGCACGGAACGGGTCGTCGTCTCCGCAGTCGATGCGCAGCGGAATCCCGTTGAGCGCGGCCAGACCCCACACACTGTTGGCGGCGTAGTCCTCGTCACCGTCGAAGGCTCCCGGCGCCGCGGCCCCCGGCGATGTCCACAGCGCAGGGCTGACCGCGCAGATCGCGGCCGTGCGTCCGGCCCCCAGTCGCGAGCCCAGGAGCATGGCGCCGTAACCACCCATGGACCATCCCAGGAAACCCACCCGGGAGGTGTCGAGGCCCTGCGCGCCCAGCAGTGGGAGGAACTCGTCGAGGACCATCGCGCCCGAGTCTTCACCCGAGGCGCGCCGGTGCCAGTACCCGTTGCCCCCGTCGACCGCGGCGAGCGCGAACGGAGGCACGCCGGCTCGCACCGCATCCGCCAGGAACCGCTCGGCTCCCATCGACATCACCGTCTGCGCGTTGGAGTCCTTACCGTGCAACAGGATCACCGGCCGCAGTGGCGCGGTCTGCCCGGGCGGGCGGGTGATGATCCAGTTGGTCGTCGCGCCGCCGCGGGCCGCGGACGCGAAGGAACCGCTTTCGTAGGTCGGGGCCGGGACTGGTGGTGCGGGCGGTGCGCCTGCGGCCACAGAGGCGCCGAATACGGACACCCCGGCGACTCCGGCCGCTGCCGCGACGCCAGTGCGCACACCGATGGTCAGAAGGGCGCGACGGTTGATGGCTGGCATGCGCGCCATCATGCCATTGCGCCGGCGTGGGCAATGGCTGCCGATTAGGCGAAACCGCGATGCCGAAACCCCCTGACTGGCACGATGCTATGGGTGACGGCAGCAGTCACTCCTAAGGGAGAACGTCGGCGGTATGCGCTGGTCAGCGCAGCTGCCGACCTGCTCTGCGAAGGAGGTTTCGACGCGGTGCGGCACCGTGCCGTCGCGCGTCGGGCCGGGCTCCCGCTGGCGTCGACGACCTACTACTTCTCCTCGCTCGAAGACCTCATCGCCAAAGCGGTGGAACACGTCGGTACGCGGGAGGCGACGGAGTTGCGCGACCGGGTCGCTGTGCTGTCCCGGCGGCGCCGCGGCGCCGAGTCCACTGCCGAGGTCCTCGTCGATCTGTTGGTCGGCGAGAGTCCGGAACGTGTTACCGAACAACTGATCTCGCGATACGAGCGCTACATCGCCTGCGCACGGCAACCCGGCCTGCGCGACATCCAACGGCGCATCCTCGCCCAACGGACCGATGCCGTGGTCGAGGTCGTGGAACGCTCGGGCAGGTCCGTGCGTGCCGAACTGCTGACCGCTCTGGTGTGCGCAGTGGACGGCGCGGTGGTGGCTGCGCTGGTCGGGGACGGCGACGGCCCCCGGGCGACGGCCAGGGCCACCCTGATCGACGTCATCGACGTGCTCGCGCCGTTCGACTGATGGCGTTTGCTTTTTCCGGTCCGGGGTTATCTCCGTGGGGGTGACGATCAGCCGGCTTCTGGCCACTGCGGCAGACACCGCGCTGGACCGGTCCGTGGTACTGGGTTACACCAAGGTCGGCTCGCAGCTCCGCCGCCTCTGGTGGCCTGCCGACCCGCCGCTGGAGGCGATGGCAGGCAAGAGGGTCGTGGTCACCGGTGCGACCGCGGGCATCGGCGAGGCGATGGCAGGGTCGTTCGCCCGACTCGGCGCCACCGTCCACCTGCTCGGGCGCGACGCGCAGAAGGTCACGCGTAGCTCCGAAGCGATCCGCAAGACGGTGCCGGGGGCCGCCGGGGGGTCGGTGGTCGAGGAGGTTTGCGACGTCTCCGATCTCGACGCGGTGCGGGCATGGACCGCCGACCTGCGCTCACGAATCGACGCGTTGCACGGTCTGGTGCACAACGCCGGGGTGATGCCCAAGACGCGCACCGAGACCCCGCAGGGCCACGAGACCCAACTCGCATGCCATGTGCTCGGCCCGCACGTGATGACCGAGCAGTTGCTGCCGCTACTGCGCAACGCGCACGGCTCCTCGGTGGTCTTCATGTCGTCGGGCGGCATGTACACGACGCCGTTGCGCGCCGCCGACCTCGAGTCCCGAGACGGTGACTACGACGGCGTGCGGGTGTATGCGCGCACCAAACGGATGCAGGTGGTGCTGGCCGCGGAGTGGGCCCGCCGCTTGGCCGGCACCGGTGTTCGTGTCGAGAGCACCCACCCGGGATGGGTGGAAACCCCGGGAGTGGCAGAGGCGTTACCGGCCTTCCGCCGCGTCACCCGGCCCCTGCTGCGTGATGCGGCCGATGGAGCGGACACCGCCGTGTGGTTGGTGGCGACCAGACCCGAATCATCGGGCGGGCACTTCTGGCACGACCGGATGCAACGTCCGACGACGTTCGGCTGGCAACGTCGTGACGATCCCGAGGAGGTCGCGGACTTCCTCGACGAGGTTTCGCGGTTGACACTGCAGAGCCAACCCGACTGATCGATGATGGGTGATTCCAGCGACGAGTAAGGGGAGGCGCGATGACGGAGTCAGGAACCGGCGGGAAGGTCGGTGACCAACAGCCCGAGTTGAAGCGGGTGATGGGTCCCGGACTACTGCTGCTCTTTGTCGTCGGCGACATTCTGGGCACCGGTGTCTACGCACTGCTCGGCGACGTGGCCGGTGAAGTCGGTGGGGCGGCGTGGCTTCCGTTCCTCATCGCCTTCGTCATCGCCACCATCACTGCGTTCAGTTATCTCGAGCTGGTCACCAAGTACCCGCAGGCGGCGGGCGCAGCGCTCTACGCCCACAAGGCCTTTGGCATCCACTTCGTCACCTTCCTCGTCGCATTCATCGTCATGTGCTCCGGAATCACCTCAGCCTCAACGGCTTCCAGGGCATTCGCGGCGAACTTCTTCGAAGGTATCGACTACGACGCGCCGAAACTCGCGGTCGCGGCACTGGCTTTGATGTTCATGGGTGGTCTCGCGGCGATCAACTATCGCGGCGTCGGCGAGAGCGTCAAGCTCAACGTCGTCCTGACCATCGTCGAGATCACCGGCCTGATCGTGGTCATCATGGTCGGATTCTGGGCGTTCACCGGCGCCGCGGACGTCGACTTCTCACGCGTCGTCGCCTTCGAGACCGGTGAGGACAAGAGCACCTTCCTCGCGGTCACGGCTGCCACGTCGCTGGCGTTCTTCGCGATGGTGGGCTTCGAGGACTCGGTGAACATGGCCGAGGAGACCAAGGATCCCGTCAACACGTTCCCCAAGATCCTGTTGAGCGGTCTGGGGATCGCGGGCGTGGTCTACATCCTGGTGTCGATCGTGGCGGTGGCCCTGGTGCCGGTCGGCCAGCTCCAGGAGAGCGACACCCCGCTCGTCGAGGTGGTCAAAGCAGGAGCTCCCAGCCTGCCGATCGACGACATCCTGCCGTTCATCACGATGTTCGCGGTGTCGAACACCGCGTTGATCAACATGCTGATGGCCAGCCGATTGATCTACGGCATGGCCCGCCAACGGGTGCTTCCGCAGGTGCTCGGTTCGGTACACCCCACGCGTCGGTCGCCGTGGGTGGCGATCCTGTTCACCACGGTGATCGCGTTCGGCCTGATCATCTACGTCTCGACGTTCGCGAGCAGTGACGCGATCTCGGTGCTGGGCGGCACCACGTCGCTGTTGTTGCTCGCGGTGTTCGCGGTGGTCAACGTCGCGGTGCTGGTGCTGCGACGCGACGTGCAAGCAGCCGGTGGGCACTTCAAGACACCGACCGCGCTGCCGGTCGTCGGTTTCCTGGCGTCGCTGTATCTGGTCACTCCGCTGTCGGGACGGCCTGCCCAGCAGTACATCGTGGCCGGGGGACTGGTGGTCATCGGCGTGGTGCTGTTCTTCATCACCCAGGCGATCAACAAACAACTCGGCATCCGTGACGGACACATCACCGACCCGACCAAGCTGGGAGCCGGCCCCTCCGACGACTAGGTCAGGCCGTCCTGTAGTCGCTGTAACCGGTTGTCCAGCAGGGCGACCCGGTGTGCGTTGCCGTCCAGCTCCAGATATCGCTGACCGAACAGCGCCAGCAGCGCGTCGTCGAGACGGCGGACTGCGCCGGCGGGGAAGCGGTAGTCCATCGCGGTGTTGACCGCACTGGTGTCCACGCCGCTCAGCGTCGACTCCAACGCATCGAGGGAGTCGATGCCCAAGCTCAACAGCAGACCCGAGATCCAGGCGTAGTGATCAGTGCGGGACCAGCCGGCGTCGGGAAACCGGTTCCCGAGGTAGGTGGCGAGCACCGGCGTCGGAATCCGCGGGTCGCTTCCCGGCTCCGGGAGGCTGGCGTCGGGGGTCGACGTGCGCAGACGTTCGCGGATCGCGGAGAACTCCCGGTCCGCCAACTCGAGCAGGCCGGCCGCCAGCGTGAACCGGCGGTCCAGATCCGGCGCGTGCGCCTTCGGTATCGAACCCTTGTAACGGATCTCGTGCTCGAACTCCGCCCACGCGTGCTGAAGCACGGTGCGCACCTGGATCGACGCCGGCTGCTGCACCCCTTCCACACCGATCAGCAGGTGTCGACTGGCGTAACCCCAACGGCCCTCGCGGGCAGTCTCCTGACCCATGTCGCGATCGTCGAGCAACCGCATCTCCTCGGCGAGCAGGTTGGCGACGGCGCCGACATCCTCGCGGAGGTAGGTGATGACACGCAACCCGATCTGGTCGGTGATCTCCACCAGCGGCTCGGTGTAGAGCAGCGTTCCGTCGGCGGTGCGCCGATCTGCTTTGGCGGCAAAGGAATCGACACTCTTGGTGCGCGCCGCGATCGACAGGTAGTTGATGCCCGCCTCGTCGAGCAGACCTGTGACCAGCCCGAGGTACTGGTCGGTGGCCGCAGTGAGTCCGGGGCGTCTGGCCGCGTACTCGGCCACCGCCGGGGAGGGCGCCGCAGGCGGAATCGCCTTGCGTTCCCTGGGGACTCGTGACCGGCGCTCGGCGGGCAGCGCCGGGGTGACGATGTAGCCGGTTTCGTAGTCGCCGTAGATCGCCACGTCCTCGGGCCGCTGGTACCAGAACAACCCGATGTAGGCGCAGAGCACCGCGTCGACGGGATCCTCGTCGCGGTCGAGTTGGCCGGGCCGGGTCGCAGCCTGTACCCGCTTGCGCAACTCGACCCAGGACACACTGCGGTTCACACGAAGCCTCGGTGTCGCCTCGTCGAGTTCCTCGATGTGGGTCATCAACTGCAGCAGCGCGCGCTGCCGGTCCTCGAAGGCGCCACGCTTGTACTTCAACGTCTTCTCCAGCGCGAACAGCACCACGCTTGCCGGGTGCGGGTACACCTCGATCGCGCGCCGGTTCGACGTCGAGCCCGGATCCATGTCCAATCCGAGGGCGGTGGCGATGCGCGCTCCCCGGGGATGCTTGAACTCCGGCTTGTCCGTGTAGGCCGGGCGGGCGCCCGCATCGAATCGCTGGAAGTCGCGGTTGAGTTCCTTCTCGCAGGACCGGTGGCCCGTCGGGTTCCTGACGATCAGCGGCGCATCGATGGCGACCAGGCAGTCGCCGTCGACGTACGGGGCGATCGCAGCCGTGATGCTCTCGTCATCCTGCGCCGCCCCGACGTACAGGAGCCGCCCGTCGGGGTCGACGACCGCGACCCCGGTCTGATTCCTCTCGCCCCACGCGAGGTCGAGTCCGACGAAGTGCATCCGTCCACTCTGCACGATCCGGGGCGAACTCAGGCCACGTAAGCTCTGTCTTCGTGACAATCCCGAACGTGTTGGCCAATCGCTACGCCAGCGACGAGATGGTGGCGATCTGGTCGCCGCAGGCCAAGATCGTCACGGAGCGGCGGCTGTGGCTTGCGGTGCTGCGTGCCCAGTCCGAGCTCGGAATCGACGTGCCGGAGGCGGTGCTCGGCGACTACGAGCGTGTGGTCGACAACGTCGACCTGGAGTCGATCGCCGCGCGGGAGCGGGTGCTGCGACACGACGTCAAGGCGCGCATCGAGGAATTCAACGCGCTCGCCGGCCACGAGCACGTGCACAAGGGCATGACCAGCCGGGACCTCACCGAGAACGTCGAACAACTGCAGATCCGGCAGTCACTGCAGCTCGTGCGTGCCCACAGCGTCGCCGTGGTCGCCCGCCTCGCCGAGCGGGCAGCGCTCTACCGCGACCTCGTGATGGCCGGTCGCAGCCACAACGTCGCCGCGCAGGCCACGACCCTGGGCAAACGATTCGCGTCGGCAGCGGAGGAAATGCTGGTCGCGCTGCATCGTGTCAGTGAGCTCGTCGACCGCTACCCGCTGCGCGGCATCAAGGGTCCGATGGGGACTGCGCAGGACATGCTGGACCTGTTCGACGGAGACACCGCGCGCCTGGCCGACCTCGAGCGGCGCGTCGCGCAGTTCCTGGGCTTCAGCGAGATCTTCACCAGCGTCGGGCAGGTCTATCCGCGTTCGTTGGACCACGACGTCGTCTCGGCGCTGGTGCAGCTCGGCGCGGGCCCGTCGTCGCTGGCGCACACCATCAGGCTGATGGCCGGACACGAACTGGTCACCGAGGGGTTCGCCCCCGGGCAGGTCGGCTCGTCGGCGATGCCGCACAAGATGAACACCCGCAGCTGCGAACGGGTCAACGGTCTTCAGGTCGTGCTGCGCGGATACGGTTCCATGGCAGCCGAACTCGCGGGTGCGCAGTGGAACGAGGGCGACGTGTTCTGCTCGGTGGTGCGACGGGTCGCGCTGCCGGACGCGTTCTTCGCCCTCGACGGCCAGACCGAGACCTTCCTGACGGTGCTCGACGAGTTCGGCGCCTATCCCGCGGTGATCCAGCGCGAGCTCGACCGCTACCTGCCGTTTCTGGCGACCACCCGGATCCTCATCGCCGCGGTGCGGGCGGGGGTCGGCCGGGAGACCGCCCACGAGGTCATCAAGGAGCATGCGGTCGCGGTGGCGCTGGCGATGCGTGAACGGGGCGCCGAGCCCGATCTGCTGGACCGGCTCGCCGCCGACCCCCGACTGCCGCTGGATCGGGTGGCGCTCGACGCCGCGCTCGCCGACAAGCAGGTCTTCACCGGCGCGGCGGGTGACCAGGTCGACCGCGTGGTCGCCGCCGTCGATGATCTGATCGGGCGTTTTCCGGACGCCGCGAAGTACACCTCGGGCGCGATTCTGTGACCCGCGCCGCCGAGTTGGCCCGGATCGACTTCACCGATCTGGACAACTTCGCCGGCGGCTTCCCGCACGACCTGTTCGCGTTGCACCGCCACCAAGCACCGGTCTACTGGCACGAGCCCACCGAGCACACACCCGACGGCGAGGGTTTCTGGTCGGTCGCTACCTACCCGGAAACCCTTGCGGTGCTCCGTGATCCGCAGACCTTCTCGTCGGTGACAGGCGGCGGGCGACCCTTCGGGGGCACGCTGTTGCAGGATCTGTCCATCGCGGGGCAGTTGCTGAACATGATGGACGATCCGCGGCACTCCGCAGTGCGCCGCCTGGTCAGTTCGGGTCTGACGCCACGGATGATCAGTCGCGTCGAGGACGATCTGCGCGACCGGGCGAGGCGGCTGCTCGACGACGTCGAACCCGGCGTCCCTTTCGACTTCGTCACCGATGTGGCCGCCGAGGTGCCGATGCAGATGATCTGTATCCTGCTGGGAGTACCTGAGTCCGAACGACATTGGCTCTTCGAGGCGATCGAGCCCAGCTTCGACTTCGGTGGCTCGCGCAAGGCGTCCATCACCCGGCTGTCCGTAGAGGAGGCCGGCTCGCGGATGTACGCATACGGCCAGGAGTTGATCGCCGCCAAACGGGCGCGGCCCAGCGACGACATGCTGTCAGTAGTGGTCAACTCCGATGATCCCGCGCTCTCGGACGTCGAGAGCTACCTGTTCTTCAACCTGCTGTTCAGTGCGGGCGCGGAGACCACCCGCAACTCGATCGCCGGTGGGCTGCTGGCACTGATCGAACAGCCCGGATCGTTCGACTCGTTGCGTGCCGACCCCGGACTGCTGCCGACAGCCATCGAGGAGATGGTCCGGTGGACCTCACCGTCACCGTCGAAGCGGCGCACCGTCACCCAGACCGCGTCGCTGGGCGGACACACCGTCGAGCCAGGTCAGAAGGTACTGGTGTGGGAGGGGTCGGCCAATCGGGACGGCGCCGCCTTCGCCGAGCCGGACCGCTTCGACATCACCCGCAAGCCGAACCCGCACTTGGGTTTCGGCCAGGGCGTGCACTACTGCCTGGGCGCGAACCTGGCTCGTCTCGAGCTCAGGGTGCTGTTCGAGGAACTGCTCGGCCGTTTCACATCGGTGCAGCTCGCCGAGTCGGTGGAGTGGACGCGCAGCAATCGGCACACCGGGATCCGACACCTGGTGGTCGAACTGGGGGCGTGAGCCGCCTACCCTGGAGCCATATGGACGCTGGACAACCGGATTTCAGGGCATCGGACGCCGATCGGGCCGCAGTGACCCAGATTCTCGAACAGGCCGTCGGTCAGGGGATGCTCACGCTCGACGAGTACACCGAGCGGGTCACCGTCGTGCTCTCCGCGCGAACCCGCCGGGAACTGGACACCGTGATCGCCGACCTGCCCCATGTTCGCCGCCAGGCCGCGCCGGCGCCACCCGAAGTCCTGGGCAGCTGGATGTCCAGCATCACCCGCAAAGGTCAGTGGACAGTGCCGCCCCGGCTGCGGCTGAACACCCGGATGTGCTCGACGACACTTGATTTCACGTCCGCGCTGCTGCACAGCCCGGTGGTGGAGATCGAGATCGACGATTACTTCAGCTCGACCGACCTGATCCTGCCCGACGGTGCGACCGCCGACCTCAACGGTGTCGTCAACATCGGGTCCTCCGCGTCGGTGAAGGTGACGACGAGTCCGCCGTCGCCGCGTCTGCACGTCGTCGTGCGGGGCAAGGTCCGGTTCGGTTCGCTGACCGCCCGCCATTCGTTCGGTACCAAACTCAAGCGGCTGCTCGGCTGAGCCGGTCGCCCCGCCGGAATTGCATTCCAGCAGCGGAACTGCGAGGACGGGCCGGCTGGAACGCAATTCCGGCGGAGGATCGGTCAGGCGCCCCAGCGGATTCCCGCCGCGCGGATGCCCGATGACCGCAACTCCAGGGCGGCCAGTCCGCGGATCGCAATCGGATCCAGGTTGCGCCAGGCGCCCACCGGATCGGGGTCCACCGCGGCGAGTTTGGCCAGTGGCCGGTTGGCCAACGCCCGCAGCGCCAACAACTGTTCGCCGGCGGCTGTCGACGCCAGCGTCACGGCGGTCCACTTGCGCCGGAAGAACCGCACCCGCAGAAACAGCCACGGCATCATCAACGCCAGGATCGGCGGAGCGGCCACAGCCAGCGCCAGCAGCCAGGCCAGCCATCCCGCCGTCACCCCCAGCGTCTGCCCGGCGCCAGCGATCTCGCGGGCGGCGTCGCCGGCTGCGGACAGCGGGCTGGCCAGCGAGTCGCCGATCAGCGGGATGTCGTCGGCGCTGTTGCCTGCGGAGTCGAGATTGCCCGCCACCCCGTTGGCTCCGCTCTCCACCTGGAAGCCGAACTCGGCGATCGTGGCCACCGCGGAGTGCACCGCGATGCCGACGAACACCCAGATGGCTGTCCACGCGATCACCACCGCGTCGCTGAACAGCTGTGTCATCAGCCGACCGGGTGTTGTGGCGTAGGGGACCCACCGCGATTTCATGTGTTCGATCACAACACACCGGGGCCGTTAGGCTGGCCGGATGCGCCCCGCTCTGTCCGACTACCAGCATCTGGCCAGCGGCAAGGTTCGTGAGCTCTACCGGGTCGACAGCGGGCACCTGCTCTTCGTCGCCTCCGACCGGATCTCTGCCTACGACTACATCCTGGATTCGGCGATTCCCGACAAGGGCCGCGTCCTGACGGCCATGAGCGTGTTCTTCTTCGGTCATGTGGACTCGCCCAACCATCTGGCGGGCCCGCCCGACGACGAGCGCATCCCGGCCGAGGTGCTGGGCCGGGCCCTGGTCGTCGAGCAGTTGGAGATGCTGCCGGTGGAGGCGGTCGCCCGCGGTTACCTCACCGGGTCGGGGCTGATCGACTACCAGAAGACCGGCGCGGTGTGCGGCATCGCGCTGCCGCCCGGGTTGACCGAGGCCAGCAGATTCCCCGAACCGTTGTTCACCCCGGCGAGCAAGGCCGAACTCGGTCAGCACGACGAGAACATCACCTTCGACGACGTCATCGACCTCGTCGGGGCCACCCGGGCCGAACAACTGCGCGAGCGCACCCTGCAGACCTACCGCCAGGGTGCCGAGCACGCGCTGACCAAGGGCATCATCCTCGCCGACACCAAATTCGAATTCGGCGTCGACGGGGCCGGCGAACTGAAGCTCGCCGACGAGGTCTTCACCCCCGACTCCTCCCGCTACTGGCGCGCGGCGGACTACGTCGAAGGTGTCGTCCAGAACAGCTTCGACAAACAGTTCGTCCGCAATTGGCTGACCGGACCCGAGTCGGGGTGGGACCGTAGCGCCGACGTCGCGCCACCCGCGCTCCCGGCGGAGATCGTCGAGGCGACCCGAGCGCGCTACATCGAAGCCTACGAACGTATCTCGGGCCTGAGGTTCGACGACTGGATCGGAGTGTCCGCGTGAAGTCACCCACCGCGAAGCGGGTGGAGCACCGCCGGGAGTACCACGGCGACCTGTTCATCGATCCCTACGAGTGGCTGCGAGACAAGTCCAGCCAGGAGGTGATCGACCACCTCGAGGCCGAGAACGCCTACACCGAGCACGTGACCGCGGATCTGGAGCCTCTGCGGCAGAAGATCTTCGACGAGATCAAGGCCAGGACCAAGGAGACCGATCTCTCGGTGCCCACCCGCCGGGGAGACTGGTGGTACTACGGTCGCAGCTTCCAAGGCAAGCAGTACGGCGTCCAATGCCGTTGCCCGGTCGCCGATCCCGAAGACTGGACGCCGCCGCAGTTCGACGAGCACACCGAGATCCCCGGCGAGCAGGTGCTGCTGGACGAGAACGTCGAGGCCGCAGGGCACGAGTTCTTCTCACTCGGCGCGGCGACGGTCAGTGTCGACGGCAAGACCCTTGCCTATTCGGTCGACGTCAAGGGTGACGAGCGATACACGTTGCGATTCAAGGACCTCGAGACCGGCCGGCGCTACGACGACGAGATCGTCGACGTCGGCGCCGGCGCGACGTGGGCCGCCGACAACCGCACCGTCTACTACGTCACCGTCGACGACGCGTGGCGCCCGGACACCGTGTGGCGGCACCGGTTGGGGGCCGGACAACCGTCTGAACGCGTTCATCACGAAGCGGACGAACGATTCTGGGTCGCTGTCGGCCGGACCCGCAGCAACAAGTACGTCATCATCGCCGCCGGCAGTGCGGTCACCTCCGAACTCCGCTACGGCGACGCCACGGACCCGCAGGCCGAGTTTGCCACTGTGTGGCCGCGACGCGAGGGTATCGAGTACTCGGTCGACCACGCGGTCATCGGCGGGCAGGACAAATTTCTGATCCTGCACAACGACGGAGCGGAGAACTTCACTCTCGTCGAGGCCCCGGTCGACGAGCCCACCTCGCTGCGCACGCTGATCCACCATCGCGCCGATGTGCGACTGGACTCGGTCGACGCGTTCGCCGACCACCTGGTGGTCAGCTATCGCAAAGCCGCGCTGCCCCGAATCCAGTTGTGGCCATTGACCGAATCGGGCTACGGCAACGCCGAGGACGTCACCTTCGAGTCGGAACTGATGTCGGTGGGCCTGTCGGCGAACCCGAACTGGAGCGCGCCGAAACTGCGCATCGGCGCGACGTCGTTCGTCACCCCGGTACGCATCTACGACCTCGACCTGTCCTCCGGTGATCGAACTCTGCTGCGGGAGCAACCCGTGCTGGGTGACTACCGCGCGGAGGACTACGTCGAGAAACGCGACTGGGCGGTGGCGCCCGACGGCGCGCGGATTCCGATCTCGATCATCCACCGGGCCGGCCTGCGATACCCGGCGCCGGTGCTGCTCTACGGCTACGGCGCCTATGAGTCGTGCGAGGATCCCAGGTTCTCCATCGCGCGGTTGTCCCTGCTCGATCGCGGAATGGTTTTTGCCGTCGCCCATGTGCGCGGCGGCGGCGAACTCGGCAGGCCGTGGTACGAGCACGGCAAGATGCTGGAGAAGCGGAACACGTTCACCGACTTCATCGCGGTGGCAGCCCATCTCGTCGGAAACGACGTGACCAAACCGGAGAACCTGGTGGCCTACGGAGGCAGTGCCGGCGGTCTGCTGATGGGCGCGGTGGCCAACCTGGCGCCCGAACTGTTCGCCGGAATCCTGGCCGCAGTTCCGTTCGTGGATCCGCTGACCACCATCCTGGATCCGTCGCTGCCGTTGACCGTCACCGAGTGGGACGAGTGGGGAAACCCACTGGAGGACCCCGACGTCTACCGCTACATGAAGTCCTATTCGCCCTACGAGAACGTCGAAGCCAAGAATTATCCCGAGATCCTGGCCATGACATCGCTCAACGACACCAGGGTGTACTACGTCGAGCCGGCGAAATGGGTTGCCGCGCTGCGTCACGCCCAGGTCGACCCGGGTAACGACGCAGCCAAGGTGCTGCTCAAGACGGAGATGAACGCCGGACACGGGGGCATCAGCGGCCGGTACGAACGCTGGAAGGAGGCCGCGTTCCAGTACGCATGGCTGCTCGACAGGGCTGGTGTGGACGGCCATCGATGACCAGGGATCCCGGTTCGTCGCGAACTGAGCCGCGGGTACGGTCGCGGTCATGACCGACACACCGATCACCGACATCGCGCTCACCACACTGGACGGCCGGTCCACCACGCTCGCTGAGCTGGCCGACGGGGCGGCGCTGATCGTCAACGTCGCCTCCAAGTGCGGGCTGACCCCGCAGTACGCCGCCCTGGAACAGCTGGCGAGGGACTACAGCGGCCGCGGCCTGACGGTGATCGGGGTGCCGTGCAATCAGTTCATGGGTCAGGAGCCCGGCACGGCAGAGGAGATTCAGACCTTCTGCTCGACGACCTACGGGGTCACCTTCCCGCTGCTGGCCAAGACCGAGGTCAACGGCCCGGACCGGCATCCGCTCTACGCCGAGCTCACCAGAACCCCCGACGATCAGGGTGAGGCCGGCGACGTGCAGTGGAACTTCGAGAAGTTCCTGCTGGCCCCGGGCGCAACCGAGATCACGAGGTTCCGGCCGAGCACCACGCCCGACGCGCCCGAGGTGGTGTCGGCGATCGAGGCCGTCTTGCCGCGCTAAACGAACCGTCACCTGGGGGCGCAGTGTTGTCCACCGTCTGGACACCTGCCATTGCGACACTGCGGGTGTGGCAGGACAACTGATCGTGTCGATATCCGGGGTCAGCGACCGCACGCTTCCCGACGTCGCCGCCTTCAGCGCCCAACTCGACGCCCGGGGTGTCCCCGGATCGTTCCTGGTGGCGCCGCGCCTCAAGGGTGGGTACCGACTCGACCGCGACGCAGCCACGGTTGGCTGGCTGGTCGACCGGCGCGCCCACGGAGACGCGATCGTACTGAACGGCTTCGACGAGGCTGCCACCAAGGCGCGGCGCGGCGAGTTCGCCGCACTGCCGGCCCATGAGGCGAACCTGCGGTTGATGGCCGCCGACCGGACCCTCGAGCACCTCGGTCTGCGTACCCGACTTTTCGCCGCACCGGGCTGGAACATCTCCCAGGGGGCAGTCACGGTACTGCCCCGCAACGGGTTCCGCCTGCTGGCCGGTCTGGCCGGAATCACCGACCTGGTTCGCCAGAGCACCGTGCGGACCCGCGTGCTGGGCATCGGGGAAGGCTTCCTCGCGGAGCCGTGGTGGTGTCGCACTCTGGTGCTGTCGGCTGAGCGCACGGCTCGACGCGGGGGCGTCGTCAGGGTGGCTGTCGGCGCCCGGCACCTGCGCCGTCCGGGGGCCCGGCAGGCGATGCTCGACGCGGTCGATCTGGCGCTGATGCACTCGTGCGTACCCACCGTCTACGAGTGGCGGGCCGCAACTGCGCTGTCTGACGCCGCGTAGCAGCCGCCGGTCGTAGATTGGGCCCATGGCTGACGCTGATGTCATCGTGGTGGGTGCCGGACTGGCGGGGCTGGTGGCCGCCTGCGAGCTGGTCGAACGGGGCCGTCGTGTCCTGATCGTCGACCAGGAGAACGAAGCCAACATCGGTGGTCAGGCGTTCTGGTCGTTCGGCGGGTTGTTCTTCGTCGACAGCCCCGAGCAGCGCCGCCTGGGTATCCGCGACAGCCACGAACTCGCGCTGCAGGACTGGCTGGGCACCGCCGGGTTCGACCGGCCCGAAGACCACTGGCCCAGGCAGTGGGCGCACGCCTACGTCGACTTCGCCGCCGGAGAGAAACGCAGTTGGTTGCGCGACCGGGGCCTGCAGACGTTCGCATTGGTGGGATGGGCCGAGCGGGGCGGTTACGACGCCCGCGGACACGGCAACTCGGTGCCGCGATTCCACGTCACCTGGGGCACCGGGCCGGCCCTGGTCGACATCTTCGCGCGTCGACTGGCCGGGGTGCGCTTCGCCCACCGGCACCGCGTCGACGAACTCATCGTCGAGGGCGGGGCGGTCGTCGGGGTGCGCGGGGCGGTGCTGGAACCGTCCACCGCTGCGCGAGGTGTCACGTCGTCACGAAAAACCACAGGGGACTTCGAATTTCGCGCGCAAGCGGTCGTCGTCGCCAGCGGTGGGATCGGCGGCAACCACGACCTGGTCCGCAAGAACTGGCCGGCCCGCATGGGGCGGGTCCCCGAACAACTGCTCAGCGGGGTCCCCGCCCACGTGGACGGCCGGATGCTCGACATCTCGGCAACAGCCGGCGGGAACCTGATCAACAGCGACCGGATGTGGCACTACACGGAGGGCATCACCAACTACGACCCGATCTGGCCGATGCACGGCATCCGCATCCTGCCCGGGCCGTCGTCGCTGTGGCTGGACGCCACCGGCAGGCGACTGCCCGCGCCGCTGTACCCCGGGTTCGACACCCTCGGGACGCTGGAGTACATCGCCAAGACCGGCCACGACTACACCTGGTTCGTGCTGAACTCGCGCATCATCGACAAGGAGTTCGGTCTGTCCGGCCAGGAGCAGAACCCCGATCTGACGGGTCGCAGTGTCCGCGGAGTCCTGGAGCGGGGCAGGAATGGCCCCGCGCCGGTGCACGCCTTCGTCGACAAGGGCGTGGACTTCGTCACCGCAGACACCCTGCGGGATCTGGTCGTGGCGATGAACGCGGTCCCCGACGTCGAGCCGCTGGATTTCGCCGCGGTCGAAGCGGAGGTCACCGCACGGGATCGCGAGGTCGCCAACCGGTTCACCAAGGACAGCCAGATCACCGCGATCCGCGCCGCCCGTGGCTACCTGGCCGACCGCATCAGCCGAGTCGTCGCCCCGCACCGGCTGACGGACCCCAAAGCAGGACCGCTGATCGCGGTGAAGTTACACATCTTGACCCGGAAGTCGTTGGGCGGCTTGGAAACCGACCTGGACTCGCGGGTGTTGCGCAGCGACGGCGAGGTGTTGCCAGGCCTGTACGCCGCCGGCGAGGCCGCCGGTTTCGGCGGTGGCGGCGTGCACGGCTACCGCTCGCTGGAGGGGACGTTCCTCGGTGGGTGCGTGTTCTCGGGCCGGGCGGCCGGTCGGGCGGCCGCCCGCGACGTCGGCTGATCGGCTAGAACTGCGTGCCGCTCTCCGGTTCGAGGACCTGGAAGTCGGTGTCGGTCATCTCCGACAGTCGGCCGTAGTAGATGGGGCGGGCGATCGGGTCCACGATCGCCTGGTGGATCGGCACCGCGTGGGTCGGCGCGACCGCACGCAGGTAGTCGACGGCCTCTGAGATCTTCATCCACGGCGCCGCGGCAGGCGTGGCCAGCACGTCCACGGGCTCGCCGGGGACGAACAGCGCATCGCCGGGGTGCATCAGCTTTGCCGGATGCTTACCGTCGCCGACGAGATACGAGATGTTGTCGATGATCGGGATCTCCGGATGGATGACCGCATGCTGGCCACCGACACCCCGCACCGTCAGATGTCCGACGGACAGAGTGTCGCCGACCTGAACCGCCTGCCACGGTGCGCCCAGCTGAGCTGCTGTCTGCGGGTCTGCGTAGAGGGCGGCCTGCGGGTTGGCCTCGATGAGGGCGGGCAGTCGCTCGGTGTCGGCGTGGTCGGGGTGTTGGTGGGTGATCAGGATCGCCGACAGACCCGTGATTCCCTCGAAGCCGTGGGAGAAGTTGCCCGGGTCGAACAACACCGTCGTCGCACCGCCGATGCCGTCGTCCGGTGCTCCCGGAAAGCTGGCCAACAGGCATGAATGTCCGAAGTGTGTGAGCTGCATGCCTATATTCTGGCGTGCAGGGGGTTAGGTGCACGTGAGATTGATGCTCGCGGTGGTGGCGGCGGTCTGCGGACTCGTGGTGGTCCCGGGCACCGCCCGCTCCGTGCCGGGGATTTGTCCGCCCTTCTGTGACTCGATCCCCGATGCCGCGTGGATCGAGTCCAGTTCCCTCCCGCTGTACCCGGTCTACCGCTGGCCCGGCCTGGCAGCGCTGGCCGTCGACGCGCCCGCACCCCGGTTCGGGTTCGAGGGGTGGTGTGCGAGTCCGACCGTGGCCGACGATCCCCGGGACTACGTGGTGGCCGCCCGCGCCGAGGTGAGCAATCCCGACGGGCAGTGGAACCTGCGGGTGCAGGTTCTGCACTGGCGGGGCCCCGTCACGGCCGGGGGTCCGATCGCCCTGGAGACGCTGGAGAAGGCCCGGATGGCGCTGGCGCTGTGCCACCTCACCGCGCCCGCGGTGTCACCGTCGATCACCAGCAGCGATGCGGAGCGGCTTGCGACGGTGATCAGCGACGGCGGCCGCCGGGTCATGCACGCCTACCTGGTGGCGGACCCGCGCAACGGTTCCCTGGTCGAGGTGGCGCTGTGGTCGACGCTGCCCAGCGCCGTCGAGTGGTCTGCGGTGCCCGACACCCAGGTTTTTGATGCGATGGCAGCGCCGCTGTGCGCCGCTTACCTGGGCTCATGCCGGTGACGCGAGGCCGCCGCCGCCGCAGGTAGAGTGAGCGCGTGGCAAAAGTGGTGGTACACGTCATGCCGAAGACCGAGATCCTCGACCCGCAGGGGCAGGCGATCGTCGGGGCACTCGGCCGCCTCGGCTTCGACGGAGTCTCAGATGTGCGGCAGGGCAAGCGATTCGAGCTTGAAGTCGACGACAGCATCGACGACGAGAAGCTCGCCGAGATCGCCGAATCGTTGCTGGCGAACACCGTCATCGAGGACTGGACCGTCAGCAGGGAACTACCCGGGGGAACCGCATGAACGCCCGTGTGGGCGTCATCACGTTCCCGGGCACCCTCGACGACATCGACGCCGCGCGTGCGGTGCGACTGGCCGGCGCCGAAGCGGTGAACCTGTGGCACGCCGACGCCGACCTCAAGGGCGTCGACGCGGTGGTGGTCCCCGGCGGTTTCTCCTACGGCGACTACCTGCGTTGCGGAGCCATCGCGAGGTTCGCCCCGGTGATGGGTGAGGTCGTCGCCGCTGCCGGCCGTGGCATGCCGGTGCTGGGGATCTGCAACGGCTTTCAGGTGCTCTGCGAGGCCGGTCTGCTGCCCGGTGCGCTGACGCGTAACGCGGGCCTGCACTTCGTGTGCCGCGACGTGTGGCTTGAGGTCGCGTCCAACACCTCGGCGTGGACCTCGCGGTATGAGCAGGGTGCCGACCTGCTGGTGCCGCTGAAGTCGGGTGAGGGACGTTATGTCGCGAGCGAGGCCGTGCTCGACGAACTCGAGGGCGAAGGCCGGGTGGTCTTCCGCTACCGCGACAACATCAACGGCTCGATGCGCGCGATCGCCGGCATCAGCTCGGCCGACGGTCGCGTCGTCGGCCTGATGCCACACCCCGAGCACGCCACCGAAGCCCTGACCGGCCCGTCCGACGACGGGCTCGGCATCTTCTACTCCGCCCTGGACGCAGTTCTGGTGTCCTGACGTCCCCGCCCTAGGGGCAGGCTGGTCTCTTGAACCCGTTGCGGCCCAAGGCGTGTGGGCTGAACGTCACGATGGCCGACTGCGAGCGCGCGCGAAATGCCAGCAATTGCGGCGCGTCGGCGTGCAAACACGCGCGTTCGCGGGGAGAGGCGTCAGGCTTGCGGGCCTGGGTGTCAGGCCCGCAGCGCGACTGCCGCCTCGGCGGTGTAACACAGGAACGTCATTGTCTCCTGCAGGTAGAGCTGCACGGTCTCGGCGTCGTGGGACAGGTAGCCGATGCACACGTCGGTGCCCAGCTGCAGGTCGAAATCGCCTCCGCGGGTGGATAATACGAATGCTCCGTCGATGGCCGGCGCCCAGATGATGTCACCGTCGACCAGTCGGTTGAGGTGTTCGCGGATGGGATAGCCGTTCGCGGTGGTTTCGCTGACCTGCGTGTAGATGTCCGCCGACAGCAGCACGCTGTACGGGCCGTCGACGCCGGCCAGTCGCAGTTCCGAGAGTGCCTGGCTGATCACGTCGGGGATCTCGCGCGGGTCTTCGGGCAGCGCCAGACTGGGGCACGAACTCGCCTTGCGGATGCCACCGATGTGGGCCGCCTCGTATCCCTCGAAGATCGCCCGATCCTCGATGAACGCCAGCTTCTTGGCGGCGTCCTTGACCGGGTCCCAATCCGAATCCTGCGACCCGCGCTCGACGTCGTCGATGTCGATCCGGTTCACCGTGAACGGCACCCGCAGCCTGACCAGCGGCCGCGCATCACGCAGGTGGGCGACCACGCCGTCGCCGGGTGCGGCGACATCGATCAGGTGGCCGGTACTCACCGCCGCGGTGACGGGGCCTCCAGGTTCGCTGACGTCGACCACCCGGCGGCCCGCGATGTGGCGCTTGAAGGTACGGGTGGCTTCCTGCTCGATCTCCGCCCACGCGACGTCGGTGATCGGGGCCAGTTCGCGGTACAGGTTGTTCATTGAGGTTGTCCTTTCAGACTGCCGATCCCGAGCGATCCGTCATAGCTGTCCGTCGTCACCGGCGCGACCGCCGGCGATTCCGCCGCCGCTGAATCCGGAAGCGGCGGAGGGTTGTTGAGGAAATCCGTGGTCGGGGTGAAGAACATCGAGCCGGTGACGGCGGTGGAGAAGTCCAGTACCCGGTCGGTGTTGCCCGGCGGGTCGCCGACGAACATGTTGGTCAGCATCCGTTCGGTCACCGCTGCGGTGCGCGAATAGCCGATGAAGTACGTACCGAACTCGCCCGTGCCGACCTCGCCGAACGGCATGTTGTGCCGCACGATCTTGAGCTCGGTGCCGTCCTCGTCCTCGATGACGTTGAGGGCCAGGTGGGAATTCAGGGGCTTCGCATCGTCGTCGAGCTCGATGTCGTCGAGCTTGGTGCGCCCGATGACTCTTTCCTGCTCCTCGGTCGACAGCGAGTTCCAGGAACCCATGTCGTGCACGTACTTCTGCACGTGCACGTAGCAGCCGCCGGAGAAGTCGGGATCCTCCTCGCCGATCCGGGTGGCACTGTCGGCAAGCGGGCCGTCGGGATTCTCGGTGCCGTCAACGAAACCCAGCAGGTCGCGGTTGTCGAAGAACCGGAATCCGTGTGTCTCGTCGACGACGGTGATCGTGTCCAGCGCGCCGACCAGTCTGGTGGCCAGCTCGAAACAGACGTCCATCGACTCGGCGCGGATGTGGAACAGCAGGTCGCCCGGCGTCGATGGGGCGCGGTGGCGGCCGCCGTCGAGTTCGACGAACGGGTGCAGTTCAGCGGGGCGGGGCCCGGCGAACAACCGGTCCCACGCGTCGGACCCGATCGACGTCACGACGGAGAGCCGTTTCGTCGGATCGCGGAATCCGATGGCCCGCACCAGCCCTGCGATGTCGCCCAGCGCATCGTGGACGGACCGCTCGCCGTCGTCATCGATGGTCGCCACCAGGAAGATCGCCGCGGGAGTCAGCGGCGCGAGAACCGGCTGCGGATCAAGATCGGGCACACACCGACCCTAGTGCCACGGCTGCGGATCAGACCCGTGAAGATGAAGAGATGGCAGCTAGCCCCCATGGCCTTTGTGAGTTCATCGATTCGTCGCCGTCCCCGTTCCACGTGTGCCGAAGCGCCGCCGACCGATTGCTCGCCGCCGGGTTCACCGAACTGTCCGAGAGCGACCCGTGGCCCGCGTCCGGTGACCACTTCGTGGTTCGGGCCGGTTCGCTGATCGCCTGGCGCTCCGGCGGCGAGAAGGGGGTGCCCTTTCGTGTCGTCGGCGCCCACACCGACAGCCCCAACCTGAGGGTCAAACAGCACCCGGACCGGTTCGTCGCCGGCTGGCAGATCGTGGCCCTGCAGCCCTACGGGGGGGCGTGGCTGAACTCGTGGCTGGACCGCGACCTCGGTCTCAGCGGCAGGCTCTCGGTCCGTAGTGGCAGCGGCATCGAACACCACCTGATCAGGATCGACGAGCCGATCCTGCGGGTACCGCAATTGGCGATTCATCTCAGCGAGGACCGCAAGGGCGTGGAGCTGAACCCCCAACGACACGTCAACGCCGTGTGGGGCGTGGGCAGCGGGTCCCGGTCGTTCCTGACCTATGTCGCGGCGCGGGCCGACGTGGACGTCGAAGACGTGCTGGGCGCCGATCTGATGACACACGACATCAACCCGTCGCGGTTGGCCGGGGTCGACGGTGAGCTGGTCAGCGCGCCACGACTGGACAACCAGGCGACGTGCTATGCCGGTCTGGAGGGTTTCCTGGCGGCGGCACCGGGTGCCATCACGCCGGTGCTGGTGCTCTTCGACCACGAGGAGGTCGGATCACAGTCCGACCATGGCGCACAATCCGACCTGCTGCCGACGGTGCTGGAGCGGATCACGCTGGCCGAGGGCGGCGGGCGCGAAGACTTCCTGCGACGACTGCCGGAATCGATGGTCGCTTCGGGGGACATGGCGCACGCCACCCATCCGAACTATCCGGAACGCCACGAACCCGGCCACCTGATCGAGGTCAATGCAGGTCCGGTGCTGAAAGTGCAGCCCAACCTGCGCTACGCCACCGACGGTCGCACCGCGGCGGCGTTCGCGCTGGCCTGCGAGCAGGCGGGCGTTGCACTGCAGCGCTACGAGCACCGCGCCGACCTGCCGTGTGGATCGACGATCGGTCCGATGACCGCGGCGGGAACCGGAATACCGACCGTCGACGTCGGGGCGGCCCAGCTGGCGATGCACTCGGCGCGTGAGGTGATGGGCGCCGCCGATGTCGCCGCCTATTCGTCGGCACTTCAGGCGTTTCTGTCACCCGGCTGACTTAGGGTCGGCGGTATGACACTGAAAGTTGAGATGATCACCTTCGATTGTGTTGATCCCGACGGGCTGGCCGACTGGTGGGCCAAGGCTGCCGGCGGAGATGTGAACGCCGTGGCGCCAGGCGAATTCGTCATGGTCACCAGCGAGGGACGCCCGGCGCTGGGCTTTCAGCGGGTGCCCGACCCGACGCCCGGCAAGAACAAGGTGCACCTGGACTTCCACTCCGCCGACAAAGAGGCCGAGGTGGCCCGCCTCGTCGGTCTGGGGGCGCGGGAGACCGGCCGGAACAGCTTCGGGCCTGAGTTCGAGTGGGTCGTGCTGGCCGACCCGGAGGGCAACGCCTTCTGCGTCGCCGGAGGCTGACCTCCCGCGCTGGCTAGACTGTCTCGGTGACGTCTGGGTTGACCCAAGAGGTAGACACCGTCGAGCGGGCAGCCGCTACTCCCGAGCAGCCGCAGCCCTTCCGGGAGCTGGGGCTCAAGGACGACGAGTACGAACGGATCCGCGAGATCCTCGGCCGTCGGCCCACCGATGCCGAGCTTGCGATGTACTCGGTGATGTGGAGCGAGCACTGCTCCTACAAATCGTCGAAGGTGCATCTGCGCTACTTCGGCGAGACGACCACCGAGGAGATGCGCACGGCGATGCTCGCAGGCATCGGCGAAAACGCCGGCGTCGTCGACATCGGCGACGGGTGGGCGGCCACCTTCAAGGTGGAGTCGCACAACCATCCGTCCTACATCGAGCCCTACCAGGGTGCCGCCACCGGCGTCGGCGGGATCGTCCGCGACATCATGGCGATGGGTGCCCGGCCGGTGGCCGTGATGGACCAGTTGCGCTTCGGCGCCGCCGATGCGCCGGACACCAGGCGCGTCCTCGACGGCGTGGTGCGAGGCGTCGGCGGATACGGGAACTCCCTCGGCCTGCCCAACATCGGTGGTGAGACGGTCTTCGACGCGTGCTATGCGGGAAATCCGCTGGTGAACGCGCTGTGCGTGGGTGTGCTCCGCAAAGAGGACCTGCACTTGGCGTTCGCGTCGGGGACCGGCAACAAGATCATCCTGTTCGGAGCCCGCACCGGTCTGGACGGCATCGGCGGGGTGTCGGTGCTGGCGTCGGAGACGTTCGGCGGCGACGAGGGCGGGGGTGGAGCGGGCCGCAAGAAGCTGCCGTCCGTCCAGGTCGGTGACCCGTTCACCGAGAAGGTCCTCATCGAGTGCTGCCTGGAGTTGTACGCCGCCGACCTCGTGGTCGGTATCCAGGATCTCGGTGGCGCCGGATTGGCTTGCGCTACTTCGGAACTGGCGGCTGCGGGCGATGGCGGCATGAAGGTTGCGCTGGAGACTGTGCCGCTTCGGGCGGCCAACATGACGCCGGCCGAGATCCTGTCGAGCGAATCGCAGGAACGGATGTGCGCCGTCGTCACGCCGGACAACGTCGATGCTTTCATGGCGGTGTGCCGCAAGTGGGATGTGCTGGCCACGGTCATCGGTGAGGTCACCGACGGAGATCGGCTGGAGATCACCTGGCACGGCGAAACCGTCGTCGACGTGCCGCCGCGCACGGTCGCCCACGAGGGGCCGGTGTACGAACGGCCAGTTCGGCGACCCGACACCCAGGACGCACTCAACGCCGACACATCGGCGTCGATTCCCCGGCCGTCGAGTGGGGACGAACTGCGCGCGACGTTGCTCGCGATGGTCGGCAGCCCACATCTGTGCAGCCGGGCGTTCATCACCGAACAGTACGACCGCTATGTCCGAGGCAACACCGTGCTGGCCGAGAACGCCGACGGCGGCGTGCTCCGCGTCGACGAGGAGACCGGGCGCGGTATCGCGATCTCCACCGACGCCTCGGGTCGGTACACGGCGCTCGACCCGTACACGGGAGCCCAGCTTGCCCTGTCGGAGGCGTACCGGAACGTCGCCGTCACCGGCGCCACCCCGATCGCGGTCACCAATTGCCTGAACTTCGGTTCACCCGAGGACCCGGGCGTGATGTGGCAGTTCTCGCAGGCGGTCCGCGGGCTGGCCGATGGTGCTGCGACACTGGGCATTCCGGTCACCGGCGGGAACGTCAGCTTCTACAACCAGACCGGAACCACGGCGATCCTGCCCACCCCGGTCGTCGGCGTGCTCGGCGTCATCGACGATGTGAAGCGGCGCATCCCCACCGGCCTCGGCAACGAACCCGGCGAGACCTTGATCCTTCTCGGCGACACCCGCGACGAGTTCGACGGTTCGATCTGGGCTCAGGTCACCGCCGAGCATCTCGGCGGCCTGCCGCCTGCCGTGGATCTGGAACGGGAACGACTGCTGGCCGACGTGCTGACTGCCGCGTCGCGCGACGGTCTTGTCTCCGCCGCCCACGATCTGTCCGAGGGCGGTCTGATCCAGGCAGTGGTCGAGGCTGCGCTCACCGGCGAAACCGGTTGCCGCATCGTGCTTCCCGAGTCGGTCGACCCGTTCGTGTTCCTGTTCTCCGAATCCTCCGGGCGGGTGCTCGTCGCGGTGCCCCGCACCGAGGAGAGCAGGTTCACCGCGATGTGCCAGGCCCGCGGATTACCGGCCACCCGGATCGGTGTCGTCGACCAGGGGCCCGACGGGGGCCAGGCGGCCGTCGAGGTGCAGGGCCAGTTCGCGGTCACCTTGGAGGAGTTACGGAGCACGTCGGAGGGCGTGCTGCCCGGGTTGTTCGGGTGACTTCGCAGACCCACAAGGAAAACCCCGTCTACCTGTGGGCGTGGCGCCTGGTGCGATTGGATTTCACCGGCGCCGTGTTCGGCGCACTGTTCTTCTGCCTGTCGATGACACCGTCGCTGCTGCCCAGGGACTGGCTGTTCCAGGGCCTGATCGGCGGCGTCACCGCCGCCATCGGATACGGCATCGGGGTGTTCGTGTCCACGATGATCGGTCGTTTCCTGCTGGCGCGTCGGCGGTGGTGGCCGCCGCCCGCCCGGGTGTCCTACGCGCTCAAGGCAATCGCAGTCGTGATGTCGGTGGGGGCCTGTGCGCTGATCGTGATCCCGGCGGCCGCCTGGCAACGGCAGGTCTCCGCGCTGATGGGTGTCGAAGGGCCGGGCACGGCCGGCTATCTGCGCACTCTCGTCCTGGCAGCAGTGGTTGCAGGGGTCTGCGTGGCGGCGAGTCGGCTGCTGCTGGACCTCATCAAGACGATGGCACGTGTTTTCATCCGCCGCTGGCGACTGTCCGACGAGGTGGCGCTGTTCATCGGCACGGGCATCGTCGTGGTGTTGGTGATCACGCTGGTCAACGGCGTCCTGGTGCGGGGCTTCCTGGCCGGGGCCAACCGGGTGTTCCAACCGCAGAACACCACCACCAGGGAGGGTGTGATCCAGCCCGATGAACCCGAAAGATCCGGCAGCCCGGAGTCTTTCGCATCGTGGGAATCGCTGGGCTACCAGGGGAGGAACTTCGTCGCCGGCGGTCCAGGCGCCGAGGAGCTGACCCGCCTCAACGGCCGGCCCGCCGAGGAACCGATCCGGGTGTACGTCGGCCTGCAGACGGCCGACACCGACGAAGCTCGCATGGCCGTGTTGCTCAGCGAACTCGAGCGCAGCGGCGCCTTCGAGCGCGAGGTGCTGGTCATCGTGCCGACCACGGGGACCGGATGGGTGAACCCGATCGCGGCGAGGTCGCTGGAGATGATGTACAACGGCGACACCGCGATCGTCGGATCGCAGTATTCGTATCTGCCGAGCTGGATCTCGTTCCTGGGCGACCAGCAGAAGTCGATGGACTCGGGCCGGATGATGATCGACGCGATCCACGACCGATGGGTCCAGTTGCCGGAGGACGAGCGTCCCCGCCTGCTGCTGTACGGGGAGAGCCTCGGCTCGATGGCCGGCCAGGGGGCATTCGACTGGTTGCCGGACATCTCGCGGATGGGTTTCTCCTCGGTGCTCTGGGTCGGCCCGCCCAACGCCAGCCCGCTGTGGCAGGCAATCACGGCGCGCCGCGACCCGGGCACCCCCGAAGTGGAACCGCGCTACGACGACGGCCGCACCGTACGGTTCTCCCAGGGAAACGACGCCGCTCAGATCGCCAGGGACACCGCCGATCCGTGGGACGGCACCAGAGTGCTCTTCCTGCAGCATGCTTCGGATCCGATCGTCTGGTGGTCGCCGGAACTGCTGTTCACCCGTCCGGATTGGCTCGCCGAGCCGCCGGGGCGCGACCGGACCGCATCGATGCGGTGGTATCCCATCATCACGTTCTGGCAGGTCGCAGCGGACATGACAAATGCCGCTTCGGTGCCCGACGGCCACGGGCACAACTACGGCGACTTCATCCTCGACGGATGGGCAGGCGTCGCCGCACCTCCGGGTTGGACGCCGTCGGACACCGAGCGGATCCGAGGAGCGTTGCAGCAGAACGAGTCCGCCGCATAGTGCGGGACAAGCTGCGGGCGGGCGCATTGGCGGCGGCGCTATTGGGATGGAGCGTGGCGGCGCCGCGGATCCCGGCTCGGTGGCATCCGCTTCCACACGCGCTGTTCGGCGTCGCGATGTCGTCGGTCAGCGGTGCATCGCTGGGCCTGCGGCCACCGACACTGTGGGCCGGCCTGCGGTGGGGGGCGGCTGCCGCGGCCCCTGTGGTGCTCGCTGTTGCTGCGGGAACAGCGATTTCGCCGGTGCGAGACGGCATGGCCGAACGCACGCTGCCGGCGCCGACGGGTCGATGGCTGCTGCTGCGTATCCCGATCGGCACGGTGTGGGCCGAGGAGGCGGCCTACCGGGCGGCGCTGGGATCTACCGCGACGCGGGCGTTCGGCGAGTCCCGCGGGCAGCTGTTCGCCGCGGCGGCGTTCGGCCTGTCCCACCTGCCGGACGCCCGCGCGACGGGTGAGTCGCTGCCCGGCACGATCCTGGTCACCGGTGCCGCAGGCTGGATCTTCGGCCGGCTCTACGCGAAGTCGGGCAGCCTTGCCGCACCGATGCTCGCCCACCTCGCTGTCAACGAGGCCGGCGCGATCGCCGCGCTGATGGTGCAGCGTCGGGGTGGGGAAGAGGTCAGGCGACGTTGCGGACGTGCGCGACCAGCTGGTGCGGTTCGGTCGTCTGGTCGTCGATTCCGAAGCTGATCACCCGTCGAGGAGTGATGCGGATGATGGCGGCGTCGAGTGGGTCCCCGTTCGGTTCGCGCGGCGGGTCGTCGAGCAGGGCCTGCACGGCGGTGCCGCGTATCTCCAGGCACCGCACCCGCCACGGGTCGCGGGACGGGATGTCGTCGATGACGAACGCCACCTTGTCGTTTCGCGCGAGGTTGCGGAACTTGCGGCTGCGTGACATCTGATAGCCGGCGATGTCGATGGTGCCGAGTTGCTCGTTGAAGGTGAACCCGACCGGGCTGTTCTGCGGCGTGCCGTCGGGCTGGATCGTGGCCAGTCTGCCGACATCGGCCTGCTTCATGAAGTCGATCTCGAAGGATGTGAAGGTCATACCGCAGACGGTAGAACCTCAATCGCGATTGAGGTCAAGGGTCACGGGTTGATGGTCGGCTCGCCGACCTGCCTGCCCCATACGTAGTCGACCAGCATCGGTTGGGGGATACCCACGTGGTTGTAGGGGGCGATGCTGTACCCGGTGTCCATCACCAGATAGGGCATCGGCCACAGATCGCGGGTGACCTTCTGCCAGCAACCCGGCCGGCCCTCCGGACCGCCCCTGGCGTTGATCCGCGGCAGGTTGTCGGGGTAGACGTAGGGATTGCCCGCGCCGAAGACGGTGCCGGCCGAACGCAGCGAGTAGCCGTTGTCGCCGCCGAAGACGCGGGAGATCTCGGGGCCGACCTCGGCGTAGTTCCTGGTGGTGCACAGGATCATGCCGCGATAGTCGTCCAGCAGTTTCGAGGTCGGGATCAGATCCGCGGGACCACGAATCAGGTAGGGCCCCGCCTCCTCGACGGTGGGAGTCGCGCCCTCGGCGAAACCCAGTGCGGCCATCAGCGCGGCGTCGATGTCGCCGCGATGCTCGGTGAGCGTGCGCGCCGTCTCGACGGCACGGTCGAGTCCGTCGAAGAGGTCGGGAGACGCGCTCGCGTAGACGTCCGCCAGGGCCGCCACCTGCTCGATGTCGTAGCGCAACCGGGGCATTCTCGGATTCAGGTCCTCAAGAATCCGGTTGCCGTCGACCAGCGATTCGCCGAACCTGTCGCCCAGGCCGGTCAGCGCCTCGGCCGCGGCGCTCAGAGTCTGGTTCAGCTTGATCGGATCGACCTGCTCGGCGATCGCGGTGACGGTCTCGAACAATGTGTTGAACTCGGTCGTCACGCCCGCGACGTCGATCACGTCGTCGCTCGAGATCCGCTGCGCTACAGGAGTTTCCGGTGAGCTCACCGACACGTACTTGTTGCCGAAGACGGTCGTCGCGCGAACCTCGAAGACCGCATTCGCGGGAATGAACCGCAGATACTCCGGATCGACATCGAGAGTCAACCTGGCTGCGGGGGTGTCGTCGGACTCGACCTGCGCGATCCGGGTGACCTTGCCGATCTCGACCCCGTTGTAGGTGACCTTGGCCCCCGGTTCCACCACCAGACCCGCCCGCGCAGCCAGCAGCGTCAATTCGGTTGTCGTCGCGAAGTGCCCGCGGAACTGTAGAAAGAGCAGGGTGCCCGCGACGACGGTGATCGCCAGGAAAAGCGCCCCCACCACTTTGTACGGCGGGTCGTCGCGGTCGACAGACACTTTGAGACCCTAGATTATGGCCGTCCGCCGTAGTGCCGATCCGGAAAAGACCCGCGCCGCAGTGCTGGCCGTGGCGGGCTGGCTGCGCGACGAAAGCGCGTCCCCGCCGAGCCGTACCGAACTGGCCGAAGCCGTGCGGGCCACCGCGAGAACCCTGCCGCTGCTGGCGCCGGGAGCGGCCGTCGAGGTGAGGGTGCCACCGTTTGTCGCCGTCCAGTGCATCTCGGGGCTGACGCACACCCGCGGCAACCCGCCGAACGTGGTCGAAGCCGACCCGCGCACCTGGCTGCTGCTGGCGACGGGGCTGCTGTCCGTCACCGACGCCGCCTCGGTGGGCGCGTTGCAGATGTCGGGCGGGCGGGCCGGAGAGATCGCCGACCTGCTGCCGATCGTCGGACTATCCGACTGACCCGCGGGCCGCCTCAACCGAAATAGGGTTGGTCCTGCACCCAGTTGAACCCGCGGCTGCGCAGTGTGAAGTCGTCGAGCGGTTGGCGCTTTAACGCGATCGTCACCGGACTGCCGTCGAGGGTGCCCTCCAGGCGCAGCGTGTCCGGGCTCTGCCGGTCGACGGTCATCGTCGCCCACGGTGCAGGTGGTTCTCCCGGCGGGGCCGACAGGTCGGTCAGCGTCAGCGTGTCGCCCTCCATCGACGCCGCGACATCGACCAGCTCACCGTTCATCCGCTGGTAGGTCACCACCTGCGGCGCATCGAAAACGAGCCGTTGCCAACGGGTCTCATCGGTGATCAGCGGCGGGCGGGGGGTGTCGTCGACGGTGAACTCGCTGACCGACCAGATGCCGTACAGGTCCGGTTTTTCTCGCCCGTCGCCGACTTCCTGCCACAGTTGAACGTTGAGGATGAGGCATCCGGCCAGCACCCACAGGCCGAGGGCCACCTGCACGGCCGCCGCGATGCGGTTGTGCCGCGCCGATTCGAAGAGGGGGCGACGCGCCTCGGAGTCGGTCGCCCGGCCGGCCAGAGCGCCTGCCAGGCGTCGTGCCTGTGGTGCCAGCAGCACCACGCTGATGAGCAGCAGGTGCGACGACAGGATCTTCACCGGTACGTCGTAGGTCATGTTCAGCAGGAAGATCTGGGCGGTGGCGCCCACGCTCAACAACGCGCCGGCGGTCGCGGTTCGCGGTAGGAACAGCAGTACCCCGGCCAGTACCTCCACAGACCCCAACACGATCTCGTAGGGATGAGACGTGCCGACCTGCAGCCAGAGCACCGCCATCGGGCTCAGGTTGCCGAACGGTTCGAGCAGTGCGGCCAGCGGCGGTGACGGCATCTGCGTCGGGATGACCTTCGCGAACCCGTAGAACAACATCTGGCCGCCCAGACACAGCCGCAGGAACACCGTGAACCAGGCCGCCAGGCGCGGGTAAGAGGCCCGGTTGCGGTCGAGCACCGACCAGGCCGCCGTGGCGACGACGGCCACGACGAACAGACAGAAGACCAACACCCAGATGGCTGCCTGGTCGCCGCTGCCGGAGAACGGTTGCAGCGCGGTATCAACCCCGAAAACCGTCCGGCCCACCCAGCGGGTGACCGGTTCCAGCGTGATCATCTGCCACAGCACCGCGTTCTGCGGCAGCCACAACGCGGCGATCCCGGCGTAGACGAACGTGATCTGGGCGAACGTGAGGCAGAACAGCCCGAGGTAGACGACCCCGAAGCGGAAGATGATGCGGGTTGCGGGGTGCCACCACTGCTGTGTTTCGGCCGGACCCGGGTGCACGCGACTCCTCCGAGAAATGTTCGCGGCGATCTCGACGTTGAACCCGTGGACCGACACCGCCATTCGATTCCGTCTTCGGTCGGTGTTCACCGTAGACTGACGAGCGTCACCCACAGCCCCCAGGGAGCAGCCATTGTGACCGTCGAGCCCCCCGAGAACGATCCCAAAGAAGAATGCGGCGTATTCGGAGTGTGGGCACCCGGCGAAGAGGTGGCGAAACTCACGTATTACGGCCTCTATGCCCTACAGCACAGGGGGCAGGAAGCCGCGGGTATCGCGGTCGCCGACGGTTCGCAGGTCCTGGTGTTCAAGGATCTGGGCCTGGTGAGCCAGGTGTTCGACGAGCAGACGTTGGCCGCGATGCCGGGTCACGTCGCCGTCGGGCACTGTCGCTACTCCACGACGGGCTCGACCACCTGGGAGAACGCTCAGCCGGTGTTCCGCAACACCGCCGCGGGCACCGGGGTTGCGCTGGGCCACAACGGAAATCTCGTCAACACCGCCGAACTCGCGGCCCGTGCTCGCGACGAGGGGCTGATGGGCAATCGTGGCGCCGTCGCCGCCACCACCGATTCCGACATTCTTGGAGCGCTGCTGGCGCACGGTGCAGCGGACTCGTCGCTCGAACAGGCCGCTCTCGAACTCCTCCCGACCGTGCGCGGCGCGTTCTGTCTGACCTTCATGGACGAGAACACCCTCTACGCAGCCCGTGACCCCCACGGCGTGCGGCCGCTGTCGCTGGGCCGGCTCGACCGCGGGTGGGTGGTGGCATCGGAGACCGCGGCGCTCGACATCGTCGGCGCGGCGTTCGTCCGTGACATCGAGCCGGGTGAACTGCTCGCGATCGACGCCGACGGCGTGCGCTCGACCCGCTTCGCCAACCCAACCCCCAAAGGGTGTGTCTTCGAGTACGTCTACCTCGCCCGGCCGGACAGCACGCTGGCCGGCAGGTCGGTGCACGCCACCCGCGTGGAGATCGGACGCAGGCTGGCCGTGGAGGCGCCCGTCGACGCCGACCTGGTGATCGGTGTCCCCGAGTCCGGCACTCCGGCGGCGGTCGGTTACGCCCAGGGCTCGGGAATCCCGTACGGGCAGGGTCTGATGAAAAACGCCTACGTCGGGCGCACCTTCATCCAGCCGTCCCAGACGATCCGCCAGTTGGGTATCCGGCTCAAGCTCAACCCGCTCAAGGAAGTCATCCGAGGCAAGCGCCTGATCGTCGTCGACGATTCGATCGTGCGAGGCAACACCCAGCGCGCCCTGATCCGGATGCTGCGTGAGGCCGGTGCCGTGGAGGTGCATGTCCGGATCGCCTCACCGCCGGTCAAATGGCCCTGCTTCTACGGCATCGACTTCGCCACGCCTGCCGAACTCATCGCCAACGCCGCGAGCAACTCGGCCGACGAGAGCGAGATGCTCGACGGCGTCCGCCGGGCGATCGGTGCCGACACGCTGAGCTACATCAGTCGGCAGGGCATGATCGCCGCGACCGAGCAGCCGGCGTCGCGGCTGTGCTCGGCGTGTTTCGACGGCAACTATCCGATCGAACTGCCGGGCGAGACCGCACTGGGCAAGAACGTCATCGAGCACATGCTCGAAACCGCGGCCCGCACCGGCATCCCGCTGCAGATCGAGAACGACAACGCCTCGGCGCTGCGTCGACCCTGACGCCCCCGGCGGAGGTCACTGCGTCGCGGTGGGACTCCAGCGCATCACAGAACGACGGCCGACCTTCGGCTGATTCTCGCCCTTGAGAGCCAGCACCACCGAGTCCCGATATCCGGTCAGGCCTTGGGCGGGCGGCGGGATGACGGAATCGATGTCGTCTTCGTGGGCGATCGCATCACATTCCAGCGAGGCGACCAGTGGGCGCGCAAGGCCCAGCGGAATGGGAGTCACCAACCCCACCCACCAGCTGGCGATAGCCGGGGTCAGGAACGGAATGGCCACGATGAGGCGCTTACTCAGCCCGGCCACGTCGGCGTAGACCTGCATGGCGTCGCCGTACTCGAGCACGTCGGGGCCGCCGACATCCCAGGTCCGCGATTTCGGCACCGGCGCCGTTGCGGCCTCGATCAGGTAATAGAGGATGTCGTCGATCGAGATGGGCTGAATCTTGTTGTGCACCCATTTCGGGGTGGTCATGACGGGCAGTCGGTCGGTGAGATGACGGATCATCTCGAACGACGCGGAACCGGCGCCGACGACGATGCCCGCCTGCAACACGACGGTCTCGACGCCGGATGCGATGAGGATGTCCCCGACAGCCGCACGGGACGCCAGGTGGGGTGACAGTTCACCCTCGGGGTGCAGCCCGCTGAGGTAGACGACGCGACGCACCCCGGCAGCCTTCGCCGCGGCGGCCACGTTCTGCGCGGCGCGCTTCTCCTCGGCGACGAAGTCCTTCGACGTTCCCATCGAGTGCACCAGGTAGTAGATGACGTCGGTACCCTCGAACGCCGCGGTCAGCGAGTCGGGTTTGGTCAAGTCGCCGCGCACCACCTCGGCCTGGTCCCGCCACGGCGCATCGTCGAGTTTGGCCGGGGTGCGGGCCATCGCCCGTACCTGGTGGCCACGCTCGAGCAGCGCCGGCACGAGTCTGCCGCCGATGTAACCAGTGGCGCCTGTCACCAGGCATCGAATCTGTTCAGCGGGCACCGGGGCCTCCAATGTCGTCAACTCTGTCGCCGGGTATTCGGAGACCTGCTGCCGTCGGATGTCCGTTTCCCGACTCCGGCAAACCCGCGCCCGGCAGGTTGTCTCAGTGCAACCCACCGTGGCCTCGGTTCGCTGCTAAATCGCAGAGTAACCTTGCACACGATGACCGAGCGCGCCGAACAACACGGCATTTCCTATGCGTCGGCAGGGGTGGACATCGAAGCAGGTGACCGCGCCGTCGAACTCTTCAAGCCGCTAGCGAAGAAGGCCACCAGGCCCGAGGTACGTGGTGGGCTGGGCGGGTTCGCGGGGATGTTCGCGCTGCGCGGCGACTACCGCGAACCGCTGCTGGCCTCCTCGACAGACGGGGTCGGGACGAAGCTGGCGGTCGCCCAGGCCATGGACAAGCACGACACGGTCGGCATCGATCTTGTCGCGATGGTCGTCGACGACCTCGTGGTGTGCGGTGCCGAGCCGTTGTTCCTGCAGGACTACATCGCGGTCGGGCGGACAGTCCCCGAACGCGTCGCCGAGATCGTGTCCGGCATCGCCGACGGTTGCGTCCTGGCCGGCTGTGCGCTGCTGGGTGGCGAGACGGCCGAGCATCCCGGGCTGATGGCCCCCGACCACTACGACATCTCGGCCACTGGCGTCGGCGTCGTCGAGGCCGACGACGTGCTGGGACCTGACCGCGTCAGGCCCGGCGATGTGATCATCGCGATGGAATCCACCGGACTGCACTCCAACGGGTACTCGTTGGCCCGCCACGTGCTGCTCGAGATCGATCACATGAACCTGGCCGGGCATGTGGAGGAGTTCGGGCGCACCCTGGGCGAGGAGTTGCTCGAGCCGACGCGGATCTACACCAAGGACTGTCTGGCGTTGGCCGCCGAGACGCAGGTCAGGACGTTCTGCCACGTCACCGGCGGTGGATTGGCGGGCAACCTCGAACGGGTCATCCCGCACGGGCTGGTCGCCGAACTCGACCGTGGCACGTGGACGCCCGCCCCGGTGTTCGGCATGATCGCCCAGCGCGGACGCATCGAGCGTGCCGAAATGGAGAAGACGTTCAACATGGGTGTGGGGATGGTGGCCGTCGTCGCGCCGGAGGACACCGATCGCGCGTTGGCCGTGCTGACTGCCCGCCACCTGAAGTGCTGGACCCTGGGAACCATCGAGAAGGGCAGCAAAGACGGCTCACGAGCATCGCTCGTGGGTCAGCATCCCAGATTCTGAGGGAACCCCTACGGACTAGCGGCGCCAGTCGTCGTCGTCGGTCCAGCCATCGTCGGACGGCACGTCGCTGCCGTTGAGGCGGTCCTCGTCCGGCGAGCCAGACAGCTCGCGCTGTAGCCGCTCGAAGTCGGTCTGCGGTGAACTGTATTTGAGATCACGTGCAACCTTGGTCTGCTTTGCCTTTGCCCGGCCGCGGCCCATGGGGGAACCCCCTCGCGCAATAACGGAGCGGCCCAATTAACAGGCGGCTCCGATCTGAGTGTGTTTATTGTCCTGCCAACACTTTACCGTGCCCTCCGGCGTACCGCTGGCAGACCCTGGTCGACGGTCGCTCAGCGGGCGCCGCCACGCAGTCTTTCCACCGCCAGTCGGCCTGCACCGACCGCGTCGGTGGCAGGCATCGAGTCCGGATCGATGGCCGCCGTCACCTCGACCTCACCGCCGGTGTTGAGTGCCAGATCCGCCGGCATCCCGCGCTTGAGCAGGGCCAGGGCGATCACTCCTTCGTCGACGTGGTCGACGACAGTGCCCAGGCGGCCCACCGTGCGGCCACCGGCTTGCAGCGGGTCTCCCGGCGATGGTCGATCGCCATCGCCGTCCAGGTGCAGAAGCACCAGCATCCGGGGCGGTTTGCCCAGGTTGTGGACTCGCGCCACGGTTTCCTGGCCGCGGTAGCAACCCTTGTCAAGATGCACCGCGGGTCCGATCCAACCCACCTCGTGGGGGATCGTCCGCTCGTCGGTGTCGATGCCGAGACGGGGCCGACGCTGTGCGACGCGGTGCGCTTCGTACGCCCACACGCCGGCCCGTCGCACGCCTGCGGCGACCAGGCGCTCGATTCGGCCGGCCACCTGATCCCGGGGCACGACCACGTCGACCTCGATGCCTGAGCCAGGAACACGGCGCACAAACCCGCCATCGGCGAGAGCCACCGCGGTGCCCTCCGCGGGCAACGCCGCCACGCCGAGCGCGTCGAGGACCGGCGTGTCGGCGAGGTGCGGTCCGAGCAGGGAAAGCACCGCCAGGTCGGCGGGCTCGACGCTGACATCGGCCCAGAACACCATCTTGCGCAGGTAGGCCAGCAGCGGCTCCCCTCGCCACGGCTCGGTGTCGAGCACTGTGACACCGTCGAGCTGGGTCTGGAGCCAGTGATCCTCCACACGGCCCTGGCCGTCGAGGCTCAGATTCTGGGTGACCGTGCCGTCGGGAAGCTCGCTGACGTGCTGTGTGGTGAGGCTGTGCAGCCAGGATTTGCGTTCGGCGCCGGACAGGGACAGCACCGCCCGGTGCGAGCGGTCGACGACGACGGCGGTCTCCGCCGCGGACCGCTGTTCGCCGAGTGGGTCGCCGTAGTGCCAGACGGCGCCGGCGTCGGGTCCGGGGGTGGGAACCGGTACCCCGGAAGTGGTCGTAGCCATCCTTCGACTCTACGGTCAGTCGGGCAGCGGGCGGGGCTACGCTGTCAGCCCATGGCAGTGGTGGTCACCCTCGACGGGCGCGTGCACGATCCGCAGACGCCGTTGCTTCACGCCGACGATCTGGCGGCCGTGCGCGGCGACGGCATCTTCGAGACGCTGCTGGTCCGCGACGGCGGACCGTGCCTGCTCGAAGCCCACCTGTCGCGGCTGACCCACTCCGCGCACCTGCTCGACCTACCCGACCCCGACCTGCCGCGGTGGCGTTCTGCGGTGGCGAAAGCCGTGGAACGGTGGCTGGCCGACGGCGGCGACGAAGGCGTCCTGAGATTGGTGTACAGCCGAGGTCGGGAAAGCGGCACGGACGCAACCGGCACCGCCTACGCCACGATCGGCCCGGTGCCCGGCAGGGTCGCCGACGTCAGGCGCAACGGGTTGGCAGCGCTGACGCTGGACCGTGGTCTGTCGGCCGATGGGATCGACGCGATGCCATGGTTGCTCGCGGGTGCCAAGACGCTGTCGTACGCGGTGAACATGGCCGCACTGCGGCACGCCGAGCGCCACGGCGCCGGTGACGTCATATTCGTCAGCACCGACGGCCACATCCTCGAAGGGCCGCGCTCGACCGTGGTCGTCGCGACCTCGTCGCCCGACGGCAGAATCTGCCTGCTGACCCCGCCGCCGTGGTATCCGATCCTGCGCGGAACCACCCAGCAGGCCCTGTTCGAGGTGGCCCGCAACAAGGGCTACGACTGCGATTACCAGGCTCTTAGGCCAGCCGATCTACTTGCCGCCCAAGGAGTCTGGCTTGTATCGAGCATCACGCTGGCGGCCCGGGTGCACACGCTCGACGGCGCGGCCCTCGCCCCGGCGCCGTTGGCCGGCGAGATCGGCGGACTGATCGACGCCGCAATCCTGAGTGATCGCTGAACGCTTAATTCCCTTGTCGCGCTGACGAAGCGCGGGTACGGTCGCTGGTACACAAGAAGGGAGGTGGTCCGAGAACTTGATTGACTTATGGACATGTGAGGTGGCTGCGAGCTAGCAGCGCCGGGAAGTCGTTGACGCACCTGTGCGCGCTGGCGAAATCCCCGCAGTCACCCGGCCCCCGAGCCCCTCGGTCTTGTCCGACCAGGAACCAAGGCTCGGGGGTCGCTCCATGTCTGGGTCCGGTTGCTGTCCTCGATCAGCCGGCGGGGCCCGGCGCCAGCGATGAACACTCCGCCATCGCCTGTTCCCATTTCGCAGGGTCGACGCCAGGAGGCGGGCCGGTGGCGGGCCCAGGAGGTGCGGGCATCCCGTGCTGACCCAGGCAGTACGCGAGGGAGCCGTGACCGACGCTGGGCACCACCGAGGTCGGTGTCGACTCCGACGTCGTTCCATCAGGAGACGGTTCATCAGGGGACGTTCCGTCCGGGGCCTCGGCCGGTGCCGAGCAGGCGACGGTGATCCCCACCGCGGCAAGCGCGGCGACTGTTTTGACCGTGCGCACTAGCCGACGAACCTGGTCAGTCTGGCGGACAGGTGGGGCACCAGCCCGCCGTCGGCGTCGACTCGTTCCTCGACGTAGGCCAGGTCACCACCCTCGACGATGCCGTAGAGCCGTTTGGCTCCGCCGACGAGCATGCCGGACTTGCTCCGGGCCAGCGCGTCGGTGACCAGCTCCCAGGACGACTGGTTGAGTGGCCGGCCGTAGAACAACTCGACGTAACCGGCGGAGTGCGCCAGCAGCAACTCGATGGCCTGCGTCTCACCCGGGTCGGCCGGGTCGTCGACGAATCGCCAGAAGCCGGTCTCCCGGAGATCGGGTCCGTCGTACTCGCCGTCGTCGTTCAGCTTCCAGGACCGCGCTTCCCAATTGAGGTAGTCGCCACCGTCGTGGGACACGACGATCTGCTGACCGAACCGGAAGTCACCGTGGGCGCGGTGGCCTTCGCCCTCGCCTCGCCAGACGCCCACCAGAGGCAACAGCGCCAGCAGGGCGTCGTCGAGGTTCGCGCCCTTCCTCAGGTTCGCCGTGTCGGCGGACAGCGGAAGATCGTCGAACGCCGGAATGTTGCGGGCAGCGGTTTCTCTGGCTCGCTCTGCAGCTGCCGCGACCGCTTCGTCGCCAGACGTCACGACTCGTCGGTGACGAGCCGGTACACCGCGTACAGCGCGAACCAGGTGATGACCACCACGGCCGCGACAAGCAGGATCTCGAAGAACAGGATCACGGCACGGAGTCTAGTCGCCGCGACAACAGATCTCCCGGCGGCCGTCGAAGCCGGAAGAGGTGTCGTCAGGCAGCGTCGAAGATGTACTCGTACTCGGGGCAGAATGCGCCGGTGGCGGCGCCGATGAACGTCGCGGCCTGATCGGTGGACCAGCCTGTCGCCCCGGTCAGGTCGGTGACCTCCTGCATCAGGGTGGCGCCGTTGTCCCAGTCCTGGCAGACCGCGTACCCGGTCTCGATGACCTGCGCCGTCTTGTCTGATGGCCAGGTGATTCCGCCGTCGGAGATCACCGTGAGGAAGTCTCCCTCCGGATCCGCGAGGGCCGCGGGTGCAGTTACCAGAGCGACTGCGGCGAACGCCGCTGTCGCGGCGCAGGCGATGGTGAGCTTCATGGTCGGGTCCTAGCGGTAACGCGGCGGGCCGCGCAGCGGATGTGGATGACCCGCGCCCAGCAGCGCGGGGTCCACCATATTTTCGCCGACGACAGCTAATCTTGCAGCGTTTTCACAGCAAGATCAGGGCAACGCCCAGTTACGCCCCTGTGAACTCAGACCCGACCTGATCGTCAGGCCGCCTGATTGCCTGACTCAGGCGACCTTGACGTCGACCTCAGGCGACCTTGACGTCGACCTCGTGGATTCCCGCGCCCGACGGTGCCACGCTGGCGTCTCCGTTGCCTACCGAGGACAGGGCGCGCAGCGTCCACGTCCCGGGCGCGGCAAAGAAACGGAAGTCGCCGGTGGCCGATGCGACCACCTCGGCGGTGAACTCGTCAGAGCCGTCCAGCAGACGCACGAACGCGCCTCCCACACCCTGACCCGATCCGTCGATGACGCGACCGGTGATCACCGTCTCCTTCTCGAGGTCGACGCCGGCGGGCAACGTCAGTCCTTGCTTCGGTGCAGAGCACATATCAACTTCCCAACTCGATCGGGGCCCCCACCAGGGAGCCGTATTCGGTCCAACTGCCGTCGTAGTTCTTGACGTTGGTGTGTCCCAGCAGCTCCTGCAGCACGAACCAGGTGTGCGACGAGCGCTCACCGATGCGGCAGTAGGCGATGGTCTCCTTCTGGCCGTCCAGGCCGGCCTCGGCGTAGAGCTTGGCGAGATCCTCGTCGGACTTGAAGGTGCCGTCCTCGTTGGCGGCCTTGCTCCACGGCACGTTGATCGCGCTGGGGATGTGGCCGGGGCGCTGGCTCTGCTCCTGCGGCAGGTGCGCCGGCGCCAGGATCTTGCCGGAGAACTCGTCGGGGGAGCGCACGTCGACCAGGTTCTTGCTGCCGATCGCGGCGATGACCTCGTCGCGGAACGCACGGATGGTGTTGTCGGGATCCTTGGCGGTGTAGCTGGTCCCGGGGCGGGTCACCGCGTCTTTGGACAGGGGGCGGGCATCGAGCTCCCACTTCTTGCGCCCACCGTCGAGCAGTTTCACGTCCTGGTGGCCGTAGAGCTTGAAGTACCAGTACGCGTACGCGGCGAACCAGTTGTTGTTGCCGCCGTAGAGAACAACGGTGTCGTCGTTGGCGATGCCGCGCTCGGAGAGCAGCTTGGAGAACTGCCCGGCGTCGACGAAATCGCGCTTGACCTGATCCTGCAGATCGGTCTTCCAGTCCAGCTTGATCGCGCCGGGGATGTGACCGGTGTCGTAGGCGCTGGTGTCTTCGTCGACCTCGACGAAAACGGTATTCGGCGCCTCGAGATTGCTCTCGGCCCAGTCGGCTGTGACCAGGACGTCGGAGCGTGCCATGGATAGATCCTTTCGATTGCTAATGGGTGGGAGTCAGCCGTGCGACGAGCGGGTAGAGCTGGCAGCCGAGGCAGACGCCGAAGGCTGCATTGAGGAACGCCGCCGCGAGCGCAAGGCCCGTGGCGGCCAGACCCAGCAGAACGAGACCGCTGGAGAAACCGATGACGCCGACCACCGCGAACACGAGGCCGACCAACTGGGCGAACCTCAGCGGAGCGGCGGGTTCCCGTTCGGTGACGGGTCCCAGCCGCGGGGCGATGACCGTGGCGAATACGAAGCCGTAGGGATGCTGCCGGGGCCCGCGCACGGCGCCGATGGCAAAAACCACTGCCTGTGCGGCCAGGAGCAGCGCTGCGCCGGCCGCGCTGGCGGTGGAGATGAGCAGGGCGACGACGAGGACACCAGTCGTGACCCAAGCGGCGAAGCGGGGTCCCCGCACGTCCACCTGTGCAGGCTGCGCGTTACCGGGACGGGTACTGACGGTGCTGGACAAAACTGTGCTCCTGTTGTGGGGAAAGGCTGGACGCGGCAGCCCTCCGGGGCCACTCGCAGAGTGCGGCGCGCAGAGATACGCGGCGACTCAGCAGCTGCAACAACAACAGCAACAACCCGCAACGCGGCACAGATCGACTGCGCGGCGCTTGGTGAGCAAGAGCTCGAGGCGGGCTGACACGGTGGACAGCTTACCCAATGAACGGGTGATCAAGCCAACAGCGGTTCGAGGGCCGCGCGCAGGTCAGCGGCGGTCGGCACCCCGGAGGCGCGGTAGCGCGCCTGACCGTCGGAATCGAAGATGAACGTCGTCGGCAGCGACAGCACCGAAAGCTTGCGCGCCGCCTCTGGATTGGCGTCGAGGTCGACCTCCACGTGCGCCACGCCCGGCAGGTCGGCGCACACCTGGTCGACGACCCGGCGCACACCCGCGCAGGGACCGCACCAGTCCGCGCTGAAATGCAGGACGGTCGGTCCGGTGCGTGACAATCCCAGTTCGTCGGGGTCCATCCGGGGATAATCGGCTGCGCCTTTGATCAGCCCGGCACGCAGCGTCAGCAGCCTGCCGATCACGAATGCCAGGCCGAAGGCCCCGATCAGCACGGCGACCACCAGAATCCAGGACGAGCTCATGATTGCCTGAACTCGTCGAGCTCGAGGGTTACTCCCTCGGCGATGCCCTCGATGATCACATCCGAGCCCCGCGCCCCCTCGCTTGTCGGTGCGATTCCGAAGGGCAGCTTCTGCCCCGGGAGGCTGGCGGAGAAAGCCGACAACACCGCGGGCAGCTGGTCTTCGGGCACCTCCTGGTCGGCGGTCCCCGGCCCCGTGAGCAGCCCGGTGGCCGTCATGACCAGGGTGGTGGCATCGGTGATGGACAGGTCGACGGCGATGCTGACCTTCGAATCGAACCCGACCTTCCTCGGCGTGCCGGTGAAGACCAGCCCGCGATTGCTCGAGATGCCGGACTCCGTGGTTCCGCCGGTGGAGTCGTTGGTCTCCACGGTCGGTGCCTCGACGAGCAGATCGGGGATTTCCATGAACCTGCCGAGGTGAGTGGAGTCGATGATGATCCGGCTTTCCACCTTGCCTACCACCAGCGTCGCATCCGGAGGGATCAGCCAGGATCCGTCGCCGAGATCGATGGAATGCATGGTCGCCTCCAGTGACGCCTTGCCGGTGACCGGGTGATCAACGCCACTGGCCTTGATCTCGACCTCGTCGTAGTGCCGGCGCATCGCCTGCGGTCCGAACGGGAAACCCAGGATCGCCACCGAGGGGTCCCAGTCCAGATCGGCGGCGGTCCGTACGCTTCTGGCCAGGCGATACTCGGCGTAAATGGCCGCACCGAAGTCCGTGCCGACAGCACCGACGACGACGGCGGTGAGAGTCGCCAGGGCACCGATCGCGAGCTTGTGCACCCCGACATTGTTGCCCACGACGCGACGGTATTCGGTTCGGCGAGGCTTACCTGCAGGTGGCACGCTATCGTTATGGAACCATCGGTCGGGTAACGGCCGTGTGTCAGGCATGAATCTGGGAAGTCACCGCGCGACAGGGTTGTCCGGGCGAGATCTCCACAATTTGTTGGAGGGCCAGTTGGATCTACTGCTATTGACAGTCGACCCACATCCCGAGTCGGTGCTGCCCTCGTTGTCGCTGCTGGCTCACAATGTGCGCACGGCGCCGACGGAAGTGTCCTCTCTGTTGGAGGCCGGTACGGCGGATGTGGCGATCGTCGATGCGCGCACCGACCTGGCGGCTGCGCGCGGCCTCTGCCGGTTGCTGGGGACGACGGGTTCGTCGGTTCCGGTGGTCGCCGTGGTCAACGAAGGCGGCCTGGTCGCCGTCAGCGTCGAATGGGGTCTGGACGAGATCCTGCTGCCGGGCACCGGCCCTGCCGAGATCGACGCCCGACTCCGGTTGCTGGTCGGACGTCGCGGCGGCGCGGCCAACCAGGAGAACCTCGGAAAGATCAGCCTCGGTGAGCTCGTGATCGACGAGGGCACCTACACCGCGAGGCTGCGCGGACGCCCGCTGGACCTGACCTACAAGGAATTCGAGCTCCTGAAGTACCTGGCGCAGCACGCCGGGCGGGTGTTCACCCGGGCCCAGCTCCTCCAGGAGGTGTGGGGATACGACTTCTTCGGCGGTACCCGCACCGTCGACGTGCATGTGCGGCGCCTGCGCGCCAAACTCGGACCCGAGTACGAGTCGCTGATCGGTACCGTCCGCAACGTCGGATACAAGGCCGTGAGGCCGGCGCGGGGTCGCCCGTCCGCCCAGGAATCGGAACTTCCCGACGATCCGGACGACGACGAGTACGGGGATGCCCCCGATGGGGTCCCGGTCCCGTTGGCCGAGCACCTGCACAGTAAGTGAGTCGTATCGCCTGGCGACCGCAGCTGTCGGCGGCGGAGCAGCAGGAAATTCGTGACATCATCAGTGCGGCAACAGATTTCGACGGCGTCCCACCCGTAGGCGAGCAGGTGTTGCGTGAGCTGGACCATGAACGCACCCAACATCTGGTTGCCATCGGGACTACCGGTGCGATCATCGGATATCTGAATCTGACGCCGGAGATGGCCGAACTGGTGGTGGCTCCCGACGCCCGCAGGCAGGGTGCCGGCAGGTCGTTGATCCGTGCGGCGCTGGACAGGACGGGCGGGCGGATCCGGTTCTGGGCGCATGGGACGCTGCCTGCGGCGGAGGCGGCCGCTGCGTCTCTCGGGCTGGGTCCGGTGCGTCGGTTGCTGCAGATGCGACGCCCACTTCTGGATGTGCCGGATGTCGACGCGGCCGACGGGGTGCACCTGCGCACTTATGCCGGTCCCGCCGACGATGCCGAGATCCTGCGGGTCAACAATGCGGCCTTCTCCTGGCATCCCGAGCAGGGCGGCTGGACCGAGACCGAGATCGCCGAGCGTCGGGGCGAGCCGTGGTTCGACCCCGAGGGTCTGTTCCTTGCTTTCGATGAGACCGGGGAGAGGCTGCTCGGTTTCCACTGGACCAAGCTGCACGCCGACAAGCCCGGCATCGGTGAGGTCTACGTCGTCGGAGTGGACCCTGCCGCTCAGGGCATGGGGCTGGGGCGCACGTTGACGGCGGTCGGAATGACGTGGCTGGCGCAGCAACTCGCGGACGCGGCCGAGCCCACCGTGATGCTCTACGTCGAGTCCGACAACACCGCCGCCGTGCGCACCTATGAACGTCTGGGCTTCACGGTCTACAGCACCGACACCGCCTATGCCGGGGTGAACACAGACCCGTAGTCAGCGGTCTGCGCGTGCCGTCTAGTGAACCGGGAACCGCGCCTGCCCCACACCGGTGCCGGCGGCCAGCAGTGCCGCTACCGCCGCGATTCCGCCGAGCAGCACGAACATCGCGGCGTAGCCGCCGAGTAGGCCGGCCAGCGCCGCGCCGATGAACGGACCGAGCGCGGTGGCGAGCATGACCGGAGCGGACAGAATCCCACTGAGATGGCCGTAGTGGGTCATGCCCCAGCGTTCGGTGACCGCCGTGGCCTGCAACAGCGTCATCACCCCGCGCGCCATCCCCGCGGCGACGGTGACGATGACGAGCACAGTGAGCGAGGTGAAGACGCCGATCAACACGGTGGTGACGGCCACTACGGCCATGACCGCGATGGTTCGCGGCACCACCGCGACCTGCCGGACCAGCGCGCGGTAACCCAACCTTCCCAGTACCTGGCCCGCACCCCCCAGTCCGAGGGCAATCGCCGCGGCACCGGTGCTGATGCCGCGTTCGTTCATCAGGGGAACGAGATTCACGATGACGGCGTAGGACGCACATGCGGCGATGGCGTAGGCGGCGGTGAGCGCCACGAACGGACGGCTGCGCGCCGTCGTCGTAGGCGACGGGACCGGGTGTCGAGACTGGATCGACGGCCAACTGCGTCGCAGGCCGAGGGCGTGAGCGGGGATCGTGATGATGGCGAGCAGGGCTGCCAGTGCCAAATAGGTTGTGCGCCAGTCCATGTGATCAGAGAGCACGGCGGTCAGCGGCGCGAAGACGGTGCTGGCCAGGCCGGCGACCAATGTCAGGGCGGTCAGCGCCCCGATCGCCCGGTGGTCATACCAGCGTGTCAACGCGGCAAAAGCCGGCGCGTAGAAGACGCTGCTCATGGCGATGCCGGCGACGATCCAGGCGGCTAGAAAGCACCAGTAGTTCGGGGCTGTCGCCACAGCGCACAGCGCGACCGCGCCCAACACTGAACCCGCAGTCATGATCCAACGTGGGCCGTACCGGTCCAGCCAGCGTCCGACCACGATGCCGAACAGTGCGGCGATCACCAGGCCGGCGGAGAACGCTGCGGTCACGGCGGAGGCGGACCAGCCGGTTTCGCCGCTGATACTCGGCGAGAGGACGGCGAACGCGTAGTAGAGCACTCCCCAACTGGTGATCTCCGTGACACACAGGGTGAGCAGCACAGCACGCAGCCCCACTCCGTGGGCTGCGGCCGTGCTCTCCCTGTGGACCTGCGTCATGCGTCAATCGGATTGCGCGCCAACGATAGCGGCGGCGCTTCGGCTGTGGCGGGTGCGCCGGAGCCGCCCTGAGTCGACTCGGCAGATGCGTCAGACAGGCCGGCGCCGCTGCACACTCCGGTTTCGGGCAGCACCAGCTCGACCCGCCGGGCGCCGCTGTGATCGCCGGCGAGCTCGGCCGCCACGCTGCGCACCTGTTCGTAGCCGGCCAGCGCGAGGAACGTCGGGGCCCGACCGTAGGACTTCATCCCGACGACGAACAGGCCCGGCTCCTCGGGATGGGCCAGCTCGGCGGCGCCGTGCGGGGGCACGCTCCCGCACGAATGGATGTTGGGGTCGATCTCGGGCGCCAGTTTGATCGGCGCCTGCAGGATGGGATCGAGTTCCAGGCGCAGCTCGGACAGGAACGACAGGTCCGGGCGGAAGCCGGTCAGCGCCACCACATGGTCGGCGGGCGCGATTGCTCGTCCGTCCTCGGCGATGACCGTCGCCCTACCGCCCTCCACGGCGATGCGCTCGGTTCGGAACCCGGTGACCATCTGCACCAGACCTGCGTCCACCGCGGCGTGGGCGCGGGTGCCCAGCGCGCCTCGCTGCGGCAGAGCATCCGACTCCCCGCCGCCGAACGTGTCTCCGATCGTGCCGCGACGAAGGACCCAGGTGATGCGGGTCGCGGGGTGCTGACGGGCCACCTCGGCCAACTCGATGACCGCCGTCATCGCCGAGTGACCGCTGCCGACGATCACGACGTGTCCGTCCGCCCACGCAATCGAGTCCCCGGGTGACGGCGGCGTGTACGACAGGACACCCGCGGCGGCGGCATCCCGCTCGCCGAGCGCTGGGAGTCCGTCGGCACCAGCGGGATTCGGATGTTCCCAGGTGCCGGAGGCGTCGACGACCGCGCGGGCCGCCAGTGTCGATTCGCGCCCATCCTGGTCGACGACGTGCACCACGAACGGCGCGTCCTCGCGGTCTTTGCTCAGCACTCGGTCGTGCCCTTGTCGCGACACCCCGGTCACCCGGGTGCGGTAGCGGACACGATCACCCAGTGCGTCGGCCAGTGGCGTCAGGTAGCCACTGATCCACTCGCCGCCGGTGGGGTAACCGGTCGGGGGTGCGGACCACCCGAGTGGTGCGAGCAACCGGGTCGCCGCCGCATCGACCAGTTCCGGCCACGGGGAGAACGTGCGCACGTTTGACCACTGTGCCACCGCGGCGCCGGGAACGGCGCCCGACTCGAGAACCACGGGTTGCAACCCGCGCTCCAGCAGGTGCGCGGCCGCGGCCAACCCCTGGGGGCCGGCGCCGATGACAACAACAGGCAACTCAGACATCCTGACTCCTCGTATCGATGAACTTCGATCTATCGCACCATGCTCCACGCATCGAAGTTTGTCAATGCGTGTGGCATGATGGCGTCATGGCCAGCCCCGTGACTCTTGCGCCCGTTCGTGGAGTAGAGGCGTGTTGCTCCCCGGTGACCGGTGGAATCCTGGCCGATGTGGCGGCCGACCAACTCGCTGCCGTCTTCAAGGCGATGGCCGATCCGGCCCGGGTCAAGCTGTTGTCACTGATCGCTGCCAGCGATGCCGGCGAGGCGTGTGTGTGTGACCTGACGGTGCCACTCGGCCTCAGTCAGCCGACCGTGTCACACCACATGAAGTTGCTTGTCGGAGCCGGGCTCGTCGAGCGCGAACAACGCGGCAAGTGGGCGTACTACCGCGTCAATGATGCTGCGCTGGAACGCCTTGCGGCCTTGATCGCGCCCAGACGATAGATCGTCTGGGAAACGACGCCGTGGTGGGGCGGTAAAAGCAGGCCCGGGCGCCGGTCACGGCGCAACGGCTCCCGATCCGGTGAGCCGTTCCAGCGCGGGGATGCCCACCGGCTCGGTCGGCAGTAGAGGTACCACGGCAAGCCGATCGGCGAGATCGGATCTCACCTTGTCGATCTGTGGCCGCTCGGCGGCGGCCCGTCGACGCAGCAGCGGGGATGCCGGACGGGCGGCGGCGAGCGAATTGTTGATCACCCACGCCCAGGGGTGAATCCCGGCCCGTTCGAGTTCTTCCTGGAGGCCGGCGGCTTCGAGAACCGGTGTGGTCTCGGCCAGAGTGACGACGATGACCTTGGTGAGGTCGGGATCCTGCAGGCGCATCAGCGGCGTGGTGAACTGTCGGTCGCCGAATTGCCGGGCGACCTCGCGGTGGTAGGACCCGGTGGCGTCGAGCAGCAGCAGCGTATGTCCGGTCGGTGCGGTGTCGACTACGACAAATTTGTGCCGAGACTCGCTTATCACCCGTGAGAAGGCTTGGAACACTGCGACTTCCTCGGTGCACGGTGAGCGGAGATCCTCTTCGAGCATCGACCGGCCCTGTTGGTCGAGCGCACGGCCCTTCGTGGCGAGAACATGGTCTCGGTAGGCGCGTGTCGCCTCGGCCGGGTCGATGCTCGACACGTGCAGGTTCTCCAGGGTGCCGTGCAGCGTATCGGTGAGATGCCCGGCGGGGTCGGTGGTGGTCAGATGCACCTGATGCCCGCGGTCGGCCAGGGCGACGGCGATCGCTGCGGCGACGGTGGTCTTTCCGACGCCGCCCTTGCCCATGCACACGATCAATCCGTGGTCGCCGCTGGCGAGTTCATCGATCAGGGTCGTCAGCGGGGCGGCGGAGTCGTCCGTCGGCGCCTCCTCGTTGTCAGTGGGCGTCCCCGGGTCCGCATCGAACAACGTGGTGAGCGTCTCCAGCCCTACGATGTTGGCGGCCTTGAGATCCACCTGATCGGTTGGCAGCAAGTGCAATTCGTCGGGTAGGGCAGCGATGGCTTGTTGCTCGCGCGTGTAGATCGCCTCGGCGAGCGGGTCTGCGGGCTCGGCGGGGGCGGGCAGGACTCCGTTGATCACCACGTACTGGTGCGTCAGACCGATTGCTGCCAATTCAGTGTGTGTGCGGGCGATCTCGGTGAGCGTCGACCGCTGCGCACGGGCTACGAGCACGAGGCGGGTGCGTAGCGGGTCGGACAGGGCGGCGACCGCGCCGGCGTAGAGGTCACGCTGTTTGTCGAGTCCGGACAGCGGGCCGAGACACGACGCGTCGCCCTTACCTTCGTTGAGGAAATCCGTCCAAGAGCCTGGCAGTTGGAGCAGTCGGATGGTGTGTCCGGTGGGCGCGGTGTCGAAGAGCACATGGTCGAACTGCTCCATCGGGCCGTCGGAGTCGGTGAGCAGTTCGGTGAATTCGTTGAACGATGCGATCTCGGTGGTGCACGAACCGGAGAGTTGTTCGGCGATCGACTGCAGTTCCTTGTCGGGTAGCAGGCCGCGAACCGGGCCGATGATTCGCTCGCGATATGCCTCGGCCGCCTGATCAGGGTCGATCTCCAACGCGGACAACTTCTCCACCGCTTGGATCGTGGTGATGGTGTTGCCTATCGACATCCCGAAGACCTGGCCGATATTGGACGCCGGGTCTGTGCTGACCAGCAGAACCGTTTCCCCTGGCGGGCCAGGTGGATCGCGGCGGCGCAAGCGATCGAGGTCTTGCCCACCCCGCCCTTGCCGGTGAAGAACAGAAAGCGGGGCGGTGTGTCCAGGAACTTCACGAGTGTCAGCAGCAGCCGGAGGTGTCGGGACTGTCGCTGCTGCAGCAGCTGTCGCCGGAAGTCGTATCCTCCAGCAGATTTGTTGCGACTGCCGGTTCAACACCGGCCCAAGCGGCCAGTTGGTTGCGGTCGGGATAGCGCCCCGTCATCGCGGTGATGCCGTCGACCAGGATCAACGGCAATCCTTCGGAGCCGGCAACCTGCAGAAACGCCCGCACTGTGTGGTTCTCGGCGAACGTGCCCGGTTCACTCGCCAGGTTGTAGCGGGCGACGTCGCCGCCGCGGCTGGCGACGAAGTCGAGATCCGCTGAGAACATCACCAATTGCTGGTCGACATCCTCGCCGCAGACCCCCGTCGCGCAACACAGCGCGGGTTCGAATACCTCGACCTTGCTCATTGAACGGGCTCCTCCGATGGTGTCGACGACGGGGTGCTGAGCTGGTCGGCAAGCCGGCGGACCCGGGCGGCGATGTCGTCGCGCACCAGCCGCATCCGCTCGATGCCGTCTATGCCGCGCTCGGACGGTTCGTCGGTGTCCCAGTTCTGGAATTCGGTGCCGGGGACTGGGTCCAGCTGAGCTTCCCGACCCAGGATCACGACCACGTCGACATCCGCAACCAGTTGTGGATCAACAGGTTTGGGTGTTTGATCGCTGATGTCGATCCCGAGCTCGCCGAGGCTTTCCGCCGACAGCGCGTTGACTGCTGTTCCCGGTTTGGTGCCGGCGGAGTGCACATCGACCCGGTCGCCGGCGAGCTGGCGCATCAGCCCGGCCGCCATCTGCGACTTGCCGCCGTTCTTCGCGCAGACGAACAGCACCGACGGTCTGCGCGTCACTTCGTCTCCTCGACTGCCGCGGGTGTGCGGGAGGCGAAGCGGCCGCGCAGCGCCAGCGACACGTACACCAGGGCTACCAGTACGGGCACCTCGATGAGCGGGCCGACGACTCCGGCCAGTGCCTGTCCGGACGTCACGCCGTAGGTGGCGATGGCGACCGCGATCGCCAACTCGAAGTTGTTGCCTGCGGCGGTGAACGCCAACGTGGTGGTGCGCTCGTAGCCCAGGCCGATCGCGGCACCGAGGAGGAAGCCACCGCCCCACATGATGGCGAAGTAGGCCAGCAGTGGCAGCGCGATCCGCGCGACATCCCAGGGGCTCGAGATGATCTGATCGCCCTGCAGCGCGAAGAGGATGACGATGGTGAAGAGCAGGCCGTAGAGCGCCCACGGGCCGATCCTGGGCAGAAACGTGCTCTCGTACCACTCCCGGCCCTTGGCCTTCTCCCCGAACCGGCGGGTGAGGTAGCCCGCCAACAACGGAATGCCGAGGAAGATCAGCACCGACTTGGCGATCTGCCATACCGAGGTGTCGATGGTGGTCTGCTCCAGGCCGAGCCAACCGGGGAGCACCGAGAGATAGAACCAGCCCAGGACCGCGAACATGAAGACCTGGAACACCGAGTTGATCGCGACCAGCACGGCCGCGGCCTCGCGGTCGCCGCACGCGAGATCGTTCCAGATGATCACCATCGCGATGCAACGCGCGAGGCCGACGATGATCAGGCCGGTGCGGTATTCGGGAAGGTCCGGAAGCATCAGCCACGCCAAGGCGAACATCAACGCCGGACCGAACAGCCAGTTCAGAACCAGTGACGACAACAGCAGTCTGCGGTCCCCGGTCACCGAGTCGAGGCGGTCGTAGCGGACCTTGGCCAGGACCGGGTACATCATCACCAGCAGTCCGATGGCGATCGGGAGCGAAATGCCGTCGATCTCAACGGCGCTCAGCGCGTTGCCGAGTCCCGGGACGAGTCTGCCGAGCAGCAGGCCGGCGACCATGGCGATGCCGATCCAGACCGGCAGCATCCGGTCCAGCGCGGACAGTTTCTTGACGACCGCAGCATCGTCGGTGGTGGTGGGGCTGCTCATGACACGGTCTCCTCGACACAGGCATCGGATGGGGTGGCTTCGCCCTCGTCGATCTGAAGGATCAGCGAAAGCTGCTGCAGTGCTTCGGGAATCGCCCGGTAGTAAACCCAGGAGCCGCGCCGCTCACTGGCGAGGATTCCGGCGGATCGAAGCACTTTGAGATGGTGGGAAATCGTCGGCTGGGTCAGGTTGAACGTGGTGGAGATGTCGCAGACGCACGCCTCCCCGCCGGGGTTGCCGGCGATCAGGCTCAACAGGCGCAGGCGCACCGGGTCGCCCAGCGCCTTGAACATCCGGGCGAGGCGGTCGGACGTGTCCTCGTCGAGTGCGGCAAGGCCGATGGAGTCGCCGGCGCGCAGCAGCAGGGATGATTTCGACATCCGTCTATATTGACAGATATCGAATCATCCTGCGACCGAGACCCCGAGTTCGGTCAGGAGTGTGCGTACCCGTTGTTCGATCTCGTCGCGGATCGGCCTGACGTCGTCGACGCTCTGACCGGCGGGATCGTCGAGCTTCCACTCTTCGTAGCGGAGCCCGGGGAACACCGGGCAGGCGTCGCCGCACCCCATCGTGATGATCACGTCGGCGGCGCGCACGATCTCATCGGTCCACGGCTTGGGGTATTCGCGAGAGATGTCGATACCACGCTCGGCCATCGCCGCGACTGCCGCGGGGTTGACCTCGTGGCCCGGTTCGGAGCCGCCTGACCAGGCAACGGCGGCGTCGCCGGCCATCTGGGTGAAGAAGCCCATTGCCATCTGTGACCGTCCGGCGTTGTGGGTGCACAGGAACAGCACGGTCGGCTTTCCGTCGTGATGCTTGCCCTCCACCTTGGCCAGCGCCCGAAGGCGTTGCCGGGCAAAGCGTTCGGCGAGCAGGGGTAGGAAGTTCGGAATCTTGGCGTGCCCGGCGAACTGATCGTAGGACGAATGCAGGAAGCGTTCGATGGTCTCGACGCCGTAGATGCCGTCGAACTCCTTCTCCAGCTGGGTTGCGGCGGACGTCATCGCCAGGCGCTGGTCGATGGACAGGTCGTGTCGAAGGTGCGGATGGGCCTCGGGGGCGATGTTGTCGGTCATGCTGTTCTCCTTGTCAGGCGGTCTTCACGGTGGGCACAAGATGGTGGATTCGTTCGCTGAGGTCGTCGACGGCGGTATCGAAGGCGCCGGCCCTCTCGGTGCGCGCGGGGTCGGCCACCGACCAGTGCAGGCGAGTGAGTTCGGTCGGGAGTTCCTCGTGCGCGCTATCGCAGACGGCGATGACGAGATCGCCGGAGTTCAGGACATCGCCGAGATGGCGCGGGGTCTGCGGGCGCAGGTGCAGGTGGTGGCGGCGGGCGGCCGACACGGCACCGGGATGGATGCGCGCCGCCGGGCGGGTGCCGGCGGAGGTGGCGGGCACTTCGCTGTGTCGGTTCCAGATCGCCGCGGCGAGTTGGCTGCGGGCGGAGTTCTGGGTGCAGACGAACACCACGCGTGCAGCGCCGCGTTCGGCCGTGGGGACAAGGCTCTCGAGGGCGTGGTGATCGAGCCGTAGATAGAACCGTCGCCCGTCGGCCTCGGAGCGGGACTGGCGAACAACACCCGCCCGCTTGAGCACGCCCAGGTGATGGGCGAGCAGGTTGGACTGCATGTTCAGCACCGTGCGCAACTCCGACGGCGACGCGTCGGCCAGCAGCAGGTGATCGACGATCGCCAGACGTGCCCGGTCCGCGAGCGCGGCGAAGACGGCGACCCGCTGTGCGTCGTCTGGTTTTACCTCAATAGACATTGACTCAATGAGTACTGAGATATCTGATCGTCGTCAACCTCTGCTGCGGTTTCGTCGCCTCACCCCCCTTTCTGGTTCACCTTCCGTTCACCATCCGTAGGGCGTCGATTCACGAGCAGCCCTTAGGTTCACAGCCGAGCAGCGAGAGTTCTGCTCGGCGCGACATGCGTGCCTACCCGAACGCGTATTGAAGGAGCTTTGTGAAGGCCAAACGAACTGGTGCCGCAGTGAGCCTGCTGGCCGCCGGCGCTCTGCTGCTGTCTGCGTGCGGCAGCGACAACAACACCGCAGCTACGGGATCCGGCGAGGGCGGCTCGGAGCCGGCCGGGGACTGCGGCGGCAAGGAGTCGCTGAAGGCCAGTGGTTCGTCCGCGCAGGCCAACGCGATGACGCGGTTCATCAACGCCTACGAGCAGGACTGCCCCGGATACACCCTGAACTACACCTCCAGCGGATCCGGCGCGGGTGTCTCGGAGTTCCTCGGCGGACAGACCGACTTCGGCGGCTCGGATTCGCCGCTGAACGCCGAGAAGGGTGAGGTCGACCGCGCCATGGAGCGTTGCGGTGGCAATCCGGCATGGAACCTTCCCGCAGTGTTCGGACCCATCGCCATGACCTACAACCTCGAGGGTGTGGACACCCTGGCGCTCGACGGCCCGACCCTGGGCAAGATCTTCAACGGCACCGTCACCACATGGGACGCCCCCGAGATCGCGGCACTGAACGAGGGCGTGACCCTGCCCGCTCAACCGATCAATGTGATCTTCCGCAGCGACGAGTCGGGCACCACCGACAACTTCCAGCAGTACCTCGATGCGGCCTCCGACGGCGCATGGGGCAAGGGCGCGGGCAAGTCGTTCGCCGGCGGCGTCGGCGAAGGCGCCAAGGGCAACGAGGGCACCTCGGCGGCCATCGCGAGCACCCCGGGATCGATCACCTACAACGAGTGGTCGTTCGCCAAGGCGCAGAACCTGTCCATCGCCCAGATCATCACCTCGGCGGGACCGGAGCCGGTCGAACTGAGCACGGAGACCGCCGGTAAGGCGATCGACGGAGTGAAGTTCAAGGGTGAGGGCAACGACCTGGTGCTCGACACCACGTCGTTCTACATGCCGACCGAACCGGGTTCGTACCCGATCGTGCTCGCCGCGTACGAGATCGTGTGCTCGGAGTACCCGGACCCCGAGGTCGCCACCGCGGTCAAGGCGTTCATGCACTCGGCTCTCGGCAACGGTCAGACCGGTCTCGAGGACAACGGCTACATCCCGGTGCCCGAGGCGTTCAAGACCCGCCTGACCGAGGCCGTCGACTCCATCAACGCGACGGCCTAGTCACCAACCCATGGCTCTGACTCCAGACTCGACCGCGGTGGGCTCGTCGGTTAAACCGGCGAGCCCCCCGCGGGGCGGGGATACTCCCGACATGCCAACCACAACTGGAAAGGGGTCTGCGTTGAGGCAGGGCGGCGGACGTTGGGGCGACACCGTCTTCAAGTCCATCGCGATCGCCGCCGGGGCCACCATCATCGGCGCCATCGCGCTGATGGCGCTGTTCCTCATCATCAAGGCGATCCCGTCGCTGCAGGCCAACCAGGCCAACTTCCTGTTCAGCACCGAGTTCCTCACCAGCGACTCCACCAACCTGCGCTTCGGCATCCGTGATCTGTTCATGGTCACGGTGCTCAGTTCGTTGTTCGCGCTGGTCATCGCCGTACCCATCGCGATCGGCATCGCGGCCTTTTTGACCAACTACGCGCCCAAGCAGTTGGCGCGGCCCTTCGCGATGCTGGTCGATCTCCTGGCGGCGGTGCCCTCCATCGTCTTCGGCCTGTGGGGCATCTTCGTGCTCGCCCCCTGGTTGACACCCGTGGCGACCTTCCTCAACGACAGCCTGGGGTGGTTCTTCCTGTTCTCGGAGGGCAACGTGTCCCTGGCGGGCGGCGGAACCATCTTCACCGCGGGAATCGTGCTCGCGGTGATGATCCTGCCGATCATCACCTCGGTCACCCGTGAGGTTTTTGCCCTCACTCCGCGCGGTCACGTGGAGGCCGCTCAGGCCCTCGGCGCGACCAAGTGGGAAGTCATCCGGATGACGGTGTTCCCGTACGGCCGTAGCGGCATGATCGCTGCGTCGATGCTGGGCCTGGGCCGCGCGCTCGGTGAGACGATCGCCATCCTGATCATCCTGCGCACCGCCGCGCAGGCCGGTTCCTGGTCGCTGTTCGACGGCGGCTACACGTTCGCATCCAAGATCGCCTCGGCGGCAGCTGAATTCAGCTCTCCGCTGCCGACAGGTGCTTACATCGCCGCCGGCTTCGTGCTGTTCGCGCTGACGTTCGTCGTCAACGCGCTGGCTCGTGCAGCGGCCGGCGGAAGGGTTAGTGGAGGATGACGGCAACACTCGACCAGGCAGTGAAGGGACCCACCTTCCACCCGGTCAGCGCCAACCGCAAGTTCAAGAACGGCCTTGCGACAACACTGTTCACCGCGTCGTTCGTGATCGCGATGATCCCGTTGGTCTGGCTGATCTACACGGTTCTGGCCAAGGGCATCACCGCGATTACCTCGTCGACGTGGTGGACGAACTCGCTGTCCGGCGTGCTGCCGGAGCAGATGGCCGGTGGCGTCTACCACGCGATCTACGGCACTCTCATCCAGGCCGCGATCGCTGCGGTCCTGTCGGTGCCATTGGGCGTCATGGCCGCGGTGTACCTCGTCGAATACGGTCGCGGCCGGTTCGCCAAGGTCACCACGTTCATGGTCGACATCCTCGCCGGCGTGCCGTCGATCGTGGCGGCACTCTTCATCTTCGCGCTGTGGATCTCGACCCTGGGCTTCGAGCAGAGCGCCTTCGCGGTATCGCTGGCCCTGGTGTTGCTGATGCTGCCCGTCGTCGTCCGCAACACCGAGGAGATGCTGAAACTCGTCCCCGACGAGTTGCGGGAAGCGTCCTACGCCTTGGGTATTCCGAAATGGAAGACCATCGTTCGGGTCGTCGTCCCCACCGCACTGCCGGGCATGATCAGTGGCATCCTGCTGGCGCTGGCCAGGGTGATGGGTGAGACGGCTCCGGTGCTGGTGCTGGTCGGTTACAGCCGGTCCATCAACATGGACGCCTTCGAGGGCAACATGGCGTCGTTGCCCCTGCTGATCTTCACCGAGTTGGTCAACCCGGAAGCTGCCGGTGTGTTGCGCGTGTGGGGCGCTGCGCTGACCCTGATCGTGATCATCGCGGCGCTGTACATCGCCGCGGCATTCGTCAACCGTTATCTGACGCGGAACAGAGTTTAGGAGCCTCATGGCCAAGCGGCTGGATCTCAAAGATCTCAACATCTACTACGGTTCGTTCCACGCCGTCGCCGACGTGGGTTTGTCGGTCACGCCGCGCAGTGTCACGGCGTTCATCGGCCCGTCGGGCTGCGGTAAGTCGACCGTGCTGCGCACGCTGAACCGGATGCACGAGGTGCTGCCCGGTGCCCGGGTGGAGGGTTCGGTGCTGCTGGACGGCGAGGACATCTACGCCTCCGGCATCGACCCGGTGAGTGTCCGCAAGACGATCGGCATGGTGTTCCAGCGGCCGAACCCGTTCCCCACCATGTCGATTCGCGACAACGTGGTAGCCGGGCTGAAGCTGCAGGGGGCACGCAAGAACCTCGACGAGGTCGCCGAGCGGTCCCTCAAGGGCGCCAACCTGTGGAACGAGGTCAAGGACCGGTTGGACAAGCCCGGCGGCGGTCTGTCCGGCGGTCAGCAGCAGCGACTGTGCATCGCCCGCGCCATCGCCGTGCAGCCTGACGTGCTGCTGATGGACGAGCCGTGCTCGGCGCTCGACCCGATCTCGACACTGGCGATCGAGGACCTGATCTCAGAACTGAAGCAGGATTACACGATCGTCATCGTCACGCACAACATGCAGCAGGCGGCGCGTGTCAGCGATCAGACGGCGTTCTTCAACCTCGAGGCCACCGGCAAGCCCGGCCGCCTCGTCGAGATCGACGAAACCGAGAAGATCTTCTCCAACCCGACCCAGAAGGCCACCGAGGACTACATCTCCGGTCGGTTCGGCTAGGTCCGTACCCGCAACGAAGGAACCCCCCGGGATCTCCCGGGGGGTTCTTTCGTATGACGTTGTGGCTCAACGAGGTAGCGGCAGCTCCGTTTCGTCGGGGTTGCTGCCGGTGACCTGGAAGATGACGCGACGGGCCACCTCGACCGCGTGGTCGGCGAAGCGTTCGTAGAACCTGCCCAGCAGCGTGATGTCGACGGCGGCGGCGACGCCGTGCTTCCATTCGCGGTCCATCAGCACCGAGAACAGGTGCCGGTGCAGATCGTCCATCGCATCGTCTTCTTCACGGATCCGGGCGGCCTTCTCCGGGTCCCGGGAGATCAGCACCTCTTGGGCGCTCTGTCCGAGTTCGACTGCGAGCCGGCCCATTTCGGCGAAGTACCCGTTGACCTCCTCCGGCAGCGCATGCTGAGGGTGGCGGCGGCGGGCGATCTTGGCGACGTGCAGTGCCAGCGCGCCCATCCGGTCGACGTCGGCGACGATCTGGATGGAACTCACGACGGACCGCAGATCCCCGGCCACCGGCGCCTGCAGCGCGAGCAGAACGAAGGCGCTCTCCTCGGCGCGCACGCTCATCGCGGCGATCTTCTCGTGATCGGTGATCACCTGCTCGGCAAGCGCCAGATCAGCCTGCAGCAGGGCCTGGGTGGCCCGCTCCATGGCGAGCCCGGCCAAGCCGCACATCTCGCCGAGTTGGCTGCTCAGGGCATCAAGTTGTTCGTGGTACGCGGTTCGCATGGAGACCAGCCTACGGTCTGACCTGCCCGTTCGTCACGAGCTGGTGGGTGAACGAAAGGTGAATGCCACCTGCCCAAACGATGCCGGCACTACTCGCACGTAGTGTCGGCGGCGTTGGTGACCGTCAGATCCTCGGGCAATTCAGTCGACGTGGTGCTGCTGGAGCCCTGGAGCACCCGAACCTGCACGGGGGATCCGCTGGGGGTGGGGGCGGCAACGGAGTTGAAGTCGCTGCCGAGCACCACCTGCACCACGTCGCCCATCCCGTTGACCCGTTCGATGGTCGGGTTCGCAAACGACGAGGCGACGGTGGCAGCCGCTTCTTCGTTGCCCGACGAGAAGAACACCGTCGTCTCCGTCAGCGGGCCCGGGTAGTCGTCAGGCGCGGTGACGTTGAAGCCGTGCGTCTGCAACGAGTCCGCCGCAGTGGCGGCAAGACCGCTTTCGGCGGTCGCGTTGGAGACCTGCACTGTGACGGCCTGGGGATCGGTGGCGACGGCGTCGACGACCTCACCGCCGTCGGAGGCGGGATCGTCGGAGTTGGGGTCGCCGGGACTGGCCAGCGTCTCGGTGCCCGGCACCGGGGAGTTGTCCGCGTTGCGTTCCTCGGGGAGGGGATCGTCGTTGATGATCGCCGCGAACAGCGCGCGCATGTCGTCGGTGCGCGGGATTTCGTTGCCCCACTCGTCGGCGTACCCGACCGTCGGCACGGTCACGAAGGTGATGCGGCCTGCGGACACGCCCTGCACGGACTGGCCGAGGTTCACGAGGTCCTTGGTGTCGAGGTTGTCGACATAGCTGTCGCCGATGAACATGTTGACCACATTGTTGAGCTTGGACAGCGAGAAGAAGGTCTCGCTGGAGATCAACGAGCGCAGCAGCGACGACAGGAACAGCTGCTGGCGTTTGATCCGGCCGTAGTCGCCGTTCACCTCGGTGGTCACCTGCCGGGCGCGTACGTAGTTCAGCGCGGTGTGGCCGTCGACGACCTGGCGTCCGGCGACGGGTAGCACCGTGCCGAGCTCGTAATCCTCGATCGGCGTGGTGCTGCACACCTCGACACCGCCGAGGGCGTCGACCATCTTGGAGAAGCCGGCGAAGTCGACGGCCATAAAGCGGTTGACGTGCAGCCCCGACAGCTTCTGGACCACCTTGACCAGACATTTGGGCCCGCCGACGGCAAAGGCCGAGTTGAGCTTGTATTCGGTGTGGACCGTCTCCATGCCGTACATCGGCGATTCTTCGTCCATGATCGGGCCGTACTCGCGGGTTTCGGGGTTCCACGGTTCGCACTGCATGGGGTCGATCTCGAGGTCTCGCGGGAACGACACGGCGACAACACGTTCACGGTTGGCGGGGATGTTGACCAGCATGATGGTGTCCGACCGCGAGCCGGCCGCGTCCTCGGTGGTGCCTGCGCCCATCTCGAGGTTGTCGCCGAAGCGGCTGTCGACGCCGACGATGAGGAAGTTCTCGTCGCCGAACTGCGCATTCGGGTCCACGATGTCGCGGGAATCCGGGTCGAGCGCCGAGACCCGATTGAGCAGGTTGTTCTTGGATGACTGCCACTGCCAGGCGCCGCCTGTCAGCGCGAGCGCGAGAACGGCGATCAGCGCCGCGGCCACCCGGCCCACCACCACGCTGCGGTGATGGCTGCGTTGGACGGGGGCAGCGCGCGCGGGGGACACCCGCGGGCCGGCGAGGACGGGGATCTCCGAGACCGGCGACGCCACCACGGGCAGAACGGCGGTGTCGAGGTCGTCCAGGTCGGGATACGGCTCGGGTTCGGCCAGGTCTTCGGGTTCGGCCAGGCCGTCGGGTTCGGCTAGGTCTTCAGGTTCGTCTTCGGGCTCCGGTTCGGCGCGGTGGCGTCTCGGTTCCGAGAGTGGGGCGTCGCCCTTGATCTTCGCGATCAGGTCGGCGACAGTGACCGGTTCGGGTGGTCCGGCTTCGCCTCCTGCATCGCCGGACCGGTGCGGATCGTTTGCACGCTCCCACGGCGCGGCGCCTGGCATCGGCTGCCGCGATCGGGTAAGCCAGTCAGGGTCAGCCTTGTCGCCGGCCCTGCCGTCGTCGCCGGGGAGGGGGCGGCCAGGAGTGGCGTTACCGCCGTCACTCATGTTCGTACCGGCCTTCCAGCTTCCCAACGGCGTTCGTGCGTCGTCGCACCTCGGCGCCGACAGCGCCGAATGCCTGTTAACTGTCTAGAGCACTCGCGCCCGCTCCGCGACCGGAGACAGGCATGTGAACCCTCATCGTACTGAGACAACCTGTGAAACGGCTAGCCGGACTAAGGGGTCGATGGTGTCTCGGAACTCTTTCGACACTGTCTCGACACCGTTCAGCTCAGCCGCCCGAGTGCATGACATCGGCCCCGACGGGCACCGTGCAGTCGTCGGGATCATCGAGCCAGCCCTCGGGGAGAGTCACCGACCCGGGGGAACCCTGCCGTCCGCGAGGTCCTGCGGCGGCCGGCGGGAACGGTACGTCGGGGTCCAGCTCCCCGAGGAGATCGTCGAGCTCGGAGATCGTCTTGACCAGCGCCATCGACCGACGCAGGTCGGCTCCCGCGGGGAACCCGTGCAGGTACCACGCCACGTGCTTGCGGATGTCCCGCATTCCCTTGTCCTCTCCGAAATGTGCCGCGAGGAGCTCGCCGTGCCTACGGATGATCGTCGCGACCTCGCCGAGCGTGGGCGGGGTGTGCGCCGGTACCCCGGTGAACGCGGCGGACAGTTCGGCGAAAAGCCACGGCCGCCCGAGACAACCCCGGCCGATCACGACGCCGTCGCAATCCGTCGCGGCCATCATGTCCAGCGCGTCTCGGGCGTCGAAGATATCACCGTTTCCGAGAACCGGAACATCGGTGACGTGGGCTTTCAACGCAGCGATCTGTTCCCAGTCGGCGGTGCCGGAGTACCGCTGCGCGGCAGTGCGGGCGTGCAGGGCCACTGCAGCCGCCCCTTCCTGCGCCGCGATCCGCCCGGCATCGAGGTGGGTGTGGTGGTCGTCGTCGATGCCGATGCGGAACTTCACCGTGACGGGAATGCCGGTGCCCTCGGTGGCGCGTACCGCAGCCGCCACGATCTGGCCGAACAACCGTCGCTTGAACGGCAGCGCCGCTCCGCCGCCGCGTCTGGTGACCTTCGGTACGGGGCAGCCGAAGTTCATGTCGATGTGGTCGGCCAAGCCCTCGTCGGCGATCATCTTGGCCGCCGCGTAGGTGTTCTCCGGGTCGACGGTGTAGAGCTGCAGTGACCGCGGGGACTCCTCCGGCGCGAACGTTGTCATGTGCATCGTCACGGGGTGGCGTTCGACGAGGGCGCGGGCGGTGACCATCTCGCACACGTACAGCCCGCTCACCGTGCCGGCCCGGGCCAACTCCAGTTCGCGACACAGCGTGCGGAATGCGACATTCGTCACCCCGGCCATGGGGGCGAGTACGACGGGGCTGCGCAACGCGATCGGCCCGATCCGCAACGCAGATCGGGCCGGTCGGGGAGCGGTGGTTACGAGGTTGATGATCCGACCAGCTGAGCCTTGGCGGCCTTCTTCTCCGCCATCTGGGCCAACCGCTCGAGGCGTCGCTGCTTGGCGACCTCGAACTTGTCGACGGCCTCCTGCAGTTCGTCGACCAGGACGCCGAGGTCGTCGCGCATCCGGGCGGATTCGCCGTTGAAGTCCTCGCGCTCGAAGATGCGCCACTTCTTGAGCACCGGCATCACGATGTCGTCGAGGTGGATCCGCGGGTCGTAGACACCGCCGGAGGCGATCGTGACGGCCCTGCGGCGGAAGTCCGGGATGGTGTATCCGGGCATCTTGAAGTTGCGGAGCACCTTGTGCAGCGACTTCATCGCCTGGTCGGGGGCGATCTCGAAGCCCGCCTCGGTGACGTCGCGGTAGAAGATCATGTGCAGGTTCTCGTCGGCCGAGACCCGCTGCAGCAACTGGTCGGCGACGGGATCCTCACAGGCCTTGCCGGTGTTGCGGTGCGAGACTCGGGTGGCGAGCTCCTGGAACGTCACGTAGATGACCGAATCGAAGAGACTGTCGGCGAACAGGTCGGCTTCGATCTGGTCGTTCTGGCCGGGGCTGAAGCCGCGGGTCATCTGCTCGATGCGCAGCTGTTCGAGTTCGACGGGGTCGACTGCGCGGGTGACGACGAGGTAGTCGCGCAGCGCGATGCCGTGCCGGTTCTCCTCGGCCGTCCACCGGTTGACCCAGAAACCCCACGGTCCGTCCATGCCGAAGTTCATCGCGATCTCGCGGTGGTAGGACGGCAGGTTGTCCTCGGTGAGCAGGTTGGTGATCATCGCCGTGCGGGCGACTTCGGAGAGCTTCGACTGCTCCGGATCCCAGTCCTGGCCCCCGAGGGCGTAGTAGTTCTTGCCGTCGGACCACGGGATGTAGTCGTGCGGATTCCAGTCCTTGCGCATCCGCATGTGGCGGTTGACGTTCTGCTCGACGACGGGTTCGAGCTCGGTCAGCAGCTGCAGGTCGGTCAGGTCTTTCGGCACGACACCTCCCGGTTCATCTGTACCTGATGGGTGCAGTCAATATATCTGTGTATCCCGGTCACATCAAGTTACCGCGCCGCGGCTCATGCCGAGGTCGGCGGGCGTTCTGTCGCCCGCCCGGCTGAGCAGTAGCTCAACACAGTGGTCGATGAACTGCTCCCGAGTGGCGGCCAGGCGACCGTCGAGATAGGCCGTGAACAGTGCGCTGAGTGCCCCGATCAGGCCCGTCGCAATCATCGCCTGGGCGGTGGGGTCGGTGATCCGGGTGAGCTTCTGCTGGAGGAGGTCGATGAAGTTCGGCATCCACTCGGCGCCCGAACGTGCCAGCACCGGTTCGGCCTCGGGGGCGAGCAGCAGTACCCGGCCGCGCGCGGGGTCATCGACCATGAGCGCCACAAATCGCTCGACGGCGTCTCGCGGGCTGCCGGATTCCATCAGCGTCGCCATCGCGGTGTTGCACACGTCGTCGTACACCGCCGCGACGTACTCGTCCCGGTCGGCGAAGCTCTCGTAGAAGTAGCGCTCGGTCAAGCCTGCCGCCCGGCAGACCGCGCGCACCGTCAGCGTCGGGCCGCCGCGATTTCCCAGCAGCGCGACCCCGGCGGTGATCAGCTCGCCGCGGCGAAGGGCCTGGCGATCCTGCAGTGGGACACCCGACCATCTGCCGCGTCGTTGACCGGACGGCACATCACTCCTAAGCTCTGTTGACAACGTTCGTAGTCAAAATATCGTGCGGCGACAAGACACCTTTACGGAGAGATCACCTGGTGACTCAAGATACGTCGGCCTCGTGCCCTGTGACCAGCGCATCCGATGCCGGATCTGCGGCGGCGGCAGTCGGTTGCCCCGCAGCGCCGGGAGGGTACGACTCGCTGCCCGCGCCTCTCGGTCCGGAGTCGCTGACCTGGAAGTACTTCGGTCAGTGGACGGGCATGTTGCAGGGACCGTGGGCCGGGTCCATGCAGAACATGCATCCGCAACTCGGAGCGGCCGTCGCGCAGCACTCGATCTTCTTCCTCGAGCGGATGCAGCGACTCTATCGATCGGTGTATCCGATAGGCGGTGTGGTGTTCGACGGCGATCGGGCGCCGAAGACCGGGGCCCAGGTCCGCGACTATCACATCGGCATCAAAGGCGTCGACGACCAGGGCCGCAGGTACAGCGCGCTGAACCCCGAGGTCTTCTACTGGGCGCACGCCACGTTCTTCAAGTCGACGCTGCTCGCCGCGGAATGGCTCGGCGGTGGCCTCACCGAGGCGCAGAAGCGACAACTCTTCGACGAGCACGTCGAGTGGTACCGGATGTACGGCATGAGCATGCGGCCGGTGCCGAAGACCTGGGAGGAATTCCAGGAGTACTGGGATCACATGTGCCGCAATGTCCTGGAGAACAATTGGGCCGCGCGCGAGGTACTCGACCTGTCCACCATGACCAAGCATCCGTCGCTGGAATGGATGCCCGACTGGATGTGGCGGCTCAATGTCATGGCGCTGCAACGATTCTTCAACTTCACCACGGTCGGATTGTTCGACCCGCCGGTTCGCGAGCTGATGGGCCTGACGTGGTCGCCGCGCCAGGAACGGCTGCACCGGCTCTTCGGCCGGGTGGTGTTCCGGGTGACCAGGCTGCTGCCCAAACGGATGCTGATGCATCCCCGAAAGCGTTCGGCCTGGGATCGCGCGCACGGGCGGTTGCCGGCTGACGCGCCGCTCGTGGAAACCCCCGCGCGCAACCTCCCGCCCGTCGAGTACCGGGACGACCCGCACTACTACAGCCCGAAGGTCTACCGCTGAGCTACGTTCGGGTGGTGCTGAGCAAGCTCGCCAGAGGCGTCGGACCGGTTCTGTTGATCGCGGGCACCGCATTGGCGAGTCCGGCAGTGGGGCAGCCGGATTCCCGGCCTGGGCAGATGATCGTCGTCAGTGCTCCCGTCGCCGAGTCGCCCACGGGAAGCCTCACCGCCTACGAACGCTCCGGTTCTCAGTGGCGGGTCGTTCTGGGCCCGACGCCTGCCGACTTCGGCGAGCTCGGTCTCGGGGCTCCCGCCGATGACGTGTTCCGTACCCCGGTGGGCACGTTCCCGCTCGGTCAGGCTTTCGGCAGAGAGCCCAATCCCGGTACCCGCATGCCTTACTTCCAGACGACCGACGCGGACTGGTGGGACGAGGACGTCGACTCGCCCACCTACAACACGCATGTCCGTGCCGCCGAGATCGATTCCCGGGACGCTGAGAACCTCTTCGATTCGGGACCGATCTACGACTATGCGGTCCTCATCGAGCACAACCCGCAGCGGATACCCGGCCGTTCCGCGGGCATCTTCCTGCATGTGTCCGACGGTGAACCCACCTGGGGATGTGTGGCGGTCGGACGGGATCAGATGCGCTCGATACTGCGGTGGCTGGACCCGACGGCGCACCCGCACATCACGATCGGCGTCGGCATCGAGGGCCCGCCCGTCTAGGTGGCGGCTAGCGCGATACTGCGTGGGGCGTCCACACCGAGCCGTCGAAATAGCGCAACTGGTAACGGTTCTGGCGAGCCCCGATGGCGGCGCCGGGATCGGGATACCAGCCCGGCTGCACCGGCGGGTATCGGCCGAACACCCCGCGAGGGTCTCCCGCGAGGCTGAGCCGGTGCTCGTACTCGGCGCGAGCCCGCAGGCCTGCGTCGCGCACCGCCACGGTGCGCCGGTGCCGTTGGCCGGCGATCACCAGCCCGCCGACGGCCGTCACTGCGAGCGCCTCGTACCACCCTTGCCAAAGCCACCACGACGCCATCGCGAGCGCGAGCGCTGTCATCACCGTGTGGCGGCGCCAGAACGGTCGGAGAACAGGCTGGTAGAGCACGCTCTCGATCATACGATTTCGGGGAGTTCCGGGGCCCGTGGACGTTCGCCGAGGTTTGCCTTTCTGCCTCGGCGGCTAGTTTGAGGTCATGCAGGCGCCGGAGATTCTGGGCGGACGCTACGAGCTTCGAGGTGTCCTCGGCCGCGGCGGTATGGCGGAAGTGCGCGACGGCTGGGACATCCGGCTGAGGCGACCGGTGGCGGTCAAACTGCTGTACCCGTCGCTGGGCATCCAGTCCGACAGCAGACGTCGATTCGCGACCGAGGCGCACGCTGCCGCCCGGCTGAACCACCCGCACGTGGTGGCCGTGCACGACTCGGGCGTCCACGACGGAAGGCCGTACATCGTCCTGGAGCGCCTTCCCGGGCAGAATCTGGCCGACGTACTGGCACGTGGCGGACCGCTGTCCACCCAGCAGGTCCGCGCGATCATGAGAGACGTTTTGTCCGCACTCGGCGCGGCGCACTCCCGCGGCGTGCTGCACCGCGACATCAAACCGGCCAACATCCTGTTCACTCCGTCGGGTGCGGCGAAGATCGCCGACTTCGGCGTCGCCAAGAGCGCGGACACGCCGCAGACGCTCACCAACCGCATCTTCGGGACCATGGCCTACCTCCCCGCCGACCGGATCGCGGGACGGCCGGCGACGGCCGGCGACGACCTGTATTCGCTCGGCGTCGTCGCCTACGAGGCGCTGACGGCACGCAGGGCCTACCCCCAGGCGAACCTGTGCGGACTGGCCGATGCGATCGCGGCGGGACACCTGACGCCGCTCACCACGCTGCGGCCGGATATCGATCCGGCGCTGGCGCTGACCATCGAGCGATCGATGGCACGCGACCCGCGGTGGCGTTTCCACAGCGCCGGGCAGATGCTCGCCAGCCTGGACGGGTTGGACGGAACTGTGCGCCAACCACGCCGTGACGGCGCAGCGTGGACCATCGCGGCGGTTCTGGGGATTCTGGGCGTGCTGACAGTGCTGGCGTTGCTGATCGCCGTCGGATGACTCCTACCCCTGACCTGCATAAACGCCGTTGCTACTCGAGGCCGGCGAGTTGACGTATACCTTCGCTAACCGACGGGTACCGGTCGGGTAACGATCAGCGCGCCGTGTTCTATTTTCTCGACCGGTGCTGTACTTTCCACCGTTTCCGGTTATGTTGCTTGGCGTGGGCCGGCACTCACTAGCTGACGAGCGACGTCACAAGTCTGTCTTCGTGGCCTCGGTTCTCGCACCCGCCGCTCTGTTTCTTGTCGTCAGGGGCGACGCAGGGCCTCCTCTCGAGGCCGCCGAAGTGGCCCCCGTCGCGGAGCAGGCGCCTGTCGTCGTCGAAGAGTCGACCCCGCCCTGCTGCGTCGAGGTCGTCGCGTCGCCGCCCGTCCTGCAGGACCCGGCCCGGACCATCGTCCAGGCCAGTGCGAGCACGGCGCCGCAGGACGTGTCGCTGGTGTCCGCATCCCGGTGGCGCGTCGTCAGCCGCACGCTTCCGGCCGGGGTCGCGCCGGAGCACGGCCTCCAGGTCAGGACGATCCTGACGGCCCGCAGCGTCAGCGCCGTGTTCCCGGAGATCAACAACATCGGCGGGGTGCGCCAGGACGCGCTGCGGTGGCATCCCGACGGCTTGGCGCTCGACGTGATGATCCCCAATCCGACGTCGCAGGCGGGCATCGCCCTCGGGAACCAGATCGTCGCTTACGTGATGGCCAACGCCCAGCGGTTCGGGATCCAGGACGCGATCTGGCGGGGCGCGTACTACACGCCCGGAGGCGGGCGATCCGGCGGATACGGGCACTACGACCACGTGCACATCACGACCACCGGTGGCGGCTACCCGGACGGCGACGAGCTCTACTTCCGCTGAGCGTTCGCCGCGCACGGCGTCTGCGGTGCCCCCAGCAGGGCTCGAACCTGCGACCTGCGGATTAAAAGTCCGTAGCTCTACCAACTGAGCTATAGGGGCGTATGGGTGGATGCGGAAAGGCTCTGCAAAGGATAGCGGCGCCCGGCTCGTTTGAGGATTTGGGTGTCAGTACCCTAAGCTATCGAAGCTCCCAACGAGATGGATGTTGTGAGTGCCCCGAAGAGATTCGGCCTGGCCCCCTTCGTCTAGTGGCCTAGGACGCCGCCCTTTCACGGCGGTAGCACGGGTTCGAATCCCGTAGGGGGTACTCGCAGCGACCCGATCGGTGGGGGAGTTGCACAGTAAGGCCCTGTGGCGCAGTTGGTTAGCGCGCCGCCCTGTCACGGCGGAGGTCGCGGGTTCGAGTCCCGTCAGGGTCGCCATTGCGGCGAGGCACTTCGTGGTTGAAGTGATCGGTGCCGTCCGGCCAGGTAGCTCAGTTGGTACGAGCGTCCGCCTGAAAAGCGGAAGGTCGCCGGTTCGATCCCGGCCCTGGCCACAGCAGAGGGTGTTTCAGCCATGACATCGAACGTCACACTCGACGTTTTTAGCGAGGGTCCACCTTCGTGCGAGATGTACGGGGTCACGAATCGTCGCGTTGGCCTCTAGATCCGAAGTCTGTGCCGGTGTGGAGGGCGCCCTTACTTCTATGGATCGCGCATCCAGCCGTGTTCCATGATGCAGAAGGGGTGGATCGAGCATGGCGTGAAGTTGGGACAAGTAATGCCGGTACTACGGTGCGCCTGAATGGCGGTCACCCGGCCGTCGTCGCGGCGTCCATTTCTCGTTTGATCTCCAGGGCGATGTCGATCAGCTGATCCTCCTGGCCGCCGATCAGCTTGCGCTGCCCGGCGCGGTGCAACAGCTTGTGGGCGGGCACCCCGTAGCGCTCGGACTGGCGGATGGCGTGCTTGAGGAAGCTCGAGTAGACCCCCGAGTAACCCATGATCAACGCGTTGCGGTCCAGCAGACACTCGGCGGGCATCGCGGGCGCGACGACCTCTTCGGCGGCATCGGCGATCTCGAAGAAGTCGATACCGGTCTTGACGCCGATCTTGTCGAACACCCCGATGAGCGCCTCCACCGGCGCATTTCCCGCACCGGCCCCGAACCGCCGACACGAGCCGTCGATCTGCTTGGCGCCGGCGCGGACGGCCTCGATCGAGTTCGCCACCCCCAGCCCGAGGTTCTCGTGGCCGTGGAAGCCCACTTGAGCGTCCTCTCCGAGTTCTGCGACCAGTGCCGACACCCGATCCGCGACACCCTCGAGAACCAGGGCCCCCGCCGAATCGACAACGTAGACGCACTGGCAGCCGGCATCGGCCATGATGCGCGCCTGAGCGGCGAGCTTCTCCGGCGGGATCGTGTGGCTCATCATCAGAAACCCGACGGTCTCCAGACCGAGCTCACGGGCCAACCCGAAATGCTGGATCGACACGTCGGCCTCGGTGCAGTGCGTGGCGATCCGACAGATCGAACCACCGTTGTTCTGCGCCTCCTTGATGTCTTCCTTGGTACCCACACCGGGCAGCATCAGGAAGGCAATCTTGGCCTCCTTGGCGGTCTCGGCCGCCAGCTTGATCAGCTCCTGCTCCGGGGTCTTGGAGAACCCGTAGTTGAAGCTCGACCCGCCCAGACCGTCACCGTGGGTGACCTCGATGACCGGCACACCGGCGGTGTCGAGCGCGGCGACGATCGCCCCGACCTCCTCGGCGGTGAACTGGTGGCGCTTGTGGTGGCTGCCGTCACGCAGCGACGTATCCGTCATCCGGATGTCCCACATCGGGTCGAAATAGATCTCGTCGGTGCTCATGCCTGACCTCCCGCAACGTTGACCGACAGCGACTCGCGGGCGATCTCTTCGCCCACCTTCGCCGCCGCCGCGGTCATGATGTCGAGGTTTCCCGCGTACGGCGGCAGATAGTCGCCGGCACCCTCCACCTCGACGAACGTGGTGACCACCGCGTGCCCCCCGGAGTTGACCGACGGCGGATCGAACTGGGGCTCGTTGAGCAACCGGTAACCCGGCACATAGGTCTGCACCTGCGCCACCACATCCTTGATCGATGCGGTGATCGCGTCCTGGTCGGCATCCTCGGGAATCGCGCAGAAGATGGTGTCGCGCATGATCATCGGCGGATCCGCGGGGTTCAGGATGATGATCGCCTTACCCCGGGCCGCACCGCCGATGTGCTGCACCCCCGCGCTGGTGGTCTTGGTGAACTCGTCGATGTTGGCCCGCGTCCCCGGACCCGCCGACGCCGAGGACACCGACGCCACGATCTCGGCATACGGCACCGCTGCGCCTTGTGCGGCGACCGCGCGACTCACTGCGTAGACCATCGGGATCGTCGCCTGCCCACCACAGGTCACCATGTTGACGTTCGGGGCATCGAGGTGCTCTCGCAGATTCGCCGGCGGGATCACCCCCGGACCCACCGCAGCGGGAGTCAGATCGATCGCACGGATACCCGCCTCGGCATACCGGGGCGCGGCGTCACGATGCACATACGCACTCGTGGCCTCGAAAACCATGTCCGGCAACTCGTCACGGGCCAGCAACCAGTCCACACCCTCATGCGAGGTCTCCAAACCCAGCTTGCGGGCCCGGGCCAAACCCTCACTCTCCGGGTCGATCCCGATCATCCACCGCGGCTCCAGCCACTCCGAACGCAACAACTTGTACAGCAGATCGGTACTGATGTTGCCCGATCCCACAATCGCAACCTGCAATTTCCGTCCAGCCTTGTCAGGCACGAGTTCTCCTCTGATTTGGCGGGCAGTGTCGAGATGAACTGGTTCAGCCATCACCCACTGCATCTCCGGATAGAAGCCGCCGGCGTTGCAGGACACACGAGCCTGCGGATGATCGCTTGGCTGCGCGGGATCGCCGAGATACGTCGCTGCGCGCGGGCCCAGTGCGCCGACAAGCGGCCGGCAACACGTCACGGCCGCGGCACCAGGTCGGTGGCGATTCCAAGTTCTTCGAGGCGTGATAGGTAAGTGCCAAGATTACGCACCTTGACTTCTTCGTAGCCGCGAATCAGGTCGGGGGCTGAGGCGACGGCCAGTGCCCATTCGTAGGAGTCGAGTGTCAGCGACGACAGAAGGTCGTTGATGGTTGCTTCGTAGTGGATGATCAACTGACGTTCAATCCGTCGCATCTCGGTGTACCCGAAGGGGTCTAGATGCGTTCCCCTGAGTTTCTTGGCCTTCGCCAGCAGTCGAAGCGCTACGTGGCTACGTGGACCCATGCTGATCTTCTTCTTGCGTCCGAGGGCCTTCAATACCGGCGGATGTAGCTTGAAGGTGAGGTTCTTTCCGCCGGGGACCTGTGCTCGCACCGATGCGAGGAAATCTGGGTCGGTGAGCATCCGTGCGACCTCGTACTCGTCCTTGTATGCGATGAGCTTGAAGAAGTTCCGGGTTATGGCTTCGGACAGGTCGGTGCGGTGGGTGAGGCTGCGCTCCTCATCCCACGCACGCTCCGCCAGCTTGATCAGGCGAACAGCCGTGTGGTCGTCCTGGTACGCAACCAGATCTGCCGCCCGCCGTTCCAGAAGTTCACGCACGGCGCCCGTTACCGGGCTCGTCGTGAAGAGATGGCTCGGCACTTGAGGCGTTCGTTCGTCGGCTGGGTCTGCCGTAGCAGTTCGGAATACCTCAGGGAGTGCCACGGCTACCCGACCCCACTGGAATGCCACCTGGTTCGCTTGCACGGCAACCCCGTTGATCGAAATCGCGTCCTCGATCGCGGCGGCCGCCACGGGGAGTGCTCCCGCCTGATACGCCGCACCGACCAGGAGAAAGTTCGCGGTGGTGGTGTTGCCGAAGAGTCGTTCGGCGGCCGCCAGCGCGTCGAAGGACACCAGTGAACGACTCCGGACATCCAAGCTGGACAGCAGTGAGTCATCGCTCGGGTACTCGACGGCTGCGTCATAAACCATGTCGCCGGTGGGCGTCCTGCTGGTCGAGGCGATTGTGACGGTGCGATCCCGGTTGCCGTAGCTGACGTTCTTGGCATCGACGGCGGTGAGCAGGTCGAAGGCCAGGATGCAATCGGCGGTCCCGGCGCTGATCCGGTTGGAGGTGGGAACGGGTTCGGTGCTGAGCCGCAGGTGCGAGGTGACCGGTCCGGCCTTCTGGCTCAGGCCGGTCTGGTCCAGGCCCTCGGCGTAGAAGCCGCTGCGCAGCGCGGCCATTGCCAGCACCTGATTGACGGTTACGATCCCCGTTCCGCCGATTCCGGCCAGGAAGACGCTGTAGACACCCGAGATAGGCGCCACCTCGGGGTCGGGCAAATATGGCGGGATCGCTCGCTCGGGCTCAGTGGAGGGGTCCCTTGTCGCGGGCAGTTCCACAGTCACGAACGACGGACAGTTGCCGTCCAGGCAGGAGTAGTCGGTATTGCACGTGCTCTGGTCAATTCGCGTCTTGCGGCCCAGTTCTGTTTCGACCGGCTGGACCGACAGACAGTTACTCTTGACGCCGCAATCGCCGCAGCCTTCGCAGACGGCCTCGTTGATCACCACCCGGGTGCGCCGGGGCGGCAGCATTCCCCGCTTACGCTTGCGGCGCGCTTCTGCCGCGCACTGCTGGTCGTAGATCAGTGCCGTGACACCTACGGTGTCACGCAGGAGACGCTGCGCCTCATCGAGGCGGTCGCGGGGCCACAGCAGCACTCCGTCGGCGAAGACCGCGCCCTTGTGTCGCTCAGGTTCGTCGGCGCAGACGATGACTCTCGACACACCGTCGGCGACGAGCTTGTGGGTGAGTTCGGGAACCGTCAGCCCTGCCTCGACGTCCTGGGCTCCCGTCATCGCGACAGCGCCGTTGTAGAGGATTTTGTAGGTGATGTTCACACCGGCGGCGGCACACGCCTGGACCGCGAGCTGCCCGGAATGGAAATACGTTCCATCGCCGATGTTCTGGAAGATATGTTTGACATCGGTGAACGGCGCCTGGCCGATCCATTGCGCGCCTTCGCCACCCATCTGGGTGAGGGCAGTGACCGCAGAATCTGTCCGCGAGGACATCGTGACCAGCGTGTGACAGCCGATTCCGCCCCCGGCCAGTGATCCGTCCGGCACCGCGGTGGAGCGGTTGTGGGGGCAGCCGGAGCAGAAGTACGCGGTTCGGGTGGTGGGCAGCACCGTCAGGTCGAGCGTGGGCAGGGGGGCGGGTGCCAGCGTCAGCCTGTCCTTCAACACCGCGCGAAGCGGTGCGAGCAGGCGGGCGGTGGTGAGTTCGCCGTCCGGGGGGATTAGCGTGCTCCCGTCGGCCGCGTGCTTCCCCAGGACCTCGGGCGCAGCACGGCGGCCGTAAAGAATCTCCTTGAGCTGCGTCTCGACGAACGCCGATTTGTCCTCGACGACCAATATCTGCTCGACGCCGTCGCCCAGGCGGGAGACCATCTGTGGGTCAAGGGGATAGGGCATACCGATGCGCAGGATTCGGATGCCTGATCGGGTCAGATCACGATCAGTCAACCCCAGGTCGACCAGTGTCTCGCGCACTGTGTCATAGGCCGTGCCGACGGCGACGATGCCCAGCCATGCCTGCGCGGGATCAACCTCGATACGGTCGATGTCGTTGGCCGCATTGAACGCTCGCACCATCGCCCAGCGAGGGCCGTACAGGTCCGCCTCCGCGAGCAGGCTGTCCGGTGGAGCGGAGCAAATGCGTTGGCGGTAGGTCCAGGGTCGGCCGTCCCAATCAATGGTGGGGACGGCGATGTCGAAGTCGGAGAAGTCGCGGTCCAGCGTCCACAGGCCGTCTGCGACGTCGGCGACGATCTTCATGGCAGGCCAGCATCCCGATGCGCGCGACAACGCGATGCCGTACATGCCGAACGTGATGATCTCTTCGGCGTTGCGGGGGAACAGGATCGGCATCGACAAGGCCGCCAGAGACCGCTCACTGGCGACCGGGAGAGACGAGGACTTCGCACCGGGATCGTCACCGACCAGGGCCAGTGCACCGCCAGCAGGGTTTGCCCCGTACATCGCCCCGTGACGCAGGGCGTCGCTGGCGCGGTCGAGCCCAGGGCCCTTCCCATACCAGACGCCGATCACCCCGTCGTAGTTACGGCTGCCCGAGGGCAGGTCGTTCTGGCTTCCCCACACCGACGTCGCGGCGAGTTCTTCGTTCATCCCGGGCAGGAGGCGGACATGATGCTCGGATTCGAGCTCGGGCAGGCTGGCCAACAGCTGATCGAGTCCGCCGAGCGGGCTGCCCTGGTATCCCGAGACGAAGGTCGCGACGTGGCGTCCCTCGCGGGTATCCCGTTCGTGCTGTTCGACCATCAGTCGAGCGATCGCCTGAACTCCGGTGAGCAGAACCGGTCCCGAGGACGCCCGGTACCGCGCGTTGAGGTCGCGGTCAGGCCCGGCTGAACGAAGATCTGTCATCGTGATGCACCGCCATGTGGTTGGTGAGATGCCCGATGGCACCCGGGTCCGAATCCCTAACAGGTTGGTTCCTAATCGATTTCAGGTCAACTAATCTCGTTTTAACTGAACTGATGGTTCACTTGTGCGGGTATGGCAACTTGGTGAGGTGACTCGAATGTTCAGCATCGACCGGCTCGACGTCGACCTGCTCGAGATGCTTGCACGCGACGCGCGGATCGGAGTCGTGGAACTGGCGTCGCGGCTGGGCATCTCGCGCAACACCGTGCAATCGCGCCTGAAGCGGTTGGAGGAGAGCGGGCTGGTCGCCGGCTACCGCCCCGAACTCGACCTCGCGCAAGCCGGAATCGCCACGCAGGCCTTCGTCGGACTCGAGGTGCAACAGGGTCGTCTCGGCTCGATCGTGGAAGCTCTCATCGGGATACCTCACGTGCTGGAGATACACGCGACGACAGGGCGCGAGGATCTCCTCGTGCGCGTCGCCACCGAGACGCAGGCGGGACTGCAGCAGTTGATCGAGCAGGTGGTCGCCATTCCGGGTGTTGTGCACTCGACGACGACACTGGCTCTCACCACTCCGTTGACCTTTCGGCCGATGCCGCTGCTCAAGAACATGACTCGCAACGCAGGGTGGGGACGGTCGACGCCGACACCGAAGGAATGAGCCCCTGGGAATCTGGGGCTGTTTGCGTCTTCCGCGCATCGGCCGACGTCGATCTGTTGAACATATATGATGATATCTGTATTATCTCTACTAGACGTCTCGCCAGCTGACCTGACGTGATTCGTACCTTGGGTCCAACGAACGGAGAGTACGACACTCATGGGTATCGAGTCCGTCGTTGGGTTGTCCGACGTAGCTCCCGATCACAGGATCCGGCTCAAATTGCGGTTCATCTCTGTCTGCAGACCGTTCTGCTACCAGGGGTCCTCACCGCGGTGCAGAAGAAAGGTGTCATGACCGACCAGTCCAGGGTACTCGACGACGTTCGCCGAGGCATGATCCCGGCCCATATCTACAACGACCGGGAGATCTATGAGCTGGAAAAGCGGCACATCTTCGCCCAGGCGTGGGTATTCGTCGGCCACGAATCAGAGATCGCACAGCCGGGAGACTATGTCGTGCGGCGGATCCTCGAGGACTCGTTCATCATCACCCGCGACGAGAATGGCACTGTCTGCGCGCATTTCAACATGTGTCTGCATCGCGGCATGCAGGTATGCCGAGCGGAGATGGGCAATGCCTCACACTTCCGTTGTCCGTATCACGGCTGGTCCTACCGCAACGACGGCAGGATTGTGGGGTTGCCGTTCCATCAGGATGCTTACGGCGGCGAGGAAGGATTTGCCCGCAAGGGACAACGGCTGCTGCCGGCTCCGAACATCGCAATCTACAACGGCATGATTTTTCTGAGCCTGAACGCCCAGGCGCCACCGCTGGAGGATTACCTGGGGGACTTCAAGTTCTACCTCGACTTCTACACGCGGCAGAGCTCGAGTGGCATCGAGTTGCATGGACCACAACGGTGGCGGATCAAGGCGAACTGGAAGATCGGTGCCGAGAACTTCGCCGGCGACATGTACCACACGCCCCAAACGCACACTTCGGTGGTGGAGATCGGACTCTTTCGCGAGCCTAACGCGCAGAAGCGCAAAGAGGGTGCGCTGTACTGGGCCGGCAATGGCGGCGGAACCACTTACAAACTGCCTGACGGATCGCTGGAGGAGCGGCTTCGTTACGTCGGCTATCCGGACCCGATGATCGAGAGGATGAAGCAGAGCTGGTCGCCGGAGCAGCTCGCCATTGTCGGCACCGACGGCTTCATGTTCAGTGCCGCAACGCTTTATCCCAACCTGTCTTTCGTGCACAACTGGCCGAAGGTCGCCGACAGCGACAACGTGCTGCCGTTCATCACGCTGCGGCAGTGGCAGCCGATCAGCGAAGACGAGACCGAGGTGCTGTCCTGGTTCGCCGTGGACGCCGGAGCCCCGGAAGAGTTCAAGGCGCTGTCCTACAAGGCCTATCTCATGTGCTTCGGTAGCACCGGCATGTTCGAACAGGACGATGTCGAGAACTGGGTGTCGTTGACCAACACCGCGGCTGGCTCGATGGCGCGGCGGTTACTGCTCAACAGCCGGATGGGTCTGCTCGCCGATGACTCGGAGGTGGCGCCTCCACTGCTTGCCGACCGCTTCAGCGGCCCCGGTATCGCCCGTCAGGGTTACAGCGAGTTCAATCAGCGAGAGTTGCTGCGTCGCTGGGCCGATGATCTGGAGGCCGGTTCTACCGATACGTTACGTCCCGAGCCGTCCGGCGGCGCGATGGTCAACGGCGACCAAGGGACGGTGACGCGCGTATGAACATTGCCCACGACACCCACTCCAGTCGGTCCCGCCTCGGGGGGTCGGCATCGCGCGTCACGCGGACGGGCAAGACGCTGCGGTTCGACGACGAGCGACACCTGCTCGCCCACCAGTGGCTGGTGGACGAGACCTATCTGCTGGACGCGCAGTCGTATTCGGAGTGGCTCGAGAGTCTCTGCGAGGACATCCACTATCTGATGCCGGTCAGGGTCACGACGGCGCTGGCCGCCGGCTACGACACCTCGCCCGGCATGGCGCATTTCGATGAAGACAAGTACTCGTTGTCTCGCCGGGTGGCCCGCTTCCTCACCGAACACGCCTGGACCGAGGATCCGCCGTCCCGGCTGCGCCACCATCTGTCGAACGTGCGCACCTTCGCCACCGACGATCCGGACCACCTGATCGTCGAGTCCGCCACCCTGCTGTTCCGCAGCAGAGGCGATGTGCGGGAGGGTGCCTTTCTGTCCGCGGGTCGGGAGGACCTGCTGCGGCTCGAAGGCGACCAGTGGCGGCTGGCCCGTCGCATCATCTCCGTCGATGAGTCGGTCATCCGCATGCAGAATTTGGCGATATTTCTGTGACGCCGCCCGAGGGTGAGCAGACGGACCCCGCGAGCGTGGCGCGCAATCATCTGCTCAGACACGTTGTCGGCGAGTCGATCACGATCGGGAACGAGTTCAGTGAGGTGCGCCTCACCCGGGTCGACACCCGCAACGGCTCGCGGCTGCTGATCGAATCCCAGAAGTCTGGGCAGTGGGTGGCGCTGTGCCCTCTCGAAGTCGAGGCCCTCACGTGGCAGTCGACCGCGACTTTCTCGGCGATGATCGGGCACCCCTTCGGATCCCTGGTAGACGAGCGGCCCGGTGAGTCCGCCTCGGAGTCGTGGTGACGGGCTGGCTCACCGGCCGGCGGGCTCTTCTCGTGGGCGCCGGGTCGGGGATCGGCAGGGCGGTGGTGGATGCCTTTCTCGATGAGGGTGCGCGCGTGGCCGTTCTGGAACGCGATGAGCAGAAGTGCTCGGCGCTGAGCGCCCAGCATCCCGATGTTCCCGTGGTCTGTGGCGACGGAAGCTTCCGTGCGGCCAATGACGAGGCCGTCGCCGCCACGGTTGAAGCGTTCGGTGGTCTGGACGTGCTTGTCAACTGCGTCGGGGTGTTCGACTTCTATCGCAGCATCGAAGAGATCGACGTGGACGTCCTTGACGAGGCATTCGACGAGATTTTCCGCGTCAACGTCAGAAGCCATCTGCATTCGGTCAAGGCGGCGCTTCCCGCGCTGCGGGAATCTGCGCGGCCGGTCATCGTGCTGACCGAGTCCACGTCCGGGTACTACGCGGGGCGAGGCGGAGTGCTCTACGTCGCTTCCAAATTCGCCGTCCGCGGACTGGTCACCGCGCTGTCTCACGACCTGGCGCCCCAGATCAGAGTCAACGGTGTTGCCCCGGGCGCAACGCTGGGGACCGACCTTCGGGGCCTGGCCGGTCTGGACATGGCAGATCGCAGCATCTCGAAAGTGCCCGGCCGTGCCGAAGAGATGGCCGCGCGCGTTCCCCTGCAGGTCGCGTTGTCCGCGCAGGACCACGCGTGGAGTTACGTGTTCCTGGCATCGCATCGTGCCCGCGGCATCACCGGGGACGTCATCCACCCCGACGGAGGCATGAGCGTCGCAGCGGCGCCGAGGAAGCGCAGTTGAGTCCGCTCCGCACGAAAGAGAGAGAACATCATGCCCAGACTCCACGCTGACTACCCGTCGTGCCAGGGCTACGGCAACTGTGTGACCGGCGCCGCGGACACCTTCGACGTCGACGACGAGGGCGTGGTGGTGCTGTTGCGGGACACCTTCGCAGAGGGCGAGCGCTCACGAATCGAGGACGCGGTGCGCAGCTGTCCCGTGAACGCCTTGAGCATCGAGGTCGACTGATGTCCGGACTAACCGTCGTCATTGTGGGGTCGTCCGTCGGCGGGGTGCGCACCGCCAAGGCGCTGCGCTCTCAGGGCTTCGGCGGCCGGATCGTGTTGATAGGCAGTGAATGCAGTCTGCCCTACGACAAGCCACCCCTGTCGAAGCAGTTCCTCGCAGGCTCGTGGGACCAGAGCCGGCTGACGATGCTCACTGCCGAGCAAGCCGACGAGGCCGACATCGAACTGCGCCTCGGCAACGCGGCTGAGCAGTTGGACCTTGCTGGTCGAGCGGTGATTCTCGCCGACGGCGCGCGCGTCGCATTTGACGCCCTGGTCGTGGCCACGGGCGCTGATGCGCGACCGTCCCCGTGGCCGGTGACCTCCGGCGTCCATCTCGTGCGGACACTGGACGACAGCCGTGAACTGGCGCGTGCGCTGGCGGTCGCCGGGCCGGTGGTAGTCGTGGGCGGCGGGTTCATCGGCGCCGAGGTAGCCGCGACCGCGCACGCTGCGGGGCGGGACGTGACCATCGTCGATCCGCTCACCGCGCCGATCGGCCGGATCGTCGGGGCTGAAATCGGAGCCATACTCACCGGCGTGCACGCGCGGCACGGGGTGCATACGCGGTTCGGCGTCGGTGTCGAGTCGGTCGACGGACGCGAGGGGGCCCTGCGCGTCACCCTCACCAGCAAAGAGACGTTGCCCGCTGCGACAGTGGTCGTCGGTATTGGCGCCATTCCCAACGACGGCTGGCTGTCCTCCTCGGGACTATTGATAGACGATGGCGTGGTATGCGACGAATTCTGCCGTGCGGTAGGGCATCCGGGCGTCTTTGCTGTCGGTGACGTGGCGCGCTGGCACCATCCCGGGCATCAGGAAGACGTCCGTGTAGAACACTGGACCAATGCCGCCGAGCAGGCTGCCTGTGTAGCCCACAACATCTGCCACCCCGACGAACTACGTTCCTATGCGCCGACCGAATACGTCTGGAGCGACCAGTACGACTGGAAGATTCAGATCGCCGGGCGGCCCCACCGTGCGGTGCTTGATCGGATCGTCGGCGACCTGAACGCCGAAAGGCCTCAGGGCGCAGCAGTGTTCGGCGATCAAGCCGGTATCTTGACGGCAGCCGTCACCGTGAACTGGCCGAAGGCCCTGATGATGTGCCGCCGGATGATCGGCGCGGGAACGACCGTCGCTGACTGCCTGTCGGAAGTGGAAAGCCTACCGCGGCTCACCACCGCGCACGCAGCCGGAGGGTGATCGCCTGATGACGATGCAAGCAGAACCGATTGTCACCCGGGCATACGGGCCGACACCCCAGTACCCGGTGGAGTCGGTCGACAACGCCTTGCAGATAGTCATGCTCCTCGCAACACGGAATGAGTTGCGGCTCACCGACGTGAGTGCTTACTTCGGCCTCGCCAGTTCGACGGCGCACCGGCTGCTCGCCATGCTGTCCTACCGCGGACTGATCCGCCAGGATCCGAAAACCAAGGCCTACCGTGCAGGACCGGGCCTGGATCTGCTCGCCTTCAGCGTGCTGCGCCGGCTCGATGTCGGCGACCGGGCCCGGCCGGTCTTGGAGAAGCTGAACGCCGGTCTGCGGGAGACCGTGCATCTGGGACGGCTCGAAGGCGCCGAGGTCGACTTCGTCGCGTCCATCGAAAGTCCGCAGGCGCTGCGGGTATCCAATCGTCTGGGCGTGGCGATGCCCGCACACTGCACGTCCACCGGCAAGGCACTGCTGTCTGCGCTCGGGCCCGAGGAGCTCGACCGGCTCTATCCCCAGCCGGATCTGGTGCAGATGACGCGGAACTCCATCGCGTCGAGGGCGGGACTCAACGCCGAGCTGGCCGACGTACGCAGGCGCGGGTACGCCATCAGCAACGAAGAGGGCGAGGTGGGCGTGATCTCTATCGCGGTACCGCTGCGCAGCGGAGCGTATGCCCTCAACGCCTCGGTGCCGGTCAGCCGAATGACCAGGAGCTTGCGCAGAACAGTGCTCAGCGAGCTGAACGCGGCTACCGATGAGATCGAGGCATTGCTCCCATGAACGGTGCGGAGCGTCTCGAATTGACCTACGGTGGCGAACTCTACGACAGAACGCGTCGCCTCTATACCGGCGAGGTCGCCCCTGAAGGCATACGAATCCGCTACTTGCACCACGCGATCGAAGACCTCTTCTGGCGCCAGGGCAAGTACGGCGAATTCGACGTGGCTGAGTATTCGATGGGTGCATACCTGTCCACAGTCGACGATCCCGATCGTCCCTTCGTTGCGCTCCCGATATTCCCGTCGCGGCTCTTCCGGCATTCCAGCGTGTACGTCCGCGCCGGCGCGAATGTGGTCGAGGCGGCCGACCTCAACGGTGGTGCCGTCGGGACCCCCGAATGGAGCATGACCGCCTCGTTGTGGATGCGGGGCATCCTCGGCGAACATCACGGAGTCGATCTTGCGTCGATCCGTTGGCGTACGGGTGGTCTCGAACAGCCAGGCCGCCAGGAGAAGGCGCCGGTAACACCTCCCCGCCATTTCGACGTCTCCCACATCGGCGACGAGGACACCCTCAGCGCCCAACTGATTCGCGGTGAGTTGGACGCGCTGATCACTGCGCGTACGCCACAGGCGTTCATGCAGGGCGATCCGCGGATTCGACGGTTGTGGCCCGACTTCCGTGCGGCGGAGCGCGCCTATTTCGACGTGACGCAGGTCGTTCCCATCATGCATGTGGTGGTCATCAAACGTTCGGTCCTCAACGCTCACCCCTGGGTGGCCAACAATCTCGTCGATGCGTTCGAAACGGCCCGCAAGCCCGTGCAGCCGGAGCTCATCGACACCGCAGTCTGCACTACCAGCCTGATATGGGAGTCCTCCTACGCGGAAGGAGAACAGGATCTTCTCGGCGATCCCTTTCGCGGCGGCGTCGGCCACAACGCCGCTGCCCTGCACGCATTGCTGGCGTACGCGCACGAGCAGGGGTTCAGCAAACGCCCGTTGCGACTCGAGGATGTGTTCGTACCTTCGACGATCAGCGCAGCGCGGGTGTAGGCGCGCAGGAAGGCCGTTGTCGCTCAGGCGAGTCCGAGGATTCTCTCGGCTGTCACCACGCTGACCGATGAAACGACCGCCTCGGGTAGGCCCGCGCTCAGCAGGGCCGCCCCGGCTGGGCGCTCAGCGATGGCGAACGGATAATCGGTGCCGACCACTACCCGATCGGCCCCGACGCGCCCGACCAGAGCCGCGACCGCATCCGCGTCGAAGAGCAGCGAATCGTAATAGAAGCGATCGGCGTAACTCGATGGGCCGTCGCCGCGGTCCGTTGCTGTCAACGAGTTCTCCCAGAATCGCTCGATTCTCGGCAGTAGCGCCAGGAACGCACCGCCGCCGTGAGCGAGCAGGATATCGAGTTCGGGATGGCGGTCCAAGACGCCGCCTATCACCAATGACGCTGCGGCCGTCGCTGTCTCAGCGCCCATTCCGATGGATTCGGTGAGACCGTACTTCCTGAGGCGATCCGAACCCAGCACCTGCCACGGATGCACGAAGACCAGCGCGCCGTGTTCGGCACAGGCGGCGAAGAAGGGATCCAGTGCGCGGTCGTCGAGATTGGCTCCGCACACATTCGAGCCGATCTCCACGCCGGCGAGGCGGAGATCCTGCCGGATTTCGACGACCATCTCCGCGGCCCGGTCCGGGTCCTGCAACGGGACTGTGCCCAGTCCGCTGAACCGTGTCGGATATGCGCGAACGGCATCGGCGATCCATTCGTTCTGCACGCGTGCCAAATCGGCCACGCCATCAGTGCCCAGATCGTAAGAAAAAGTGATCGGTATAGGTGAAATAACTTGTCGCGCAACGCCGTCGGTCTCCATGTCGGCGAGCCGTCGCTCCAGGTTCCAGCATTGCTCTGTCACCGACCGAAAGTGCCGGTCGCCGAGCATGATGTCGGCGCTACACGGTCCGGTGTGCACCAGTTCAGGCCACGAACCCGCGATGCGTCGGCCGAAGTTGGGAAGGGAGCGGGGTAGCCCGTGGGTGTGCAGGTCGATCACAACATGGCCTGGTCTGATACGGACAGTCTCATGAAGACACGTCACCCTGGCGCCTTGGCCGGGGGCGGTTGACCTCAGCGCCATTGGCGACGGGCTGGCAGTTCTGTTCGATCGAATCCATGAACTTGTTGAGCAACCTCTGCAGCTGACGTTTCTGCGGGGGTGTCAAATCGCTCATCAGGGTCTGTAGGTATGTCCAATGTCCGGGCAGAAACTTGCGCAGGAAATTGCGGCCGGGTTTACCGATGCGGACCAGAAACGATCGACGGTCTTCGGGATTTGTAATGCGTTCGACGTATCCCCGCCGTGCCAGCCCGTCCACGACACCGGTCAGGTTAGCCGGCAGCACGGACACCGCCTGACCCAGCGCCCCCATCGTCAGCGGCTCAGGGGCGCGGTCGAGCACCGTGAGGATATTGAGCTGGCTAATGTTCAGGTCGTGCGGCAGTAGTTCGCTGACGTGAGCGCGTTCAAAGGCGGTCGCGGTACGGAAGAGCGCCAGCGTCAGTCCGAGGACAGCGGTGTCGAACTCCGGACCCTCCCGGTCGGCCGCTCTCGCGATCTGCTCGGCGATGGAGGGTGGGTTTCGGGGCCGTCGCGGCATAGGGTCGCCTCCCGATAGATCAAGATGGTGGATTGTCTGGCTCCGTACAGTATCGACATCAACCAATTTGTCGCTTTGTCGGGAGGAGCGTGCAAGTCAGCGGAAGGGAATGTTGACGGTCTTGGTCTGGAGGTAACTCTCCAATTCCTCGACTCCCTCTTCGGTGCCCGTGCCACTGTTCTTGTGACCACCGAACGGCGCACCGAGAAAGTGGCTGCCGCTGCCGTTGATCCACACATAGCCGGTGTCGAGCCGGTCTGCCACCGAGACCGCGGTGGTGATGTCGTTGCTCCAGACAGCACCGGTCAGACCGTATGGTAACTCGTTGGCCTGAGCGACGGCGTCGTCGAGATCGGTGAATCGCAGCACTGACAAGACCGGGCCGAAAATCTCCTCGCGCGCAACGGTCATCGACATGTCGACGTCGGCGAAGACCGTCGGCTCGACATAAAAGCCTGCCTCGAATTCGCTTCCCGGGGGCCGTCGGCCGCCGGTGACCAGCCTGGCCCCCTCCCGTTTCGCGACGTCGATGTAGTGGTTCACTTTGTCGAACTGCGCTTGGGACACCAGGCAACCCATCTCGGTCGCCGGCTCCAGCGGATGGCCGATCCTGATCGATTTCAGTCGCTCGACCAGACCAGAGACCACCTGATCATGAAGCGACTCGTGAAGAAAGAGACGGGTCGTCGATCCACAGGACTGCCCCTGGCTCCAATGACAATTCATGCCGAAAGCCGCGCCCTCGATGACGGCGCTCGGGTCGGCATCCGGGCAGACGATCATCGCGTTCTTGCCGCCGAGTTCCAGCGTGACGTGTTTGATGCCGGCTTCGGCCGCCGCAGCCATCACCTTCTGGCCAGTGGGGACGCTGCCGATGAGTGCGATGCGCTTGACGCCGGGGTGCCGAACCAGGGCGTCACCGGCCACCGCGCCGCTTCCCGAGATGATGTTGACGACGCCGGGGGGAAACGACTCGAGTACCAATTCGGCCATCAACAGCGAAGACAGCGGAGCCTGATCAGGCACCTTGAGAACCAGGGTGTTGCCGGTGATCAGCGGGGCGCCCACTTTGGCGGCAGCGAACAGGATCGGGTGGTTGTAGGGAATGATCCGCCCGACCGCGCCGTACGGTTCTTTGCGGGTCATCAGCCAGCTGCGCGTCATTGACGGAAGGGTGTCGCCGGTGATGCTGAACGCCACCGCTGCGTGGTAGTCGAGCCACCGGGCCGCCATCATGACGTCGCCGATCATGGCTGTCACGGGATTGCCGGTGTCGACAGCGTCGAGCAGGCCGAAATCGGTTGCACGGGAACGCAGCCTCTGCGCGAACGACCTGATCATCTCAGCGCGCTCGAGCAACGTGGTGTCGCGCCATTGCGGGAACGCCGCGGTGGCGGCCGCGACAGCCGCGTCGACGTCGGCGGGGCTGGCGGCAGGCACGCGGGCGATCGTGGAGCCGTCGTGCGGGGCGGTGATCTCCATTGTCGCGTCGTCACCGGCGGCGACGCGATCGCCCCCGATCAACATCCGCCAGTCACGGTCAAGCAGGGCCGCGACATCCGTCTTGTTGCTATCGAGAGAGGATTGCACGTGCAGATGCTCACTTCCTGAAGTATTACTCGTCCGATCCAACTCTAGCGCCCAACTTCGCCGGAAACTTCATCTTCCGAAATATTTCAGTGGGACAACCAATCTGGACGCTACTATGCCCGCGGCGCGATGACGCCCGGGCCACGTAATGAGCTGTTGCGCAGAATAAGACCGACGAATCCGCCCAGCGGTTGCCCATTGCGCCCGGCGTCTCAGCAAGAACACAAAGAGGGCTTTGACCCGAAGGGGTAGTACGCAATATAGTTCATGCACATAAGTAATTACCGGATGGCGCACGCGCGGCGCGGTAGTGCGTATCGAGTTCCGTCGGTAGGTCCAGGAAGGCCGGAGATGATCGAACTGCAGGACATCGCTTACGTGCGATCGGGGGTGACGGATCTCCAGCGTGCGACCAGCTTCGCGGTGGACATCGTGGGGCTGGATCCGATAGTGCAGGAACACGATGTCACCTACTTGCGGGCCGACGGCCGTCATCACTGCCTGGCGCTGATTGAATCCGACCAGCCCGGCGTCCTCGCATCGGCGTTCTCATTGCGAGATGATGCCGCGCTGGAGTCAGCCGAAGTCGAGTTGCAGCAGTACGGCTGCACGGTAACGCGTGGCTCCGAAGAGGAAGCGCGGCACCGGCATGTTCGCAACTTCATCGCCTTCGACGACCCGTTCGGCAACCACGTCGAACTGGTCTCCGGCCAGAGCACTCTGGCCCGTCCGATCAACTTCGGTCGACCCGCCGCAGGGATCGCGGAGTTTGGTCACCTGTGCCTCGACGCTCCCGATGTACGGGCCGCGCACGCCTTCTGGTCCACGGTGTTCAGCGCCAAGGTGTCCGACTGGATCGGTGACGGCGCCTGCCTGATGCGAATCGACCCCGTCCATCACAAGCTGGCGTTCTTCCAGAACGACGCCGGGCCGGGTTTCTGCCACATCAACTTCCAAGTTGAGACTCTCGACGATGTGATGCGCAACTGGAGATTCCTGCAACAGAACGAAGTTCAGATTCTGCATGGGCCAGGCCGGCACCCGACGTCGACGGCCATCTTCATCTACTTCCTCGGGCCGGACAACCTGACCTACGAGTACTCATTCGGGGTCCAGTTGATCGACGACGACGCGTGGACTCCGCGCATGTTCGACCTTGCAGAGCCGGGCTCGATCGATATGTGGTTGGGGCCGACCCAGCGTACCGTCTCCCAGGCTCAACTCGCCGCCCGCTCGACTGCACCGCTTTCCGTCGTTGCGCCTGAGCCCAGCGTGTGATGCGTACCGAAGAGTGCCGTCAGATGGCCGAGGACCTGCTTGCGGCTTATGGGACGCGCCGCCCGATCGCCCCGCTGACCGACCGAATCCCTGACTTGACCGTTGCGGAGGGCTTTGCCATCCAGCGAGCACAGGTCGACCGGTGGACGGCCGGAGGCCGCACCATCAAGGGCCACAAAGTGGGCCTGACCTCGGCGGCCATGCAACGTCAGATGGGAGTGAGTCAACCGGATTTCGGTGTTCTGCATGACGAGATGTTCTACTCGGAGTCCGATCCCATCGCAGTGACGGCTTTCTTGCAGCCGCGTGTCGAGCCGGAGATCGCCCTCATACTCAAGCGCGACCTCGCCGGTCCCGGCGTGACAATCGCCGAGGCCGTGGCTGCAGTGGACTTCGTGCTGCCGGCACTGGAGATCATCGACAGCCGCATCGCCGACTGGCGTATCAGCATCGCGGATACGATCGCCGACAATGCCTCGTCCGGTGGGGTTGTGCTCGGCGGGCATCCTGTTCGACCCACCGACGCGGACCTTCGGCTCCTCGGCTGCAACCTGTACTGCAACGGCGAGGTGGTTGCGACGGGTGCCGGTGGGGCGGCGCTCGGCTCGCCAGTGATATCGCTGGCATGGTTGGCCAACACACTGGGTCAGCAGAACGACCATCTGAGTGCCGGCGACGTCGTGCTGCCGGGTTCGGTGACCGCGGCACAAGCGGTGCGGCCGGGCGATGTCTGGACCGCGCAGTTCGCTCAACTCGGGCACGTCACCGCACGTTTCGCCGAAGGAAAGTCATGAACACATGGACAGTTGACCGAGCGGCGACCGAGCTGCTCGACGCCGAGGACACGCGAACTGCCCGCAACCCGATCACCGACGATTGGCCTGACCTCGATTTGCGAACGGCCTACGCGGTTCAGGACGAGACGTTGTGCCGTCGAGTTGAGCGTGGTGAAACCGTCGTCGGTGTAAAGCTCGGCCTGACGTCACGAGCCAAGCAGCAGCGAATGGGTATCTCGTCGCCCCTGGTCGCGTGGCTGACCGATGCGATGACGCTGCCCGCCGGGGCGCCGTTGCAGGAGGGGGCACTGATTCATCCCCGCGTCGAGCCGGAACTCGTCTTCGTCATGAAAAACCGGTTGCGTGGTCCCGGTGTGACAGCGGCACAGGCGATGTCAGCGGTAGGGCACGTCTACGCGGGCATGGAGATCATTGATTCCCGCTACAGCGATTTTAGGTTCACCTTGCCTGACGTCGTCGCTGACAACGCCTCATCGGGGCGATATGTGACCGGTCCGATTGGTTTGCCGCCGGAGGAACTGGACCTCTCACTGGAGGCGTGCCTGGTCGAAGTCGACGGCGTCATCGTCGACAGCGCCACAGGAGCCGCGGTTCAGGGACACCCCGCCGAGGCGCTGGCATTGGCGGCGAACGTGCTCGCCGACCGCGGTATGGCGATCGAGCGCGGCTGGATTGTGCTTACCGGCGGGATGACGGACGCGGTTGCGCTCAACTCGAAGGCCGTTGTGAGGATGCATTTTTCGAACCTTGGTTCGCTCGTCGTCCACGGAGGGAAGTAACGCCATGCCGTTAGTCGAAGTCACGCTGGTCCAGGGCCGCGCGCCGCACCAGTTACGCACGCTGATCAGCGAGCTGACCGAAGCCGTCGAGACGGCACTGGGCGCCTCCCGCTCCACAATCCGGGTGGTACTGCGCGAAGTTCCCGATACACACTGGGCCGCCGGTGACGTGACCATCGCGGAGCGGAACAAGGGTTCATGACTGAGCTCATACCTCACGTCATCGATGGTGAAGAGGCCGAGTCGGCCAGTCTGGCGTGCTTCGACACCGTCGATCCGTGGACCCGCCAGCCGTGGGCCAAGGTGGCCCTCGGCGGCGCTGAGGAGGCCGCCCGGGCCGTAACCGCCGCGCGCCGCGCCTTCGACGAAGGCCCTTGGCCACGAATGGGTTTGGCTGAGCGGGGCGCAATTCTGCACCGCCTCGCGGATCTGATCATGGAGCACCGCGACGAACTCGCCCTGGCTGACACCACCGATATGGGAAAGCCGATCACCGACACCCGTGGCAACGACGTGCCGCGGTCGGCACAGAATTTCCGGTTCTTCGCCGACCATGCGCGGCTCTCAGTCGGTGAGGCACTGCCGATGGACAGCGGTCACCACGCCTACACCAGATTCGAGCCGGCGGGTGTCGTCGCCGCGATCGCGCCGTGGAACTTCCCGCTGATGCTCGAGACGTGGAAGGTCGCACCGGCACTCGCGTGGGGGAACACCGTCGTCCTCAAACCTGCCGAGGACACTCCCGCGTCGGCGACCATCCTTGCACGACTTGCTTTGCAGGCCGGAATGCCCGATGGGGTCCTGAATGTCGTGCACGGGTATGGCCCCGGCTCTGTGGGATCCGCCCTCACCGGCGATCCCCGAGTCGACAGGATCACCTTCACCGGCGAAACGGGTACGGGCAGAACCATCGCCGCCGCGGCGGCGGCACACCTGACCCCGGTGAGCCTGGAACTGGGCGGGAAGGGCGCCAATCTGGTCTTCGCCGACGCCGACCTCGACAGCGCGGTGAGCTGGTCGATCCGCGCGATCTTCTCCAACGCCGGGCAGGTGTGTCTCGCCGGTAGCCGGTTGTACGTCCAGCGGGAAATCTACGATGAGTTCTTGGCACGTTTTGTCAGTGCCGCCGAATCACTGATCGCCGGTGACCCCAAGCTCGTTGGCACCCAGCTCGGTCCACTGGCGTCGGAAGAACATTGGCGAAAGGTCCGCTCCTACGTCGAGGGTATCGCCGCCGATGGGGGCACCATGCGCACGGGTGGTCCGGGGGAGGGGTGGCTCATCCGCCCGACGATCGTGACCGATCTACCTGCTACCGCGCGGCTCTGCCGTGAAGAGATATTCGGCCCAGTTGCGGTCGTCGCGCCCTTCGACACCGAAGCGGACGCCGTCGCTTTAGCCAACAACACGCCGTATGGGCTGAACGCGATGTTGTTCACCGAGAATCTTTCCCGGGCCCACCGCGTGGCAGCCGCGCTGAACGCGGGCACCGTGTGGGCGAACTGCTTCTTCGTTCGTGACCTTCGGGCACCGTTTGGCGGGGTGGGCGATTCCGGAATCGGCCGGGAGGGTGGCACATTCAGCCGTGAGTTCTTCACCGAGCCGAAAGCGATTGTGATGGCGATCAGTGACATCGCCACCGCCTCACGTCAACAGTGACTGAGTTGTCTTAGTATTCGGCTCCTGGACCGCTCCACGCATCCACACTGCTCGACGGTCACCTCGCCCGAGGTGGTGCAGCGCGGATCACGTCTGCCTCATCGGGCGGTCGCTGAAGGGGTGTGCCGATTGTGGGCTGCTCGCCGGGTCCCAGGCAGCAGGAAACGGTGCGGTATCGGTGGTTGCATCGGGGCCGCTGAGTGCGGCGATGAACGCGGCGAGGCCGGCTTCGTCATCGGTCCCGCGGTACCCGCTGTGCCAACTCCTCAGGTCGGCAACGAGTTCGGGGGCCAGCTCGATGTTGCAGTGCACCGCGATACGCAGCAGCTCGACTATCGTGTCGAACGTTTCACCGGCGCCCAAGGTGGCGTAGATCTGGGCGCGGTGGACCGGGTCGAGTCGGTCGCTGACGGCTTGCGCCAAGGCCCATGCCACATCGGTTTGACGTACCGGCTGTTTGTGGGCTCTGGCTAATCGGTATCCGCCACCCCAACCGCCCTGCTGCGGTGTGCTGATGGCTTCACTCACCTCGGTCTCTTAGACGCCATGACACGCACGATGCCTGGTGCCCAACAACTTTCATAGCTCTTGGGTTCGGCCGGACCCGGTCGGCGTGATGGACAATCGCGGTGCACAGCCACAGCGCCGCGTCGGCGATCTCTTCGAGGGCATCACCGCCCACCTCCGCCCGCGCCGTCGCTTCTGGATAGGCAGCACTCATCCAGACTCCCTACGAAGGATGCTACAAAACACCTAGGCCCACCGTGACCGGCCACTGTCGGTCACACAACTCGGTCAGCTCAGCGGAAGCCGCGGTACTTCTGTTCCAGTGCGGCCCACCGGCGGCCGGTTTCCTCACCGCCAGCGACCATGTCGGCCGGTGCATCGGTATATGGCGGCCGGCTGGGCCCGCAGTCGATCAAGCCCGCTCCGCGGAACCGCCCACGCCCGACCGGAATGCTGTAATCCATGAAGCGCGACATGTCACCGCCGAATTGCGGGGCCAACGCCCAGTTCACTTGCTCGGAGATGTCATCCGCCTGTGCCCAGTCCTGCGACAGCACGGCGCGCGAGAGTGAGGCCAACGGGGAGGGCGCGCAGGCGACGTTCCCCGACCAGCACGCCGTGGCCCTGTCCGGGAAGCGTTTGGCAACGCGGACCCAGTCGCTATCGAGGGGCAGCACGGCAACCTTGTCGCCGAAGGCCTCGATGTCGCCCTCCAGAGTCGGTCCGCCTGCGTGCTTGGTCGCAATGATCTCGGGCGCATCGGCAAGCTGCTGGTACGCGTCGACGCTGATCTTGCCCTTGAACGCGGCGGGGTTGTCATAGATCACTACCGGAACCCCGGGCAATGCCTCGGTGATATCGCGATAGAAGCGCACGACGCCGGAGTCATCGAGCGGCAGCCACATGGGACGACCGACGAAGAGTCCGTCGGCGCCGGCGTCGATCGCCTCGCGACCCCGCGCGATTGTGTCGCGGGTGTTCAAAGTCGTCACGCCGGCGAAGAACGCCGCCCGGCCCCGGATCGTCTCGGCGACGCAGGCCGAGAACTGAAGCCATTCATGATGAGTAAGCGACGCACACTCACCGAACGTTCCGGTGGTCATCACGATCTCGATCCCGGCGTCGACGACCTGCTCGATCATCTTCTCGGTCTCAACGACATTGACGCTGTTCAGGCAACGCCAGTCATCGGCGTCGTTGGTCGCAGGCGTCGGCACGATGCCCACGATCCCTCTGATGTCCGCACGGGTGATCGCCACGGTCAAGCCCGTGTCTTCGCCGGTGATGCGAGATCGCCGGGCACGGTGGGATACGGCTGGGTACCGAATGAGCGGTGGGGCTCCTCGCGGTACATTCCGAGCGCCTGAAGCACCGGAGCGTCGGTTGCGGAGAAGAGCACGGCGTCGACGTCGGAGGACCGGTTCATGTGGGCGTGCCACATCCAGTTGGGCACTACAAACGAGTCGCCGACAGACCAGTCGATTTCTTCGTCGCCGACAACTGTGGTGCCTTCGCCTTCCACGACGTAGTAGACCGCGCTGGAAGTGTGGCGGTGGCGTTCGGTGCGCAGCCCTGGACGGAGCAGCTGTGCGAAGCAGTCGATGGTGGGAAGCGTCGGTCCGCCGCTGATTGGGTGGGCGTAGTGCAGGATGACACCGTCGAACGGGCTGCCGCCACTGTGACGATGTATGCCCAAGGCGGCCCGAACCTCGCTCCACGGGTACCGGAATGGAATCCGCAAGCTCTGTCGAGCTTCCCACGCGGGGCGCACATGGGCGGCGCGACTGCTCGTGCAGGACGCAGCATCTTCATGCAATGGCTGTGTGCGCCCACCGAACGGTTCGAAGAACATTTGGCGTAGATAACCCATGAGCGGCACATCGAGGATGTCAAGCCAGACGCCGCGTTTATCGCTTTCGTTGTGGTGATCGTGCCAAGAGTAGGCCGGCGTGATGACCAGGTCACCGTCTTCCATGGGAAGTTTCTCCCCGTCGACCGCGGTGAACAGGTCGGGGCTACCGTCCACGACGAAGCGCAAGGCGTTGATGGAGTGCCGGTGCGCCGGGGCTATCTCGCCGGGAAGGGTGATCTGCATGCCCATTGCCAAGGTCTGCGACGTGCCGTTGACGTCAGGAGCCGGGTTGATGAAAGTGAAGTTCCTGCGGGCGGTTTCGCCGGACACCGCCGCGCACATCTCGGTCAGCGCGCGATCCGCGAGTTGCCATGACCAACGGAACGGCACACCCGCCGGGACAGGGCCGTCGGTGAGCTGGACCAACTGCGCGTCGTACTGCCACTGGCCACGAAGGTGCAGTTCGTCGAGCTTCTTGTCGAACAGTGCCAGATCCGAAACGGACTCCTGTGTAGTCGTCATAATCCCTTGTCCTCGTGAAGAAACCGTGGCAGTCGGGGCAGTCACGCTCGACCCCCGTCGTCGCTGGTCAACCGATCGGTCCACGGCGGCCTCGAGTATCGATGCCTCGGGCCCGCGGGACCGCTTCCCCGTGATGACGACGCAGCGCCGACGCTAGCACCGGCCGCAGCGCACGACAAGACACTTAACAATGATTCTGTCTAAATCGTAACGTTTGTCGCCCAGGTTTTGGTGCTGCGCGGACGGACGATTGCGACTCCAATCGAGACGTCCTGACTGGTTTCGAACAAATATGGATAATGTTGTCGATTCCACGTCTTCTTCTGCACGGCGGGAATACGCTCTGCTGAGTGGGAAGGCACAGGAGGCACTGATGGCGGCAAACCAGGACACGCTTGCGCGCATATTCGACGCGACCACTACGACGCTGGCACGCAGCGGGGCCAGAAGGCTGTCAATGACCGACGTCAGCGCTGAGGCGGGGATCGCCCGCGGAACGCTGTATCACTACTTCAGTAAGAAGCAGGACTTGCTGAATGCGGTAGGCGTACGAGTCGTGAAGCTGTTTGAAGACGGAATCGTCAACGCCGTGGAAGAACGGCCCGAACTCGACGTACGTGTCCGGGTGGTCGTGGAAGCGATGGCCGACGTGGGCCGCGCACATCCGGAAATCGTGCAGGTGATCGCCCTTGAACCGGGCTTCGGCGTGGACTTCTTGCAGCAGATCTTTCCGGAGTTCGTCTGCCTGCTGGACGAGCTGCTGGCGCCGGCTCTGAACATGACCCGTGCCGTTCGGTCCATGGGTGTCACCAGTGGTCAGCTCTGTGACCTGATCCTTCGCATCGTGATGTCGGCGTACGTGTTGCCGACCCCCGATCTGGCCGACGTGCCGCGGGCGATCCTGGCGTTGCCCTGTTTGACCCGATGGACTCCCGACCTGCACCTGGTCTGAAACCTCAATCGGCCCGAATCGTCGACATCACTGGCCGGGTTCGGCGCGACGCACGGTGATGGCGTCGGCAGGGCAGGCCTCCGCTCCTCGACAGGCCTGAGCCTCGAGCTCAAGCGGCACGCTCTCAGGTGCAACGGCGTATCCAGCGTCGTCGATCGTGTAGACGTCGGGACCTTCGGTGGCGCACAGGGTGTATCCGCAGCACTTCGACCGGTCGACTGTGATCACAAGTGGTAGCTGGCTGTCTGCCATGATGCTCGGCTCCTCCGATGGCCTGGGAAGTGAAACTATTTGGGGTATCGTCCTGAGTTGAACAGTCTATACAGATTGTGTCCTAATCGCATATGACCTTTCGCCTGGGGCCACCCTCGCGATGGCCGGAGGAGCGCAGGTTGGCTGACCCGAAACAACGTGTCACGGAACTTAATCCGATATCAACGGACCGACGGGTGCTACGTACCGCCTTCGGGTCCTTCCCCAGCGGCGTGACTGCAGTGTGCGGTGTGGGCGCAGGCGGCGATCCAGTCGGGATGGCGGCGAGCTCGTTTGTTTCGCTGTCGTTGGATCCGCCGCTGGTGGCAGTCTGCATGCAGAAAACATCCACCTCCTGGCCCCGGCTGCGACGGCTGCGTCGGCTCGGATTGACCGTGCTGGCACAGGACCAGGAGGATGCATGCGTGCGGCTGTCGGGCAAGGGCGATCGCTTCAGCGACATCGACTGGGTGCGTACGGCCGACGGCGCCGTCTTCGTGTCAGGTGCGTCGGTGTGGCTGGAGTGCTCCCTATTCGATGAGGTCCCGGGAGGCGACCACACCATCGCCATGTTGGAGATCCATCGGCTGCACACCGAGCCGGGCGTTGCCCCACTGGTGTTCCACGGCAGTGCATTTCGTCGTCTCGACTTGGCTGTGGACAGCGAGGTCGCATCGGGCTCCCGGGGCAATCCGATGTGAGGTGCGCCGCGGTTCGGTGCGAAGGAAACTTCGGCTGACGCCTTGACGCCGTGGTGATGCTGAACACATAATACTACTACTGTTCAACACGAACTATTCGTCTAACCAACGCCGGCGTAACCGCCCGAGCGATTGGACAATTGGAGGACACCACATGACAGCCGTCGAGGCCGACACCACCACCGTCCTGGAGGCCGTCCGGGCGCTCGTCCCCGAGATCGCCGAACGAGCGAATGAGATCGAGGCGGCGAAGCTGATCCCGGCCGATCTGATCCAACGGCTCACGGACGCAGGGGCATTCAGGATGTTCGTCCCTCAGCAGTACGGCGGCGAAGAGATGAGCATGCTCGATGCCATGGATGTCATCGAGGAGGTAGCCAAGGCCGACGCCTCGGCCGGGTGGACCGTGATGATCGGTGCTGACTTCGCGCCGGTGTTCGGCCGTTTTCCCCAGCACGTCCTCGACGGCGAGATCTATCCCGAAGGGCCCGACACCATGGCCCGCGGGGCGTTCGCGCCCAAAGGTGTGGCGATCCGCACCGACGGCGGCTATGTCGTCAACGGTCAGTGGCCTCTCGCCAGCGGTAGCTACGAGCATCAGTGGATGATGGGCAGCTGCATTGTGCTGCGCAACGGTGCGCCCGTCATGACCGACGCGGGTGTCCCCGAGATGGTGCTCGCGATGGTGCCGGCTCAGGAAGCTGACTTCGTTCAAACGTGGGATTCCGTTGGCCTGCGCGGGACGAACAGCAACGACTTCGTGCTCAAGGATGTCTTTGTTCCCGATCACCACATTGGTATCTTCTTTGGGCCAGCCACCGTGGACACCACGCTTTTTCGCCTGCCTGTCCGCTTGGCGCTCGGCCCGACCCATGTCGCGGTGGTCATGGGCATCGCCGAGGGCGCTCTGAGCGACCTTCGTGAGCTGGCCAAGACGAAACGACCCGCGTTCAACCCCATGATGCGACTGGCTGAGGACCCCGTATTCCAATACCGGCTGGGGCAACTCGACATCCGGTTGGCTTCGGTTCGTGCGTTGGCCGAGAAGGAAGTCCGTCTGATGTGGGACGCGGCGTCGGCAGGTGAACCCATCTCGCCGCTGCAGGCCACACGCCAGCGGGCGATGGTGGCGCGGGCCCACACGGAGTGTGTCGAGATCGTCAACGAAGCGTTCGGGCTGGCAGGCAGCAACGCTATGTACAACACATCCACTCTGCAGCGACGTCTTCGCGATGTGCGGACAGCGGCGCAGCACGCCGCCGCCAGTGCAGAGATCTACACGATCGTCGGAGCGCTGCTCGTCGGAGAGGACGTCCCGCCGGCGGCCTTGGCCTAGCGGCCGGGACAACCGACAGGATGACCACCGACGCCATGACAGCCACGATGACGCCACAGGCCGTGACGACCTACTGGGAGCTCAGCCGCCTGAACAACGCTTTCGCCTACTTCATGGACAACGGTGAATTCGATTCCATGATCGGGCTGTTCACCCCAGACGCGGTGTTCGACCGGGCCGGAATCGTCCATCACGGCCACGAGGAGATGCGTCAGGGAATGCGGGAGCGGCCGAAGGTGACCACCCGTCATCTGTTGACGAACTTCCACCTGACCAGGGCCGACGACGACTCCGCAGAAGCGGTGGTGTGCGCCATGGTCTATCACGGTCCGCTCGCGGACGACGGTGGGCCGGTGGTCTACGCCACTGACAACGGACGGGTCATCGAGTTTCACGACACCTACACCAAAACCACAGAGGGCTGGCGCATCTCCTCAAGGATCGCACGCCCGATCTTCACCCCCAAGGTATGGCCGTGATCGGGCCGGAACAACGAAAGCGAGTCACATGGCTGAGAATCAGCATGACGTTCTGGGCACCGTGGAGAAGTTCGTCGCCGCGCTGACGACGGGCGACGCAGGCGTTCTCGACGCCATCTTCACGCACGATGCAGTGATCTGGCACAACTACGACCAGGTCGAACAGCCGGCCAGAGAGGCGCTGGCGGCACTCGCCGGACTGGCGGCGCTTGCGCCCCGCTACGAGATTGCAGGGCGTGAACTGGTCGTCGGTGCCTGCGTTCAACGCCACGTCGTGCACATCACTCTGCCCGGAGGGCAGCCGGCCTCCATCCCGGCCATTCAGCGGATCTCGGTGGTGAACGGCCAGATCCGACGGATCGACGAATACATGGACTCGGCCCAGATGGCGGCCGCAATGCAAGCTCTGCAGACCAGCCCATAAGACCCCGGTGTGACCGGTCCGATATTCACCATCGATGAGAAGGAACTCCAGATGCCCGCAATCACAGACAAGTTCACCGGTGAACCTGTCCTGAAGCTTCAGCGCCTCGGTCACGGCACCCTCGAGACCGTGGATCTAGCCAGGGCGCGCCGCTTCTACGAGGAAGTACTCGGGCTGGAGGTGATTCAGCCGAGCAGCAGATCGATGATGATCCGACTCGGGACCAACCACGCCTACGCCGTGGTGGAGACCGGGAAAGAGAGCACGATGACGATGTTGGCGCACAACGGCCTCGACGTCGGCACCGTGGAAGAAGTCCACGTCGCACATCAAAAGCTGCTCGAGATCAAAGACCAGTGGGGCATCAAGCAGATCACCGAGCCCCGTCACATGCACGGGGACACGTCGTTCTACTTCACCGACCCCGACGGCAACTGGTGGGAGATCGTGGCGGTTCGTGAGAACGGCTACGCTGCCGACTTCGCCGACCGCGACCGCGATCTCACCGGTCTGCATGAGTTCGACGGCGAGAGCGGAAACGTGAACTTCAGCCACACCCACGACCCCAATTTCCGCGCGCGTGTCCGCGAAGTCGTCGAAGCTAAGGCCGGATCCGAGAGCACCGCGTAATGAGTCGGTTGGACGGTAAGGTTGCCGTCGTCACAGGATCCGGCAAAGGCATCGGCCGTGGCATCGCTCGTCGGTTCGCCCGCGAAGGTGCGAAAGTCATTGTCGCGGAGCTTGATCCGGACGCAGGCAAGCAGGTGGCCGACAGCCTGGGTGAGCTCGGCGGCGAAGGGTTGTTCGTGCAGACCGATGTGTCCCAGAAGGCCGATATCGGGGACGCCCTCGCTGCCGCGCAAGAGTCCTTCGGTGGACTGGACATTCTGGTCAATAACGCCATCGCGCTGACGCCAGATGTTCCGTTGGAGTACAAGACAGACGAAATGCTCGAGCAGACGATGAAAGTCGGACTGTGGAGTGTCTGGTGGGGGATGCAGACCGCGTTCCCACTGATGAAGGCCCGCGGCGGAGGGCGGATCATCAACTTCTATTCGATCGACGCGGACAACGGCAACTGGGTGCACGGGGACTACAACACGGCAAAAGGCGGCGTGCAGGCACTGACCCGCACGGCCGGCTTTCAGTGGGCGCGCCACAACATCTGTGTCAACGCCATCGCGCCGATCGCCGCCTCAGCCGCCTTCGAACAGATGGTGGCCGACAACCCCACTCTCGGAGAGGCGATTCCGATGATGATCCCGATGGGACGGATGGGTGACCCGGAAGACGACATCGCCCCCGTGGTCGCCTTTCTGGCCAGCGAGGAAGCCCGCTTCGTCACCGGGGCAACGATTCCGGTCGACGGCGGCCTGCATGTGCCGAGGTTGAACACCCGGCCGCCGGATCCCTCGGTGTTCGACTCACCGCCCGCCAGTCCCGGGCAATGAAATCACACGAAAAGGAGAAGTTGTCGTGACCATAGATGAGGTGAAACACGCCCCGACCGGACCGGTCCTGTCGGACGGGACCCCGTTGTCGGAGCTGATTGACAAGGATTTCAGGGAAGTTTCGCTGCGGGTCCTGGTCGATCCGGAACTCTATCAGCTGGAGTTGAAACACATTTTCGCCAAGGCGTGGACCGCGGTAGCGCACGAGGATGAGATTCCCAACTTGGACGACTACGTCCTGCGTTACGTTGGTGAAGACGAGGTGATCATCAGCCGGGCGGCGAACGGCGAGTTCACGGTAGCGCTCAACGTGTGTGCCCACCGTGCAGCGAAGGTGTGCCGGTTCGAGGCGGGAAACGCCAAGACGTTTCAGTGCGCCTACCACGGTTGGGTGTACAAGCCCGACGGCACCTTCGTCGGAGCGCCCATCGCCCGTGAAGACATGCACGGCTTGTTGCGTCCCAAGTCCGAACTGGGTCTGGCCAAGGGGCGGGTGGAAACCTATTGCGGCATGATCTTCGTGACGTTCGACGATGATGCGCCGACCCTGCGGGAGTACCTCGGCCCGATGACGTATTACTGGGATCTGATGTTCGACCGCAGTCGCGGTGGTATGACGGTCCTTGGTCATCCCCAGCGGTTCATCATCAAGGCAAACTGGAAGAGTGCCGCTGAGCAGTTCGCCGGCGATATCTTCCATACCCTGTCGCTGCACCGATCGATGCAGGAACTGCAGCTGCTGTCGACTGAAGGGGAGTCACAGGAGCCGGCGATGGCGGGCGTGAGCGCCAGCTATAACGGCCATTTCGTGCGCTGCTTCGACTTGACCCAGGAGCACTACGTCAACGCCCTCAAAGGCAAGAACCTCGCTGAGATGACGCCAATGGAGCGGCTGCACCTCGTCCCGCCGCCGGGGATGTCACCCGACATGGTCGACGGCCTGGCGGAACGATTCGACGACGGACAACTCAAGATCCTTGCGGAGTTCACTCCGCAGGTCGGCCAGCTGTGGCCGAACGTGGCCGCTCTCTGCATGCCGTTCCAGTTCCCCGACGGCACGCCGTCGGCCTTCCTCAGCTGGCGGGTATGGGTGCCGCGTGGTCCGGAGCATTTCGAGCTCTTCCACTGGAGCCTGGTTGAGCGCGACGCGCCGCAGGAACTCCGCGACACCGTGAATCTGATGACAGCGGCCACATTCGGCATCAGTGGTTTCGTCGAGGCCGACGACACTGACACCTGGCCGATGCAGACCCATGCCGCCCGTGGTGCCCTCGGCAAGGACCAGAAACTGCGCTACCAGGCGATCACCGGCGAAAACAAGCCAGATGACTGGCCGGGTCCCGGCGAGATCTATGCCGGCTTCCCGAAGGACGACACGCAGTGGAACTTCTGGGTCCGCTACACCGAGATGATGGAAGGGAGAGCATGGTGACCGCTGAAGCGACCCGAGAAGAGGCTGTTCCCCCCGCCCATGCGGGCCTGGGCACCGTCGATTACCCGCTGCCGCAAGGCAAGCGGTTGCCGGCAACCGACCCGCGCCATGTCCAGATCGTGGAATGGCTCGAAGACGAGTCGTCGCTGCTGGACGACGACAATCTGACTGGCTGGCTGGCCCTGCTGGCGCCCGACATCATCTACCGGGCGCCGGTACGCACCACCCGCGATCATCGATCGAAGGGTGTGTTCGAGGCGGAGATGTACCACTTCAACGAGAACATCATGACGCTGATGTTGAAGCTCATGCGGCTGACCCAGACCGACAGTGCCTGGTCAGAAAATCCGTTGTCGCGCACCCAGCGGATCGTGCACAAGGTGCGAACCTACGAGACCGACAAGGCCGACGAGTACGAAGTCTTCAGCTCGATCGTCCTGATCCGCTCCCGCTATGACGAGCCGCAGCTGGAGTTCCTCCCGGCTCGACGGGTGGACAGAATCCGGATAGGGGATGAGTGGAAACTCGCCGCGCGGACAATCTATTTCGAACAGGCCACGCTGGGGGTACAGAATTTGGCGGTCTATCTGTAGCCGGATTTCTGGAGCAAACAGCCGAGTGCCGTCCAGCTGGCCGGCAATTACACAAGTGAGGTACCAATGTCTTCTGCGACATCGGAAATACCGGGGTACAGGCCAGGGATGTGGCCCGTGGATACCGTCCGGTCGGAGCTGAAGTTCTCGGTCGGTCACCTGGGTCTGCACACCGTACACGGCACGCTCGCCGTCCAGGGTCAGATCGTGGTGGCCGAGGACCCGCTCGATTCGTCCGTAACCGCAACCATTGACATGCGGTCGGTGAAAACGGGTAGCAAGGGTCGTGACGACGCGATCCTCTCGGCGCATCTCGTCGACGTCGACAAGCACCGGACGGCGACGTACCGCTCCACCGGTATTGCCGCGGGCTCTGGCCCGGGTGAGTACCTGCTCTCTGGCGAGCTCACTTTCCTGAACGTGACAAGACAAGTGCCACTGCGAATTCGACTGGAGCGCTTCGCTCCCGGTGACGGTCGGCCCAGGCCGATCATCACGGGCCGCGCGCAATTCGTCCGCCGGGACTTCGGCTTCGTCTACCACGTGCGTCCGAGGTTCCTCGACCGCGCGATATCACAGACCGTCGCCGTCGATATTCGTCTCGAGGGTTCGCCTACTGCGTCAAGTGAAGGGACAGGGCACTGAAGATCGCCAGGATTGGCTTGCCGGACAATGATTCCTGGGCGGTGGTGGATGTCGACAACGCGACAGTGCAGCCCTTTTTCGGCGACATCGCTGACTGGGGCGCGGCAGCCGCCGAAGGTCGGGCATCCTTCGATTTCAGTGGACCGCCGTTGAAATTGGCGGATGTTCGGCTGCTGCCGCCGATCACGCCGACGTCCACCGTCGTGGGAGTCGGCATGAATTATTGGTCCCACCTGGAGAAGTTGGGCGTCACCGAGCGGCCGAAAAGCACGCTCGGATTCCTTAAGCCCCATGCGGCGATCATCGGTCACGGTGACGTCCTGGCCAATCCCGTCATCACTGAGCAGTTGGACTTCGAGGTCGAACTTGTGGTGGTGATGGCCCAGCCGGTGGGTCACCCCGGTGGACGGCTCACCGATGCCGTCTTGGGCTACACGGTGGGCAACGACGTCAGCGCTCGTGATGCCGCCGTGCCGATGAGCGGGGGGTTGGATCTATTCTCCATCAAAGCTCTCGGTGGAACGACGCCGGTGGGACCGTGGATCACCACCAAGGATGAATTCGGTGGGTCCGGTCAGATCGATGTCGGTATCTCTCTGCGGGTCAACGGTGAGCAGCGCCAGCATGATCGCACCGGCAAGATGATCTTCAGCATCGACGAGTGCTTGGATTATGTCGTCGCCAGGATGCCATTGGCTGCCGGCGACATCGTGTTCACCGGCACGACGGACGGTGTCGGGTTTGAGGATGGCCGATATCTGCAGGCGGGCGACATCGTCGAGGCGGAGGTAGAAGGCGTCGGCGTTCTTCGCAACACCGTGGGCGAAAAGTTGCTGTGACCGCCTCAGCTGGCGGCTTTGTTGGCGGTTCTGGCGCGGGTCCTTCTGGGTTCGAGCCCGGCTGATGCACCGAGGACGACCAGGACGTCACGGAACTCCCGATAATCGTTCGAGGGCATGAAGTAGTGCGAAAAAGCCATTCGCACAATTAGATCTGCCACCTCGTCCAAGGTCACTGATCCACTGAGGACGGCGGTGCTGTCCTTGAGCACGGGCTCGATGGCGTCGTGCAATACTTTCGACAGTTTGGGGGTCACCCGTCTGATGTAGTCCAGTACGAAACCTGGTTCGAGTTGACCGATCTGTACGGTCGCCGGATTCTCCAGCCAAAATCGCAGCATCACGTCGACAACGATCTGCAGCCGGTCAGCCGGTCGGGGATTGTCTTCGATCGCCTGCTGAAGTACTGACTGCAGCTTCTCGACGAAATGATCGCCGAGCGAGCGCATCAGTTCGTCCTTGTTCTTGAAATAGCGGTACAACGTGCCGACCGACAACCCGGCTTCGTCGGCGATATCGCTCATCGCCAGCTTTCTCGGTCCCTGCCGCGCGAGCGCGTGGAGGGCGCCGTCGAAAATGCGCGCCTGTGTAGTCGCCTTAGTTGCCACCGGATCGGCCTTTCGCGTCCAGTTCACCGCGGATGCGGAAAAACTCCCTGGTGCAGGGATAATATCGCAATTCAACCTGATGAACATTTGCAGTGGTATATGTTCAATCTGTCGTTCCCGATGACAAATCAGGAAGTTCGTTCCAGCCTGTGCTGTATGTAATTCAGCAACTTAAATGCGGCCCGGGTCGAACATCTTCTGATCGCATCGACGCTCATCTGGCGGTTGCTACGGCGCCCCGTCGGGCGTCTCTTCATGTGCGCGCTTCAGAGCGCAGCCTCTCCCGTGGTGCCGACCGACGCCGGCTAGTTCCAGCGATACGTTGGCGACCTCTGAAGGAGGATCGGAGGCGCCCGAGATGGTGGCTGATGACCGTATTAGCGGAGCGACATCCCGCCGTTAGCGCAGCGTAATAGGTTGGACGACAACGTGTATCGTGCATTCTGTCATGTCGGGTCATCTTGGACGGGCGGCGGCATCGCACGTGCTGTGTTCCAGATCTCAGACCCCCCTTGACCCACTATTGTTATGAAACTAAAGTATCGTCGCAATGACACTTCACCCGTCTCGTGCACATGTCTCCTGGCAGCGCCTGCGGCGGTGCGGCCCACTCTCGCTGCGACCGCGCCCCTTCGCGGACGGTGTCACCGGACAGCAGCTCGCGCTGCGTTTCAGCAACCTCACCAGGGTTTCGTCAGAGAGGTCACGGTGACCTCGTCTCACTCGGTGGCGAAGCCGGTCCGAGCACTCGGGGATTTCTTCGCGCTCGCGGCGGACACCATGGTGCAGATTCCGCGCCGGCCATTTGCCGGGCGGGAGTTCATCCTGCAGACCTGGTTCGTCGCCCGGGTATCGCTGGTTCCCACGTTGATGCTGTCCATTCCGTTCACTGTGCTCACGGTCTTCACGTTGAACGTCCTGTTGCTGGAGTTCGGTGCAGGTGACTTCTCCGGCAGCGGTGCAGCCCTTGCCGCTGTCACGCAGATCGGTCCCCTCGTCAGTGTTCTGGTGGTGGCGGGTGCGGGCGCGACCGCGATGTGCGCCGACCTCGGCTCCCGCACCATCCGCGAAGAACTCGACGCGCTTCGCGTCCTGGGGATCAATCCCGTTCAGGCGCTGGTGGTACCTCGAGTGCTCGCAGCCACGTTGGTGTCTTTACTGCTGTCCGGCGTGGTGATCGTGACGGGCCTCGTCGGTGGCTTCGGCTTTTCGGTATTCGTCCAGAACGTGACACCGGGTTCCTTCGTCGCGGGCATCACACTGCTCACCGGCGCACCCGAGTTGGGCATAGCTCTGGTGAAGGCTGGGCTCTTCGGTCTGACCGCCAGTCTCCTCGCCTGCTACAAGGGAATCTCGGTCGGTGGGGGACCGGCGGCCGTAGGCAACGCAGTGAACGAAACGGTGGTCTATTCGTTCGTGTCGCTGTTCGTCATCAACGTCATCGTCACCGCTGTCGGCATCAAGGCGACGGCATGAGCCTCAGCGTGGCCGGCCCGCGGTTTCCCGGCCTGACGCACCGCTTGGACGGCTGGGTGGCCGGCTGGCGACGGATCGGTGCGCAGGCGCGGTTTTACGCGAAGACGCTCGGCTCTGTGTGGGAGGCCCTCGTCTACTACCGGGGCGAAACCCTGCGCATGATCGCGCAAATGGGCTTGGGCGCCGGCGCGCTGGCCATGATCGGCGGCACAGTGGGCATCGTCGGTTTCCTCACCCTGACAGCGGGTTCGCTTGTCACGATCCAGGGCTACAGCTCGCTGAGCGACATCGGCGTCGAGGCCCTGACCGGTTTCGTGTCCGCCTACGTGAATGGCCGTATCGTCACACCGCTGACCGCGGTCATCAGCCTGTCCGCCACCATCGGCGCGGGCACGACCGCCCAGTTGGGTGCGATGCGAATCAATGAGGAGATCGACGCACTCGAGGTGATGGGTATCCGCTCCGTCGCCTACTTGGCTTCGACGAGGGTCATCGCCGGCGTCATCGTGGTCATCCCGCTGTACTGCATCGCGGTGTGGATGTCTTTCATGTCCGCGCGTTTCGCGACCACTGTGTATTACGGGCAGGCGACCGGCATCTACGACCACTACTTCTCGACGTTTTTGCAGCCCTCCGACATCCTCTGGTCACTGTTTCAGGCGGTATTGATGGGCTTTGTCGTGATGCTGGTGCACACCTATTACGGCTTCACGGCGTCCGGAGGACCCGCCGGCGTCGGGGAAGCTGTTGGTCGTGCGGTTCGTACGTCGCTGATCGCAGCGGTGTTCGTGATTTTGTTCGCTTCGCTTGCCATTTATGGACAGAGCGGCGATTTCCAATTCTCGGGAGCTTAGGTGTCTGTGATCAACGATGCCGGCGACCTCGGCGCGGTCCGGTACTGAGCATGGAATCCTCTGGAGGCCAAAGGTACCTGGGTTGGTGGACGGCGATCCTGCTCATCGTCATCGTCGCCCTGATGCTGTTGTCGGCTGGTTTGTTCAAGGGATCGTTCCGGTCGTTTGTCCCGGTCACATTGACGTCTGACCGCTCCGGTCTGATCATGGAGACCGGTGCCAAGGTCAGGTTCCGCGGGGTACAGGTCGGACGCGTCGGCTCGGTGACCGCAGGGGCAGAACGGGTCAGTCTGCAGCTGGAGATCGACCCGGACGAAGTCCAGCACCTTCCGGCCAACACGAGAGCACAGATCAGGGCCTCCACGGTCTTTGGCGCCAAGTATGTCGACTTGATCTACCCAGACGATCCCGCCGTCGCACGCATTACGGCGGGAACGGCGCTACAAGCCGTCAACGTCAGCACCGAGGTCAACACTGTGTTCGAAAACCTCGTGCTTCTGTTGCGACAAATCGATCCCGCCAAGCTCAACGCCACGCTGACGGCGTTGGCGGAGGGAGTTCGCGGCAAGGGTGAGATCATCGGGCAGGCGACCACCGACGCGAACGAGGTTCTGCTGGCGGTGAACCCGCGAATGGAGACCGTGCGTGAAGACCTCCGGTCGCTGAGCGGATTCAGCGCCGCCTACAGTGCTGCTGCGCAGAACCTCATCAAGAGCCTTTCGGCGGTGAGCACCACAAGTACGACCATCACCGCTCGCGCCGCGGATTTCGACGCGCTGCTGCTCAACATGATCGGATTCTCCCGCAGCGGAACCGATCTCCTGGCGCCGAACCAGGACAACCTGGTCCATGCCATCAATGTGCTCGAGCCCACGACGAACCTGTTGATGAAGTACAACCCCTCCTACACCTGCATGCTTCTGGGCGCCACTTGGTTTCTCGACAACGGTGGCCGACATACCCTCGGTGAGGGTGACGGCCGAACAGGCATCTTGGACGCCACCTTTCTGCTCGGCGATGACGAGTACAAGTACCCGCAGAACCTGCCCGTGATCGGCGCCAAGGGCGGGCCCGGTGGTAAGCCGGGCTGCGGCTCCCTTCCTGACGCCAGCAAGAACTATCCGGTGCGGCAGATGGTCACGGACACAGGGTGGGGCACCGGAGGTGGTTTCCGGCCCAACCCGGGCATCGGCCACCCGTGGTATGTCAACTACTTTCCGGTCACACGCGCCGTGCCCGAGCCACCAAGCATTCGTGGCGAAGGGCCGCCGGCGCCGCTTCCGGCGCCCGGGCCACCCGCACCGCCCGTCGGCCCGCCGTTACCTCCCGCGGGCATGTCAGGAGCGCAGCCGTGAGAGACAACTTCGCAGGCGCCATCTGGCGACTGGCCATCTTCGTCACGGTGTGCGCCCTGACCTTGTTCGGCCTCTACGTTGTTCTCGGGCAGTGGCGGTTCCAAGCCGCAAAGGCGTACAACGCCGAGTTCGCCAACGTGGCCGGGCTGGAGAGAGGCAACTTCGTCCGCATCGCCGGCGTTGAGGTGGGCAAGGTCGAAAAGGTTTCGGTGGAGCGGAACGCGTTCGCACTCGTCGAGTTCAGTACGGACGATTCGGTGGTTCTCACCCAGGGCACCAAAGCCGTCATCAGATACGACAACCTCATCGGCGGCCGGTTTCTCGCTTTGGAGGAGGGGGCCGGTGTCGCCGACAGGCTCGAGCCCGGGCAGACCATTCCCCTGGACCGGACGACGCCTGCGCTCGACTTGGACGCGCTCATCGGCGGTTTCCGGCCCCTGTTCCGTGCGCTCGACCCCGACCAGGTCAATACGCTGACCCGACAATTGATTTCGGCCTTCGAAGGTCAGGGTACGACGGTTGCCTCGTTCCTCGCGCAGACATCAGCGTTGACGAGCACACTTGCCGACCGCGACGATCTGATCGGACAGGTGATCAAAAACCTCAACACCGTGCTTGGCTCGCTGGCCGGTCAGAGCGACCAGTTCGGCAAGGCTGTCGATTCACTGTCGGAACTGGTGGCGGGACTGGCGCAACGCAGAACCGAGATCAGCAATGGCCTGGCCAACATCGACTCGGCCGCGACGTCGATCGCCGACCTCCTGACCCAAGCTCGCCCGCCGTTGAAGAGCACGGTCGCACAGACCGACCGTGCCGCAGGGATCGTCGTCGCCGACCACGCCTACGTCGACGATCTGCTCAACACGCTCCCCGACGCCTACCAGCAACTCAACAGGCAAGGGATGTACGGCGATTTCTTCAGCTTCTATCTGTGCGACCTGATCCTCAAGGTCAACGGCAAGGGCGGTCAGCCCGTGTTCGTCAAGTTGGCGGGCCAGTCAACCGGAAGGTGTACACCTCAGTGAAATCTTTCGCTGAACGCAATTCCTTGATCACTGGCGCTGTCGGCTGCGCGCTGACGGTTGGAATCGTTGTGGCCGCAACGCTGTACGACAAGCTTCCCTTTATTTCGGAGGACCATACCTACTCGGCATATCTCGCGGAGGCCGGCGGACTCAGACCAGGCGCCGCCGTTCAGGTTTTCGGTACACGCGTCGGTCAGGTGTCGAGCATCGAGCTGGACGGACCCCGTGTATTGATCACCTTCGATGTATCGAAAGACATCACGCTCGGCGACCGCACTGAAGCGGCGGTGAAGACCAAAAGTCTGTTGGGCACCAAAATCTTCGAGGTGACACCGCGCGGCGACGGCCGGTTGTCGGGCACGATCTCGCTGGAACGGACTACACCGGCTTATCAGCTGCCCGATGCCCTCGGCGATCTGACCACCACTATCAGCGGCCTGGACACCGATCAGGTATCCGACTCGCTGTCGGTGTTGGCACAGACTTTCGCCGAGACGCCACCCGAACTCAAGGTCGCTGTACAGGGTGTGGCCCGGCTGTCGCAGACGATCGATGCCCGAGACGCGCAATTGCGCAACCTGCTCGCCAACGTCAACAAGGTCACGTCTGTGTTGTCCGAACGCAGCGCCCAGATCGTCAGCCTCATCTCCGACACCAACGCGCTGATGGTGGAGCTGCAGAATCAGAGCAACGCACTGCAGACGGTTGCATCCAACATCTCCGCGATGTCACGGCAGCTGTCGGGGTTGGTGGCCGACAATCGCGCACAGCTGAAGCCCGCGCTGGACAAGCTGAATGGCGTGCTGACGATCGTGGACAATCGGAAAGATCGCGTGCAGGAGGCGATCAAGGGACTCAATGCGTATGCGATGTCGTTGGGTGAGGCGGTGGCAGCTGGCCCGTTCTTCAAGGCTTATGTCGCTAATCTGCTCCCCGGTCAGTTCATTCAACCGTTCATCGACGCGGCTTTTTCCGATCTCGGTCTGGACCCCAACGTCCTGCTGCCATCGGAACTCTCCGATCCCGCAGTCGGTCAGCCGGGGACACCGCCCCTGCCGGTGCCGTATCCGCGCACGGGGCAGGGCGGGGAGCCGAACTTGACGCTGCCCGACGCCATCACCGGCAAGCCGGGCGATCCCCGCTACCCGTACAGTTCACCGCTCCCACAACCGCCGCCGGGGGGCCCACCGCCCGGACCGCCTGCGGAGGATGGGGCGTGACCGCGTTGCGCGGCAGCAGGATCGGCTTGGCGTCGGTCCTGGTGCTGCTGCTGATCGCCGGCCTGGTTACGGTGTTGCCCGAGCTGAAGTCCGCCGACCGGGTCACCGTCGTCGGGTACTTCGAGAACAGCAACGGTCTGTTCGCCGGTGACGAGGTACAGATCCTGGGCGTTCCGGTCGGCGAGATCGCCAAGATCGAACCGCAGCCCGACCGCGTCAAGGTGATCTTCTGGTACGACGCCAGGTATAAGGTGCCCGCCGACGCCAACGCTGCGGTCCTCTCACCGTCGCTGGTCACGGCGCGCGCTGTTCAGTTGACTCCGGCGTACTCGGGCGGCCCCGTCATGGGGGACAACGCGGTGATCCCCGAAGATCGCACCGCCGTCCCCGTCGAATGGGACGATTTCCGTACGCAACTCGACTCGCTCACCGAGATGCTGCAGCCGAGCGAACCCGGCGGCGTTGCTCCGCTGGGCGCCTTCATCAACACAGCCGCGGACAACCTCCGGGGCGAGGGCGTCAACATCCGTGACGCGATCATCAAGTTCTCGCGGGTGATTTCTGCGCTCAGCGACCACAGCACCGACATCTTCGGCACCGTGAAGAACCTCTCCATTCTGGTGGCGGCTCTGCGAGCCAGTTCGGATCTGATGCAGCAGCTGAACGGCAACCTTGCCGCGGTTACCGCATTGCTGACAGCAGATCCGGGCGCGGTGGGTATCGCAATGCAGGACCTCAACGGCGCAGTGGGCGAGGTCCAGAGCTTCGTGGCCGAGAACCGGGAAGCACTGGGCGTTACATCGGACAAGTTGGCGTCCGTTTCCCAGGCAGTCACGGACAGCCTCGACGATGTGAAGCAGACGCTGCACATTGCACCCACGGCGCTCAACAACTACAACAACATCTGGCAGCCTGCCCAAGGTGCCCTGTCGGGCGCGCTGGTCATCAACAACTTCGCCAACACCATCTCGTTCCTCTGTGGTGCTGTGCAGGCGGCGTCACGGATGAACGGCGAACAATCGGCCAAGCTGTGCGCGCAATACCTCGCTCCGATCATCAAGAATCGTCAGTACAACTTTCCACCACTCGGAGAGAACCTCTTCATCGGCGCCCAGGCCCGGCCGAACGAGGTGACTTACAGCGAGGACCGGCTACGTCCCGGTTACATTCCGCCGGCGCCTGACACACCACCACCGGCGGACACCTCAAGGCCCGCGGACAGCGCTCCGTTGCTGCCCGCCGAGGCGGTCGCCACCAACCCCGCCGACGGCCTGCCCGGCTTGATGATCCCCTCCGGAGGCGGGTCGTGACGCGGTCCCGTCACGCCCGTGAGTCGGGGTTGGTGCTGGTGCTCACCGCTGTAATAGGACTCTCGGGCTGCGGCTGGCGCGGGCTGAACTCTCTTCCGCTACCCGGAACCGCGGGCGATGGCCCGGGCTCGTTCGAGATCAAAGCTCAGCTGCCGGATGTGACGAACATCCAACAGAATTCGCGCGTGCGGGTGGGTGACGTGACGGTTGGCAACGTCACCGCCATTGAGCGGCAGGACTGGCACTCACTGGTGACTATGCGACTCGACGGTGATGTGTCGCTGCCTGCCAACGTCACTGCGACGATCGGTCAGACAAGTCTCCTGGGTTCACTGCACATCGAGCTCGCACCCCCGGTCGACGCACCGCCGCAGGGCCGGCTGCACAGCGGATCGCTGATCCCGTTGTCCGCGACGGGCGGCTACCCGACCACCGAGGAGACATTGGCAGCGCTATCGCTGGTGCTCAACGGTGGCGGGATCGGCCAAGTCCAGGACATCACCGCGGCGTTCAGCACCGCGTTCGCCGGCCGAGAGAAGGATCTTCGGAGCCTGATCGAACAGCTGGACGTGTTCATCGGCCGGCTGAGTGCGCAAACCGACGACATCATCGCCGCCACGGAGAACGTCAACGACCTGGTCGGCCAGTTTGCCGAGCAGAAACCCGTGGTGGACCGTGGCCTGCGTACTTTTCCCGACGCACTGGCCGTCCTGGAGGAGCAGCGAGAACAGCTGGCGGAAGTGGTCGACAAGCTCGGTGAGTTCGGCGCGCTCGTCGCAGACTCGGTGAACCTCACCAAGGAAGCCCTGGTTCAGGAGCTGAAGGACCTTGGCCCGGTGCTCGAGTCCCTGGCCAACGCCGGCCCGTCGATGACCAGATCGTTGAGCTTTCTCACAACATTTCCGTGGGCAAAAGAACTGATTCCCAAGTGGTTTCGCGGCGACTTCGCCAACCTCACGCTGGTGCTGGACTTGACATTGAGCCGCCTCGACTCGGCGCTGCTGACCGGCACCCGCTTCGAGGGCAGCCTGACCGAGCTGGAGGCGCAGTGGGGTCGCACAATCGGCCAGCAGCCCAGTCCTTACACCGCGGGCAATCCGCTCACTTTCCCCTACCAGCACGATCAGGGACCGTAATGCGCTTAGAGCGGCAAGTACGGATCAAGCTCGCGGTGTTCGCGGCGGTGTCAGCAATTGCGATCGCGGTGACAGTCTTCGGCTATATCAAGTTGTCCAGCCTCGTGCCCGGTGTCGGTCAGTACACCGTGACAGTCCAGCTTCCCGAGTCAGGTGGCCTGTACAAGAGCGGAAACGTCACCTACCGCGGCACCAAGGTGGGGCGGGTCGTTGATGTGCGAGTGGCGGGAACCGGTGTCGAGGCCGAACTCGCGTTGAACTCCGACATCGAGATCCCCTCCGACCTCGACGCTGAGGTACACAGCCAATCGGCAATTGGTGAACAGTATGTCGCGTTGCTGCCGCGCGATGGCAGTGCCCGGCCGCTGCGTGAGGGTGACGTGATACCGCGGGAGCGGACATCGGTGCCTTCGGACATCAATTCGTTGCTCGACGCGACCAACACCGCGCTGGGTGCGATCCCTCTCGGTAACCTGAAAACCGTTGTCGACGAGAGCTACACCGCGATCGGTGGCCTCGGGCCCGAACTCTCCCGAATAGTGAAGGGGTCGACGACCCTGGCCATCGACGCCAGGAAGGAGCTGCTTCCCTTGATCGGCCTGATCGACCAGTCGGCGCCCGTACTGGACTCGCAGGCCGACTCGGCGGACGAGATCCAGGCATGGGCCGCAAACCTGGCAGACCTTACCGGCCAGCTCGAGAAGCAGGACCGCGCCGTCGCGGGCATCCTGGAGAAGGGGCCACCCACTGCCGAGGAAGTGAGGCGACTTTTCGAGCGAGTGCGCCCGACTGTTCCCATCCTGCTCGCCAACCTCGTCGCCGTCGGCGATGTCGCGATCACCTACCAGGACAACATCGAGCAGTTGCTGGTGCTGCTCCCACAGGGAACCGCCATCATGGGCGGCGGCTTGGTACCGAATCTTCACGCCAAGCAGGACTACCGGGGCTTCTACCTCGACTTCAACCTGAATCTGAACCTGCCGCCGGCGTGCACCACCGGCTTTCTGCCCGCTCAGCAGCGGCGGCCGGCCAGCGAAGTGGACTACCCCAAGCGTCCGGAAGGCGACCTGTACTGCCGGGTGCCGCAGGATTCACCGCTGAGCGTCCGCGGGGCGCGCAACGTCCCCTGCACGACCGTGCCCGGCAAGCGCGCGCCGACGGTGAAGATGTGCGAAAGCGACGAGAACTACGTGCCCCTCAACGACGGATACAACTGGAAGGGCGACCCGAACGCCACTGTTACGGGGCAGTCGGTCCCGCAACTGCCACCGGGATCGCCGCCCGCACTTCAAGCCGCTCCGCCGCCCGCATCGCCGCCGCCGGTAGCCGCAGCGGCGTACAACCCTGCAACGGGCACGTACCTGGGACCCGATGGCCGGGTCTACACGCAGTCCAATCTTGCTGAAGGCGCCGACCAGAACAAGACGTGGCAGTCAATGTTGCTGCCGCCGTCGCCGTGAGGCTGGGATGATTGCGACTCGATGAAACCGGGATGGCAGCCGGCGCTGGCGTTGGTGTGACGTCATCGACGAGGCTTGGCGTCCCGAGGGTCGCTGAACAGCGAAGCCACCAGCGCGGGGACTTCATCGGAACGACTACCCGGCAACAACAGCATCGACATGACACTGCGCAGAAACAGATCTCCGAGCTGACGTTTCGTCAAAGCTCCACTTGTCACGAGCGGCGACTCTTCGGCCGCTGGGCCCAGCGCCGCGGTCACCACGTCGACCAGTTGGGGAAATGTGTCCCGGATGAGCGTCAAGGTGAATTCCGGTGCCACATCGAGCATTCGGTTCAAGTCACCGCCGGAGGCTCGATAGGCGATAAGCGTGTCCAACACGACCTTGACCCGTACTGCCGGGTCGGGATCCGCCTCGATCGCAGCCTCGAACGCCGCGGCGATGCCCACCTCGAAATGCCGGCCGACAGCAGCCAGAACCTCTTCCTTGTTGTTGAAGTACCGGTAGAAGGTGCCACGGGCGACATGTGACGCCTTGCAGATGTCACTCACGGATAGCTTCTGGGTGCCCTGCCTGCTCAACGCTTTCATCGTGCCGACCAGGATCTTGCGTACGGCAGTATCGGCGTGCTGGCCGTCAACGGTCATTCGGCTTCACCCCGCGGCCCTCGGGAGACCCGTACCTTGGGCGCAACGTGGCTTCGTCGGCTCGCCCCCGCATCGAAACGGGGCTCCCATCGCTTCATATCCGACGATTATGGTCTCTCCATCCACCTAGGTGAGCATCTGCCGTCGAACAGTGTCACCCGCGTCGGTATCGCCCCTCCCTGAGCCGGGCCGGCTCCGCCGGTCGTCCGACAGGAGGGTGACGAAGCCTCAGCCGAGATCGCGGCAGCCGTCGGCCCTCAACACGCTCGACGTTCCACAGGTCGTCAAGCGTTTCTCGGCGTGCTCTTGCGTCCTGCAATCAGCATTCCCGCCGCTCAATCGTATTCTGCACCGAGTTCGGTTCTTGGCATCTCTACCGAAGAAGAGCAGGTCAGGCGGTCAAATGCCTAGCGGGCTTTCGTATGTCGCACTAATCGACTTCGCTGGCCAATGCCGGATCCGCCCCATCTGAGAGCAGGCGTGACAGGATCGTTGACGCACCGCAGCACGCGGACGGCCGTACACCGCGTTTATCGAAGGGTTGCGTCCAGCAGAGTGGTGTACGAGTCGGACCTGATCAGCGGTACCGGCGTGTCGTAGCCGAGTGATTGAGGGTCATCGCGTGATTCTTCGAGGGACCGACCAAAGTCACTCGAGCAAAGAAGGAACACACGCGATGACCGCTGCCCACAATATCGACCTGCCCACGGTGCTGGCCGAACGACTCACCACCACCCACCCCGACGTGCTGCGCGAGCTGCTGGCCACGTTCATCCACCCTGATGGGTGCCGAGGCCGACGCGCTGTGCGGCGCCGGATACGGCGAGCGCAGCACCGAGCGCACCAACTCCCGCAATGGCTACCCGCACCGTCAATTCGATACCCGCGCAGGATCATTGGATCTCGCCATCCCGAAGCTGCGGCAGGGGTCCTATTTCCCGGACTGGCTGCTGGAACGCCGCAAACGGGCCGAGCGGGCGCTGACCACGGTAGTGGCGACGTGCTACCTGCTCGGTGTCTCGACGAGGCGGATGGACAAGCTGGTGGAGACCCTGGGCGTCACGTCGCTGTCGAAGTCGCAGGTGTCGGTGATGGCCAAGGAACTCGATGCCGCCGTCGAGGCCTTCCGTACCCGGCCCCTGGATGCCGGCCCGTACACCTTCGTCGCCGCCGACGCGCTGGTGCTCAAGGTCCGCGAAGGCGGCCGGGTGGTCAACGTGCACGCCCTGATCGCCGTCGGGGTCAACAAGGAGGGCTACCACGAGATCCTCGGCATCGACGTCACCACGGTTGAGGACGGGGCGGGCTGGCTGACGTTCTGGCGGTCGCTGACCGCCCGCGGCCTCTCGGGAGTCAAGCTGGTCACCAGCGACGCCCACACCGGGCTGGTCGCCGCGATCGGCGCGACCCTGCCCGGGGCGGCGTGGCGGCGCTGCCGCACCCATTACGCCGACGTTCGGATTATGCCGATCTGGGTGGTGTCTGCGCTGGTGGTGGGACCGGGCGGGCTGTTGAAGTCGGCATAATCAGAGGCCTTCGAGGAACGCCAGTAGCGCGTCCGGCGGGTGGTAGCGACCGGGCCGGGTATGCGGTGGGGTGGTGCGGGCGAGGGCTTTCTCCTTGATGTCGAGGTGGGCGTGCAGGTAGATCGCGGTGGTGTCGACGCGTTCATGTCCGAGCCACAGTGCGATGACGGTGGTGTCGACGCCGGCTTCGAGCAGCCGCATGGCCGCGGTGTGCCGTAACACGTGGGCGGTGACGTGTTTGGCGTTCATCGACGGGCAGGCGAGGGCGGCGGTGTGTTGGTGATGGGCAAATCTGCGCTCGATGGCGTCGCGGCTCAGTGATTTCCCGGATCGTGTCGAGAAGATCGGATCTGTTGGCGTGATTGAGGATTCGGCCATCCAGTGGCGTAGGGCGTTGACGGTCGGTTTGGTCAGCGGTGTAATCCGGTCTTTGCGTCCTTTGCCGTGGCAGGCGACGTGGGCTCCGGCCCCGAGGTGAATATCGTTACCGCGCAGCATGATTAGCTCGGATATGCGTAAGCCGGTTTGAACCATCAGCAGGATGAGCGCCCGATCGCGTCGTCCGGTTCGGGTTGTCAGATCCGGTGCCGCGAGCAGGGCGTCGACCTCCTCGGTGGTCAGGTAGGTGACCAGAGCTCGTTCGAAGCGTTTGGACGGCATGGCCAGGACGCGGCTGATGGTGGCGGCGTGTTCAGGGTGGCGTGGCGCAGCGAAGTGGAACAGCGAGTGGATCGCCGAGAGCCGGGCGTTGCGGGTGCGCACGCTGTTGTGCCGATCGCGATCGAGGTGATCGAGGAACGCGGCGATCAGGTCGCTGTCGATGTCGTCGATGTCCAGTGAGCAGGGTTGCTTACCGGCTCGCGCGGCGGCGAAACCGAGCAGCAGCCTCCAGGCGTCGCGGTAGGCGCGGACAGTTTCGTCGCTGGCGTGGCGTTGTTGGCGGAGCCGGTCGGTGAAGAACGCCTGCAGGGTTGGAGCCAGCGCGGTCATGACCGATCCTCGTCTTTGTGGTCGAGCCGGTGCAGGGCTGCAGCGAGCAGTTCGGGCGCGGCCGACAGATACCAGTAGGTGCCTGCGGGGCTGCGGTGGCCGAGATAGGTTGCCAGCAGGGTCAGTCGGCGATCGATGTCCAGATCGCCGGTGTAGGCGTCGAGGAGGCTGGACACGGCAAAGCTGTGCCGCACATCGTGGATGCGTGGCCGACACGACGACGACCGGGGTCCGATGCCGGCCTGCCGCAACAGTTTCTGGAACGTCCACTGAATGTTGCAGTAGAGCAGCCTGGTGCCCGCCGGGGAGATCAGCAGGGCCGTCGTGTGGGCCGTTGATCGTCGGTCGGGGCGCTGCAGGTAGGTCAGAACGGCTGCTGTGGTACTGGGATGCAATGGCAGCTGGCGTGCGCCACCGCCTTTGGCGTGCCGAATCAGCAGCACCCCGCGCTCAGCGTCGAAATCGTCGACGTCGAGGGCGATCACCTCGCCGACCCGCATCCCGGTGACCGCTAACAGCCCGATCAGGGTTTGGTAGGTCGCCACCCGCAACGGAAATCGCAACGTGGCTGTAGTGGCGATCAGCGCGGCGATCTCGGCGTCGGTGTAGAGATACGGGTTGGCACGGTGGGATTTCCACGGCAACACATCGCTGGCCGGCACCTCATGCGCCTCGTCGAGGACATGCAGATATGCGGCGAACCCCCGCACGACGGTGAGGCGATGCGCCCACCACAGGGGGCTGGCGTCTTGTGGTAGCCGCGCCCACGCCAACGCCAGATCGGCGGTGATCACCGCCGCGTTGCGCTCTTCGAGGTAATCGAGGAACTGGTTAAGCAGCTTCTCGGGACGCTGCAGCGCGTAGCCGAGGGATCGGCGCAGGCTCAAATAGTCGACCAACGCCTGTCGTAGCGGATTCATGCCGCACCGCCGGGCCACGGGCGGGCCAGTTCACGCAGGCCCTCAATGTCGACCTTGGCATAGATGCTGGTGGTCAACAGGCGGCGGTGGCGCAGCACCTGACCGACTTCGGGGAGCGCTGCTCCCGCCTGCACCATCGCCGTGGCCGCGGTGTGCCGTAACTGCCGTGCTCTGATGCAGCCCAGCCCGGCTCGCGCGGCTGTCCGGTGGACGGTGTCGGTCACGCCGGACACCGACAAGGACCGGTGCGGGGCACGGAACCGCACGAACACGGTCCGGCAATCGACGGTCGCCGGACGGCCGTCGCGCAGGTAATCGGCCACCGCTTCGCCCACGTCCACCGGCAGCGGCAACCGCTCAATCCGATGCCCTTTGCCCGTGACGACGAGCTCACCAGCACGCCAATCGATATCGTCAAGCCGCAAGGAGCAGACCTCACCCGGCCGCAACCCCAGTCGCGCCAGCAGCACAAGCATCGCGTAATCCCGCCGACCCATCGGGCTGCTGCGGTCGCAGCAAGCCAACAGCCGTGCGACCGCGTCGGGGTCCAAGCCCCGCGGCACGCCGAGACCTGTCCCGCCGGCCACCGACGGAACCGCCGACGCCAACGACGAGCCGATCACGCCGTCCACGTGCAGAAAGCCCAGCAGCGACCGCACCGCGGTCACGATCAGCTTCGCCGTTCCCACCGCACGTCCAGGGCACGACACCCGCACGAACCCGATGACATCGGCCGCGGTCAGCGACGCCACATCCAGTTCACCACCCGCCATCCGGCTCACGAGCAGCGGCCTCGTCAGATGGGCATACAACGCGGCAGTGGCAGCCGACAATCCCCGCTCACCCACCAGATAGCCGCGGTAGCGGGCCAACAGCGTCTCCACCGCCCCTCCCGGCTGCGGGTCCGGCTCCACCGGCGTCACACCCACCCCGCGCAGGTATTCGAGTAACGGCGTTAACGCTTTGGGAGACAACCACAACCGATAACCCGCAGCGCGTCGTGCGGCGAGGAAATCCGCCAGCACCGACGCCGTCAGTCCATCGGCGGCAAGGCCGCTCTGCATCATCCACCGGCTCAAATGCGCCATCAACTGCAGCTGATTAGCGCTCGCATTCGGCCGATACCCCAGCCGAACCAACTCGGCAGCAAAACCACTGCTGAACGCGGCCAGCGGCCCCGCCACCCGGACCCGATCCGGACTTCCCATGACGCCTCCTTCTCGTAATGAACAGAGAAGAAAAGCGTCGCGCGTCCGAGCGCCCGATTATGCCGACTTCAACAGCCCGCCCGGTCCCATCACCAGCGCAGACACCACCCAGATCGGCATAATCCGAACGTCGGCGTAATGGAACTTATGCCGACGTCGGCATAAGTTCCACTACACGACCAACCTGATGGCCGTCACTCCGAAGTCCTCCTGGCCGTGGGTCCGCACCCTGCTGCACTCGGTGTTCGACCAGCCGATTCTGAATCCGTTGCCGCACAATATGACCGGATCATCGACGCCCTGGCCGACAAGCTCCCCAAGACCGCTGAGCACCTGGAAGCCGCCCGGTCGGATCTGCTGGCGTTCACCAGCTTCCCCAAGCAGATCTGGCGCCAGATCTGGTCCAACAACCCCCAGGAGCGGCTCAATAGGGAGATCCGGCGGCGCACCGACGTCGTGGGCATCTTCCCCGACCGTGCCGCGCTGATCCGCCTCGTCGGCGCCGTGCTGGCCGAGCAACACGATGAATGGGCCGAGTCGCGGCGTTACCTCGGCCTCGACGTCCCGAGCAAATCACGCGCCGACAACAACTCACCGACCGAACAGGAGGACACCCCGGCGGCACTGACCGCCTGAACCATCACCTCGAAGAATCACACGACGACGTCGTACACCACGTCAGTGGACTTGACCTTATCGAAGCTGAACTGAGGGCGGAGCGAGCGCCGCAGCGGCCTCAACACGCGGGCGGCGGGGGGCGCTGACTGGGGCGACAGGGTTCGTGACTCTGGTGCTAGCTGTGTCAGCGGCCTTACTCGGGAAGGACTTGACGCTGATCGGGGGTGTCAAGGGCTGGCTGATTGGGCCCCTCGCGGCATTGCTCGTCGCCGGGAAGGACTCATCCTCCTGCCGGTCGGCTTGTATGGTGGCTGTTCGGGCTGGCCTCCCGTAGCGGTACGAGGTGACCGCACCGGCAACGCTTCGCCACTTCCTGCGGGAGGACTGGGAATCAGTTCAAGACGGGCTTTCTCATCGGCGCGGCGGCTGCCCAGTTCCTGGCGATGTGCTCCTTCCGGCCGATACTCCTACTTTATCCAGGAGTTGGGCTACGCCGTCTGGACCCTCGCCTCCGACGGCCGCATCGCCAGGGTCGATCTCGCGGCCGCCAAGGCAGTGTATGAAGGCAAGCCCGACAGCAGCTTCTTCAGGGTGAGGCTTGACCGCGCCACGGAGTTGGAGACCGCATTTCTGCGGGCTATGGCTGAACTCGGCCCCGAGCCGCAGTTGGCGAGTGAGGTCGCCAAGTTGCTCAACCGAACTTCGGAACAATGTGGCCCGACGAGGTCCGGACTGATTGAAAAGGGGCTGCTGTATACCCCCAGTCACGGCTACGCTGCGTTCACAGTCCCCCATTTTGACAAGTTCATGCGTAGGTCGGTGTCGACGCTGAATGTGCCCGAAGTTCGACAGCGCAGAAAACGCCGCAAGAAGTGAGCGGCGCATGAACCGACGGTTATCCGACGTTATCGCCCGCGGTGCGCCGAGAATTAGAAGAAATCGACGGCAATCCCAGCGTGGAGAAGTCCCTGCATACAGTGGACGAATGAAATCGAATACGGCGTGTCGAGAACTGCCGACCGAGACGCGGAAGGTCGCCGGTTCGGTCCCGGCCCTGGCCACAGCATGATCAACTGGTTGATGCGCACTGTCGCCTCGTGTGCCGCTTTTGCTGCGGTCCTCTCCGTCGCCCCTGCCGCATCCGGCCAACCACCGAACCCGCTGTTTCCGTTGGTGGACGCCGCCGCGCAGCGACTGCAGGTCGCCGAACCGGTGGCCGCCTCCAAGTTCCTCGACGGCGGGCTGATCGAGGACCCCACGCGCGAGCAGCAGGTCCTCGACGCCGTCGCCGGCGAGGCGACCGACCGCGACATCGACCCGGCGTACGTGACGACCGTGTTCCGCGACCAGATCGACGCCACCACCGCCATCCAGTACACCCGGCTTGCTCAGTGGAAGTTCGACCCCGCGGTGGCTCCTGTCGACGCGCCCGATCTGTCGGCCTCGCGGTCCACCATCGACGGGCTCAACCGAACGATGGTCACCGAGATGGCCGACGAGTGGCAGGTGCTGCACTCGCCGATGTGTCGCGCCGACCTCGATGCAGCCAAGGTGGCGGTGATCCACGCACGTGGCCTGGACCCGCTGTATCGGCAGGCCGTCGACTTCGCCACCCGCAACTACTGCAGGTAGTCGTGGAATCATGTCCCAGACATGACTAGCACGGACCCGGACAGCAGCGTCGACGCCGACAGGGGCGACTTTCGTCGGCGGCTGCTCGCTGCCCTGGAGGCGTCGATCGCCGAGGACGGCTACGTCAAGACCACGGTCGCCACCATCGTCCGGCGGGCGAGAACCTCACGACGGACTTTCTACGAGCATTTCGACAGCAAGGAGGCGTGCTTCGTCGCGCTGCTCTCGGACGCGAACGCCGCGCAGATCCGACAGATCTCCGACGCCGTCGATCCCAGCGCGCCGTGGCAGAAGCAGGTGCGTCAGGCCATCGAGGCGTGGATCTCGTCCGGGGAGGCGCGCTCGGCGCTGATGGTCAGCTGGATCCGGGACGTGCCCGCTCTGGGGGCCGCAGCCCGGGGACTGCAGCGAGATGCCATGGAGAGCTTCATCGACATGGTCGGCGCACTCGGCGCCACCGATGAATTCCGCGCGGCCGGCATCGGTCCGGTCTCGCGGCGGCGAATCATCATGCTGCTCGGTGGTCTGCGCGAGTTGACGGCGATCACCGTGGAGGAGGGCGGCCGGATGAGCGACGTCACCGACGAGGCCGTCGACGCGTCGATCGCCCTGCTGAGCCCGCACGGGGGCTGACGATGGCTGAGGTCACCACCGATCCCGTCCGCTTGCCGCCGGGTCCACCTATCCCGAAAGTCGCCGCTGCGCTGGGCTTTTTCACCGCACGCCGCCGGGCTCTCGCCGCCATCTCCGCACGATACGGCGAGAGCTTCACGGTGGATCTGCCGATCTTCGGTCACACCATGGTGATCAGCGAACCGGCGCTGGTCCGGGAGCTCTTCGCAGCCAACAGCGAGCTGGTCAACCGCGCTTCCAACCTCGGTGCGGTGCTGGGCCCCGGCTCGTCGTTCAGTCTCGACGGTGACGAGCACCGCGCTCGGCGCAAGGTGCTGCTTCCCCCGTTCCACGGCAGACGGATGAGCGATTACGAAGCGATCGTCGCCGACGAAGTCAGCAGGGAGACCGCGAATTGGCCGGAGGGCCGCGAGTTCTCGACCCTGGAACCGATGATGCGGATCACCCTCAACGCGATCCTGCGTGCGGTGTTCGGGGCCCGTGACGCCGAGCTCGACGAGCTTCGTCGCTTGCTTCCCCCGATGGTCCCGCTGGCGTCACTGATGGTGGTGTTGCCCCCGGCGCTGCGCAAGGATCTCGGACCGTGGAGTCCGTGGGGCCGGGTGCTGAGATCGCGCACCCGCTACAACAAGATCATCGCCTCGCTCATCGCCCAGGCACGGTCCGATCCCGGGTTCGACGATCGCAGGGACGTGCTGGCGCTGCTGATGAGTGCGCGCCACGAGGACGGGTCGAGGATCGCCGACGAGCACATCGCCGACGAGCTGCTGACGCTGCTGGCGGCAGGCCACGAAACCACCGCCACCACGTTGGCCTGGGCGCTGGAGCGGCTGCGCAGACATCCGGAGCTCTTGTGTCGCCTGACTGCGGAAGTCGATACCGGTGGCACCGAACTCACGCAGGCCACCGTCTGGGAGGTTCAGCGGACCAGACCGGTCGTCGAGGCGATGTTCCGGGTGGCCAAGCAACGGATCCGCCTGGGGGACTGGGTAGTCCCCGAAGGTCACGGCATCATGCCCAGCATCGCGCTGATGCACAACTCGCCGCGTGATTTCGCCGAGCCGCAGCAGTTCGACCCGGACCGGTTCGTCGGCCGGAGTCCGGACTCGCTCACGTGGATCCCGTTCGGCGGAGGCGTCCGACGCTGCATCGGTGCCGCCTTTGCCAACATGGAGATGACGGTCACCCTTCGAGAACTGTTGCGCGACTTCGAGTTCTCGACCACCAACGCTCCCGCGGAGCGCCGCAGATCGCGTGGCATTGCGACTGCGCCGCACCTGGGCGGGCGGGTGGTGGTCTACCGGCGTGCGTCGGCGTCCCGACCTGATCACACCAGCGCGGTAGCCCTGGCCCGCTCGTAGAGCACCGCGTCGTGCGAGCACACGATCATCAGGTCCGGGTCCTGGCGACGGTGCAGCTCGGCGAGGCGTAAATGGTTGTTCCGCACCATCTTCCGATCGAAGGCGATGAGCTTCTCGAGCTTGGCTGTCGCCACCGGTGTCGGCGGAGAACCCTCGATGGTCCCGTGGTGGTAGAAGGCGTCGCCGGAATGCAGTATCCAACGATGGCCGGCATCGACAGCAACGCAGGCATGCCCCCGGGTGTGACCGGGCAGGGACACCAACACGAAGCCGGGAGCGATCTCCGAGAGTTCCTTGGCGGCCGCGAAACCACGCCATGCCTCCCCGGTGACGTCGTGCTCGACGATCCTGGGGCCGTGCGCCCACTGCACGGAGCGAAAGCGCACGCGGTCGCGGTATGAGCGGGACCGCATGGCGCCGACGGCTTCTGCGGCCGTGATGTGGATCTGTGCGTCGGGGAAGTCGACGATGCCTCCGATGTGGTCGGCGTCGAAGTGGGTGAGGACGATGTGGCGGACGTCGGAGCGCTCGTACCCGAGCTTCTCGATCTGGCTCAAGGCGGTTTCGGCAGGGTCGAACACCGGACGGATGAGGTGGCGCCGGATCTGCCCGAAGCGGGCCCGCTTGGCACAGTCCAACGAGCCGAAGCCGCTGTCGATCAGCACCAACCCGCTGTCGGTTTCGATGAGCAACACATGACACACCAGCGGCCCCACCCCGGGGGGCTGCATCGTCCCGCAGTTCAGATGACGAACTTTCACCCGTGCCCCCTGTGATCCGCGGCGCTACACCGCGATCTCTTGATGGTCATGTGCTCGATCTCAATTCGTGCCGGCGCCGTCTGAAAACTGCGCCGCCGTTGCGCCCCTCCCGGCGGATCGGTCGCGACGTCGAATGGATCGTCGGCAAACTCGTTGACCAGCAAGTCAAAGCGACGGGGGCCGACCTGTCAACAGGGCTGCGACGACCGTCGGCCACAGGTGAAGCTTTTGTCAATATTGACGTTGCGGGGTGGGGTAACTTACGCAGATGGTCCGACCGGCCCAGACGGCGCGCAGTGAGCGCACCAGGGAAGCCCTGCGACGGGCGGCAGTGGTCCGATTTCTCGCGCAGGGCGTCGAGGACACGTCGGCCGAACAGATCGCCACAGATGCCGGGGTATCGCTGCGGACGTTCTATCGACACTTCGCGTCCAAACACGATCTGCTGTTCGCCGACTACGACGCCGGACTGCACTGGTTCCGCGCGGCACTCGCCGCGCGCTCTGCCGATGAGTCGATCATCGAATCGGTGCAGTCGGCGATCATGGCCTCGCCGTACGACGACTGGGCCGTCGCCGAGATCGCCACGATGCGCTCACAGGAACTCGACCCGGGACGGATTCTGCGCCACCTCCGCCAGGTCGAGGCCGATTTCGCCGAGGCGGTCGAAGGACATCTGGGCGGTGCGGACCCTCCCGCGCCCGGCACCGACGAGCGGATGCGGGTCACCGTCACCGCACGGTGTATCGCGGCCGCGGTGTTCGGCGCGATGGAGGTGTGGATGCTCGGCGAGGACCGCTCGCTGCCGGAGTTGGACCGGTTGTGCCGGCATGCCCTGGAACTGCTGCGAACCGGGATCAACGACCGCCTCTGACCGCCGGAATTGCATTCCGGCAGGCTCGTTCTCGACCTCGGGCTGATGGAACGCAATTCCGGCACCCCAAAAGTTTCGTCAATATTGACAAAACCTGGGTGTCGTGTCAGCCTCAGCCGATGACGGACTTCGACGCCATCGTCGTGGGAGCGGGACACAACGGACTGACCGCTGCGGCACTGATGCGGCAGGCCGGGCTACGCACTCTGTGTCTGGATTCCAAGCTCTACCCGGGCGGGATGGCCTCCACTGTCGAACTCTTCGACGGCTTCAGATTCGAGATCGCCGGCTCGGTGCAGGTGCCCACCTCGGCAGTGGTCAGTGAGGCGCTGGGACTGGACGGCCTACCCACCGTCGATCTCGAGGTCATGTCGGTGCAGTTGCGGGGTGTCGGCGACGATCCCGTCATCTACTACACCGACCCGATGAAGCTGCTGACCCATCTCAACGAGGTGCACGGCGCGGAGGCCGTCAACGGCATGGCGGGTCTGATGGCCTGGTGCCAGGCACCGACGAGGGCGCTCGGTCGCTTCGATGCGGCCCAGCCGCCGAAGTCCCTCGACGAGATGTATGCCTGTGCCACCAATGAATTCGAGCGCCAGGCGATCAGCGACATGCTGTTCGGGTCGGTGACCGATGTGCTGGACCGGTATCTGCCGGACCGGGAGAAGCACGGCGCGCTCCGCGGCATGCTGGCCTTCCTGGCCGTCAACACCACCTACCGGGGGCCTGCGACTCCGGGCAGTGCCGCCGCGCTGGCCTTCGGGCTCGCAGTGCCCGATGAGAACGCGACGCTGATCAAGAAGTTCCGCGGCGGGATGGGCGCGGTGACCGAGCACCTGCTGCAGATGTTCGGCGCGGCCGGCGGGGAACTGAGGCTGCGCAGCAAGGTCGACGAGATCGTGGTCGCCGACGGTCGGGTCGCCGGAGTGCGTCTGGAGGACGGGACGACGCTGCGAGCACCTGTTGTCGTCTCCGGCGTCGCACCGGATCTGACCGTGAACGGGCTGATCGACCCCGCTGCGATGCCGCCCGACATCCGAGAACGCTTCTCGCGCATCGATCATCGCGGCAGCTACCTGCAGATGCACTTTGCCCTCGACGGGCCGCCGACTTTCGCTGAGCCCTACCAGGTGCTCAACGATCCGGACTACCAGTCGGCGATCGGCATCTTCTCCACACCTGAGGAACTGCAGCGGCAGTGGGAGGACTCGGGGCGCGGCATCGTTCCCGCCGACCCCGCCATCGCACTGCAGATACCGTCGGCCAACGACCCCGGCCTGGCACCGCCGGGCAAACATGCGGTCTCGGCGTTCTCCCTGTGGTTCCCGATCGAGTCGGGCGACTCGAGTTATGGGGACATGAAGGCCGAGATGGGGCGCCGGGTCATCGAGAAGATCACCAGACTGGCCCCCGATTTCGAGAGCCTGATCCTGCGCCATACGACGTTCACGCCCAAGCACATGGGAACGATGTTCGGGGCACCGGGCGGTGACTACTGCCATGGGCTGATCCATCCCGAGCAGATGGGTCGGAATCGTCCCGGGCCGAAAGGCTATGTCGATCAACCGGTTCCGATCGACGGCCTGTATCTGGCGAGTGCGGGATGCCACGGCGGCCCCGGCATCACCTTCATCCCCGGCTACAACGCTGCGCAGCAGGTGCTCGCCGACCGCGACTGACTGTCAGGTCGCCGGCCCGCTGGGAGTGGCGCCACCCTCGTCGGACCAGTCGGCCCCTTCCTCAGCCCCCTTGGACGGATCGCTGAGCACATCTTTGTCGGCTTCGTCCGAACCCGCGTCGGACTCTGTGGTGTTCGGCTTGTCTTTGTTCACCGGTGAGTACTACCCCGTCGGCGACCGGTTGACTCAGTGGCCGCGAGCCTGCAGTTGCTCCACCCAGTCGGCCGGGACCCGGCCGCGCGGACCCGGCGCCGTTTCGTCGGCGGGGCGGCTCTGCGGCGCAGCGAGTTCCGGGCCGTCGTAGTAGTCGTCGGTCTCGAAATTCCAGAACCAGTCCTCGCCCGGCTCGAACGACCTGATGACCGGGTGGCCGGATTGGCGCCAGTGCGCCGACGCGTGCCGGGACGGGGAGTCGTCGCAGCAGCCGATGTGGCCGCACGCGGCGCAGCGGCGCAGATGCACCCACCAGCCACCGGCCGCATCGCATTCGACGCAACCGGTACCGCTCGGGGCAACTGTCGGATCAACCGCGGCGCTCACGACGGCGAGCCTACCCACCCCGGGCAGTCCGCTCATCTCGATCCGAACGGCCCGCCGCGTGGTCTATCGTCGCGCCATGGCAACCAAGGACTCCCGCGAGGTCGTGATCGAGGCAACACCGCAGCAGATTCTCGACGTCATCGCCGACGTCGAGGCGACCCCGTCCTGGTCGCCCCAGTACCAGAAGGCCGAGATCCTCGAGAGTTTCGACAACGGCAGGCCCAAGAGGGTCAAGATGACGGTCAAGGCCGCAGGGCTGACCGACGAGCAGGTCATCGAATACACCTGGGCGGACGACAAGGTCACGTGGACATTGATCTCCGCCGGTCAGCTCAAGGCCCAAGACGCCGGTTACACACTCACGCCGGAGGGTGACAAGACGCGGGTGAAGTTCGACATCGCCATCGACCTGTCCGTGCCGATGCCGGGCTTCATCCTCAAGCGGACGATGAAGGGCGGGGTCGAGACCGCGACCGAAGGCCTGAAGAAGCAGGTCCACAAGGTTTTGCAGCAGTGATCAAGGCATCGCGGTAGGCGCGAAGTCGCCGTAAACCGCGCAAACCGCGGTCGAGACTCCTAGGCTTCCCTGGGTGCGGTTGTCGTGGCCGTTAATTGGCCGCTCAGAGGAAACGCGAACCATCGAAGCTGCCCTTGCGGCTCCGGACGTCTCCGGCGTGCTCGTCTGCGGAGCAGAGGGTGTGGGGAAGAGCCGCACCACCCGGGAAGCGCTGTCGGCCGCGGCGTCGGCGGGGTGGGAAACCCGATGGACGGTCGGCACATCCTCGGCGCGGGCGATTCCGCTCGGTGCGTTCACCAGTTGGGCGCCATCGGACGCCACCGACACCGTGCAGTTGCTGCGGGGCGTGATCGAGTCACTGACCGCCGCGCGTCCGGGTGCCAAGGTGGTTGTAGGGGTCGACGACATCCATCTTCTCGACGAACTGTCGATCTTCGTCGTGCATCAGATCGTGCAGCAGGGTTTGGCGAAGCTGGTCGTCACCGTCCGCGCGGATGAACCGATTCCCGCCGCAGTGCACGAGATGCGGAAGGTCGGCGATTTCGTCCGACTCGATCTCCGCCCGCTGTCCCAGGCCGACACCACCTCGCTGCTGTCCGCGGCGCTGTCGGGATCAGTGGATTCGGATGCGTCTCAGCGATTGTGGAAGCTCACCGGCGGCAATGTTCTGTATCTGCGCAACATCGTCGAACAGGAGATCGCCGACCGCCGGATCGTCGACGAACGCGGCTGTTGGCGTTGGGTGGGCGATCCGATGGTGCCGCCCGGACTGGTGGAACTGATCGAGTCGCGGATCGGCTCGCTGCCCCCTGTGGTCAGCGATGTGATCGACCTGCTTGCCGTCGGGGAACCGATTGACCTCGCGACGTTGACGAGGCTCACCGACGCCGACGCGATCGAGCAGGCCGAAACCCGTGGGCTCATCACACTCACCCCTGCCGGCGGCGGCATCGAGGCGCGCGTGGCCCATCCGCTCTACGGCGAGATACGCCGCAACCGCGCGGCACGTACCCGGCTGCGACGACTGCGGGGGCTGGTGGCGTCCGAGCTTGCGGCATCCAGTGACCGCGACGACATCCGGGTCGTGGTGCGCCGCGCCAGCCTGAGTCTGGAGTCCGACCTCGAACCCGATCCGGAGTTGCTCGTCCGCGCCGCGAACGGGGCTGTCTGGCTTGCGGATCTGGCGCTGGCAGAGCGACTGGCGGAAGCGGCGATTCGCGCCGGAGCGGGACAGGAACCGACCTTCGTCCGTGCGCATGCGCTGTCCTGGCTGGGGCGGGGCGCAGAGGCCGATGCGGTGCTTGCCGAGATCCCTGTCGAAGGGTTGTCCGACCACGACCGCGCCCGACTGGCATTCTGGCGGTGCAGCAACACGATGTGGGCCCTGGGTGACCCTCGGCGCGCGAAGGAACTCATCGACGAGGCAGCGCGCCACGCGCCTGCTGATGCTCGGACCTACATCGACGCTTTTCTGACGGTGTACTGGTTTGCGCTGGATCAACCCGAAGCAGCGGTTCAGGTGTCACGGGAACTCGCACTCGAGGATCTGCCGGTCGTCGGCGCCGAGATCGCGTGGGTGCTCGCGCAGATACTCGCGGATGCAGGGCGCACCGGTGAGGCTCTGGCCGTCGCGGAATCGGGATACGAGGTCGCCAGTCGATCCCTCGACGCGCCGCACATGAGGTTCAACATCGCCGATGCCGAAGTCACTGCGCTGCTGTTGGCCGGCAACATCGCCGATGCGCTCGATGTGGCAGAGCGCACCCGGCGGCAGTCGGCCGACCTCCCCGGGGCCGCACAAGCACTCGGCGTTGCCGTGGCGGGTCGAGCGGCGCTCGGGGCCGGCGACCTACGCACCGCATCCACGCTGCTCGACCGGGCGGCCGAGAGCCTGTCGGCGTCCTATCCCATCGGGTGGGGATACCGCTACAGCATTCCGCGGACGACCGCACTCGCGATGCGTGGCCTGACAGACGAGGCGGCGGCCGGGCTGGCCGATATCGCGAAGGTGCAACGTACCTTTCGTTCGCTGGACGACGAGTTGAGCCTGGCTAAGGCCTGGGTGTCGGCGGGCCAGGGCGCAGTGAGCGAGGCGATCAAGTTCGCTGGGGAGGCAGCGGAAAGCGCCAGGAGTGTAGGACGATTCGCCGCTGAGGTGCTCTGCCTGCAGACCGCCACCCAGTTCGGCGATCGAACGTGTGGACCTCGACTCCGCGAGCTCACGTCGATGGTGGAAGGTCCGCGGGTGGAACTCGCCGTGCGGTTCGCTGTCGCTCTGCGTGACGGTGATGGCGCCGAATTATCCTCCTTATCAGAGGATTTCGAGGCCGCAGGTGACCGGGTGGCGGCTGTGGATGCCCTCGCCCACGCGGCCCTCGCGTATCGCCGTCAAGGCAAACGGGGATCGGCGTTGAGTGCCGCGACACGAGCCGACGCTCTTGCGGACGCATGCGGTGGCCTCAGTACGTGGGTACTCCGGCAGGCCCGCGAACCGCTGCCGCTGACCGAGCGCGAGGTGGAGATCGCACTGCTGATCGGTGAAGGACTGTTGAACCGCGGTATTGCCGAGCGGTTGACCCTGTCGGTGCGTACCGTCGAAAGCCATATCTTCCGCGCCATGTCGAAAACGGGCACCACGAGTCGTGAGGAACTGGCAGCTCTGCTGCAACGGCGCAAGCGGTCCGACTAGTACGGCGAGACGATCGACCGCTGCGCCGGGGGGCGACTCAGTGGTACGGAGCCGGGGATCCAAGACTGCAGTAGCGCACTACTGAGCTCCCCGCAGGCTTGCCGACCGACGATTGACGAGTCACAAACGCCAGGGCAGAGAGGACACGTCGTGTCCGAGTTGATTGCGGCAGCCGCAGAACCGAAGAAGAGCGCCACGCGCACTGAGCAGGCGACGGCGGCGCCGAGCCGTCCGGCAGTGGTCATCACCGAGCAGGAAGTCCTTTTCAGCACAGCCGCCGCAGTGTCGATGCCTCGTACCAAGGCCACCCGTGGGCTGATCGCCGCCATCCAGGCGATGTTCCGGAGGGCGCCCGCGGCTGAAGTGCGAGAGCCCCGTCACTATCCGCCACGGCGCACCGAGTTCTTGGAGCAGGCGGCGATGTCCCGGGAGATGCGCAGGTTGTGATTCCAGTCGTGATTCTCGATCATCGTCTCGGCCCAGTCGATATGTCCTTCGAAACCGAGCGACGTCGCGGTTGCGAGATAACGATCCCGCAGACGCGCATACGCACCGACATCGCCGCGCGCCCGCGCCAGCAGAGTCTGCAGTCGCAGCACCCAGATGTCCCGCACGACCAGGCCCTCACCGACATCCGCCTCTGTCAACCGCGCGATGGCGGACTCCGCTTCGGCGACTTCACGTTCGGTGCCCTGCGCGAGCAGGGTCTCCACCAGCACACCCGTGGCTACGACCGCCCATACGGGAAGCCGTTTCTCGCGGTACAGATGATCGACGGCGTCGCTCATCAAAGGGATCGCCGCATCGCGTTCTCCGCTGCGAGCCTGCTCTCGCGCGACGTAGACCTCGACGATGGGTAGGTCGGCCAGGTTGTGTTCCCCCTTGACAAAGATCTCGCCGACTTCGGCCAGAAGACACCGTCCGTGGTCGCGCTCCGCGATCGTGTCGCGGTGCACCAGAGCGATTCCCAGTGTCATCCGGGCGTTGGCCAGTACCAGGTCATCGCTGGATCTCTCGGCAATTCGCAGTGCATTCTCGATCTCGCGCACCGCAGAATCATCGGGGCGCAGCACACCGTACGGGATCCCCAGAAAGTAGATGTAGGGCAGGGCTGCAGCGAGCGACAGGGGGTCGGCCGCGAGGGCCATCGCGAGGCCGTGGCGTTGGTCGTCTCGCCATCCGGGACGACCCATGAACCACCGGGCCATGCCCCGCGACGTCATTGCGACGGACAGAGGCGACCCGAAAAGGACGTTGCCTTTGGAGGGGTCATCGTCGGCAAGGTCGATGACGGTCTGCGACCACCCCAACACGTCAGACCACTCGGCGCTCTCGATCTTGGCGTAGATCATCGGAACGGACAGTCCCACCGTCAGGTCCGGATCGCCGACCGCCTCGACCAGCGCCATGGCGTCCGAGGCCACCCGCGACGCGTCCCGGATACGCGCGTGATAGGTGTGATCCATGATCAATCCGGCCGTGGCGATCGCCAATGACGCGTTATCCCCTGCGGCGGTGCACAGTTCGCGTAACTCCTCGAAGTGTGCGCCGGCCACATTCTTGTGGACTCGAAATGCGGTCCCACACAGCATCGTGCGAGGTGCGATCTGCATCGCCAGCCGGTCGGGGTCGCTGTCGGGCAGTGTGTCGGCGATGCGGTACGCCCGTTCCCAGCTGAATCGCGCGGCGCGGAGGTCGCGTTCGGTTGACCACGCGCCGGCACGCATGCGCCAGCCGTACGCCTCGCGCAGCTCGCCGGCCGACTCCAGATGTTCGGCGATCAGCGCCGCGTTCTCCTCCACCGACCCCGCATCGGACTCCTGGATCGCGGCGGCCAGACGCCGGTGCAACTCGGCGCGGTCGGATCTCAACTGTGATTCGTAGGCCGCCGCGCGGATCAACGGGTGGTGGAAGGCGTACTCGGGACTCGGGGTGAACCGCACCTGATCGATCAACTCGGTACTGAGCAACTCGTCGAGAACCGGATCGATCTGAAGGGCGGTGAGCAGCTCGGCCCCGAAGCGGGCTCCGATCACCGAGGCGGCATTCAATGTCCGCCGTGCCGGGGCGGCCAGCCGGTCGATGCGCGCCGCGATGGCCGCCTGCACCGTCGCCGGCACAGTCAGTTCGGAAAGATCCGCCCGGCAGACATACCCGCCGCGTTCACCCGTGAGCGCCCCGCGCTGTTCGAGCTCACGGACCATCTCCTCCACGAAGAACGGGTTACCGGCGGCCCTCTCGGTGATGATCGCCGCGAGCTCGCCGATCGAGGGATCCGATCCCAGCAGCTCGCCCAGTAGCGCCCCGGTATCCGAATCTGCCAGTGGCGCAAGCGCAATCGTCTGCGCGCCGGACACCCGGGTGAGCGCTCCCTCGTACTCGGGGCGGGCGGTGATCAGCACCATCGACGGGGTACGCAGAATGACGGACAGGAAGTCGGCCAGCATCGACTCGCTGACCGGGTCGATCCAGTGCGCGTCCTCGACGATGAACAGTGCGGGTTCGGTGCGCGCCATCGATGCGGTGTTGATCAGTGTGGTCAGCCTGCGCCGCCGGGCGTCCGGGTCGATGGCGGGCAGCGGCACATCGGCATCGGCGACGCCCAACAGATCGTCGAGCAGCAGCAGGTCCTCGTGGTCGGCTTCAGGGAATTCGCCTCGGAGGCGAACCCTGGCGGCACCATGGTCGAGGTCGGCGATACCGGTGCTCGAGCGCAGCAGTCGCGCCACCACCTGAAAGGGGATGTCGCTGGCATGGGACTCGCAGAATGCCCAGTGCACCTCGACACCGCGACTCGCCGCGAGCATTGCGGTCTCCCGGGCCGCGCGGCTCTTGCCGATACCCGGCGGTCCCACGACATTCACCACACCGCCGCGGCCACTGATCGTGTGATCGACAAGGGCGTCGAGCGCGGCCATCTCCCAACGCCGTCCCACCAGGCTTGCCTCGGTGTGCCCGACCAGGCCCTCCCGCGGGCTGATGCCCACCAGCGTGTGTGCTCGCACCGGTTCTTCGGACCCTTTGATGTGCACCCACTCGGGTTCGCCGAGCACGGCGATGTCCTCGACCAGGCGCGCGGTGGACTGCGAGAGCATCACCCCACCGGGCGGGGCCACTGACTCCATCCGCTGCGCCAACCCGACCGTCTCGCCGATCGCGGCATACCCCAGCAGTCCCGAGCCCAACTCACCGGCGATCACGCGGCCCGAGTTGAGCCCCACCCGCAGTTGCAGCGCCACCCCGTCACGACGCTGCACGTCCTCGGCCAACCGGCGCGCCTCAACCTGGATGGCCAGCGCACTGAGACAACCGCGAAAAGCATGATCTTCCAGAGCAATCGGTGCGCCGAACAACGCCATCACCCCGTCTCCGGTGGACTCCACGGTCCCGCCGTAGTGCTGCACGACGGCCGCCGACCGTTCCACCAGCGTGGTCATGATCTCGCGTAGTCGCTCCAGTTCCACAGCGGCCGCGATGTCCATCGACCGCACCACGTCGGCGAACAGCACCGTCACCTGCTTGTAGGTCGCCGCATCGACGTAAAGAGCAGTCGGAGCGCCGCATTCGTCGCAGTAGTTGGCGTTGCCACGAAGCGCTGTGCCACATGATCGGCACACCACGCCTGCCGTCATCCGAGCACCGCCGATTCCGGGTTCGATTGCCCCTGCCGGCAAGAATATGCCCCCGATCGACGACGAACGCCGGAATCGATCTCGGCGGGGTCGATCCACGTGATGGGTCTGGGGCTTCCCGCCCGCTGAGCAAACGTGGTTCTGAGTTACGTTGCAACGGTGATCAACACGGGCCCCCTGATCGGCGTCAGAGTCATCGAACTCGGCGGAATCGGCCCGGGACCGCATGCCGGCATGGTGCTGGCCGATCTGGGTGCCGACGTGGTCCGGGTACGCCGCCCCGGCGGCGGTCTCGAGATGCCCCGAGAGGACGTCGATCTCATGCACCGCGGCAAACGGGTCGTCGACCTCGATCTGAAGTCGGATCGACAGGTGCTACTCGATCTGGTGGCGAAAGCCGACGTGCTGATCGACGGATTCCGGCCCGGAACCTGCGAGCGACTCGGGATCGGGCCGCAGGACTGCGAGGCAGTCAATTCGCGGCTCATCTTCGCCCGGATCACCGGATGGGGCCAGCACGGTCCCCTGGCAACCTCTGCCGGTCACGACATCAACTACCTGTCGCAGACCGGAGCGCTGTCGGCCATCGGATACCGCGACAGGCCGCCGGTGGTGCCGTTGAATCTGGTGGCAGACTTCGGCGGTGGATCGATGCTGCTGCTGGTGGGCATCATGGCCGCACTGTTCGAGCGCGAGCAGTCCGGACAGGGACAGGTGATCGACGCCGCGATGGTCGACGGGGTCAGCATGCTGGCCCAGATGGCGTGGACGATGAAGGCGGTCGGGAGCCTGAAGGACGAGAGGGAATCGTTCCTCCTCGACGGTGGCGCGCCGTTCTACCGCACCTACCAGACCGCTGACGGGCGGTACATGGCCGTCGGAGCGATCGAGCCCCAGTTCTACGCGCAGCTACTCGCCGGTCTCGGACTCTCGGCCGACGAGCTGCCGGCCCAGAGGGATCGGTCGGCGTTTCCGGCCCTGCACGCGCTGTTCGCGGAACGGTTCGCGGAGAAGACCCGCGACGAGTGGACGCAGATCTTCGCCGGCACCGACGCCTGCGTCACGCCGGTCCTCACCTGGAGCGAAGCAGCCCACAGTGAACACCTTCGTGCCCGCGGAACCATCGTCACGCGGGACGGTGTCGATCAGGCGGCACCGGCGCCCCGCTTCTCGAGGACCCCGCCGGATCCGGTGGCGGCCCCGCCGCGGAGCGCCACCCCGGTTGACCTGATCGGGTGGTGAGGAAGGTTAGCTGCTGAAACCTCCACACGAGGCCGCTCGCATGGCTAAGATTTGCCGGTATGGCGGTCCGAGCGTCGAGTGAAGTCGTGATCGAGGCTGGGCCCGAGGCGATCCTGGAGGCACTGGCCGACATCGAGGCGGTGGCGTCGTGGTCGATCCTGCACAAGGACGCCGAGGTGCTCGACCGTTATCCCGACGGCCGTCCCCACCATGTCAGGGCGACGGTCAAGATCATGGGGATCACCGACCGGGAGATCCTGGAGTACCACTGGGGCGATGACTGGGTGGTGTGGGACGCGGCGCAGACAATGCAGCAGCGCGGTCAACACGGCGAGTACAACCTGACGCCGGTGGGTGAGGACAAGACGCGTGTCCGGTTCGACCTGATTCTGGACCTGGCTGCGCCCTATCCGTCGTTCCTGGTCAAGCGCGCCAAGAAGATGGTTCTCGACGTCGCACTGGAGAACCTGCGCGAGCGTGTGATGGCCGCCGCGCAGTAGCGCGTCAGTGTCGCCGCGACAGCGTCTGCAGTCGCCGGATCGCCTCGTCGAGGGTGTCGTCGCGTTTGCAGAAGGCGAAGCGCACCAGGTGATTCCATTGACCCGCATGCTCGGCCGCGGGATCGCAGAACGCCGACATCGGGATGGCGGCCACCCCGATCGTCTCCGGTAGCTCCGCGCAGAACGTGGTGCTGTCGTCGTAACCGAGTGGCCGGGGATCGGCGCACAGGAAGTACGTTCCGACGCTGTCGTGCACGTCGAACCCGATGTCGAGCAGGGCCGCTCCCAACCGGTCACGCCGCGACTGCAGCGAATCACGCAGCGCACCCACCCACGCGTCCTGCGTCGCGAGGGCCTGAGCCACCGCGGGCTGGAACGGGGCGCCACCGACATAACTGAGGTATTGCTTGGCGGCCCGCACCCCGGCGATGAGTTCGGCCGGTCCGCACGCCCAACCGATCTTCCAACCGGTGACGTTGAACATCTTGGCCGCGCTGGAGATGGTGATGGTGCGCTCGGCCATCCCCGGATAGTCGGCCAGCGGCAGATGGCGTCTGCCGTCGAAGACCAGGTGCTCGTAGACCTCGTCGGCGATGACCAGCAGATCGGCGGAGACGGCGAGTTCGGACAACGCCCGAAGCTCGTCGTCGGAGGCCACCATGCCGGTCGGATTGTGCGGAGAGTTGACGATGATCGCCTTGGTCTTGGCGGTCACGGCGCTGCGCAGCCCGTCGATGTCGATGGCGAAGCCGTTCCCCGCGGGCCGCATCGGGACCGCCCGCCGGACACAGCCGGCCATCGCGATCACCGGGGAGTATGAGTCGTAGAACGGTTCGATCAGCAGCACCTCGGAACCGGGTTCGACGAGCCCCAGCACGGACGCGGCGATGGCCTCGGTGGCGCCGACGGTCACCAGGACCTCGGTGTCCGGGTCGTACTCGGTGCCGTAACGGCGACGACGTTGGTCGGCGATCGCCTGCCGGAGGGCCGGGATGCCCAGGCCTGGCGGATACTGGTTGACCCCGTCGGCGATCGCCTGCCGGGCCGCCTCGAGCATCGCCGGCGGGCCGTCCTCGTCGGGAAATCCCTGCCCGAGGTTGACGGCACCGATCCGGGCCGCCAGCGCCGACATCTCGGCGAAGATCGTCACCGCGTAGGGCTGCAACCTGTGAACCGTCATCAGGCTCGAAGCCTAGCCGCGGCCTGTCAGGTCGCGAACAACCTGGCGGTGCGGGTCTCGTGACGCATCCCGCTGACCTCGAGGGTGGGTGCGGTGCTCCACAGGTCATCGAGGCCGCGGCGGCACGCGTCATGGGCGAGTTCGACGACCTGGTCGACACAGCGGGCCTGGATCCGCTGGCTGTGCAGCGGACCGAGGCGACCAAGCCGGATGGCGGCGCTGAGCATCGAGGCCATCATCGAGCGCATCGACCCCAGAACCGCGACGTGCAGGGTGACCCCGAGACGTGCCTGCAACGCGCCCTCCACCACGGCGTTGTGGCCCGGCGTCTGTCCGGTGAGCACCGCGTCCAGATAGCCGCAGTCCCCGATCAACCCGATCTCGGTCGCGGCGGTGGCCAACTGCCTGCCCGCCGACTCCGATGCGGTCCGGGCGTTGTCGAACAGCTTGTAGGTCGCGGTGAGCTCGTCGAGTTCGCGCAGCACCACCGGGGAGGGGGCGGAGCGCCAGGCCGCGGCGGTGATGCTCGCGTCCAACGGTGCGAAGCCGTTCGCCAAATACTCCGTGACGACGGCCCCGATCTCGTCGGGTCCGGCGTCGGGGCGTTCGGCGAGCCATTCTTCGAGCCCCTGGCTGTGGACCATCCGTCCCGTCGGAAACGCGCTGTCGTGCAATTGCATCCACAGCGCCAGTGCGACGGCCGGATCAGTGGTGATGGCCGGCATGGGTCTCCGCCGACGTTCGGGACCAACCGTCTGTGGCCATCACGGCGGGTCCGACATCGCCGATCACGCCGAGTTCGGTCAGCATCTGTCGGGCCGCCTGCGCGCTGGTGAACAGCGGCGCGGCGAGCGCATCGGCCCCGACGTCGATGGGCGCGTGCTGGTTGCCCAGCAGATACCCCAACAGCAGCATCCGACGGGCGCCCTCGGGACCGCCGTTGTCGTCGAACCGCACCGTGATGGCCGGCTCGGTGGGACGCCGGACGACGACCACGTCGGTGCCGTCGTCGCAGATGACGGCACCGTCGCGCAGAAAGGTGCCGCGGGGCAGCGTGATTCGCACCTCGAGACCGGAGTCGGTGGTGACGACCTGCCGGTGCTTCGTGGCGTCGCCCCACCCGATGTCGACGACGTGTCGACGACGGCCGGCGAATCGAGATTCGGCGATATGGCCGATGATGCTGTGCACTTTCACTTATCACTCGATTCTGCAGCACTCTGGTTGACCGGCAGGAGCACGGCGCGGGCTGCGTCGAACAGTGATCGGCGGGCTCGCTGCAGCGCCGGCGCATGCCGGGCGCCCAGTCTGACGAAGACGCCCGTGTCTGCGGGCAGGCGCCCGGCGCCGCCGTGCCAATCGTCGCGTCCGGTCAGGATCCGTCGGACCTCGTCGAGAAGACCGTCGACTGTCCGACCCGGTGCCACTGCGACGAACGTCGCCAGGTAGTCGCCCTCGATCAGGCACCCGCCGGTGTCTGCGGTGCGCGGTCGGATGACCTGGCGGTCGCGCCCGACGGGTCGACCGTCGACGCGGACGACGAAGGCGCTGTCGTAGCACTCATAGCCGAACCGTTCTCCGTGGGCGATCCGGCCCGCCGCAACGGCTTCCCAGCCGAGGTAGACCCCGCCGCGGGCGACGTCGACATCGAGTCGTTGACAGAAGGTGGAATCCGCATGGGGGATCACCGTTCCCGGGTAGTACTCGAGCACGGCGCCGGCACGCACCGAGAAGCTGAGCCGGTGCCGGGCGCCGGGCCCGGAGCCGGCGAACACCTGAGTGGCGGCCTGCGTGGTCAAGTGCAGGTGGGTCCCAGGGGCGCACTGCACGGTGGTGCGCAAGTCGTCGTCGGAGAAGGCGCCGCCGCTGGGGCTCTGCACACACAGGGTGGCGGCGCCGGGATGGTCGGGGTCGCAGCGCAGTGGCATGGTCACCCGCTGCGGATAACACTGTCGCAGCGACGTGGCACGGGTGCGGCCTGACGCATCGGCGACGACATTGATGCCGAGCTCACCCGCCGCGATCGACGGGGGCGCAGTCACCGCTGACTCACCAGCATCGCGCCGTCCAGTAGCTGCTCTGTCAGCTCGGCCAGCCCGTGCCCGGCCCGCAGGTCGGTGAACACCGTCGGTTTGACGGGGCGGGCCAGAGCGCAGTCGCGGCGCATCGTGTCCAAATCGGCGCCTACCAGCGGTGCGAGGTCGATCTTGTTGACCACCAACAGATCCGCCTGCAGCAGGCCGATTCCCTTCTTGCGGGGGATGTCGTCGCCGGCGGCGGTGTCGATCACGAAGATCCAGTAGTCCACCAGGTCGGAGGTGAACGTGGCAGCCAAGTTGTCGCCGCCGGACTCGATGAGGATCACGTCGAGGTCGGCGAACTGCCGGCCCAGCCGGTGTGCCGCGGCCAGATTCGCCGACGGGTCCTCGCGGATGGCGGTGTGCGGGCACGCACCGGTCTCCACCGCCAGCACCCGTTCGGGATCGATGACCCCGCTGCGACGCACGCGTTGGGCATCCTCGTCGGTAACCAGGTCGTTGGTGATCACGGCGACGCTCAGTCCGGCGCGGGTCAACTCCGGCACCAGCTGCTCGACCAGCCGGGTCTTGCCTGAGCCCACCGGCCCGCCGATGCCGATGCGTATCACTTCACCCACGTTGTGCTCCTTGCTATTTGAGGGTGTAACGCCGCCCGAGCGGCACACTGCTCATGGGAGTGCTCACACAGGGTTCGCCGTCGACGGTGACGCGGTAGGTGTCGGGTTCGATCGTGATGTTCGGCAGATAGTCGTTGTGCAGCAGGTCGGCCTTGGTCAACGCCCGCGAGCCGCGGCAGGCGACCAACCTGGTTTCCAGACCCAGTCGGTCACCCAGTCCCGCCTCGATCGCCGCGCCCGCCACGAAGTTGACCGACACGTCGGCCGGCGTGCGGCCGAATGCCGCCCACTGCGGGCGGTACCGCAGGGGTTCGCACGTCATCAGCGAGGCATTGGCCTCACCCATCACCGACCACGCCGGGAACCCGCCCTTGAACACCACTTCGGGCCGGATACCGAAGAACTTCGGCTCCCACAGCACGATGTCGGCCAGCTTGCCGGGCTCCAGAGATCCGACCTCGTGGTCGATCCCGAACAACCTCGCGGGGTTGATCGTCAGCTTGGCGACGTAGCGCAGGATGCGTGCGTTGTCGGCGCCGGTGCCCTCGTCGGCGGGCAGCGCGCCCCTGGTGGCCCGCATGTGCGACGCCAGTTGCCAGGTCCGCGCGATGGTCTCACCGATGCGGCCCATCCCCTGGGAATCGGATCCCATCGCCGAGATCGCACCCAGGTCGTGCAGTACGTCCTCGGCGGCGATGGTCTCGCGCCGGATTCTCGACTCGGCGAATGCCACGTCCTCGGGGATCCGCGGGTTGAGGTGGTGGCACACCATCACCATGTCGAGGTGTTCGTCGAACGTGTTGAGCGTGTAGGGATTCGTCGGGTTGGTCGATGAGGGCAGGCAGTACGGTTCGCCGACCACGCGCATGATGTCGGGGGCATGGCCACCGCCCGCGCCCTCGGCGTGATAGGTGTGGATCGGTCGGCCGCCGATCGCGGCCATCGTGTCCTCGAAGAACCCGGACTCGTTGAGGGTGTCGGTGTGGATCTGCACCTGCAGGTCGAGTTCGTCGCCGGCGTCCAGCGATGCGCGGATGGCCGCGGGGGTGGCGCCCCAGTCCTCGTGGATCTTGAAGCCGATCGCCCCCGCCAGACCCTGCTCGATCAACGGGGGGGTGCTCGACGCGCTGCCGTTGCCGATGAATCCGAAGTTCATCGGGAATCCCTCGGCGGAGCGCAGCATCCGTGCCAGGTTGTTCGGCCCCGAGGAGGTGATGCCCACCGTGACGGGGCCCAGACCGCCGCCGATCATCGTGGTGATACCGCTGGAGATGGCTTCCTCGACCAGACCTGCGCTGTCGAAGTGCACGTGCACGTCGATGCCGCCGGCCGTGGCGATCATGCCCTCGCCGGCGCGGATGTCGGTGCCGGCGCCGATGACGAGGTCGGGGTGAACCCCGTCCATCGTGCGCGGATTCCCGGACTTGCCCACCGCCGCGATACGACCGTCACGTATTCCGATGTCGGCCTTGCGAATTCCCAGGACAGCGTCGATGACGAGAACGTTGGTGATGACGAAGTCCAAGGCGCCGCCGGCGTTGGTGAGGTCGCCGTGCACCGCCATGCCCTCGCGCATGGTCTTGCCCCCGCCGAACACCGATTCGTCGCCGTAGACGGTCGCGTCATGCTCGACCTTGGCGAGTAGTTCGGTGTCGGCCAACCGGACCCGGTCCCCGGTGGTGGGTCCGTACAGTTCTGCGTAATGCCTGCGGGAGATGCGATGCGCCACGTCAGGACCCCCGAACCGAATCCAGGAAGCCCTGCGTGCGCAGTCGTCCCACCAACTCGGCGGTGGGTGCGCCCGTCGTCGAACCGTTGGTGACGTCGTTCTGCCCCACGACCACCTGTTCGCCGCCGTACCGTGTGACCGAGACCTCCTGTGCTTCACCGGGTTCGAAGCGAACCGCGGTACCGGAGGGGATGTCCAGGCGCATGCCGAAGGCGGCGGTCCGGTCGAAACGCAGGGCCCGGTTGACTTCGAAGAAGTGGAAATGAGATCCGACCTGGATGGGGCGATCGCCGGTGTTCTCGACGGTGAGGGTCGTGGCGTTGCGGCCCGCGTTGAGCTCCACGTCGCCGTCGCAGGGCAGGATCTCGCCCGGGATGACCGCCGGCTCCTTCGACGCGCCGGCACCGGGGCCGATCGCCTCGTGCACGGTCACCAGTTTCTGGCCGTCGGCGAAGAACGCCTCGACCTGTACCGAGCCCAGTAGCGTTGTCACGCCGGGCATCACGTCGTCGTCGGTCAGCACCGTGGCACCGTGTGCGGCGGCCTCGGCGACCGTCGCACCGGCACGAGCGGCTTCGACCACCTCGTCGGCGATCAGGGCGCGGGCCTCGGCGTAACTCAGTGCCAGCCCCGCGGAGCGGTGCTTGCGTGCGAGCTCTGCCGCCAGGAACAGCAGCAGTCGGTCCTCGTCTTTGGGCGTGAGATGCATGGTCTTCAGCCCGTGATTCCCTCGGCCCACGGATAGCCGTCGAGGTAGGGGTCGGGTTCGATCGGTGCCGGCGACGCCCAGACCTGGTAGATCAGCCCATCGTCGGCGACGCGGCCGATCCGCGCGGTCTTGGTGACGTGGTGGTTCTCGCCGTCGATGCTGACGGTGCCCTCGGGTGCGTCGACGGTGACGCCGTCGGCAGTCGCCTGGATGTCGGCGACCTCGAAAGAGTTGGCCTTCTCGACGTTCGCCTTCCACAGCATGACCGCTGTGTAGGCCGATTCCATCGGGTCGGACGTCACGCGGTCCGCTCCGAACCTCGTCTTGAAGTCGGCGACGAACTGGGTGTTCTGCGGCGAATCCAGAGTCTGGTAGTAGTTCCACGACGACAGTTGGCCGACGAGTGTGTCGGGGCCGATGCTGCGGACCTCCTCCTCTCCGACGCACATGGACATCACCGGCATCGCTTCCGCAGTCAACCCGGCGGCGCGGTACTCGCGGAAGAACGCCACCAACGAGTCGCCGACCACGACGTTGAACACCGCGTCGGCGCCGGCGGCACGGATCTTGTTGACGATCGTCGAGAAGTCGGTGCTGCCAAGTGGGGTGTAGTCCTCGCCCTTGATCTCGATGCCGTTGGCCTCCGCGTACGCCTTGACGATCGCGTTGGACGTCCTGGGGAACACGTAGTCGCTGCCGACCAGGTACAGCGACTTCACTCCCTGCTGCTTGAGGTAGTCCAGCGCAGGGATGATCTGCTGGTTGGTGGTCGCGCCGGTGTAGAAGATGTTGGGTGAGCTCTCCAGGCCCTCGTACTGCTGGCCGTAGTAGAGCAGCGCATTGGCGTTCTCGAACGCCGGCAGCATTGCTTTGCGGCTCGCCGAGGTGTAGCCGCCGAATACCACAGCGACACAGTCGGATTGCACCAGTTTCTGCGCCTTCTCGGCGAACACGGTCGGCTCCGATGCGCCGTCCTCGCCGATCAGGTCGAGCTGCTTGCCCAGCACGCCGCCGGAGGCGTTGACCTGCTCGACGGCCAGCACGATCGCGTCGCGGATCACGGACTCGCTGACCGCCAGGCCACCGGACAGCGAGTTGATCGCCCCGACCTTCACGGTCTCGCCCGAGGTGTCGGCGCAGCCTGCCTGTGCGGCGGCGGCGTTCTCGTCGCCCGCCCTGCTGCCGCAGCCGGCGGCCAGCAGCGTCACCGCTGTCGCCAGCGCGAGAGTTCGGTGCCTGAACCGGCCGGTGGAACCTATCGATGAACCAAACATGTGAGGTACGCCTTCTGCTTCGTGCCGTCAGCTCGGGCACCGCACTGTGCCGTCGTTCCTGGGTGCCCGCCAGCGTAGGAACGGCACGACCCGGGTGACTATGGGACGAATCTCCCATTTGCCGCCGGTGTTTGCGTGTCCGCCCCGGCAGCGAAACACTGCGGAAACGTCGGCTGTTGATGATGTGCGAGATGGCAGGCACCTACGGAGACGTGCTGGGCAGCACCGCCAGCATCGAGACGCGCGCGCACGAGATGCTCGATGCGCTCGGTTCGCGCGCCGCCTCCTCGGCTTCGGCGATCTGCCTGTGGGACCCGATCGCCCGCAACCACGTCGCGATCGCCAACCACGATTACCCCGACGAGGTGATCGCCCACCTCAACACGTGGTTCATCGACCACGACCCGCTGTTCGAATCGATGTGCAGCCGGGACCTCGGCGCGCTGCGCTGGCGCGATTTCCCGGACTACCGCAGCACGTACTCGGTCACGTCCGTGTTCACCCCCGCAGGATTCGACGAAGGTCTGTCTGCGCGCCTGGTCACCGCCGACGGCAGCTACGCAGGCACGATCCACGTCAACTGCGACGACCCGCGCTATCCGAGCGACGACGACGTCCTGGAGATCAACGCGCTGCGCCGGCAGATGGCCGAGCATCTGGACTTCTCGCTGCGGCCCCGCATGGTCGCCGAACTACTCTCACCCGACGCCCAGGCATGGGCCGTCGACGACGCCGGACGCACGCACCTGTTGCGACGCGGAGATGCGTTCGAAAACCCGTTGGACATCCCGCTGGTGTCGGACATGGCGATGGCCACCCAAGCGCTCGGCGCGCACCTACGGCCGGACGCGACACGGTGGCACGACGGCTCGTCCTGGCTGCACGCCCGCCACATCTCCACCTCGCCGCGCTATCGCGGTGACAGCCTCAGCGGTGTGATCCTGGTCAGCAGAGCCGAACTGCCCTTCGGCATCACGCCTCGCGAACTCGACGCCCTGACCCTGGCCGTGCTCGGCCTGACCAACAACCAGATCGCCGGTCGCCTGTTCATCAGCGCCCGCACCGCCGGTCACCACGTCGAGAATGCGATCGTCAAACTCGGGGCGAGCAATCGCGCGTCGTGTGTCTCGCTGGCGATGTCATGGGGTCTGGTGTCAGGGCGCATCCTGGCCGACCTGAACGCGGCGAGCGTGGCCCGCGAACTCGCCTGACGGTTCCGGGGCCGGGTAGGCCTTGCGAACGATTGCACCGCATCGGCTTGTTCGCAGCCATCGGGCGGTAATCTGACTCCGGAGCCCATCAGCCCGGGCTCCAGGGAGGGTAGGGGAGCTCCGAGCATGCCGCGGCGAGTGACGATCGATGACGTGGCACGCCTGGCCGAGGTCCACAAGGCGACCGTGTCGCGCGCGCTCAACGCCCAGACCCGGGACCAGGTCAACGCCGAGACACTCAAGCGTGTCAAGCGCGCGGCGCGCCAACTCGGTTACGTTCCGAACGCGATGGCACGCGGACTGCGCACCAGCAGGTCGATGACGATCGGCGTGATCATCCCCGACCTGATGAACCCGATCTTCCCGCCCATCATCCGCGGCATCGAACACGTGTTGCAGGCCCAGGGGTACACCGTGCTCATCGCCAACACCGACTCCCATGACGATGTGGAGATCTCGGTTCTCGAGTCGTTGTTGCAGCGCAGGGTCGACGGTTTCATCCTCGCGACCGGGCGGCTCGACGATCACACCGTCGTCGACGAGGCGACGGCGGCCGACGTGCCCGTCGTGTTGGTGAACCGCGGGGCGGGACTGGGCGGATTCCCGTTGGTCTCCGGTGACAATGCACACGGAATCGACCTGGCGCTGGCCCATCTGCTCGATCTCGGGCATCGGCACATCGTCCATGCGGCCGGCCCTCTGAATTTCTCGACCACCCGCTCGCGCGCCGAGGCATTCGAAGCCGCAGCGACGAAGGCGGGTGTCGAGCACGGCACCATCTACGCCTCGGGCCTGACCATCGAAGCCGGTTTCGACGTCGCCGATCAGATTCTTGCGGGCCGGGGCGCGTGTCCCACCGCGTTGGTCGCCGGGAACGATCTCGTGGCGCTCGGCCTGATCCGAAGACTGCGGGCGGAAGGTCTGCGCTGCCCGGAAGACGTGTCGGTGGTCGGGTTCAACGACATGCCCTTCGCGGAGGATTTCTGGCCGCCGTTGACGACGGTGCACATGCCCCTGCGCGAGATCGGAGCCGAGGCCGCCCGGTTGTTGTTGCGCGGCATCGATGCCGGTGCGCAGGAAGGTGCGACGGTGACGCTGCCGGTCTCGCTGGTGGTCCGCGGTTCCACCGGACCTGTCGGCGGCTGACGGGCTCGGCGGTCGACAGGCCGGCGCTACGGGTACGCTGCAGAACACTGCCACTACAATCGATTGCAGCCGATGGATCAGCTCACGCTCGGGGTCTTCAGCCCTTCGGTACTCCTCGACGTCGCCCGAACGACAGGCTGGCTGGCGGACGCCGATCTTGAGGTCCGTGACGTCCCGGTGCGCTCATCGCCCGCGCAGTTCGCGTCCCTGCAGGGAGGCGAGTACGACGCCGTCTTCACCAGTCCCGACAATGTGTTGGCCTACCGGTTCCTGCCCGCGAACCCGTTGGGCGAGTTGCTCGATGTGGAGATCGTCGCCGGAATCGACCGCGGCCTCGGGTTGTGTCTGGGGGTGCGCCCGGACGTCGCCGATCCTGCCGACCTGCGCGGCGGACGCCTCGGCGTTGATGTCCCGAACTCCGGCTTTGCTTTCGTCGCCTACGCGCTGCTGGAGGAACTCGGCCTCTCGAGACACGATGTCGAGATCGTCGCACTCGGTTCAACACCGCAGCGGGCCAACGCGTTACACACCGGCGGCTGCGATGTGACGGTCCTCAACGCGGGCAATGAACTCATCGCCCGCGGACAGGGATGCTCGCTACTGGCGGACGTCACGTCCCTCGGGCCCTATCTGGGAACGGTCCTTGCGCGCATGCGGCAGGCACCCGGAGCCGAGGCGGTGGACAGGCTGGTGCACGTTCTGGGCGATACGGCGGATGCCATCCGCAGCGGTGCACTCGAGCGAGAAGCCGTCGAGGCCGCTGCCCGGTTGCTCGGTCTTGCAACGGAACTGGCCGGCGAACACGTGGCGCTATTGCGGGATCCGGCGCGGGGGCTGATCCCCGACGGAACGGTGGACGTAGCGTCGCTCAGTACGCTCGTGGAGCTTCGTCGCCGGTTCCTGCCTTCTCCCGAGCTCGACGGCCTGACGTCGCGTCTCGACGAAGTGGCGCGAGACGGCGTTCTGGTCACCTGACGGCGTCATTCGCGCTCCACGTATCTGGCGCGGGCAATGCTGGTGGTGATTGCGAACACCACGGCCACGACGGTGCTCACCGCGAACAGCAAGCCGAAGCGGTGTCCTCCGGCAGCCAGGTTTCCCACTGCTGCGCCGATCGACGCACCGACGAACAGTGCTATGGAGAAGAACGACATCCCGATCGCCCGACCGTCGGCGACGGCATCGGTCATCCAGGTCTGCATCGTAGTGTGACCGAGCGCCCACGCCAGACCGAGCAGCGACGCCGCCACGACCACACCGGCGGTCGAGACATCGATGGCGACAGCGGTGTACGCCCCGATGATCGAGAGCCCTGCCAAGAGCATGAGCACCCAGGACGGCCACCGGCCGAGGATGAGCTTCATGAGTTGGCTCACGATCACTACGGCGGCGCCGAAAGTGGCAGTCGCCAGGCCTGCGGCCAGGACGCTGACTCCCGTGGCCTGCAAGGCCACTGCGAGGTAGTTGAACACTCCGATCAGCAGAGCGCCCTCGACCACGGTGAAAACGAGAATCATCAGCGCCCAACGGTTCCCGGCCAGCCGCCTGATCGACGGTAGTAGCCGCTCGGTTGTTCCTGACGCAGACTCCGTCAGGCGGGTCAGGCAGACGGTCAACACGACACAGAAGGCAGCGACGGTTGCGTAGACCCAGCGCCAGCCGAACCATTGGGCGACCACTCCGGCGCCCAGAGTTCCTGCGGCAAGACCCAGTGAGATCGCGGCTGCGAGGTTCGCCGTGGCGACGGCACGCTGTCTGAGCGCAAGGGTGTCCCCGTAGTAGATCAGCACTGTGGTGATGGTCGCGGAGAAGGCTGCTCCCGAGAGTCCCCGCATGACGCTGTACATCAGCGCGTCGGTTGCCAAGGCCGATCCGACATTGGCCAGTCCCGCCAGGGCCGTGGACACCACGAGCACCCGGACCCGTCCGAACCGGGCCGCCGATGTGCTCCACACCAACTGCAGAGCGGCGTACGAGACCGCGTAGACGGTGAGGGACTGACCCACCGCTTCGATCGGAGCGCCGAGGTCCTCGGCGATCACCGGCACCAGCGTCGGCATCACCGAACGATCGATCATCGAGACAAAAGCGGCAATGACGAGAATCATTGGGCTGTTGCAGGTTTGGCAACTCCGGCTGAGGGTGGCGGATCAGCCACGGGGTGGCCACACCGGGATCTCGCCCCGGCCGGACCGAAACCGCACCGCCTTGGACCGCACGAACTCCTGCAATGTCTCCGGGGCGTTCTCGCGCCCGAATCCGCTGCCCTTGATGCCGCCGAACGGCGATCCCAGAAAGGAACGCCGCATGTAGTTGTTGACGAAGATCATGCCTGCTTCGAGTCGTTGCGCGACCTGCCAGGCCCGCGCTTCGTCCCGGGTGATCATGGCCGCAGTCAGCCCGTAGGCAGTGCCGTTCGCGATGTCGATCGCCTCGTCGATGGTCGAGTAGCGCATGACGAGTGCGATGGGCCCGAAGATCTCTTCCTGACCCACCGTCGAATCCGGAGTCACATCGGCGAGCACCGTCGGCGGCACCCAGTAGCCGTCGGCGTACATCGCATCGGAGGGCACCGACCCCTGGGCCACCACCCGCGCGCCCTCGTCGAGCGCGGTCTGTAGATAGCCGAGCACGCGATCACGTTGTCGGGCATCCACCATCGGGCCGACATCCGTGCGCGGATCGAGGCCGTCACCGACCACCAGAGCGGTCGATGCCTCGGCGAACCGCTCCAGGAACGTGTCGTACACGTCGTGGTGCACGAGGATTCGCGCGGTGGACGTGCACGCCTCGCCCTGGTTGTAGAACATACCCTCGATGGACACCTCCACGGCGAGGTCCAGATCGGCGTCAGGGAACACGATGAGTGCGTTCTTGCCGCCGAGTTCCATGGTTGCGTAGGTGAGGTTCTGCGCCGCAGTTTCCAGCACGCGTCGCCCGGTCGCCGTCGCCCCGGTGAAGCTGATCCTCTCGACCAGGGGGTGACCGGCCAGTGCGGCGCCGGCGTCCAGTCCCGGTACCGCGTTGAGCACCCCGGGCGGCAACACCTCGTTGGCGATCTCGACGAGGCGGAGCACCGTCAGCGGCGCCTGCTCGCCGGGCTTGATCACCACGGTGTTGCCGGTGATCAATGCCGGCGCACCCTTTTTCGCGAAGTGAATCGGTGGCCAGTTGAAGGGCAGGATGCACGCGACGACACCGTAGGGTTCGTAGAGGACGCGGGTTTCGATGGGGCCCTGGTCGATGATCTCGCCGGGCAGGCTGTCGCCGAGGCCGGCGAAGAAATCGAAACAGGTGGAGCTGAAAGAGACGTCGTTGGCCAGTGCGTCGCGCTTGGGCTTGCCGTTTTCGCGGGAGACGAGTTCGCCGAGTTCGTCGGCGTGGGCACGGATCCGCTCGGCCACCTCCTTAAGGTACGCGCCGCGTTGGCGGCCCGACAGCGCCCGCCAGGCCGGCAGGGCCCGGCGGGCCGAGTGCACGGCCCGGTCGACCAGTGCCGCGTCGGCAGAGACGACCCTGGCCAGCGGTCGGGCCGTCGATGGCTCGACGACCTCGAAGGTCTCCTGGTCGCCGACGGGGACGAAGCCGCCGTCGATGAATGCTCCCCACTGCGTGCGTTCCAGCGCGCCGGGCCTGCTGACCGCGGTGTCGGTCGTCGTCATGATCACTCCGAGGGTCTGTGGTCAACTTTGTGCAATCGATTGCACTTGACTATAGGCCGCCGCGTGAACCAGGCGAATGGAAATGGCCGATAAGTAGCCATCGGGCGCCAAAATCACCGTGCCCGTTGAAACGGGTCCGCATCTGCCGTTGACACCCGCCGCAAGCATGTGTGACGATTCACTGCAATCGATTGCAGGTGAGCTACGCAACAGTTTGGCTCTGTTCAGGGCAATCGGTCTGACAGAGAGGTTGGACATGCGCATAACCACTGCTCTTCGCGGGGTTGCGGCAGCAGCTGCGATCGCGCTGGCAGCGACAGGGTGTTCCGCTGATGGCGGCGGTGACAGTGACACCATCCGCGTCGGTGCTTCGCTTCCACTGACCGGCGAGTTCAGTCAGGGCGGCCTCGACACGCAACGAGGCTACGAAACCTGGGTCGAGATGACCAATGAGGCCGGCGGGTTGATGGGCAAGCAGGTCGAGATCGTCGTCAAAGACGACGCCACCCAACAGGAGACGGCGGTCAGCAACTACAACAACCTCATCTCCCAGGACGGGGTCGACCTGCTTCTCGGCAGCCAGTCCTCGCTGTTGAACATCCCGGCCTCGGCCATCGCCGAGAAGAACAAGATGCTCTTCGTCTGCCCATCCTGCGGATCGCCGGACATGTTCAACCGCGGCTTCAAGTACATTTTCTTCTCGCAGCAGGCCATTGCCACCGACCAGGCGAAGGTGTTCGCCGAGTGGATCGCCAACCTGCCGCCCGACCAGCGCCCCAAGACTGCCGCGTACCCATCGCTTGATGATCCGTTCGCCGGCCCCGTCGTCGAAGGCGCCGAGAAGATCCTCTCCGCGGCAGGCATTCAGACCGTATACAAGGACCAGTACCCGGCCACCACCAAGAACTTCGATTCAGTAGTCAACGCGATACGTGATGCCGGAGCGGAAATCGTGCTCCAGGGAGCACAATTCGAAGACGGGGTCAACATGATCCGCTCGATGAACCGAGCGAACTACCAGCCGGCGTTCCTGTATCAGAGCAGCTCGCCCACCTATGGGCAGCAGTACCTGGACGCGGTCGGCGCAGACAATGCCGAGGGGGTGTTCTTCTCGTCGAGCTACAGCACGCTGGCGGACACCACTCAGAACGCGGAGTTCGTCCAGCGATTCGAGGAGAAGTTCGGCCAGAGCCCGCCTGAGGATGCCGCCGACGGGTTCGCCGCGGGTCAGGTGCTCGCCGCCGCGATCAATGGGGTCGGATCGTTCGACGATCAGCTTGCGCTCGCAGATTGGCTGCGCGGCAACAGCGTTGACACCGTACTCGGCAACCTGAGCTGGAACGAGGACGGCAGCCCGAAGGGGGACTTCCTCGTAGGCCAGTGGCAGAGCGGCGTGTCGCAGGTCGTGTTACCCACCGATGTCTCCACTTCCGATCAGATCATGCGCTGGCGCGGCGGCGACATCTGATGATCTCGGCATACCGACATCCCTGTTCTGTTTAGGAGCTGAAGTTCCATGACATCCCTTGTCCAAACGCTCATCCTCGGCCTGCTCGTCGGCGCGCTGTACGCGCTGATGGCGTCCGGGCTGACCCTGATCTTCGGGGTCATGCGGGTGATCAACCTCGCCCACGGCGCCTTCGCCGTGCTCGCGGCGTTCCTGACCTACACCCTGTGGAAGCAACTCGGACTGGACCCTCTGCTGTCCATCCCGATCGTCATGGCGGTGATGTTCGGGTTCGGTTGGCTGGTCTACGTCCTGGTGATCCGCCACGTCCGTGGCGCACATGTCACCATGACGGTGCTGGCGACGTTCGGGATCGCGTTGATGCTCGAGGGCATCATGGGCTTCATCTGGGGCAATACCTCGAGCACCGTGGTGGTGTCCTACACCGACGCCTCGCTGACGCTGGGTTCGATCTACGTACCGCAGGCCATGCTCATCGCCGCGGTCATCGCGGTCGCGGTGATGGGCGCGCTCTACTTGTTGCTCAACCACACGTGGGCGGGCCGGGCGATCCGCGCGGCCTCGTCCAATGAGAGTGGCGCGCTGCTGGTGGGGGTGAGCGTAGCGACAATCGCCGCGCTCACCTTCGCCATCGGTGTGGCCACTCTCGGCGCCGGCGGGGCGATGCTCTCCACCATCTACCCGTTCCTGCCCGGAACGCACTACCAGTGGATCGCCCGACTGCTGGCGATCGTGGTTCTCGGTGGTCTCGGCAGCCTGCCGGGCGCTGTCCTCGGCGCCTTGGTGATCGGCGTCGGGGAGATGGCGGCCACCGCCTACGTGGGAGCAGCCTGGCCGGTGGCCGTGCCGTTCCTGGTCATCATCGTCGTGCTGATCACCAGGCCGCAGGGCCTGCTCGGCACCCGACTCAGAGAGGACGCGGTGGCATGAGTACCCCTACGACCACCAGAACCCGTCTGCTCGATCCGAACCTGCACACCTGGGTGACCCGCGGACTGGTCGCTGTCGCGGCTGTTGTCATCCTCCTCTTCCCGTTGTCGCCCAGCATGTCCGCGCAGAACATCGTCATCTTGTCGCTGGTACTCGCCATCGGCGCCAGCGGACTGAACATCATCACCGGCTTCACCGGCTACCTGTCGCTCAGCCAGGGTGCGTTCATCGGGATCGGCGCCTACGTCGGTGCGATCCTGTCGAATCGTTTCACCGACATCGAACCACTGCTGTGGGTCCCGCTGGCCGGCATCATCGCCGCCGGCATCGCGATGCTGCTCGGTCTGGTCACCTACCGATCGCGCGGCCCGGCGTTCGTCATCATCACGGTCGCGTTCCTGTTCCTCATCCAATTCGTCGCCATCGAGTGGGTACCGGTCACCAATGGCTCCGCCGGTCTGACGCTGCCGCTGCCGGATTGGCCTGATTCCTGGGGCAATTGGCCATTCCACCTGTGCCTGTGTGTGCTGCTCGGGCTGTCGCTGCTCATGACGTGGTGGATCCGGCGCACCAAGTTCGGCATGGGCCTGATCGCCATCCGCGAGGACGAGGGCAAAGCAGGCACCATCGGTGTCAACGCGCCCGTCTACAAACTGCTCGCGTTCGGAGCCAGCGCGTTGTTCGTCGGCATGGCCGGTTCGGTGTACGGGTACTACCTGTCCTTCGTCGACCCGATCGGCATGTTCTCCATCATCACCAGCGCGCTGATCGTGCTCTCCGTCATTCTCGGTGGCCGCGGCACCCTGTTCGGTCCGGTGCTGGGCGCCTTCATCATCCAGCCGGTCAACATCTATGCCAACCAGGCATTCGGTGGCGGCAACGCCCGCCTGGTCCTGTTCGGTGGCTTGCTGATCCTGCTGGTGATCCTGCTCCCCAAGGGCATTCTGCCGACCCTGGCCGGCCTGATCGAGAAGGCGAGAACCCAAGGCACGGTCGGGCTTTCAGGTGCCCGGCTCAATCCGCTGGATCGTCCGGCGGCCACCGCCGAGGTCCGCAGGCCCGAACCGACCGGCAAGACCCTGCTCGAGGTCCGCGGCCTGCACAAGAGCTTCGGCGGTAACCACGCCGTCAACGACTGCAGTTTCACGGTGCCTGAAGGATCGATCACGGCGTTGATCGGACCGAACGGATCGGGCAAGACGACGGTGTTCAATCTGATCTCCGGGACCATGGCACCCGACAAGGGCGAAATCCTCTTGAACGGTGAACATCTCGAAGGACTGTCACCGTGGTCGCGCGCCCACCGCGGGGTCGGCCGGACCTTCCAGATCACCCGGCTGTTCCGGGAGATGACGGTGCTCGAGAACGTCGTCTCGCCGCTGCGGGACTTCTCGGTGGGCCAACTCGGGCTGGGTGCGGTCAGCGGATCCGAAGCCGCTCGCGCCGAGGAACTGCTCGAGTTCGTAGGCATGGCCGCCTACCGTGACGCCCGGGCCGGAGCACTGTCCTACGGCCAGCAGAAGCTCGTCGAACTCGCTCAGGTGCTCATGCTGGATCCGAAGCTGATCCTGCTCGACGAGCCGGCCGGTGGCATCAACCCGACTTTGATCGAGCGGATGGGGGACCTGATCCGCGAACTGAATGCCAAGGGCACGACGTTCCTGCTGGTCGAACACAACATGCCGTTCGTGGTCGGATTGTGCGACCCCATCCGGGTGCTGGCCCGCGGAGCGGTGATCGCACAGGGGACACCGGAGCAGATTCAGAAGGATCCGCTGGTGCTCGACGCCTATCTCGGCGACGACTACCTGCTCGAGGCACCGTCCAAGGGCACCAGCGTCTCAGTGGTGGAAAGGAATCCCGCATGATCCGACTCGAAGGAGTGGTCGCCGGTTATGGCGGCGGCAATGTCCTCCAGGGTGTTGATCTCGAGGTCGCGGCCGGAGAACTCGGCTGCATCGTCGGACCGAACGGCGCCGGAAAGTCCACCGTGTTGCGCGCGGTGAGCGGGATCCTCAAGCCGAGCGCGGGCCGAATCCTGCTCGACGGCAAAGACATCACCGGGATGGCGCCCGATGCGGTGCTGGGCTGCGGCGTCACTCAGGTTCCGCAGAGCAACGGGCTCTTCCCGACGCTCACCGTCAAAGAAAACATCCTGATGGGCGCGTACGTCATCCGCCGCCAGCGCGCACTGGTGAAGCAGCGCTACGACGAGGTGCTCGACATGTTCCCGCTGGTGAAGGACAAGACCGGGATCCGCTGCGGCAACCTCTCGGGCGGGCAGCGGCGCATGGTGGAGTTCGCACGCTCCCTCATGCTGGATCCCAAACTGGTCCTGCTCGACGAGCCGTCGCTTGGCCTGGACCCGAAATCGCTCACCGTCATCGACGAAGCCGTGGCGATCATGCGCTCCAGCGGCAAAGCCGTGCTGATGGTGGAGCAGAACGTCCGGTTCGGCCTCCGGATGGCATCCAGCGGCATCGTGATGGAAAGCGGACGGGTATTACTCACCGGCCCAGCACAATCCGTGCTCAACAACCCCGAGATCGCTGATCTCTACTTCGGCGGAGCGGTACAGGCACCTGCCGCCTCCGACACCCCGGCCACCCAACCCACGGCCTGAAGAGAATAGGAAATCACATGTCTGTCGCGAATTTTAAGATCGGCTGGATCGGTGCGGGCCGGATGGGTGCTCAGCTCGTCACTCGGCTGTTGGATGCCGGTTATGACGTCACGGTGTACAACCGGACGGCGTCGAAGGTCGCGCATCTGGTGGAGAAGGGCGCGAAAGTGGCGGCCCGACCGGTGGATCTGGCTGATCGTGACCTGGTGTTCTCGATGGTGTCGTCGTCGAAGGATCTGGAGCAGGTGATGCTCGGCGAGGGTGGTCTGCTCACCGGTGAGGCGTCGCCTCGGATCATCGCTGATTCGTCGACGGTGTCGGCGGAGGTCAGTGCGCGGATCCGGGAGGCGGCCAACTCGCGTGGATGCGACTTGCTGGCGACCCCGGTCAGTGGGAATCCGAAGGTGATCGCGGCGGGCAAGTTGACGGTGGCGGTGTCGGGTCCGCGTGAGGTGTTCGACTCGATCGAGCCGGTGCTCAACGTGTTCGGCCGCAGTGTCACCTATGTGGGTGAGGGTGAGGTGGCGCGGTTGGTGAAGATCGCCCACAACCTGATGCTGGGTGTGGTCACTCAGTGTCTGGCCGAGATCACGGTGTTGGTGGAGAAGGGTGGGGTCAGCCGTGCTGATTTCCTGGCTTTCCTGAATGACTCGGTGATGGGTTCGGTGTTCACTCAGTACAAGTCGCCGGCGTTTGTGAATCTGGACTTCAGTCCGACGTTCACCATGGAGTTGCTGCAGAAGGACTTCGATCTGGGGTTGGAAGCGGCGTATGCGCTGAAGTCCCCGATGCCGATTGCGTCGGCGACCCGTCAGATCGTGGCTCAGGCTGCGGGTGCGGGTGTGGGCATCGAGGAGGATTTTGCGACGTTGTTGCTCGAGGTGGCCCGTGGTGCGGGTATCGAGTTGAAGTCGGAGAACGTCTCGGTGGACGACGGTCTGACCCCGGTGCATTCATGACGGCGCTGGTTGCTCCGCCGGTCGCGGTGCGCCCGATCGGTGCGCCCGGCCACATGGGTGTCGACTACGAGCAGCGGGTCGATTTCGCCCGGCTCCGGGATTACCGGATCGGGCGGGCGAAAGCCGCGCTGGAGGCCAGCGATTGCGGGGCCTTCCTGCTGTTCGACTTCTACAACATCCGCTACACCACCCAGACCTGGATCGGGGGTGCACTGGGCGACAAGATGATTCGGTACTGTCTGCTCACCCGCGAGGGAGACCCGATCCTCTGGGACTTCGGTTCGGCGGTACGGCACCACAAGCTGTACTCCCCGTGGCTGCCGCAGGAGAACTGGCGGGCGGGTTTCCTCGGGTTCCGCGGTGCCGTGGCCCCGGATGCCGGCCTGATGCGTGATGCGGTCACCGAGATCAAAGGCATTCTCTCCGATGCCGGCCTGGCAGATTTACCGGTGGGCATGGACATCGTCGAGCCGCCGTTCCTGTTCGAGATGCAGCGCCAGGGGCTGTCGGTGGTGGACGCGCAGCAGAGCATGCTCGACGCGCGGGTGATCAAGTCAGCCGACGAGATCATGCTGCTCAACCAAGCCGCGGCCATGGTCGACGGCGTGTATCAGGACATTGTCGACGTCCTCAAGCCCGGTGTCCGGGAGAATGAGATCGTCGCACTTGCCAACAAGCGCCTCTACGAGATGGGCTCCGACCAGGTCGAGGCCGTCAATGCGATCTCCGGCGAACGGTGTAATCCGCACCCGCACAATTTCACCGACCGGATCATCCGTCCGGGTGATCAGGCATTCTTCGATATCATCCACTCCTACAACGGCTATCGCACCTGCTACTACCGGACATTCGGAGTGGGCAGTGCCACGGAGAGCCAGCGTGACGCCTACAAGCAGGCCCGGGAATGGATGGATCGGTCCGTCGAGGCGATCCAGCCCGGGGTGGGGTCGGATCAGATAGCCCGGCTGCTGCCGAAGGCGGAGGATTTCGGCTTCGAGAACGAAATGGCGGCGTTCGGACTGCAATTCGCCCACGGTCTCGGGCTCGGGTTGCATGAGCGGCCCATCATCTCGAGGCTCAACTCGCTGGAGAACCCGGTCGAGTTGCAGGCCGGCATGGTGTTCGCCATGGAGACCTACGCTCCGGCCTCCGACGGCATCTCCGCTGCCCGCATCGAGGAAGAGGTGGTCGTCACCGACAACGGCCCCGTGATCCTGACGAAGTTCCCGGCCCAGGAGCTCTTCGTCGCCAACGAGTATTAGGCCGAGGTCGGCGGTCAGGTCTGCAGCGCGGCGGCGACCTCGGGTGCGAGCCCGGCAGTGGAGGCTCTGTCGAGATCTCCGTGTTGGATGCCGAGTGTCTTGAGGAACTTCTGCTGACCCATGGTCAAGCCGATGAAGTAGCCGAGTTCGACGATCTCGGGCTCGGTGAAGTGCGCGTGCAGAAGCGTCCAGACGCTGTCGTCGGCCAGGCTGGGATCCCAGGCGATGGCCTCGGCAAGCAGCAGGGCCGCCTTCTCCCGGGGTGAAAAGGCCTCGGAGTCACGGAATTCGATCACGTCGTCGAACTCGCGCTCGGACAGGCCGGCGGCCAGTGCCAGGTGGGAGCGCTGGCCGGCGCAGTAACCGCAGTCCAGCGACTTGGCGATGAAGACCCGTGCGAGCTCTTTGACGGAATGGTCGAGCACACCCTCGCGGAACACTGCTTGCCATGACTGGTTGAACGAGCGCAATACCGCCGGGACGTGCGCGCGGATCGCCTGGCTCTCGACACGCGGTGTGCCGTAGGCGCGGGAGTCGGCGATGTAACCGGCGAGCTCGGGGTCGGTGATCGAATCGGGGTCGACGTAGCTGATCCGGGGCATTTGCAGTCCTTCTACCAGGTGGCAATCGATTGCCAATCAGCTTACTCGGATGTGGCTGGACCGCAATGGTCGACCGGAATCCGACTACGCTTGCCGCGTGCCCAAGCCGACCATCCAGGATGTCGCCCGCGCTGCCGGCGTTCATCCCGGTACCGCGTCGCGGGCACTCAACCCCGAACTCGCGGGCCGGATCACCCCCGAGACCACCCGGCGTGTCAAAGAGGCGGCGACGCGCCTGGGTTACGTGCCCGACCAACTCGGGCGGAATCTGCGCACCCGCCGCTCCCACACCATCGGGGTGCTGATTCCCGACCTCGGTAACCCCGTCTTTCCGCCGATCGTCCGCGGAATCGAGGACGGTCTGCGCGACGCCGGCTACGAGGCGCTGATCGCCAACACCGATGACAGCCCCGAGCGCGAAGACCATCTGATCAAGGTGCTCACGGCACGGCACTGCGACGGCTTCATCATCGCCTCCTCGCGACGCGACGACCCTGCCGTGGCAGCACTTGTGGAGTCGAAAGTCCCTGTGGTGCTGGTGAACCGGTTGATGGACACCGCGACTGCGTCGGTTGTCAGCGACGATGCAACCGGCATGCGGGCGGCGGTTGACCATCTCATCGGGCTGGGACACGCGGCAATCGCGCACGTCACCGGCCCGGCGACGCTGTCGATGACCCAGGTTCGGCGTGCCGCCTTCGAAGAGGTGATGGCCGCCGCGGGCCTCGCCGCCTATCCGGACCTGATCGAGAGGGCCGATCGTTACGCGGTGGACGAAGGGGCTCGCGCATTCGGTCGTCTCCTGGACCGCCACATACCGACAGCAGTGATCGCCGGCAACGACATGATCGCGATCGGCTGTTACTCGGCGCTGCGGGAACGGGGGCTGCGTTGTCCCGAGGACGTGTCGGTGGTCGGCTTCAACGACATGCCGTTGTCGGGTTTTCTGGACCCCGCCCTGACGACGGTGGCCATCCCGCAGAACGACATCGGAGCAGCAGCGGCGCAGCTGATCCTCGGAATGATCAATGATGGTCGCCCGGCGCATCGCCTCTTGCCGGTGGCGCTGGTGGTGCGGGGCTCTACCGGTCCGCCGCCGAATCGGTAGCTCAGGCCTTCCAGACCGTCTTCAGGTTGCAGAACTCGCGAATGCCGGCGGCGGCAAGCTCGCGACCGTAGCCGGAGTCCTTGACCCCGCCGAACGGCAGCTCGGGGTAGGAAACCGTCATTCCGTTGAGGAACACCGCGCCGGCGTCGAGGTTGGCGACAAACCAATCCTGTTCTGCCTCTTCGTTACTCCACACCGCCGAGCTCAGCCCGAATGTCGTCTGGTTGGCGACGCGCACGGCCTCCTCGCGGTCTGCCACCTTGTACACCGAGGCGACCGGGCCGAATGTCTCCTCCATCACGATCCGCATGTCGTCGGACAAACCGGCCAAGACGGTCGGTTCGTAGAACCACCCGGGCTGGTCCGGGGCACTACCGCCGGTGAGGAGTTCCGCACCCTTGGCGACCGCATCGTCGACCAGGTCGGCGACATCGGTGCGACCTGATGCGGTAGCGAGTGGGCCGATATCGGTGGCTTCGTCCATCGGGTCGCCGACGACAAGAGCCTTCATCTTGTCGACAAAGAGGCCGACGAACTGATCGTAGACATCGGTGTGGATGATGAATCGCTTTCCGGCGATGCAGGATTGGCCGTTGTTGGAGATCCGGGCCTTCACCGCGGTGGTTGATGCCGCCTCGAGGTCGGCGCTGGGCATGACGATGAAGGGGTCCGAACCGCCGAGTTCCAGCACAGCCTTCTTGATCTCCCGGCCGGCAGTCGAGGCCACCGAACGGCCCGCCGGCTCAGAACCGGTGAGCGTGACGGCCTTGACGCGTCGGTCCTCGATCACCGCGGCGACCTCGGCCGACCCGATCAACAGAGTGCGGAACGACCCGGAGGGAAAGCCACCCCTCTCGAAGAGTTCGTCGAGGTACATTGCGGACTGCGGCACGTTCGAAGCGTGCTTGAGCAGGCCGGTGTTGCCTGCCATCAACGCCGGTGCGGCAAACCGAATGACCTGCCAAAGCGGGTAATTCCACGGCATCACGGCCAGCACGACTCCGAGCGGCTGCCACACCGTGCCCGCGGAGGACGCCGCCACCGCGGACGGATCGGCGAGTTCCTCACCGGCGAGGAACGATTCGGCGTTGTCCGCGTAGAAGCGGATGTTCTTCGCGCACTTGAGTACCTCGCCGCGGGACTGGGCGACGGGCTTGCCCATCTCCAGGGTGATCATGGCGGCGGCACGATCCACATCGGCTTCCAGAAGGTCGGCAGTGGCGTGCATCCATTCCGCCCGCTGAGCGTAGCTGGTGCTGCGCAGCGTCTGCGCCGCCTGGTAGGCCTCGGCGATGCGCCGTTCCACCTCGGCGCTGTCGTGTGGTTCGAAGGTCTCGACGGTGTCGCCGGTGGCCGGGTTGATGGTCGCGATTGCCATGTGGATCCTGTTCGGTGGTGGGGTTACTCGAAAACTTCTGGATGATTGGCGAGTTGGCGGCGGGTGCGTCGGATGTGGCCGAGGAGCACCCTCTCGGCTTCGGTGGAATCGCCGTCGCGGATCGCGGCGACCAACATGTGGTGCTCGTCGTGCAGGATGCGATGACTGTCTTCGTTCAGGAGCTGGGTGAATGCGCGGCGATAGTGCTGGGTGGTATTCCACAGCCGCTCCACGGTCTGCCCCAGGAACGTGGTGCTGGCTCCCGCGTAACTGCCGAGGTGGAATTCGCGATCCAGTTCCAGGAACCGCTCGACATCGTGGACTGCCGCCATCTCCTCGGCCAGAGTGGCCAGCCGGTCGACCTGTTCACTGCGCAGGTGCGGCATGCTGTAGCGCAGCAGCAGCGGTTCGATCCGTTCGCGGACTTGATAGAGCTCCACGCATTCGTCGAGGCTCAGGCGGGAGATCCAGGCGCCGGCGTTGGCCACCGTGGTGACCAGGCCGTCGGATTCGAGTATTCGCAACGCTTCTCGCACCGGCACTCGGCTGGCGCCGTACTGGTTTGCGAGCTCCTCCTGCCGCAACCGTGTTCCCGGCGGATACATCCCGCGCAGGATGGCATTGCGCAGTTCGTCAGCCACTCGGGCGCCGGTGACACCGTCGCGCACCTGGGGTTGGGTCATCGCGGAGTCAGTCCGCCGGATGGTTCGGGTTCCACAGCAGTACGTCGGCGTCGGCTTCGTAGGCCTTGCCATCGGGAAAGCTGACCAGTTCGAATTGCATGCCCCACGGGCTCAGAAAGTACACCCAACGCTGCCCTTCGCTGGCGTTTCGACTGGCTGTCGGGCCGCCGAGCACCTCGATGGTCTCGGACTGCAGATACGCAACCGCGGCGTCGATGTCGTGCACGTAGAAGGCCAGATGGTGTCCGCCGACGTCACTGTTGCGTGGTTGTGGCGCTTGGCCGTCCGCCGGTTCGTAGGAGAAGACCTCGAAGTTCGCCCCGGTGCCGCAGCGGTAGAACCGGAGTTCACGCATCACGGTGCGCGGGTGGACGTTGAGGTGCTCCTCCATCCAGTCGTCGTCGTGGGCGTAGGGCCCGAGTGTGTAGACGTGGGTGCATCCGAGAACGCGGACGAAGAAGTCGTGCGCCTGCTCGAGGTCGGGCACGGTGAAGCCGATGTGGTCGGTGCCGACCAGACCCGGTAGCGGCATGAAACCTCCTCAGTGGATCCAATACGTCTGATAATAGCGGCTACGGGGGCCGTTTTTGCAAGAACTATGGCCAAAGTGAATCCAATCAGGGTATGTTCGCGGCCTAGCGTCAACAGATCGACCGGCACTCAAGCCGCCCGCCGTCGATGGAGATGAGGGACATGCCACAGCAGAACCGCCTGGAAACGGGCGCTCCCTGGATCGAGTTGTCGACCACCGACGAGGACTGGAAGGCCGCTGACCCGGCGCTTCTGGGCACGATGCTCGCCGAGCTGCACATCATCCGGGTGTTCGAGGAGGTGGTGTTGGAGCTGGCCGGCGAAGGTCTGGTTCATGGTCCCGCGCACTCGAGCATCGGGCAGGAAGGTGGCGCGGTTGGATCCATCGTCGGCCTCCGGTCGTCCGATGCGGTCAACGGTTCCCATCGCGGACACCACCAATTCCTGGCCAAAGCGTTGACCCACGTCTCCGGTGGGGTGATCGACCCGGCCGCGGCGATCACCCCCAAGATCCAGCGCCTGCTTCAGAAGACGCTCGCCGAGATCCTCGGCCTGGCCCAGGGGTTCTGCCGCGGTCGCGGCGGTTCGATGCACCTGCAGTGGTTCGAGGCGGGCGCACTGGGGACCAACGCGATCGTCGGCGGCGGGGTCCCGATGGGAGCCGGAAATGCCTGGGCACAAAAGCACAGTGGTACAACAGACCTGACGATAAGTTACTTCGGTGACGGCTCCAGCCAGATCGGCTCCGTGCTGGAGACCATGAACCTGGCGGCCGCCTGGAAGCTGCCGTTCTGCTTCTTCATCGAGAACAACCGGTACGCGGTGTCGACCCGGGTCGATGAGATCACCGCCGATCCACGTTTGTCGGTCCGTGGGCAGGGTTTCGGGATTCCCAGCTGGCGCGTCGACGGAATGGACCCGCTCGCGGTGCATCTGGCGACCCAGCAGGCGGCCGAACAGATGCGCAACGGCGGTGGTCCCGCCGTCATCGAGGCGGAGGTATACCGGTTCTTCCATCAGAACGGCCCGTTCCCGGGCAGTGCCTTCGGGTACCGCGACAAAGACGAAGAAGCGTCATGGCGGTCGCGGGATCCCCTCCAGAAGGTGGCGGATCAGATGATCGCGCTGGGTCTCATCGACGAGGCCGGGGTGGCGGCGTTGCGCAGACAGGCCAAGGACGCGATGTCGGCAGCGGTATCCGAACTGTTGGAATCCGATCCGGAAAAGGCAGGTAAGCGCCGCATCCGGCCGGAACTCTGGCCGGATCCCAGTTTCGTCAACGTCGGTGTCCGCGGCGACGCCAGCGAACTGAAATCGCTTGACGCGCTGGAGCCGACGACGTTCGAAGGCCCTTGGCGCCCGGTGAAGTTTGTCGAAGCCGTTTCGGGGGTGATGGACCGCCGGATGGAAACCGACGATCGGATCGTGATCTTCGGCGAGGATGTCCACCATCTCAACGGTGGCACCAACGGCGCCACCAAGGGATTGGCCAAGTACGGCGAGAACCGGTTGGTCGGCACCCCGATCAGTGAGAACGCCTTCACCGGAATCGGTGGAGGCATGGCGCTCGACGGCCGGTTCCGGCCGGTGGTGGAGTTCATGTACCCCGACTTCATGTGGGTCGCCGCCGATCAGGTGTTCAACCAGATCGGCAAAGCGCGCCACATGTTCGGCGGCGAGAACTCGGTTCCCTTCGTGCTCCGCACCAAGGTGGCGATGGGATCCGGTTACGGCTCGCAGCATCTGATGGATCCGGCCGGGATCTTCGCCACCAGCCCAGGTTGGAGAGTCGTGGCGCCGTCAACAGCCGCCGACTACGTCGGTCTGATGAACGCCGCACTGGCACTGCAGGATCCGGTACTCGTGATCGAGCATGTGGACCTCTACGGGATTGCCGATCAGATTCCCGACGTGGATCTCGACTACATCATTCCGCCCGGCCAAGCCGCGATCCGGCGGGCCGGCAACGACGTGACCGTGATCAGTTACCTGTCGATGGTGGCCCACTGCGCCGAGGCGATCGAGCAGACCGGCATGGACGCCGAACTGATCGACCTGCGTTGGCTGGACCGCGCGTCGATCGACTGGGGCACCATCGAAGCCAGCGTCAAGAAGACCAACGCCGTCCTGATCGTGGAACAGGGGGCGCAGGGCAGTTCCTACGGCGGCTGGCTCGCCGACGAGATCCAGCGCCGACTCTTCGACTGGCTCGACCAGCCCGTCGAGCGGGTGTCGGGGGAGGAGGCGTCGCCGAGTATCTCGAGAGTGCTGGAACGCGCTGCGATCGCACGCACCGAGGAAGTGGTTGCCGGACTGGAGAAGATCCGTATCGGCATGGGTGAGGTGAACTGATGGCCACCGTCGTGCGGATGCCCGAGGTATTGGCCAATGCGACCGAGGCGATCATCCAGACCTGGCTGGTCGAAGTCGGCCAGGAGATCTCGATCGGCGATCCGATCGCCGAAATCGAAACGGACAAGGCGGTTGTCGAGTACGCAGCCGAGGTGGGCGGTGTGCTGTCACGCTTGCTCGCCGACGCCGGTGCGACCGTCGCCATCGGGGAACCCATCGCCCTGGTGTTGGCACCGGGTGAAACCGCCACCGGCGGTGAGTCGGACCCGCTGGGCGGTGAGCCGGCGCGGGATCCGGAATCGGGGTCGCCGGTACTGGAGGCGGCCGAACCCGTTCTCGAGGCGCGGCCGGTGACCAACGGTCGACGCCTGTTCGCCACACCGTTGGTGCGCAAGCTGGCCCGGGAGAGAGACATCGACCTTGATGCGGTGACCGGCACGGGACCCGGCGGTCGAATCGTCCGTCGGGATCTGGACCGGCTGCCGCCCCAGAAGGCGCAGGCTGCAACACAACCCGTGCGAGCACCCGCAGCAACGGCCAGGCCCGCAGAAACGAATCACGTCGACATCCCGCTGACCGGTATGCGCAGGGCGATCGCTCGACGCCTCACCGAGAGCAAGACGACGGTGCCGCACTTCTACGTCGTTGCGGACTGTCGCGTGGACGCCCTGCTGGACCTGCGGCGCTCGGTCAACGAGGCAGGCAGCACCAAGGTGTCGGTGAACGACTTCGTGCTCAAGGCGGTGGCCGGCGCACTGGTGGAAGTGCCCGAGGCGAATGCGATCTGGAACGGCGATTCGATCCGCCGATTCTCGGCGGCCGACATCGCGGTGGCCGTCGCGGTCGACGGTGGCTTGCTGACGCCGGTGATCTGGGGCGTGGAGAGTCTCACTGTGTCGGCGATCGCCACCCAGATCGCCGGCCTGGCGGCGCGCGCCCGCGCCGGCAGGATCCAACAGCATGAGCTCGAAGGCGGCAGCTTCTCGGTTTCCAACCTCGGCATGTACGGGGTGAGCGAGTTCTCCGCCATCTTGAACCCGCCACAGTCGGGAATCCTCGCTGTCGGCGGGGCGACCCAACGTCCGGTCGTGGTGGAGGGCGAATTGGCTGTCGGCACAGTGATGACCGTGACCCTGTCCGCCGATCACCGCGTGATCGATGGTGCGGTGGCCGCGCAGTGGATGGCAGCATTCGTGCGGAGGATCGAGAATCCGCTGACGATCCTGATCTGACTAGGTCGGGTCCGGCAGGAGCATCTCGGCCAGAGTCTGACCGATCGGAAGCGCCGACGTGGCGGCCGGCGAGGGCGCGTTCAGCACGTGGATGCTGCGCGGCGTTGTCTCCAGCAGGAAGTCATGGACCAGCGTGCCGTCGCGCCGGACCGCTTGCGCCCGGATGCCGGCCTCTTTGGGGAGCAGATCGCCCAAAGTGAGTTCAGGACAGTACTTCTGGCATTCGGCGAGGTAACCGCGTTTGAACAGGGAGTTCTTCATCTCGTGGACTCCGGTGCGGAGGTTCGCCCTGGCGACTCTCCACATTCCGGGGAAGCGGGCGTATTCGAGGACGTCACGCGGCCGCACGGCGCCTTTGTGATATCCCTCCCGGGAGAATCCGAGGACGGCGTTGGGGCCCACCGACACACCACCGTCGATGGTCGGGCTCAGGTGCACTCCGAGGAAGGGGAGCGCCGGGTCGGGTATCGGATAGATGAGGCGCGTGACGATTCCCGTTCGGGCCGTTGGTAATGAGTAGTACTCGCCACGGAACGGGATGATCTGGATGTCGACGTCGATTCCGGCCATGGCGGCGACTCGGTCTGCCTGCAGTCCCGCGCAGGAGACCAGTCGATCGGCGTGCCATGTCATGTCTCGGGTTTCCACGATGACACCGTCGGCGGTCTCGTGAAGGCCGGTGACTGCTGTGCCGGTTCGCACCGATCCGCCGCCGCGTCGCACCAGGTGCTGCAGGGCCTCGCAGACTCTCGTGTAGTCGATGATGCCGGTGGCCGCCACCTCGATGGCTCCCAGTCCGCGCACATTCGGTTCGGCGCGCCGCAGTGCCGACGCGTCCATGAGCGTGACCTCGAGACCGTTCGTCTTGGCGCGGTCGTACAGCGCCAGCATGCGTTGGTGTTCGAGGTCATTGGTGGCCACCAGGAGTTTCCCGGTGGTCCGGAACGGGATGTCGTGAGCTGCGGCAAAATCTTTGGTCTCCGCCGCTCCGCGTTTACACAAGGTCGCCTTGAGGCTGCCCGGTTCGTAGTAGATGCCCGAGTGGATCACGCCGCTGTTGTGGCCGGTCTGGTGTTGTGCCACCCCACTCTCTTTCTCCAGAACAGTGACGGTGAGTCCGGGGCGGCGCTGTTGAATCTTCCATGCCGTGGCGAGTCCGACGATTCCCCCACCGATGACCAGGACATCGGTGTGGGCTGGTGCAGTCGCGTTGTTCTTCGGAAGTGCAGAATCTTTCATCGACGGCAACTAGGCGAGGTCTGCCGGCCGGACCCGGAGCTTGGCCGCGATGCGGGCGAGCGCCTGCCGGTCGGTCGCCGTGAGCGGGTCGAGAACCAGATCCCGCACCGCGCGCACATGCAACGGGGCGGCGGCGACGACGAGGCGGTAGCCGGCGTCGGTCAGTTCGGCGAGGGTGTAGCGGCCGTCGTCGGGATCGGGGGACCGGGTCACCCAGCCCCGCTGCTCGAATCGCTTGACCACGTTCGACAATCGCGACAGTGACCCGTTGGCCAGATACGCCAGTTCACTCATGCGTATCCGCCGGCCCGGGGCCTCAGAGATGTGACTCAGGGTCAGGTACTCGAAGAGGGTCAGATCCACCTGCCGCAGGGGCGCCTCGAGTTGACCCGGCAGCAGCAGGATCAGCGATATCAAGCCTGTCCAGGCTTCCTTCTCGTCCGGGGAGAGCCACAGTGCGTCGTCTGAATCTGGTGATGCAGTACCGGCCATACGAGCACAGTAGCGAGCCTGCGTGACTTTACGCATGAAGTCATGTCGTGTACGGTTACTTCAAGCGTGAAGTAACCAAACGAAAGGTGTGTCATGTCGAGGATCGCGTTCTTCGCCACCCCCGGATACGGCGAGATGTTCTTGAAGGAGCGCCACTACCACCAAGCGGTTCGTGTCGGTGACCGCGTGGAGATCTCCGGGCAGGGCGGCTGGGACGACGAGTTGAACTTCCCGGAGTCTCTCGAGGACGAGATAGCCCGGGCGTTCGAAAACGTCGAACGGACCCTCGCTACCGCGGGGGCCACCTGGGACGACGTCATCGCGGTGAACTCGTACCACGTCGCCGCTGCGGTCGGCTCCTTTGACGACGACCACACTCGGTTCATGGTCGAGCAGGTGCGCAAACACCTGCCGGACCGGGCGCCCATCTGGACTGCGATCGGAGTTGCCGCACTCGCAGCACCGAACATGCGTGTCGAAATCCGCGTCTCCGCCGTCGTCGGCGACCACAACTGACGGGGGGCGCCATACCCATCGGGAATGAATCCGCGGCCACGTGTGCTGACTGCAGGCATGACCTTCGCTCTCGGTGAGAACTCCGCCCTGCTGAAGCCTGTCACCTTGGGTGGCGCACCCATGTCGAATCGAATCTTCATGGCGCCGTTGACCAGAACCCGCGCCGATGCCGACGCAACCCCGTCTGAGTTGGCCGCCGTCTACTATTCGCAGCGTGCCTCGGCGGGCCTGATCATCAGCGAGGCCACGGCGGTCTGCGAACAGGCCAACGGCGCATACATGAACACGCCGGGCATCTACACCGACCGGCATCAGGACAAGTGGGCCGACATCGCTTCCGCGGTGCACACGGCCGGCGGCAAGATGTTCGTCCAGTTGTGGCACGTCGGCCGGATGGCGCACCCGGAGATCAGCGGCTTCGAAACAGTGGGTCCGTCGCCCATCGCCGCCGACATGCTCACCCACACCCCGTCGGGTAAGCAGCCACTGCCGGTGCCGCGCGCGCTGACGGTCGACGAAATCGAATCGATCGTCGGACAGTTCCGCGCCGCCGCCCGGCGTGCCGTCGACGCGGGCATGGACGGCGTCGAGATCCACTCCGCCAACGGTTACCTACTCCACGAGTTCATGTCCGACGTCGTCAACCAGCGCACCGACGGCTACGGCGGATCGGCCCGCAACCGGGCCCGGTTCACCGCCGAGGTGGTCGAAGCGGTGGCTGCCGAGATCGGCGCAGAGCGCGTCGGGCTGCGCATCTCACCCGGAAACGGTGCGGGCGACATGCGTGAGGACGACAAGGTCGGCGCCTATGAGGCTCTGCTGTGCCGGATCGCCCCGCTGGGCATCGGGTACCTGCACATGCTGATCGAACCCTCGCAACCCGCGTTCGCAACCCTGCGGACCCAGTGGGAAGGCGCCCTGGTGCTCAACACCCCGCGCGAGGTCGACAGCGACTTCGCGGCGCTGGAGAACCTGGCCGAGTGGGGTGTGATCAGCGCAGCCGCCGTCGGCCGCGCTTACCTGGCCAACCCCGACCTCATCGATCGGCTGGTCATCGGCGCAGAACTCAACGAGCCGGACGTGGCGACGTTCTACGCCCCGGGGCCCGTCGGCTACATCGACTACCCGACGCTCGCGGAGGCCGAGCAGCTCTCCGCCTGACTCGCGACCAGACACCAACTCGCACGATCCCGCTCCGGATCGTGCGAGTTGGTGTCTGTGCACTAGTAGAGGTGGACAAACCCTGCCCAACCAACGGGTTGGGCGAAGCTGTTAGGCTGCTGGCCAGAGGACTGTCCTCCTGCGGACCCACGCCTTCCGGGGCCCGCACACCAACATCAATAGGAGTGGGACACCGATGTCCGAAGAAGCCTTCATCTATGAGGCCATCCGCACCCCGCGCGGCAAGCAGCGAAACGGCTCGTTGAACGAGATCAAACCCGTCAACCTGGTCGTCGGCCTGATCGACGAAATGCGATCGCGTTACCCCGACCTCGACGAGAACATGATCAGCGACCTCATCCTCGGCGTGGTTTCCCCCGTCGGCGACCAGGGCGGTGACATCGCCCGCACCGCAGCTCTGGTGGCAGGTCTGCCGGAGACCACCGGCGGATTCCAGCTCAACCGCTTCTGCGCCTCCGGCCTCGAAGCCGTCAATCTGGGCGCGCAGAAGATCCGTTCCGGCTGGGACGACCTGGTGATCGCCGGCGGTGTCGAATCGATGAGCCGCGTTCCGATGGGCTCCGACGGCGGCGCCTGGGCCAGTGACCCCGAGACCAACTACCGGATCGGCTTCGTCCCCCAGGGCATCGGCGCCGACCTGATCGCCACGATCGAGGGCTTCTCGCGTGAAGACGTCGACGCCTACGCCGCGCGCTCGCAGGAGAAGGCCGCCGCAGCATGGTCGGGCGGCTACTTCGCCAAGTCCGTCGTGCCGGTCAAGGACCAGAACGGCCTGGTCGTGCTCGACCACGACGAGCACATGCGTCCCGGTTCCACTGTGGAAAGCCTCGGCAAGCTCAAGACCGCCTTCGACGGCATCGGCGCGATGGGTGGCTTCGACGACGTGGCGCTGCAGAAGTACCACTACGTCGAGAAGATCAACCACGTCCACACCGGCGGAAACAGTTCCGGCATCGTGGACGGTGCCGCGCTGCTGCTGATCGGTTCTGAAAGTGCAGGCAGCTCGCAGGGCCTCACCCCCCGTGCGCGCATCGTGGCCACCGCCACCAGCGGCGCAGACCCGGTCATCATGCTCACCGGTCCCACGCCGGCCACCCGCAAGGTGCTCGACCGTGCCGGTCTGACGGTCGACGACATCGACCTGTTCGAACTCAACGAGGCCTTCGCCTCGGTGGTGCTGAAGTTCCAGAAGGACCTCGACATCCCCGACGAGAAGCTCAACGTCAACGGTGGCGCCATCGCGTTCGGCCACCCGCTCGGCGCCACCGGCGCCATGATCACCGGAACCATGGTCGACGAGCTCGAGCGCCGCGGCGCTCGACGCGCGCTGATCACGCTGTGCATCGGCGGCGGCATGGGCGTCGCGACCATCATCGAGCGCGTCTAGGAGATATGACCATGGCAGAGAACACCATTCAGTGGGACAAGGATGCCGACGGCATCGTAACCCTGACGCTGGACGACCCCACGGGTTCAGCAAACGTGATGAACGAGCACTACAAGGAATCCATGCACAAGGCTGTAGAGCGCCTTGTCGAGGAGAAGGATTCGATCACCGGCGTGGTGATCGCCAGCGCGAAGAAGACCTTCTTCGCCGGCGGTGACCTCAAGGGCATGATGAACGTCGGCCCCGACAATGCCGCCGAGTCGTTCGCCGAGGTCGAGTTCATCAAGGCCGATCTCCGCAAGCTCGAGACCCTGGGCGTACCTGTCGTTGCCGCCATCAACGGCGCCGCGCTCGGCGGCGGCCTGGAGATCGCGCTGGCGTGTCACCATCGCATCGCCGCCGACGTCAAGGGTGTCGTCATCGGCCTGCCCGAGGTCACCCTGGGCCTGCTGCCCGGCGGTGGCGGCGTGGCCCGCACGACGCGGATGTTCGGTATCCAGAAGGCGTTCATGGAGGTCCTGAGCCAAGGCACCCGGTTCAAGCCGGGCAAGGCCAAGGACATCGGCTTGGTCGACGAATTAGTCAGCAGCACTGAGGAGTTGGTGCCGGCCGCGAAGGCGTGGATCAAGGCCAATCCGGACAGCCACACGCAGCCGTGGGACCAGAAGGGCTACAAGATGCCCGGCGGTACCCCGTCTCACCCGGCGCTTGCGGCGATCCTGCCGTCGTTCCCGGCGTTGCTGCGCAAGCAACTCAAGGGCGCGCCGATGCCGGCGCCTCGGGCCATCCTGGACGCCGTCGTCGAGGGTGCGCAGGTCGACTTCGACACCGCCAGTCGCATCGAGAGCCGTTACTTCACCACGCTTGTCACCGGCCAGACCGCCAAGAACATGATCCAGGCGTTCTTCCTGGACCTGCAGACCATCAACGGTGGCGGGTCGCGTCCGGATGGCATCGGCAAGACCCCGATCACCAAGATCGGCGTGCTCGGCGCGGGCATGATGGGCGCAGGCATCGCGTACGTCTCGGCCAAGGCCGGTTACGACGTCGTGCTCAAAGACGTCAGCGTCGAGGCCGCCGAGAAGGGCAAGAACTACTCGGAGAAGATCGAGGCCAAGGCGCTGGAGCGTGGCCGCACCACCGAGGAGAAGTCCAAGGAGCTGCTGGCCCGGATCACGCCGACGGCCGACGCGGCCGACCTCAAGGGTGTCGACTTCGTCATCGAGGCGGTGTTCGAGTCGGTTGAGTTGAAGCACAAGGTGTTCCAGGAGATCGAGGACATCGTGGAGCCCAATGCGGTGCTCGGTTCGAACACCTCGACGCTGCCGATCACCGAGCTCGCCACGGGCGTGAAGCGCCAGGACGACTTCATCGGCATCCACTTCTTCTCGCCGGTCGACAAGATGCCGCTGGTGGAGATCATCAAGGGCGAGAAGACATCCGACGAGGCGCTGGCCCGGGTGTTCGACTACACGCTGGCGATCGGCAAGACCCCGATCGTGGTCAACGACAGCCGCGGCTTCTTCACCAGCCGCGTCATCGGCACCTTCGTCAACGAGGCGCTGGCGATGCTCGGCGAGGGTGTGGCTCCGGCCAGTATCGAGCAGGCGGGTTCACAGGCCGGCTACCCGGCACCGCCGCTGCAGCTGTCCGACGAGCTCAACCTCGAGCTGATGCAGAAGATCGCCACCGCGACCCGCAAGGCCGTCGAGGAGACCGGTGCCACCTACGAGCCGCACCCGGCCGAGGCCGTCGTGAACACGATGATCGAGATCGGGCGGCCGTCACGGCTCAAGGGCGCAGGCTTCTACGAGTATGTCGACGGCAAGCGCACCGGATTGTGGGACGGTCTCGCCGAGACGTTCAAGGCAGACGCCGGCGACATCCCGTTGCAGGACATGATCGATCGCATGCTGTTCGCCGAGGCGCTGGAGACCCAGAAGTGCCTCGACGAGGGTGTGCTCACCTCGACCGCCGATGCGAACATCGGCTCCATCATGGGTATCGGATTCCCGCCCTACACCGGTGGTTCGGCGCAGTTCATCGTCGGCTACCAGGGTGCGGGCGGTGTCGGCAAGGAGGCCTTTGTGGCCCGCGCCAGGGAGTTGGCCGCCAAGTACGGCGAGCGCTTCACTCCGCCGGATTCACTGACGTAACCGCTTGACGCAGAGCCCCCGACACTTCCATTTTTGGCTGTGTCGGGGGCTTCGTGCGTCAGAAGCTACCCATGTCCGAGGACAACCAGTGCTGCGGTTGGAGGTAGATCGCGACATGGTCGCCCAGATTCTCGCGGGCGAACTTCAGGTAGTTCTCGGCCGCCTCGCCGTTGAGATACCGGTAGGTGAGCTCTTCCATCTGGGCGTCGGTTCCCGGCTCGATGCGGCTGACCGCACCGTCGACCGCCACGTACCTGGTGGTGGGTTCCACCCGCTCGACCATGAGCGAGAAGAATCCCGTCGCCGCGATCAGCCGTTCTTTGCGGGACCCCGCGCCGGTCAGGATCCACGGCTCACCGCCGGGGGAGTACTGATACCAGATCGGCACCGTCAACGGGCCCCGGCTATCGCCTGCGTACACCGATAATGCCGCGATATGAGGCTCGGCCAGGAACTGTTCGCGTTCTTCTTTGGATAGGGCCATGACTTCAGGCTAGCCACGGGACCGACAGGCGCTGCCGGGGTTTTTGCGTGCGCGAACTGCGCGGGCGGCCGAATCAGGCGACGGCGTGATCCCGTGCGCCAGTCCGTGGGCGGCATCGATGCCCGCGGCGAACTCCTTGGTCAGCCGAAATACTTCAGTGATCAAGATGTTTCGGCGGAGCCGGTCCCAGAGGGTAGGTCGTTTGTACAGCATGCCTTCCAGGGTGCCCGGCGGTGGCGCTCCTGCACAGTGGCCCTGGTGCCGCTGTTCGATAAGATAGTGACATGCATTCTGTCGCGATCCTCGCCTACGACGGCATGTCGGGCTTCGAGTCGGGGGTGGCGGCGGAGATCTTCGGAATGACCGAGCTGTCCGAGAGGTTCTCTGCGGGGCTGATATCTCCCTGGTATTCGGTGAAGCTGTGCTCTGAGCAGCCGGAGATTCGGTTGCTCGGCGGTGCGACGGTGCGCACCTCATACGGTCTGGATGATCTCGCGGCCGCGGACACAGTGGTCATTCCGAGCGTGAGTGATGTCGCGCAACCGATCTCGCCGGAGCTGGTCAGCGCGATCCGGGCCGCCGACAGCCGAGGGGCTCGGCTGGTGTCGATCTGTTCGGGTGCCTTTGCGCTCGCGGCGGCGGGGGTGCTCGACGGTCGGTCTGCCACCACCCACTGGATCTACGTTGATCTGCTCCGGGAGCGCTACCCAGCCATCACCATCGATCCCGCGCCGCTCTACGTCGACAACGGCCGCGTGCTCACGAGCGCGGGCTGTGCCGCGGGTCTGGATCTCTGCCTACACATCGTCCGGTCAGATCACGGAGCGCGGGTGGCCAATGATGTGGCGCGCCGCTTGGTGATCGCCCCGCATCGTGGCGGCGGACAGGCCCAGTACATCGAGATCCCGGTGCCCGAACCCACCACCGATGGGCGGATCGCCGCGGGAATGGCCTGGGCGCTCGAGAATCTCGACAGCACGATCACGCTCGACGACCTGGCAGCCCAGTCGACGATGTCCCGCCGCAGTTACCTGAGGCAATTCGCCAAAGCGACCGGCACCACGCCGATCAAATGGCTGACAGCTCAGCGAATACAGGCCAGCCTCGCCCTGCTCGAATCGTCGTCGTTCTCGGTCGAGCAGATCGCCGGTCGGGTCGGCTTCGACTCGCCCGTCACCTACCGGTATCACTTCGTCCGCCAAATGCGGACCACCCCCAGCGAGTACCGGGCCTGCTTCACCGGTTGAGGCTGTTCACCCGGCCGTCCGCCCGCCAGAATGAGATCGTGCCTGAAGGTTTCACCGAGCAGTTCGCGACAGGGTTGGCGAGTTACGGCGACCGGCCGTGCATCGAGTTCGGCGGCCACTGGTACTCCGGAGCTGACATCACTGCTTACGCCGACGCCATTGCCACGGCACTGCACGACGCCGGAGTGCCTGAGGCAGCACCCGTCGGCTTGGTGGTGCGTAACCGACTACAGCACGCTGCGGCGATCATCGGCTTCCTGGCCACCGGCCGTCCTGTCTCGATGATCTACTCATTCCAGTCGCCGGAAGCGATCGGCCGCGATGTCGAAAAGCTGGCGCTGGCCGGTGTCGTCGCCGACCGTGAAGACTGGAGCGCTGAGGTCGTACTTGCCGCGCGGCGCGCGGGTAGTGCGGGCGTCGCGATCTCACTGACCCGTCCGACGGTCGCGCTCGTCGATGGTTTGGGGGGTCGGGACGCATCGCAATCGCATGCCCGAGCTGAACCCGGTGTGGCACTGCAGATTCTCACCAGCGGTACCACCGGCCCGCCGAAGAGACAGGCGATCAAGGCGCCTGTGCTGGAACGCACCGTGTTCAGTGTGACCAGCGGTGAAGCGGCCGCACCGGATGCGCCGCCGGAATTCGCGTACTGGCAGTTCGGCGGTATCGGGGTGTGCCAGCTGATCGCCGGCGTCTACAACGGCCGTCGGATCGTGATGCTCGAGCGGTTCACTGTGGAGGGCTGGGTGGATGCGATCAGGAGGCATCGCTTGGCGCGCAGCGGAGTCCAGCCCGCCGTGATCCGGATGTTGCTGGACGCCGACGTGCCGAGGGCGGACCTCGCATCGCTGGAGTTCCTGATCAGCGCCTCGGGACCGCTCGACCCCGAGACCCGCGACGAGTTCGAGGATCGGTACGGCATTCCGATCCGGTTGGCCTACGGGGCAACTGAATTCGCCGGATCCCTGTGCGCCTGGACTCCTGAGATGCTGCGGGACTTCGGCGACTCCAAGCGCGACAGCGTGGGCCGGGCGCTGCCTGACACCCAGCTGCGCATCGTCGACCCGCAGACCGGCATGGAACTGCCCGCGGGTGAGCAGGGTCTGTTGGAAGCCAAGGTCGGCCCGCTCGGACCGGACTGGATCCGGACCACCGATATCGCCAGCGTCGACGCTGAGGGCTTCGTGACGTTGCACGGTAGGTCGGACGGCGCCATCAACCGAGGTGGATTCAAAGTTCTGCCCGAAACTGTTCGGCGGGTGCTGATGTCGCACCCCGGTGTTCGCGACGCATGTGTGGTGGGGGTTGCCGACGCTCGCCTCGGCGAAGTGCCGTTCGCGGCCATCGAGATCGCTCCTGGCATGGACCGTCCTACTGACGAGGAGCTCCAAGACCTGGTCCGAGGGGCATTGCCTGTGTACAACGTGCCTGTGGCCCTGACTGCGGTCGACGCCCTGCCTCGCAACCCCGCGCTGAAGGTGAGCCTTCCCGCCGTCGCCGCGTTGTACCCGGGTGCGCGGGCTTAGCGCGAACTGAGCTCAGCTGACAGTCGCCGCTCGGCCGAGCCTCGTTCCACATTGGTCCGCTCGCACCTACAGTCGAGTGCATGCGATTCGGACTATTCATCCCGCAGGGCTGGCGTCTCGACCTGGTAGGAATCGAACCCGTCGACCAGTGGCGGGTGATGTCGGATCTCGCCACCTACGTCGACGAGGGCGACATCTGGGATTCCCTGTGGGTCTATGACCACTTCCACACCGTGCCGATGCCCACGAACGAGGCCACCCACGAGGCGTGGTCGCTGATGGCTGCCTTCGCCGCCACCACTTCGAGAATAAAGCTGGGTCAGATGTGTACGGCGATGAGCTATCGCAACCCCGCGTACCTTGCGAAGGTCGCGGCGACCGCGGACATCATCTCGGGTGGCCGCGTCCAAATGGGCATCGGCGGCGGCTGGTACGAACATGAATGGCGCGCATACGGTTACGGGTTTCCGTCGGCGGGGGTACGGTTGGCGCGGCTCGACGAGGGCGTGCAGATCATGCGTGACGCATGGCGTGACGGGGCAGTGACGTTCAACGGCAAGCACTATCAGGTCGACGGCGCGATAGTCGCACCCAAACCGCTTCAGGACGAAGGTATTCCGCTGTGGATCGCCGGCGGTGGCGAGAAGGTCACTCTGCGCATTGCGGCGAAGTATGCCCAGTACACGAACTTCACCGCCGAACCGGAAGGGTTCGCCCACAAGTCTCAGATACTGTCCGAGCACTGTCAAGATGTGGGAACCGATTTCGGCTCGATCGTCCGCTCCGCCAATGTCAACGCGGTGGTCGGCGCTTCAGAGTCAGAGGTCAGGGATCGGCTGGCTCAGGTGCGATCCCGGATCAGCGGTCTCACCGGCGATTCTGCTGCCGACGCCATGCTGAATTCGATGAGCACGCCCCAAGGCGGCAGTGGCACACCGGAGCAACTCATCGAGTCGCTGCAGAAGCTCAAAGACCTCGGCTGTGAGTACGTGATCTGCTACTTCCCCGAGGCCGCTTACGACCGGTCGAGCATCGACCGCTTTGCAGAAGAAGTCATTCCCGCGCTGAGGTGATTCCCGAGCACGGCGAGACACTCTGCGATCCGAATGCAGGGCAGTGGATCGGAGCGTCCGCTTCGGCGACATTCTCTTCCGGTTGAGCGAAACTGCTGTGCGGTCGTTCCGCTCTCGTCGAGCAACCATCCGGAATCGCCGAATCGGGGTGACGAGATCCCGGCCGGCATTCCGCCAGCGGCGTCCGCCGCGATGACCGTGCCGGTGGCAGGCCGCCGCGAGCGCATCGATCTGTGGAGCCAATTGGCGAACTTGGATGCCATACCGGGTGAGGCAACTCGTAGACGCTCGTCTCTGGCGCCAGATGTAGTGACGAGCGAGGTCAGGCTGCTGTCTGCGGCCGGTGGAACGGTTGCCGAGAAGTAATTTTTCGTCACCGATAATTTGCTGAAAGTTGCTTGTTCAGTAGATTAGTCAGCTTGTTTGCGGTGACACCGAAGCTTGCTGATTAGCGCAATAGTTGCGTGCGCAAATTTCTTTGCAAACTTTGTGATCAAGGTCACTTTTGTGATTTAGGCTCGGACTGCTGGGCGTGATCAGTGAACGTAGAGACCGCCCCTAGCAAACCATTATTCGGGAGTTTGAGCGAGTCGGGGACTGGCGATGGCGCTGCGTGCTTGCGTGATGAGCGGACGGCGCGGTGCAGGTTCCTCCCGAAATCCAGCGTGGCCCTTGTTATAGCCGCGCGAACATCAGCCGGCGGGGGGTTCGCAAGCAGAGCAAACGGAGGACAACGTATGTGTGCGACCCCAGCTCGTCATCGTGCGCAGCGCAAGGACACCCCTGACTGCGAGCGGGAGTTCTGGGCAGCACGAGACCTCGTCGAGAGTGCCGGGCAAGGTCGTTCGGCCAGGCATACGCGCAAAGTGCAGTCGTGGTACGCACCGCATATCGGCCGGGTGGGGGCGCTGGCCGTCTCCCTCGGTGTTGGCCTGGCCATCGCGAACACCGCCGGTGTCGCCTACGCGGACACCGACTCGGAATCGGTGTCGTCGAGAACAGAATCCGACGATGACTCCCCGTCCGCGGGCCCACGCAAGTCCTCAGCGACGGCTGGCAGCGAACCGAATGAAGAAACGTCGTCCGACGACGAATCCCCCGATGAGGACGCCGACGATGTTGCCGAGGACATCACCGAGGACATCACCGAGGACGAGGAGGTCCCGGACGGAGATGCCGAAGTCGAAGACCCTGGAGACGAGGGTCAATCCCCCGACGAGGAGGTCGACTCAGAGGAGGCGGTCGCCCCCGAAACAGAGCCGCCGTCCGGCGGGGTCTCCGATCTGCCCGTCGACTCTGATGACGCCCCTCAGGCGCCGCCCCTAACAGAACCAACCCCGACGCGCGACGTCGACGCCATCGTTGGAACTGACGCAGAGTCACCGGTCGACAGCGGTGACGAAGCGTCTGATCTCCAGATTGAAGGAGACGCACCAACCGACGACGGCAGGCCTCAGACCGAGATGGTTTCGCTGGAGACGTCGACGACCGACGATTCGGTCGCGTTGGCGCCGGCGGCATCGCCAACGGAAGTCGGCGTAGAAAACGTCAACATCGTCTCCGCAATGGTTGCCGGCGTCATCTCGCCGTTCGCAGACCCGGCGGCGCCAGCCCAAGTGCCGTGGTTCGACGCGCTGATGGCATGGGTTCGCAGGCAGATAACCCATACGTTCTTCAACAAGAGCCCGGTCATCGGCCCGATTACCACATCACAGATCGTCACCGGTCAGTTGCTCATCGACCTGAGCGCCTCAGACCCAAACGGTGACCCGCTGACCTATACCATCATTCAGCCGGAGAACGGCCTGGTCATCAGGGATCCCATCACCGGAACATTCATCTACACGCCCACCACGATCGTCACGGAACCCGTGACCGATACTTTCCAGGTCATCGTCAGTGACGACTCGGAGCACCTCAAAGGTATTGCAGGCCTCATCCAAGGCGTCTTCCACTGCGTGTTCCGGGCCATTGGACTTGCCGAGCCCGACAAGGTCACCGTCACGATTCCCGTCACGATCGATCCGCTAGTTCAGTTGCCCCCGGTTGTTGTGACCGTCGGCGCCCCCATCTATGCGCTGGGTTCCGATCCTGTCCAGTTGCTGTCCTCGGTGGTGATCACCGACGTCGACTCGACAAACCTGTCCTCCGCCACGGTGACGATAGCGACGGGCGCTCAGGATGGTGATGTCCTGGAATACGTTGCACCCGAAAGTAATCCCGTCGTGGGAGAGTGGGACGCGGAGACGAAGACTCTGACGCTCACGGGACCGGGAACCCTGGCGGAGTATCGGGAGGCGCTCAAGGCGGTTTCGTTCTTCACCACCGACGCCGGGATACCGCGGGGTGTCCTGATCCGTGTCACTGACGACACTGATGTCACAAGCCCGGTGCCGGGAGTCGCGACGATCGCAGTGATCGGTTTCCCACCATTGGTGGTGGTGTCGCCGGTAGCTTTGGGTTCCGCGGGGTCACCGGTGACGGTGTCGCCGGTTGTGGTGATCACCGACCTGGATTCGGAGGAGTTGGACTCGGCCACAGTCACTCTCACAGATCCTGCTGCTGGGGATTTGTTTGGCTGGGGTGATGTGCCGGCGGGTGTGACCGCCGGTTATGCCGGTGGGGTGTTGACGTTCACCGGGTCGGCGTCGGTGGCGGAATATCGTGACCTTCTCGCCTCGGTGACCCTGACATCGTCCAGTGCGGGTGTGAAGTTGGTGAACTTCGCCGTCGTTGATGGTGACGGTAATGCGAGTGTGGTGCCGGCGGCGACGGTGGTCACGGTATTGGGTCTGGCGGTGGAGGTCCCACCGTTGGTGATCGTGTCTCCGGCCGCCGCGGGCACGACCGGATCGCCGATCGCGGTGAGCCCGATTGTGGTGGTCACCGATTTGGATTCGGAGGAGTTAGATTCGGCCACGGTGACGTTGGCCGGTGCCGGTGCCGGCGTCGATGACGTCTTCGGCTGGGGGACCCTGCCCACCAACGTCGCCGCGACGGTGAACGGTGGGGTGCTGACCTTCACGGGGACTGCGTCGGTGGCCGAGTACCGGGACCTCCTCGCTTCGGTGACGTTGACCTCGGCCAGTGCGGGGTTGAAGTTGGTCAGCTTCGCGGTCGTTGATGGTGACGGTAATGCGAGTGTGGTGCCGGCGGCGACGGTGGTCACGGTGGTGGGTCTGGCGGTGGAGGTGCCGCCGCTGGTGCTTGTGTCGCCGGTCGCCGCCGGTGCTGCGGGGTCGCCGGTGACGGTGTCGCCGGTGGTGGTGATCACTGATTTGGATTCGGAGGAGTTAGATTCGGCAACAGTCACTCTCACCGATCCGGGAGGTGGGGATTCATTCGGATGGGGTGATGTGCCTGCGGGTGTGACCGCGGGTCTCGTCGGCGGAGTCCTGACGTTCACCGGGACCGCGTCGCGGTCGGACTATCAGGCGTTGTTGGAGTCAGTCACCCTGACGTCGTCGACCGCCGGTCTGAAGTTGGTGTCGTTCGCCGTCGTTGATGGCGATGGCAATGCCAGTGTGGTGCCGGCGGCGACGGTGGTCACGGTGGTGGGTCTGGCGGTGGAGGTGCCGCCGCTGGTGATTGTGTCGCCGGTCGCTGCCGGTGCTGCGGGGTCGCCGGTGACGGTGAGCCCGATCGTGGTGATCACTGATCTGGACTCCACTGAACTCGACTCGGCCACGGTCACTCTCACCGATCCAGGTGCGGGGGATTCGTTCGGGTGGGGGACGCTGCCGACTAATGTCGCCGCGACTGTCGCCGGTGGGGTTCTGACCTTCACCGGGACGGCGACGCGGTCGGAGTATCAGGCGTTGTTGGAGTCAGTCAGGTTGACGTCGTCGACCGCCGGTTTGAAGTTGGTCAGCTTCGCCGTCGTTGACGGTGACGGTAATGCGAGTGTGGTGCCGGCGGCGACGGTGGTCACGGTGGTCGGGTTGGCGGTGGAGGTCCCACCGTTGGTGATCGTGTCCCCGGCCGCCGCCGGTGCTGCGGGGTCGCCGGTGACGGTGTCGCCGATCGTGGTGATCACTGATTTGGATTCGGAGGAGTTGGATTCAGCGACAGTCACTCTCGCCGATCCGGGTGTGGGGGATTCGTTCGGGTGGGGTGATGTGCCTGCGGGTGTGACCGCCGGTTATGCCGGTGGGGTGTTGACGTTCACCGGGTCGGCGTCGGTGGCGGAATATCGTGACCTGCTCGCCTCGGTCACGTTGACGTCGTCGACCGCCGGTTTGAAGTTGGTCAGCTTCGCGGTGGTCGATGGTGACGGTAATGCCAGTGTGGTGCCGGCGGCGACGGTGGTCACGGTGGTGGGTCTGGCTGTCGAGGTGCCGCCGCTGGTGATCGTGTCCCCGGCCGCCGCCGGTGCTGCGGGGTCCCCGGTGACGGTGTCCCCGGTGGTGGTGATCACCGATCTGGACTCCACTGAACTCGACTCGGCAACGGTCACTCTCAGCAGTCCAGGTGTGGGGGATTCGTTCGGCTGGGGATCACTGCCGACCAATGTCGCCGCGACTGTTACCGGCGGGGTTCTGACCTTCACGGGGACCGCGTCGGTCTCGGACTATCAGGCGTTGTTGGAATCAGTCACCCTGACGTCGTCGACCGCCGGTTTGAAGTCGGTCAGCTTCGCCGTCACCGATGCTGACGGCAATGCGAGTGTGGTACCGGCGGCGACGGTCGTCACGGTGGTCGGGTTGGCTGTCGAGGTGCCACCGCTGGTTATCGTGTCCCCGGCCGCTGCGGGCAGCACGGGCTCACCGATCACGGTGAGTCCGATTGTGGTGATCACTGACCTGGACTCAGCGGATATCGAGTCAGCGACTGTCACGTTGGGCAGCGCGGCTGCCGGGGATTCGTTCGGGTGGGGTGATGTGCCGGCGGGTGTGACCGCGGGTCTGGTCGGTGGGGTGTTGACGTTCACCGGGTCGGCGTCGCGGTCGGAGTATCAGGCGTTGTTGGAGTCAGTCACGTTGACGTCGTCCAGTGCGGGTTTGAAGGTGGTCAGCTTCGCGGTGGTTGATGGCGATGGGAATGCGTCGACGGTGCCGGCGGCGACGGTGGTCACGGTGGTGGGTCTGGCGGTGGAGGTGCCGCCGTTGGTGATTGTGTCGCCGGCCGCTGCGGGTACGACCGGGTCCCCGGTGACGGTGTCGCCCATTGTGGTGATCACCGATTTGGATTCGGAGGAGTTGGAGTCGGCCACGGTCACTCTCACCGACCCCGGTGCGGGGGACTCCTTCGGCTGGGGGACCCTGCCTACCAGTGTCGCCGCGACGGTGACCGGCGGGGTGTTGACGTTCACCGGGTCGGCGTCGGTGGCGGAGTACCGCGACCTCCTCGCCTCGGTGACCCTGACGTCGTCGACCGCCGGTTTGAAGTCGGTCAGCTTCGCCGTCACCGATGCTGACGGCAGTGCGAGTGTGGTGCCGGCGGCGACGGTCGTCACGGTGGTCGGGTTGGCGGTGGAGGTGCCGCCGTTGGTGATCGTGTCCCCGGCCGCCGCCGGTGCTGCGGGGTCCCCGGTGGCGGTGTCGCCGGTTGTGGTGATCACCGATCTCGATTCCACTGAACTCGACTCGGCCACGGTCACTCTCAGCAGTTCGGGTGTGGGGGATTCGTTCGGGTGGGGATCACTGCCGACCAATGTGGTAGCGACTGTCACCGGTGGGGTTCTGACCTTCACGGGGACCGCGTCGGTCTTGGACTATCAGGCGTTGTTGGAATCAGTCACGTTGACGTCGTCCAGTGCCGGTTTGAAGTTGGTCAGCTTCACGGTGGTTGATGGTGATGGGAATGCGTCGACGGTGCTGGCAGCGACGGTGGTCACGGTGGTCGGGTTGGCGGTGGAGGTGCCGCCGTTGGTGATCGTGTCCCCGGCCGCCGCGGGCGTCATCGGGTCCCCGGTGACGGTGTCGCCGGTGGTGGTGATCACTGATTTGGATTCGGAGGAGTTAGCTTCGGCGACAGTCACTCTTACCGATCCGGGTGTGGGGGATTCGTTCGGGTGGGGTGATGTCCCTGCGGGTGTGACCGCGGGTCTGGTCGGTGGAGTCCTGACGTTCACCGGGACGGCGACGCGGTCGGAGTATCAGGCGTTGTTGGAGTCGGTGACCCTCACGTCGGCTACGGCGGGGTTGAAGTCGGTGACGTTCGCGGTGGTCGATGGTGACGGTAATGCGAGTGTGGTACCGGCAGCGACGGTGGTCACCGTAGTCGGTCTGGCTATCGAGGTGCCGCCGTTGGTGATCGTGTCCCCGGCCGCCGCTGGAACGACCGGCTCACCGATCACGGTGTCCCCGGTTGTGCTGATCACCGATCTGGATTCGGAGGAGTTGGATTCAGCGACAGTCACTCTCGCAGATCCGGGTGTGGGGGATTCGTTCGGGTGGGGTGATGTGCCTGCGGGTGTGACCGCGGGTCTCGTCGGCGGAGTCCTGACGTTCACCGGAACGGCGACGCGGTCGGACTATCAGGCGTTGCTGGAGTCGGTCACCCTGACGTCGTCGACAGTCGGTCTGAAGTCGGTCACCTTCGCCGTGGTTGATGGCGACGGTAATGCGAGTGTGGTACCGGCAGCGACGGTAGTCACGGTGGTGGGTCTGGCGGTGGAGGTTCCACCGCTGGTGATCGTGTCCCCGGCAGCCGCGGGCGCCACCGGGTCCCCGGTCACGGTGTCCCCGATTGTGGTGATCACCGACCTGGACTCCAGCCAACTCGACTCGGCGACAGTCACTCTCAGCAGTCCGGGTGTGGGGGACTCCTTCGGCTGGGGGACGCTGCCGGGCACTGTGGCTGCCAATGTTTCTGGTGGGGTTCTGACCTTCACGGGGACCGCGTCGGTGGCGGATTATCAGGCGTTGTTGGAGTCGGTGACGTTGACGTCGGCGACGGCGGGGATCAATTCGGTCACCTTCACGGTCATCGATGGTGACGGGAACACCAGTGTGGTGCCGGCGGTGACTGCGGTGACGGTGGTGGGGGTTCCGGGTGCGTCGGTGGCGCCGGTGTTGGTGGCCACGCCGATCGCGGCGGGGACGACCGGGTCCCCGATCACGGTGAGCCCGGTTGTGGTGATCACCGACCTGGACTCGGCGGAGTTGGAGTCGGCGACGGTGACGTTGTCCGGTGCCGGTATCGATGACGTCTTCGACTGGGGGTCGCTGCCGACCAATGTCGCCGCGACGGTCACTGGTGGGGTGGTGTCGTTTACGGGGACCGCGTCGGTCGCGGATTATCAGGCGTTGTTGGGGTCGGTGACGTTGACGTCGGCGACGGCGGGGATCAAGTCGGTCACGTTCGCGGTCATCGATGGTGACGGGAACACCAGTGTGGTGCCGGCGGTGACTGCGGTGACGGTGGTGGGGGTTCCGGGTGCGTCGGTGGCGCCGGTGTTGGTGGCCACGCCGATCGCGGCGGGAACCACCGGGTCCCCGATCACGGTGTCCCCGGTTGTGGTGATCACCGACCTGGACTCGGCGGAGTTGGAGTCGGCGACAGTCACTCTCAGCAGTCCGGGTGTGGGAGATTCTTTCGGCTGGGGGACGCTGCCGGGCACTGTGGCTGCCAATGTTTCTGGTGGGGTTCTGACCTTCACGGGGACCGCGTCGGTGGCCGAGTACCGGGACCTCCTCGCTTCGGTGACGTTGACGTCGGCGACGGCGGGGATCAAGTCGGTCACCTTCGCGGTCACCGACAGTGACGGCAATGAGAGTGTGGTGCCGGCGATCACGGCGGTGACGGTGGTGGGGGTGCCGGGTGCGTCGGTGGCGCCGGTGCTGGTAGCCACGCCGATCGCGGCAGGTACCACCGACTCGGCGATCACGGTGTCGCCGATCGTGGTCATCACCGACCTGGACTCGGCGAACCTGCAGTCGGCGACGGTGACGTTGTCCGGTGCCGGCATCGATGACGTCTTCGACTGGGGGACCCTGCCCACCAACGTGGCGGCCACGGTGACCGGTGGGGTGCTGTCGTTCACCGGGAACGCGTCAGTCGCGGACTATCAGGCGTTGTTGGAGTCGGTCACTCTCACCTCGGCGACGGCGGGGATCAAGTCGGTCACCTTCACTGTCACCGACAGTGACGGCAACACCAGTGTGGTGCCGACGATCACGGCGGTGACGGTGGTGGGGGTGCCGGGTGCGTCGGTGGCGCCGGTGCTGGTGGCCACGCCGATCGCGGCGGGAACGACCGGGTCGCCGATCACGGTGTCGCCGATCGTGGTCATCACCGATCTGGACTCCAGCCAACTCGACTCGGCGACAGTCACTCTCAGCAACCCCGATGTGGGGGACTCCTTCGGGTGGGGAACCCTGCCGACCAACGTCGCCGCGACGGTGACCGGTGGGGTGGTGTCGTTCACCGGGTCGGCGTCGGTGGCCGAGTACCGGGACCTCCTCGCTTCGGTGACGTTGACCTCGGCGACGGCGGGGATCAAGTCGGTCACGTTCACTGTCACCGACAGTGAGGGCAACACCAGTGTGGTGCCGGCGATCACCGCGGTCACGGTGGTGGGGGTGCCCGGTGCATCGGTGGCGCCGGTGCTGGTCGCGACGCCGATCGCGGCGGGAACGACCGGGTCGGCGTTCACGGTATCGCCGATCGTGGTGATCACCGATCTGGACTCCAGCCAACTCGACTCGGCAACAGTCACTCTCAGCAGTCCGGGTGTGGGGGATTCCTTCGGGTGGGGGACGCTGCCGGACACTGTGGCGGCCAGTGTTTCCGGTGGGGTGGTGTCGTTCACCGGGTCGGCGTCGGTGGCGGACTATCGGGCGTTGTTGGAGTCGGTCACTCTCACCTCGGCGACGGCCGGGTTGAAGTCGGTCACCTTCGCGGTCACCGACAGTGAGGGCATCACCAGTGTGGTGCCGGCGGTCACCGCGGTCACGGTGGTGGGGGTGCCCGGTGCATCGGTGGCGCCGGTGCTGGTGGCCACGCCGATCGCGGCAGGTACCACCGGGTCGCCGATCACGGTGTCGCCGATTGTGGTGATCACCGATCTGGACTCCAGTCAACTCGACTCGGCGACAGTCACTCTCAGCAGTCCGGGTGTGGGGGATTCCTTCGGCTGGGGATCGCTGCCGACCAACGTCGTCGCGACGGTGACTGGTGGGGTGGTGTCGTTCACCGGGTCGGCGTCAGTCGCGGACTACCAGGCGTTGTTGGAGTCGGTCACTCTCACCTCGGCGACGGCCGGGTTGAAGTCGGTCACGTTCACTGTCACCGATGGTGAGGGCAACACCAGTGTGGTGCCGGCGGTCACGGCAGTGACGGTGGTGGGGGTGCCGGGTGCGTCGGTGGCGCCGGTGCTGGTCGCGACGCCGATCGCGGCGGGAACGACCGGGTCGCCGATCACGGTGTCGCCGGTGGTGGTGATCACCGATCTGGACTCCAGCCAACTCGACTCGGCGACAGTCACTCTCAGCAATCCCGGTGTGGGGGATTCCTTCGGCTGGGGGACCCTGCCCACCAATGTGACTGCCAATGTTTCTGGTGGGGTGCTGTCGTTCACCGGGACCGCGTCGGTGGCCGAGTACCGGGACCTGCTCGCTTCGGTGACGTTGACCTCGGCGACGGCGGGGATCAAGTCGGTCACCTTCACGGTCACCGACAGTGACGGCAACACCAGTGTGGCGCCGGCGGTCACCGCGGTGACGGTGGTGGGCCTTCCGGTTTCTGCTGCCCCGATTGTCCTGACCTCCGTTGTCAACGTGTCCTATACCGCGGGGACAACCGGGGTCGCAATCGATCCCGGCGTGATCATCCTCGATGGCGATTCGACGACGATGACGGGCGCGACCGTGACGATCATCGACCCCCAAGTGGGCGATACGTTGGTTTATGGGCCGCTACCGACCGACGTGACCGCAGATTTTGACTCAGGTGTCCTGACGTTCGAGGGCACTGCATCAGTCAGTGATTACCAGCAACTTCTGCGGTCGGTGACGTTCTCGACGAACTCATCAGCACTGGCGACAATCAAGACCATCTCGTTCACCATCACAGACGACCAGCAAGGTGTGAGCTCCCCAGGGTTGGTCACCGTCACGGTGCTGTCGCTGCCCATCCTGGCCACGCCTGCTGTGGTGACTTCGGTGGTCAATGTCGCCTACACGGCTGGTGATTCAGCCATTGTCGTCGATCCAGGCCTGATTCTGCTGGATGCGGATTCGACGACCATGTCGGGTGCTGTAGTGGCCATCGTGGGCGGCGCAGCGGCCGGCGAAAGTCTCGGCTATACCCCGCAGGCGGGCATCAACGGCAGCTACAACGCAGGCGTCCTGACCTTTGACGGGGTCGCCTCCGTGGCCGCGTATCAACAGCTTCTTCGTTCCGTGACGTTCTCGACTGACTCCAATGCCCTGGCGACGATCAAATCCATCTCGTTCGTCGTCACCGACGACCAGGACAAGGTCAGTGCCCCTGCTCTCGTCGCGGTGACGGTCGTGACGTTGCCGCTGCAGATCGCGCCGCTGGTGACCACGTCGGTCGTCAACGTTTCATACACCGCGGGCAACAGCGCCATCACCGTCGATCCGTTGGTCAGTGTGCTCGATCTCGATTCGACCTCGCTGGAGGGAGCGACGGTCGAGATCACCGGTGGATTCGCAGCCGGCGACGTGCTGTCGTTCACGGCGCCGACCGGCATCACCGGCGCCTACAACAGCGCCGACGGAGTATTGACCCTCGAGGGGACGGCGAGCATCGCGCTCTACGAACAGGCACTGCGTTCTGTGACGTTGTCGACGGGTTCCGGTGCGATCGCGTCTCTGAAGACGGTGTCGTTCAGCGTGGTCGACGCTGAGGGAACGCCAAGCCTGCTGCCCGCCAACGTCGTGGTCACTGTGGTGGCGGCGCCGGTCAACTTGGCGCCATTGGTGGTGACGACCGCGTTGGGCCCGATCTACACCGCCGGAAACACCGCGGTAGATGTGAATCCTTTGCTCACCGTGCTCGACCTGGACTCGGCGACGCTGACGGGTGCATCGGTGGCGATCACCGGGAACTTCGCGTCGGGAGACCTCCTCGGATTCACCGCGGTTGCAGGCATCAGCGGTAGCTACGACGCAGCTACCGGAATCCTGACGTTCACTGGAAGCGGGACTCCGGCGCAGTACCAGCAGCTACTGCGATCGGTCACGTTCTCCACGAACGGAACTGCTCCGGCTGCCGTCAAGACGGTGACGTTCACTGTGACCGATCCGCAAGGCGCGACGAGTCTCCCAGCGGCAGCGCTGGTCACGGTGACGGCGAACTCCGCACCGATACTCACAGCGCCGCTGGGTGGCGGCCTGGTCCTCCTGGGGGCGCAGGTGCTGAGCTCCACCGCTGTGATCCTGGATGATTCGTCATATCTCGACCGGGCTGTCGTCACCATCACCAACGTTCAGAGCGGTGATTCACTGACGTTCACTCCTACGGGTTCGATCACCGGCGCGTACTCGGCCGGTGTACTGACGCTGACAGGATTGGGCACGGTGCTCGAATATCAAACGGTCATTCAGTCGATCAGGTTCTCGAAGTCGGTGCTCAATCTGCTCGGGTTCCGAAACATCACCATGGTCGTCCGGGACGCGCAGGGGCTCATCAGCAACACCACGTCGGGGACGATGACCCTGGTCCTCTGATTTCAGATCGCCGGTCCGAGAAGGTCGTCCGCGTCCTTGATCACATATCCGTAGCCCTGCTCGGCGAGGTATAGCTGCCGATGCGCGGGGGTCCTCAACGGAACCAAGACATGGGCCACCAACGGCGGCATCGCCAACGTCCACGTCGGCTCGGCATGTAGGCCGTCGCGCAGAAGTGGGGAGTAGACCATTGCGCCCGCCGGTCGCCGTATGACGGCTCAGTCGACGAAATGCCTCCGTCAGATCACACCAGCCCCATGAGGCTCGTCGACTCCCCGTCGGTGGCATGCCCGGGTCGCCAATATCGTTGCCACAGCCCAATGGCCGCATCGCGGAACCTGCAGGTCACACGTTATGTCACTTACCCGTGCGCGATGGAAAACTTTGACTTGTCAAACATCGCTAGATCTACTTCAGCTAATTTCCTGACGAGGCGGTGTGGATCCGAGAAACTAGCCACCAATCGCCATTAAGAGGCCTGTAACCAGTTCTTGTGGGTGATGTAAAGGGGTGCTACGGTTCGTTCCACGAGGGCGGGGAGGCCCGGGCATCCATAAATAGCTAATCAACTGTAATTCACTGTATTTGCAGCAACGGGTTTCCAGGGGGCGATAATGGCACAACAATCGACGGCAAACGGGCAGCAGCAACCGTCTGCTGAAGCGGATCTGAGGACCCCTAGGGTTGACGTTGCTGATCCGAGCGCGCTGCTCGGCGGCATGTCTGGCCAAGCGGCTCGATCGGCCACGTCACGGCCGGCGTCGACCGTCAGCCTGGTCATCCCGGTAATGAATGAGGCACGCAATATCGCCTGGGTACTCGAACAGATACCCGACGGCATCAGCGAGCTCATTTTGGTCGACGGGAACTCGACAGACGCGACCCTGATCACCGCGCGAAGTTGCCGCCCAGACATCAAGATCGTGCCCCAGGACGGAGTGGGCAAAGGGAGCGCCCTGAGGACCGGGTTCCTGGCGGCAACAGGCGACATCATCGTGATGATGGATGCGGACGGCAGCATGGCGCCCTCCGAAATCAAGCACTACCTGCATTTCCTCGCCAACGGATACGACTTCGTGAAGGGGTCGCGCTTTATTCCGGGCGGAGGATCGTTGGACATCACAGGCTTCCGGCGGCTGGGAAATCGCTTTCTGCTCGGTGTGTTCAACACCTTGTATCGGGCCGAACTCACCGACCTCTGCTACGGCTTCTGTGCGTTTCACCGTCGATACCTCGAACTCTTAGCGCTCTCGGCGACGGGCTTCGAGATCGAGGCCGAAATGGTGGTGCGGTCGATGCAGGCGGGCCTGCGAGTCGCAGAGGTTCCGAGTCTGGAGCTGCCAAGGCGAGCAGGCAAATCCAATCTCAATTCGATTCGAGATGGCATCAGGGTGTTGCGAACTGTGCTTCGAGGTCATCGTGCTGGGGTCAGCGGCTTTGTCGTACAAGCGATCCGCAAACAGGTTCATGCCGGCGAGCCCATCGGGAGAACGGCGTGACCGAATTGCACCCGAGGGGAGGCGAGCACCCCCAGGTCGGTCGCGTCACGTTGATAGTCGGTCCTGGGGACCGTTTTCTCTCAGGAGTGAGTTACTACACGGCGCTACTCACGTCGGCTCTGGCTGAGCAAGGACCGGTGGCGGTGCTGCTGCTGCGCAGGCTGTGCCCCCGCGCCCTGTACCCAGGTCGGGCGCGGGTGGGAAGAACGGACGGTGCGTTGCCGCTGCCGCAAGTCCCGGTTTTTAATGGGCTGGACTGGTTCTGGGGCTTCTCGGCGGTGCGTGCCTGGCGCTTCTGGCGAAGTATCCGACCCAGTGTGGTGGTCTTGCAATGGTGGACCGGGACGGTGCTTCACAGCTACTTGTCCATGGCCTGGCTGGCCAAACGAGCGGGCGCTCGACTCGTGATCGAGTTCCATGAGCTGCAAGATGTCGGAGAGGCGAGTTTGCCTCTGGCAGGGCGATATACACGCGCGGGCATGCAGCTCCTGCTGCGTCGCGCAGATGCCATCGTCGTGCACTCTGAATTCGATCAACACGAACTTCGGCGCGCCTATCCACAGTTCGCACAGTTGCCGATCGAAGTGATCCAGCATGGGCCATACACGCATCACGTAGGAACGGCGCAACCCGACGGTCGCGTCTCACAGCGACGCTGTCCGACGAAGCGGGGCGGTCCAATTCGCGTGCTCATCTTCGGAGTGGTGCGGCCGTATAAGGGCCATGCTGAGCTCGCGGCGGCGATTCCCATCCTCAAGGCGTCGGGTCTCGATATTCACCTGAGTGTCGTGGGCGAGGTCTGGCAGGACTACCGACGACCGCTGAAAGAACTGAGGGCGGCCCTTCCGGCAGATCGGCTGACGATAGTCGACCGGTACGTTGCCGACGATGAGGTTCCCGGGTTCTTCTCTGCCGCTGACCTTATCGTGCTTCCCTACCGCCGATCGTCGGCCTCCGGTCCGCTGCATATCGCAATGAGTTGTGGGCTGCCGGTAGTGACCACGTCGGTAGGTGGGCTTGTCGAGGCAACTGCCGGATACACAGGAGCTGTGCTCGTTTCTCCGTGTGATCCGACCGCTCTGGCTGAGGGGATTCGGAAGGCGCTGCCGCTCATAGGCATCACCCACACGGACCCGCATTCGTGGCGTTGGAGTGCTCAGCGGTATGTATCTCTGCTCAACCGAATCGACGCAGACTGGATCTGCAGCGCGCCAGTTGCAGAAAGTCGTGCGGAAGAAGCCAGTGTGCCGGTAGAGCTCGTATGAAGCGCTTCGCCCTGCGGGTCGGGCTCGTCATGCCGCGGTTCGCGCCATTCCGCAGTGGAACTGAGCTGCCGCTGATAGGCAAAGCACATGCAGACCCGCATTCGTGGCGCCGGAGCGCTGGGCGGTATGCAGATTCGTTGCACCGCAACGAATCAGAGTGTTGCAGCGAGTGCAGCACTGCTGCAGATCGGCCGTGGAGCACCAGCGTGCCGGGAGTCTTTGCATGAGGAAAGCTGCCCTGCGAGTGGGCGTTGTCGTGCCACGCTTCGCGCCATTCCGTGGTGGGATGGAGACCTATGTAGGATCCGCAGCCGCCGCTCTGGCTGCGGAAGGCGTTGAGGTGAGCGTCATTACACAGGCACCGCGCAGCGCCGCACTGCCCCGGCAGGAGATGCGCGATGGATACGCCATCGAACGTCACCGGCTGCCCGTGACCGACATTTATGACGTGCCCTCGCTGTCCGCCGCCCGCGCAGCGTCGAAGCGCGGACGCTTCGACGTGGTGTGGCTGCACAGCTACCACACGCCGTTGGCTTGGCTGGCGGCCGAGCAGGTGAAGGGGCCTATGGTGCTGACTCCGCACTACCACGGAGTCGGTCACACCCCGGTGCGCCATGCGCTGCACCGCGCCTACCGGCCCGCTGGTCGCCGCCTCATGGCGATGAGCCGTCGAATCGTGGTGGACACCGATAGCGAGGCGAGTCTGGTACTTCGGCATTTCGCCGGCCAGGTGCAGCGAGAACAGATCGCCATCATCCCCCCGGTGGTGACAGATCCGACGCGTGGACAACAACGGTCCAACGACCAGTCCAACATCGTACTGACTGTGGCGCGCCAGGAACCCTACAAGCGCACCGACTTACTTGTGCGCGCTGTAGCACTCCTGAATCAACGTAGGATTTCCGCCCGACTCGTTGTTGTCGGCGACGGCTCTGCTCTGGCTGCCTACCGAGGGCTCGCAGCACGGCTCGGGGTTGAGCATCTGGTGACATTCACCGGATCGGTGGACGACGAGACATTGGGACGCTGGTGGGCGTCGGCTTCGGTGTACGCGAGTGCAAGTCTGCAGGAGGCGTACGGCATTGGACTCGCCGGGGCCCTCTCGGCTGGTTTGCCGGTGGTCGCCAGCGCTATTCCCGCCCATTGCGAAGTGATAAGTCGCGCCGGGCCGGATGCGGCAACGCGGTTGTGCGGAGGTGATGTCTCCGATGCCGAGGCGGCCTCTCGATATGCCAATGCAATCGTCGAACTGCTCAGCCTGCATGACTCCCGTGAGAAGCGTGCAATTCGTTGCTCCCTACCCAGTTCAGCCGAGGTGGTCGAGCAGCTTCTTGAGACGCTGACTGCGGCGAGCGAGCGAGCGAGAATGTGAGCAGGCTTTGACTACCGTCACAATCTCGGCCTCGGCCACATCTGTGGACCGGCTGCCGAAATATGTTGTCTCACAACAGCAGCGCATGCTCATGTGGGTGGCCGCCGTCGCGGTCCCGACAGGGGCTACCCTGATCGTGTTCGCGTACCATCATGCAGCTGGATTGGCTGAGCCGGACGATCTCCAGTTCGCGCTGTACTGGGCAGGCTTCTTGGCAGGGATGCTGTCGCTCGCGGCTCTGGCATGCGCCCGGCGGACCGATGGTGTTACACGGGCCTGCGCACTTGCGGGCATCGGCCTGTTTGGGATGATCCCGAGGCTCCAGCGCTTCGGCCCTGCAGGGTCCGACGAGTTCATTCATCTGCGCCAGACCATGGAGGCGTTTTTCGACGGCGAGGTCGGCCACACCCTATTTCTCCTGCCGATCAGCGAGGAGTTCTTCGGCCTTCACCAACTGACCAGTGCGTTCGCGAGGCTGACGGGCTTCCCGGTGTGGTACGCCGCCATGACCGTGATCCTCCTTGCGCACGTCCTGTCAGTGCTCGCCATATACCAGCTCTGCCGAACCGTGGGTGTACCCGCACCGGGGGCGGCCGTGGGCGCGATCATGTACACGCTCAATCCCTCTTGGTTGTTCTTCAACGCCGCATTCTCATACGAGAGCGTGGCGCTGCCGTTGGCCCTTTGGTGCCTCGCCGCAACGGTGGCGGCTGGCCGGGCCACGAATAAACCGGCCGGGCGACCTATCGCCGCGGCGTTGCTCTGTGTGTTTGTACTGCCGATCGTGCATCACCTGAGCACGATCATGCTGTGCGTGATTCTGGCGCTGCTCATCGCGGCCCGCTTCGCCTACTGGTTCCCTCGAACCATAGTCGGTGGCCTCGGCGCAAGCCGTGAGCGCCTGTGGCCGTTGGTACTCATCTGGTGCAGCCTGCTCGCATCAATCCACCTGTGGTGGTCCGAGAAGTACGACTGGCTGCTTTCGTATCTCAGCCCCGCCTGGACCGAGGGTCTTTCGCAGCTCGGGAAGATCCTGGACGGCATCGGTCGGTCCGCTGGCCAGCGGTCGCTTTTCGGCAACTCTCTGAACCCGATCTACGAGGTCGTCTCCGGCTACCTCTACCCGTTTGTGGTGCTGGCGCTCTTCCTCTGGTCGCTCGTGGTGCTGTGGCGCCATCGACGCAACGTCGGAACAACCCTGTGGGCCTTCGCAGTTCTGGGCGCGATGTTCTTCGCAAGCATGCCGATGCTGTTGACACATGGAGGCGCTGAGGGAGCCCACCGGTCGTGGGGTTACAGCTTCATCGGCATCGCGGTCGTCTGCGGCATGGCCTGGTCGTACGGGCCACGCTCCAAAATGACAGTCACCAAACCATTTCGATCATTCGTCGGCGCACTGGGCCGTCCCGGAGTCAGGGCTGGCGCCGCGTGCGCGGTCTTCACCGTATTGGCCTTTGGTAGCGCGACGCTGGGCGTCAATCTCTCGACTCGATTTCCGGGAACCGCGAATGTCGGTGACGATGCGCGGTCGATGTCGAAGGAAGGCATGGCGGTGGCTGCGTGGATGGCAGCACACGCGCCGGTCGACACCCCAGTCCTGGGGGACCGGTATGTGTCGCTGCAGATCGGCTCCCTGGGGCGCATGTCGGCGTTGCGGCCCAGTGCAAACTTCCCCATCTGGGACCTGTACATGAGTGCAGCGCCGGTACGTCCGGAAGTTCTCAAGCAGATCTGGGATTCCGACATCCGTTATTTCGTGGTCGACTCGCGGATGGCAACAACCCGTCCTCGATTGGGATACTGGTTCACGCGAAACGAACCCGGGGTTCGCAGTGACGACGTGTTTCCGCAAGCGGCACTCGATCGGTTCAATTGTCTGCCGTGGTTGCAGGGGGTATTTGCCGCAGGTCCTTTGACCGTCTACGAGGTCAACGGCGACACGTTGCGCCGCACCGCGGCAGGTACCTGCGAGGTGCGGACGGAATGAAGGAGATGCTGAGCGATCTGCAGTCCGGTGGCGGCGGAATCGCCCGAACCGACCACGAAGTAGATGAACAGTCGATACCGGGCAGCACGACAGTGGGTGGGTCCCCTGAGATATCGACGGAGCCACGCACAGTCCCTTCCGGTCGTGCTCCGCGGCGCCGACGTCGGCGCCGTTGGCACGACACGGTCTTGGCCGGGATCGGCGCTCCTGCCGAATACGCTGGACAACAGGACCGGGTACTCCGCTTGCGGCTATGTGCCTGGACCATGATCGGGATTGTGTGTCTGGTTGCAGCGCAATGGCTTCAACCCGACCAAGGCTCACTGTTTGCCTTTCCGTCCAGTCCCGCGGCCGCGATCTCCTTGGTCTTCGGCTTCATCGGCCTATGGCTAGTTCCTGGGTTGTGGATGTCCGCAGTCGTGATGCGCACTGGTGCCGGACCTGCGGCGTGGATGGGGACCCGAATCGCAACGACGCTGATCTGGTACTCGGCGGTGGGTCCGGTCATTCATCAGGTCGGCCAAGGGGCAAGGGTCACCACCGGCGGCATAGTGCTGGCGACGACGGCGACCACCGCATGCGTCGCCCTTGGTGTTCTGCTCGGCTTGTCACGCCGGCCCATGCGTCGCTGGCTGCGAATCCTCTTGCCCGCAGTAATTGGCGCGGCCTGTGCTCAGGTTGTCATCTCGGCGTCGATGTGGTTCTGGACCCACGACATGAACTACGCACACATCCGGCGCCTGGAGTGGTTGATCGCATTCGGCTGCGCGATCCTCGTGACCGTCGGAGCGCTGTTACGTCCCAAATTGCCGCAGACGCGGACGATCGCCAACACTCGCGCTGTCCTGTTCTCATTCGGGGTGGTTGTGGCAACCTGCTTGTCGCTGGCGGTGGCGAACATGAATTGGTCACCAGCGCAACGGATGCCGTCAGCTTTTGGGATCGAACAGGTCCCTGCTCTACCGGGGGCCGATTTGGCGTTCTCGTTGACCGCGATCGGCGCGGAGGGCCCCCGGCTCATGCGACAAGCCGAGTTCAGTGCCGCCGATGAATCCGGACGGCCGGTGCCCGTCCAGTTGCGGTCGGTGGGCGCCGACGGCACGGCAAGTCGTGCGGTGTTGCTGGTCGAAATGCCACCGGGCAGTCAATCGGTGTTGTGCCGGCCAGATCGACCGGCCAAAATCACCGTCGGCGATCGGATCACCGGGGTGCGAATGCAGGCCGTGATCCCGGAGCGGTGGTGTGCCGGATGACGGTGTCCCGCCCTGAAGTGGCCCGTGGCCTGCTGGGCAACAGCGTCGCGCTCCTGGCAACGACCCAGATCACGGCATTGCTCGGTTACGCGTTCTGGATGCTCTGCGCCCATTGGGTTCCCGCAAGTGTCATCGGTATCACCAACACGGTCATTGCGGCGATGACCCTGGTTGCAATCCTGGCTGTCGCGGGTTACATCCCGATGTTGCCTCGCCTGCTACCGGGAGCCACCGCTGAGGAACGCAGTGGCGTCTGCAGTGCAGCATTCGTTCTGACCGTCATTGTGTCAGGTCTGGTGGGTGTTGCGGCGGCGCTACTGCTTCCGCAGCGTCTCCACGCCGCAGTCGGCACCGGATGGTTGATGGTGCTGGTGAGCACTGGCGCGGTGGGTACCGCCATGCTGCTTGTGATCAACGCAGCGCTACTGGGCGTCCGCCGGGCCGATCTCTCCCTGTTGGGCAGCGTCGCCGCCAGCCTGGCCCGGCTCATAGTCATTGCGGCGATCGTGACCTCGGGTGTGGCCGCCGCTGGTGCCGGCACGAGTTCCGTTCACACCATTCTCATCGTGTGGATAGTCTCTCTCTGGATATCCGGAGTCCTGTCCATCTGGTTGCTCGTCCGCGCGGCACCTGGCTTTCGTTTCAGTCCCGGCCCGATGTGGTTCTCTCTTGTGTGGCGCTCAGTCGCCTGGGACCACGTAGCCACGCTCGCGCTCAGGGCACCGGCCTTGGCGTTACCGATCCTCGCCTCCGCGCATCTGCCGCCCACCGAGGTCGGATACCTGGTGGTGGCGGTGATGATCGCCAGTGCTTTTCTCGCGGTGCCCGGCGCCGTATCCAACGCCTTGCTGGCGGACTGCGCCGACGATCCGGCAAGGCTCCGAGCACAGACGCGACGTGCTCTGTGTTTCGCCGCCGTGCTGTTGATTCCCCCCGTCATAATCACCTGCCTGCTGGCTCGGGTGGTGCTGGGTCTCTTTGGTTCCGGCTATGCCGACTACAGCTTGGTGCTCATCCTGCTTCTGTTGTCCACCTTCCCCGATGCGCTGATCAACGTGGCGCTCGCGGCCCTGCGGGTGATGCGCCGACTAACTGAAGTCGCCGTCGTAACCGTGTTGGGGGCCACCATCACCATCGGTGGGACGTGGCTGTTGATGCCGAGTATGGGTGTGAGCGGGGCGATCGTGGCCCTGTTCGCTTCGCAGGCGATCGCGTTAGCCGCATTGTCTGCCACGCTGGTGCGTGGCTCCCCGGTCTCGGCCGAAAATGTCTCTGGCGAACACAAAGACGCGCCCGGTCTCAGCGGCGATGAGTCATCGGAGATCGTTGCCTCGGGCCAGCTGTCGAATCGACGCCGAGATCGAGTAGGTCGGAAATGATGTCAGCCCCAGGGACCGAGAACATGGCGCCGTACCCGGATGACGCAAGCGAACCGCTCGATGGGCTGAGAATCCTGCACGCCATGGACAGCTTCCTGCCCAATGTCGGCGGGCTCGAGCTCTCGATTGCGGCACTGGCCCGGATGCAAGCGAGGCGTGGCCGGGTGGTCGCGATGGCGACTGCCCGGCACCCGGGTGCGTCGGACCGAGAAGATATGGACGGCGTCGAAGTGCATCGGCTTCCGATGGCGATGGCTCACCTGCCGGGAGCCTATGCCTCACCGACGCATCTCTTTTTTCCACCTGTCCCAGATCCGTTGTTCGCACGCGCATTTGCCGAGATCATCCGCCACTTCCGCCCGGATGTGATCCACGTGCGGGGGTGGATTCTCTACAGTGTGCTCGGTCCTGCGCATCGTGCGGGCGTCCCCGTTGTCGCGAGCGCGCACGACCACGGTCAGGTGTGTTCCACCAAGATCATGTTGCACCATGGGAGCAGCCTCTGTTCCGGACCGGAGCTCGGAAAGTGCATCAGCTGCGCCCGCTCGCACTACGGACTCAAGGGCATTCCACTGGCGGCCGGTCTGCATCAGCTGGGCTCGCGGCGGCATCGCGAGGTCGCGCAATGGACGGCCACCTCCTCCGCTCTCGCTGCTCGCGGTTCGGCGCCTCGTCCCGCTGACCGCGGCGTGATGACAGTGATCCCGACGTTCATCGACGATGACCTGCTCGCCCTTGCCAGTGACGAGCGGACCGCCGAGCGGCCCGACTTCGTCCCACAAACGGGGCCCTACCTGTTCTACGCGGGAGCGCTCGGGGCATACAAAGGTGTCGATGTGCTGCTCGATGCTCACGCTCGCCTCCGCGCGGACGGGATCAAGGTTCCGCTCGTTCTTGCGGGGCTGCCACGAGACGATTTCCCGTTGGAAGAGCGGCCCGGGGTCGTTGTCGCGACGAACATCCCGCAACAGGCGGTGGTCGCCGCGTGGCGGCACGCCATAGCCGGCGTCGTGCCGAGCGTGGTTCCCGAGGGGTTCGGACGCGTCGCAGTGGAATGCCTTGCGGCGGGCACACCCTGCGTGGTGTCGGCGCTTGGCGGTCTGTTGGACATCGTCACCGACGAAATCGACGGGCTACATGTACCACCCGGCGACGCGGCCGCACTGGCCGGCGCAATACGGCGCCTGCTCGGTGACGAGGCTCTGCGGTCCCGGCTGGCTGCGGCGGGGCCGGCGAAAGCGGCCAGCTTCACGTTGTCACAGGTGGCGCCTCGAGTCGATGCCGTTTACCTGCAGGTCCTCGCCGACGCCGACAAGAGCCAGGAATCCAGCCCGAGAACTCGGTCCGGGAGAGGAAATCGATGTCGAAACCCCGCTGCAGCAGAGGTGGTGTGAACATGGGACCTTCGACCACTGCAGGCATGCCTGTGACCGCAGAGTTGACCGCCATACCCATGGTGTGGATGTACCACTCGATTGCGCTTTACAGCGAGGATCCCTACGAGGTCACCATGACCCCGCAGCGGTTCGAGAAGCAGATGCGGTGGCTTCGTAGAAGAGGTCTGCGGGGCGTTTCGATGGGAGAGTTGCTCCAGGCGAAGGCAGCGGGCCGGGCACGCCGGCTGGTCGGGTTGACCTTCGACGATGGCTACCAGGACTTCCTCACGACTGCGATGCCATTGATTCAGCGATTCGGTTTCACCGCAACAGTATTCGTCCTTGCGGGGCGGCTCGGCGGCGAGAATGAATGGAGTAGGCCCGGCCCGGCCAAGGCGCTGTTGACCGCTGATGAGGTAGGCGAGATTCACAAGGCAGGAATGGAAATCGGCTCACACGGACTGAAGCACATCTCGTTGGTGGGTGCCGACGACGCGCAGTTGCGTGATGAGGTCGTGCGTAGTCGGGCGATCTTGGCGGACCTACTCGGGTGGCAGGTACGAGGGTTCTGCTATCCCTATGGGTCTCTGGATGCCCGCGTCGTGGAAGCTGCTCGGACCGCGGGTTACGACTACTCCTGTGCGGTCAGACCAACCCAATCCATTGGTCGCCAGGCTATTCCGCGGACTTTGGTGCACGAGGGCGACACAGCGCTGCGACTGTACGCCAAGCACCTGGTCTCAACACTCGCCGTCGGCAATCGCTACGGTGTTCGGCGCTACCGAGGAGTGCAATGATGCGCGTAGTAGTCGTGGGCCAGGGATACGTGGGCCTTCCGTTGTCGGTCCGCGCCGCACAGGTCGGCCACCAGGTCGTCGCGTACGACATCGACGAGATTCGGATAAAACGGCTCCTCACCGGCGAGTCCTACATCGAGGACATCTCCGACGAGGACCTGAATGCAATATTGGCGGCCGGCACTTTTCTTCCGTCGTCCGAAGCGCGCGCATGTGCAGCCTTCGACGTCGCGGTCATCGCAGTACCCACACCGCTCCGTGACGGCGCACCCGATCTCTGCTACATCGAACAGTCCGCGCACACGCTCGCGCGCTACCTACGACCCGGGGCGACCGTCATCGTGGAGTCGACGACGTACCCGGGAACCACCCAGGAACTGGTCGGCCCCATCCTCGAAGATGGCTCTGGATTGTTCGTCGGCACCGACTTTCACCTCGGGTACAGTCCCGAACGCATCGACCCCGGCAACACCACCTGGACTCTCGTCAACACGCCGAAGATCGTCTCGGGAGTGGACGAAGCATCTTTGGCAGCCGTTCGGGAGTTCTACGAAACCATCGTGGAGCAGACGATCCCGGTGGTTTCTCCGCGGGAGGCGGAGTTGGCCAAATTGTTGGAGAACACGTTCCGGCACGTGAACATCGCCCTTGTCAATGAGATCGCAATCTTCGCACACGAACTGGGTATCGACGTGTGGGACGCGATCGACGCGGCGTCGACCAAGCCGTTCGGATTCATGCGCTTCACGCCCGGACCGGGCGTCGGTGGGCACTGTCTGCCGATCGACCCGTCCTACCTGTCGTGGTGTGTCGAGCGGACGCTGGGCCACAACTTCCGATTCGTCGAGTTGGCAAACGACATCAACGAACATATGCCTGATCATGTGGTTCGGCGAATCACGATGGCACTCAACGAGGAAAGGCGCTCGGTCAACGGATCCCGCATCCTGCTGCTTGGCCTGTCGTACAAGAAGAACACCGGCGATGCGCGTGAGTCGCCGTCGGTGCGGGTCGCGCAGCTTCTCGCAGCGATGGGCGCGGAGGTACTCGGTGCCGATCCCCACATTGTGGAGGCGACCACCATCGACGGTCTGGTCAGCCGTGTCGAAGCCACCCCGGAGGTGTTGGCGTCTGCTGATGCGGTGGTTTTGCTGACCGACCACGACGAGTTCAACTTCGACGAGATCGTCGCTCATTCGAAGTTGATCCTGGACTGTCGCCATCGGCTGAGGGGTCCTCATGTCGAGCATCTGTGACAAAGAGGGTTGCTATGGGACAACGCCGTCGTGGATGAGGACCGGCCGATGAACCAGACGAAGAGGGGGCGCCACGCGTCCAGACTCACTCGAATTGTGGTCGCGTCGTTACTGTTGGCAGCCGCGGTGCTGGGTCTGTTGATCGATTCGCGCACTGCGCCCGTGAAAGCCCAAGCCCCGCCGCAGCAGCGAGGATTTGCGCTGCCGTCCTGGCAGGTGAACGGCTATGACGGCCCGGACGTGGAGCAGTCTCTGCAGGAAGTGAAGGCTGTGGGCGCCACGTGGGTTCAGTTCACTCCCACGTGGTTTCAGCAGAACAGGCATTCGAACGAGGTCACCAGAACGGTCGAGACGGTCAGTGATTCAGGTGTTGAGCGGGCGATCAGGCTCGCCCACCAACAGGGTCTGAAGGTCTTTCTCAAGCCCCACGTCGACCTACCGGTGCCCGGCCAGGACAGTCGTAACAACATCGTTCCCGCAGATCGCGAGGCGTGGTTCGCCTCGTACACGACGTTCATCACCCACTACGCGGCGATGGCGCAGCGCCTGGAAGTCGAACAGTTCGCTATGGGTACCGAGTTGTCCTCGATTAGCAACGACCGCCCCGCCTGGATGCCGGTGATCCAAGCGGTGCGCGATGTGTACGACGGCGTCGTGTTGTATGCCGCAGGGCGTGATTACGCGACAGTTTCATTCTGGAATGCAGTCGACATGATCGGCATTGACGCGTACCTGCCACTGGGGACAACGTCCACCACCGATACGCGGTTGCTGCAGGAGGCGTGGCAGCCCGCCGTTGGTGTTCTGGCGGCACTGTCGGCGCAGTACGACCGCAAGGTCGTGTTCACCGAGGCCGGCTACACAAGCCAGCAGGGCACCATCACCGATCCCTCGAACTGGCGGATCAGCACCATTATCAACGAGGCTGAGCAAGCTGCGGCCTATCAGGCGCTTCTGGCGACGTTCAGTGGGCAGCCATGGTGGGAAGGCGTGTACTGGTGGGTCTGGATCACCCCGCCCTACAGCCTGGCCGAAGCCCACGATTTCTCACCCAAAGGCAAGGCTGCTGAACAGGTGATACGCCGATGGTGGGCGACATGACACAGAGATATGCCGCCGACTCCGAAAGTTCTTCTTCGCCGGCGGGGCAAGTCGACAGCTCCCCGGATGGGCTGAGTCGTGTCGGGCCAACGCGCGCTCAGTTTCGGCCAGACATCGAGGGCATGCGGGCGATCGCGGTCTTCCTGGTGATACTTTTTCACGCTTACCACCTGCCATTCACCGCCGGGTTTGTCGGGGTGGATGTGTTTTTCGTGATCTCTGGTTTCCTGATCACGAGCCTGCTTCTCAGAGAGCAGACGCGTGTAGGCCGAATCTCGCTGTCCGGTTTCTACGCCAGACGCACCAGGCGGATACTGCCAGCCTCCACTTTGGTGGTGCTCGTGACGTTGTTCGCCACCTATCACTGGCTCGGGTTCATTGCCGGGAACAGTGTGGCCAACGATGCCAAGTGGACAGCGATTTTCGGGGCCAACCTCCATTTCGGTTGGGTCCGCACCGATTACTTCGGAGCGCAGTCGCCGCCGTCGCCTCTGCAGCACATGTGGTCATTGGGCGTCGAGGAGCAGTTTTACGCCGTGTGGCCGGGTTTATTGTTGATTGTCGCTCTGCTCGCACGCGGTGCGCGTTATCGCAGGGTGTTGGCCGCGGCGGTTTCGGTGATCATCGCAGCCTCGCTGATCTGGTCCGTGGCCCAAACCTCGGTCAATCAAACATGGGCGTACTTCTCACCGTTGACCCGGGCGTGGGAGTTGGCGCTGGGGGCGCTCGTCGCGGTTTTGGCTCCGTCGATCGCGAGACTGAGACCTGCATGGGCCGCACAGGCTCTGGCTGTCCTTGGACTAGCCGGAATCTTCATCTCCGCAATAGTTTTCACTTCAGAAACTCGTTACCCGGGATACGCCGCCATTCTGCCGGTGGTCGGAAGTGCGGTGTTGATCGCCGCCGGATGCGCAAATCAGGAGACCTTCGTCGGACGGATCCTGTCGGCGCGACCGATGCAATGGGTTGGGGCCCGGTCGTACTCGTTGTACCTGTGGCACTGGCCACTTCTGATCATCCCTGCGCAATATGCGGGCAGAGATCTGAGCGTGCTCGAGAACACCGGCTTGGTGCTGGTCACCGTAGTGGCATCGGCAGCAACCTATCGGCTTGTCGAGAATCCGGTGCGGCGAGCCGGGATGTTCACCTCACGCACCGGAATGACTCTGATTTTGGGGGCGATCCTAGTGGCAGTGACGATCCTGCTGGCGCAGTGGCAGCTCGCCTCCCACTACGGAACCTGGAACGTTTTCGTCTAAACCATTGGAGATCTGATGAATTCAACTAACGCACTGCCGCACCCGTCGAGGTCGGCGACCGGTCTGCGCAAGCCCACACACCGGCGGCGGACTCGATGGGTTGCTCCGGTGGCCTCGATCCTGACCATCGTCCTGACCTCATGCTCGACGTATGGCGGCACCGAGATTCCCTCGTATCAAGCGAATGAAGCGGTCGCTGGTTCTGAGGTTTCTGGTCTGGCCACGCAGAGTTACGCCACAACTGACGAAGTGATCGCTGCCGTGGCGGCAGCCCAGCAGACCCAGGAACTACCGAGTGCTGCTGCCCAACAACTGGCGACGCTGAGCCAAGGCCAGGTTCAAGACGGACCTGAGAATTGCTTCGATAGGCGCGAGATGAACGCCGTGACACCAGACGCCACGTTTGGCGAGTGCGCCTACGGTGACCCCGAGGGCACCAAACAGATGGTCATCTATGGCGATTCACGTGCGCCGATGTGGGCGGCCAGCCTGGAGCGGGTTGCGGCCGTCAGCGGGTGGCAGCTGCGTGTGTTTGCCAAAGGTGGCTGCCCTGCGGCCGATCTGTCCTTCGAGAACAACGAGACCAACGCACCTGATCCAGATTGCGACGCATTTCGTTCGGCCGCTATCGAGGAAATCCGCAAGCTCCAACCGCAACTGGTGGTCACCGCGAGCCATGCCGGACACCGGCTGGCAAACGGTGAGATGCCGACAAACCTGCAATGGCAGGCCGGCTGGGAATCGACGTTTCAAAAGCTGGCTCAGCCCGGAAGTCAACTGGCGATTCTCGGGGCGATTCCCAACTGGGACACAAACGGTGCGCAGTGCGTCGCCGCCCATGCACGCGACATACAGGCATGCAGCACCGAGCGGGCCAACGCAGTGTCACCGTACTTCGACGCTGAGCGCGAAGCGGCATCGGCGGCAGGTGTGCTCTACGTCGATACCGTGCCGTGGGTGTGCACCGAGAGGTGTCAGCCGGTCATTGCCGACACCATCGTCTACTACAACCCCTATCACTTCACGAAGGGCTACGCGGATTACTTGTCCGGTGCGGTGGCCGACGCACTAAAACCCGTGATGGCGTAGGAGGTCGCGCGATGTTCAGAAAGAATAGGGCCCGCCGATGAAGATCGACGTCGTCCACCCCGGTGAGCTTGGTCGGTCGGAAATGATCAAGTGGCGGAGTATTCAGAAGGGGACGCCGTCCCTGGCCAGCCCCTTCCTGTCCCCGGAGTTCACCGTCGCTGTGGGTCGTCTTCGCTCGAAAGCGCGCGTTGCGGTGCTCTCAGACGGCGCCGAAATCGTCGGATTCTTCCCCTTCGAGCGACGCGGCCTTGGGCACGGCGTCCCGATCTGCTCAGGCCACAACGACTGCCAGGGCCTGGTGAGTCTGCCCGGTCTGGAGTGGGATCCTCAGGAACTGTTGCGCGCGTGCGGGCTGGCTGTCTGGGAATTCGACCATCTCGTGGACGGACAGATACCACTCGCGAAGTATCACAAGGTCCGCCTGCCATCTCCGATCATGGACCTGTCCGCGGGATTTGATCCTTTCGTTTCGCAACTACGCAGGCGCAAGTCCAAGTTCAAGGAACTGACACGCACGCGCCGCAAGCTCGAGCGCGAGGTAGGCGAGTTGCGGTTCGTCTTCGATACCCATGATGCGGGTGCGTTACGCGTCGTAATGGCTTGGAAATCCGCCCAGTATCTGCGGTCGGGCTGGGCAGATCGGTTCGCCTCGCCATTCATGGTTGGCCTGCTCGAGTTGTTGCTCGAGACCCGTAGTGAGAGCTTTTCGGGCGTCATGTCCATGCTGTACGCCGGTGACGAACCAGTCGCCGGCCATTTCGGATTACGGTCAGACCGCGTGCTGGCCCTGTGGTTTCCGTCGTATGACACTCGCTTCCGAATCTATGGCCCCGGCCTGATCATGAATCTCGATCTGGCCCAGGGTGCTTGGGCCGCCGGGATGCAGGACGTAGATATGGGTCCGGGGGACGAACCGTACAAGCAGTGGTTCCGCAGCCGGGACGGTGTTGTTGCTCGGGGACGCGTGGTGCGTCGATCGGCAGGGGGTGGGCTGCACTGGGTGAGGCAGGAATCGGCGGAGCGGGTACATCACGCGATCCTGCAGAGCCCGTCGTTGCATCGAGTCGCTCAGCGGGCGCGCGTGGCTTATGCGCGAGCAGATTCGGCACTGCGTCGTCGTGCAGCCACTGAAATAGTTGGTGATGAAATTGTCCGCCATGCCAATTGAAACGCCGCTGGGTCTGGGGCGGTACCTCCTACGCCCACCGATTTCTGGATGTCCATGATGCGTGTGCGGGAGGGCGTCGAACTACTTCGCTCTAGCAGCGGCCGCCGTTGGGCGTGGCGGACCGCACTGCAGCGGCTCTACTCGCGTCGCACGGCGGTCGGCATCAGCCGCGACTTGACGGTGCCGCACCCAACAATTTCGGCGAAGATCCCCTTAGAGGTGCGGCAGCTTCGACCCGACGATGACCTGTCGATCGTCTCTGAAGTCTCTGAACTCGGGTCCCGCCTAGCGCAACAACGGGCTGACCAACGCTGGTTTCTCGAATCCAGCCTTCCTCCTCCGTGGGTGGCCGTCGATCCCGACGGGAGGGTGTGCATGATCACCTGGATGCTCAGTGCTCGGGACAACGCATCTGTGAAGGCAACGTTGGGACCGCTATTGCCGACGCTCGAACCCCACGAAGTCGCGATAGAAGGCGCTTTCACCGCCGAAACGCATCGAGGGCTGGGAATTCTGCCAGACGTGGCGACCCGACTTATGGAGCGGGCCAGAGAATCCGACGGTGCGCGGCGCGGTGTTGCATTCATCGCGGAATGGAATGCCGCATCCCTGAAGGCCGGCGAGAAGGCCGGGTGGGTTCCCTTCGCGCAGCGAGAAGAGCGGTGGCTGCTCTTTCGCCGTCGCATCCGGTTTCTCCCCCTGAACGCCGAGTTGAAATAGATGAACGAGTCAACTCCACCAGCGGGGACCACGCCTCGAAAGCTCCGCGGACGGCATGCGCCGTCGGGTCGTGCCGTTCCGGCACGCGCCGTTCGTGGATTCGGCAATCGGGACCCTGGCACGATCTGGGCCGACACAAAGGTGTGCCTGCTCGACTCGGGTACGTCAGCGTTGGCCCTGGCCATACGGCACTGCCTCATCGAAGTCCCTCCGGGGGCAACAAGGCGGGTTGCTTTGCCGGCCTACGCATGTCCGAGTCTGGTGGCCGCAACTCTGTGGGCTGGCGCGAAGCCTCTCTACTACGACCTGGACGGCGATCTCGCTCCGGATAGGGATGGCTTCGCCGAGTGCCTCGCCGACGAAGGCACCGCCATCGTGCACGTGGACATGTTCGGCGCCGATTGCTACCCCCCTGATCACCCGCGCGTGATTCACGACCTTGCGCAGAGTTTTGCACCTTATAAGCGAGATTGGCTGCCTACCGCACGCTACACAGTTGTTAGCACCGGTCGGGCAAAGCCAGTGTCGCTATTGAGAGGAGGCGCGCTGCTCACCAGGGCGGGGATTGTCGATGCATCCTTCGCCGCCGAAGCGGCGACGTCGAAGGTGGAATTCGCGTTGCGAGCAGCACTGTATGGTCTTTCGATGCGGCCCGCTGTTCTCGGCCCGCTATCCTCCATTCCTCAGCTCAACGTCGGTAGAACAGAATTCAGTCCGCTTGACGATGTCCGCCGAATGCCTGTCGCCTGGACGGGCGTCTTTGCCGCAGCGGTGAACCAAGCCCGTGGAAGGTTCGATACCTGGCGAGACGAAACGAACAGTATGCTGGAACTCGCACAACAGGCGGGCATGGACATTCCGGATGCCGTTTCGCGAGAGGCTAATCGACTCCCACTGTGGCGAATCCCTGTGCTGTGTCCCTCGCCGGATGCTGCAGCGCACCTGGCTTCGCAGGCGTGGCACCTCGGAGTTTCCCGACTCTACGGGCAGGCGCTGCCCGTGATCATGGGCGAAGCACCCGAGGATGCTGCCCTGCAGTGGCCGGGCGCATCTTGGATTGCCGAGAGGCTGGTCACGCTGCCGGCACACGGACGGTTGAATAAGCGCGAGCGCGTCGAATTGTGCGCGCTACTGCGGGCCCACTGTGGGGAGGTTGTGAGGTGAGCAGCATGAACCTTGTCGGCTGCTGTCAATTCCCATGTGATCGAACAAAAGTCGAAAGCGAGCAAATGAAGATTAGGAAGTACTGGCGGGCCCTCCTGATGAGAGGCCCTGCTGCAGAGATGAGTTGGATTATTGGAGAGGGCTACGATGTCTGCTAGCAGAGCCACGGCTGACCGCCGTATTCAACTCATGGCCGGTGAAGATGAAGCGGTCCTTCGGCAATCTGTCGGCCCGCTGCGCCGATACGCCCGAGCGCAGTTTCTGCAAACCGAGGAGGAGTGGGTCACTCGCGGCGAGGTTCTCAGTAGGTCCTTGGCGAATCTGGTTGACGAGTTCAGCCCTCGCGGCGCGACCTCGGGAATCGAGATCGGTTGCCAGCGTGGTGCATTAACGGATCGGATGGGCCAGCTGACCCGCGTGCCGATATGGTCCGGCATCGATCCGAAGTTGCCCGGGGAACTGGTGACCGAACACGGTTGTGTACTACAACCCGCACGGGCCAGCCAACTCGAATTTCCCGAGCGAACATTCGACGTCGCATTGTTCGCGAATGTATTCGAACACATTCCGCCAGCCGAGCGAGATGTCAGCCTTGGCGGAATCTTTCGGATTCTCAAACCGGGAGGCGTGGTCGTTGGGCAGATACCGAACCCCTACTTCCTGATCGAGTCTCACAGTCGACTACCGCTCATGGGCTGGTTGCCGACAAAATGGCAGCATCGATACTGGAAGATGGCGCCGGTCCATTGGGACCACGACTTCTACGTCGTCACGATGAAGCATGTCAAACAGTCGGCTGAGCGTGCAGGCTTTGAAGTGAGCCATGTCCGAAACTTCAACTATCCCCATGAAGTGATCCCACGAAAGGTCAGGTGGGTGGCGCGACTGTTGGAACGACCAATGCGCTATATGCCGTGGTCATGGCAGTTCATCCTTCGTCGGCCCGTCTAAGCGGCGAGGGCAAAGCCCGCTTCGGTTACGTTGCAGCGCTCCGCCGTGCCGGTGGTCACAGGCGATAAAGCGCGTCACCGCCGTCCCGGTCGAGGTCGAGTCCTACCGGGGTCACTGGTCGGGTTCGCCAGATCAAGTTGGCAAGCGTGCAGTAGACCAGACCCGAGCGATTCGACGGTCACGTTCATCCAGTGTGCGCTGCAAACAGCGAGCCGTGGCAGGAAACGTTCGACTTGACTGCTAACGCCCGCTAGGGTTGCTGTGCAGAGCAATTCGACGGCGCAGGGAGACCCGCAAAGCGGTCGTCCATCCAACCCATCACGATGTCGCTTGCCTTCCAGAGAATTCCACGGTGGTCGACATCGGGGATGTCTAGGTACTCTATTCTTCCACCGATTGCGCAGCTGTCGGTGACTGCTGCCTGGACCCATTCAGACAAGACAAGCGAATCGGCCCTGCCGGTGATGACCAGCATGGGCTTCTCGAGTGGTCGTTGTGGCAGGGCTGCTTTGCGCAGTGAATTCCGCAGCGTGTCGGCATCTTGCGTTGTCGCTGGCTTCATTTCGTCGGCTTGGCGTGTGCGAGCGATGGCCTCTTGCCAGCGATACGGTGTCACCGGCGTCTTCTCAGTATCGTTGGTGTTGATCTCGCAATGGCTCAACCAACTCAAGTCATTCCCTTCTGACCCATGCAGGAACGCATGCTTGTCCAAATCTGGTGTGAAGCGCGAAACGCCCACGACGAGTAGCGGATATGTTGCTCGTTGCTCGTCGCTCATCGAGCGCGACCAAGCCAGATCGGCCACGCCGGTCACATTAGCCGCGGGTGCCAGTGCGACACTTCCCTGTAGCTCGAGGTCGTCGGCATAAAAACTGTCCAATTCATTGGCGGCCCAAACCGCCTGTCCGCCTTGGGAGTAACCAAGGGCTACCCAGCGACTGGATACGCTTGGCGAGATTTCGCGAAGGGCACGGACCGCGTCGATGGTGTTGAACGCCGCGGTCCGTGGTTCCAGATAAGGATGTGTCCCGCTCGGGCCCAGTCCCTCGTAGTCAGTCAGCGCCACTGCAAAACGGTTGGCGAGCAACGATCCCACCACTGGTCCGTACCCCATGAGGTCCGGTTGTTGAGACGGGCCGCAATTGTTGCCGATACCAGTTGTTCCATGGGCAAGTGAGACGACCGGCCAACCCTCCGCAGGGGCGACCCCCCGGGGGATGAAGAATGCGCCGGACACCTCGCGTATCCCGCCGTCCACCCCAGATACCGAGGTGTACACGGCTCTCCATGCCTCACCGAGGACGGCGTCCTTGTCCTCGAGCGGCACGTCGCCGTAGGTCTCTCGGTGAACCACAAGTCCCCTGCTGGCCCACACGTCACCGGCTATCCCGGGGATCGACGTAATAATCGGATCCGCCGACGGCGACGATGGCAACTTCGGGCCGCTGTCCGTGACTGTGGCAAGACTCACCAGGAGCAATCCGACAAGGGCAAGTGGCCACAACGACTTGGCGTAGCGGATCAGGGTGGCGCGGACCTCTGGCTCGCGACTGGGCCGGCGGGGACGCATTCATCCACCGCCGCTGCACGGAATGCCGGCGCGCCGGGGCACACCGCTGCCTCCGCCAAGCAAGTCGACACCTGCGCTCACATGGCTATTCAAACATGTAGCTATTGCGCGTCTATCCTTCCGGACTCGCTTGTCAAGGCAGGACACCCGCACCACACGGCCACAAGGTCCGGCGGTGACCGACTGAACTGGTGGTGCGTGGCTCGCTGACGAGATGCTTTGGGCGCTGGTCGGCGAGTTCCGGCCGGACGCTGTAGTACAAATTGCCAAGACCACGGCAGATGACGCATCGGTCGTTTCAACAGTCGTGCGGCCCTCCCGCGCATTGTGGGGGATGGCGTCGGCTGGAGAGTTGAAGTTCCGCACGTGGTGCAGGGTGAAACCGGCGCGTCCGGCGGACTCTTTGAGGTGCTTCGTCGTAACCACGTAGAAGTCATGTTCCCAGTGGACGGGGGCGAGCTTCCAGTACCGATGCTGCCACTTCGTCGGCAAACAGCCCACGAACGGGAGACGACGGCGAGACTCGATCACGAATTAGGGGTTGGGCGACGGACGACGCCACCCGGATTCAAGATACGGAACATCTCCTGCAGGCTGCTGTCGCGCTCGTCCGGCGGGATGTACTCGAAGACGTTGGCGAACATCGATGGCTGTGGAGTAGTCGAAGGCACCGATAACGTCTGTGGTTCGCGCCTCCTCGCTGACGTCATCATCGATTGTGTCAGCGATGGTCGTCCGCGCGTCATCCGCGTTGTGGTTCGCGGTATCTCAGAGCTGCGCACTCGGCGGCAGGGTCGACTACCTCGAGGTGCCAGGCGCTGACCATCGTCACATTCTGTGGAAACGAAGTCACGTGGTGATGTGTTGGCTTGTGGATCCTTTCGCGGGGGCTGGAGGCACCCACGACCTGATCGGTCGGGCAATGACTTTCATAGATGTCTTTCATTGACCGGCCGAAAAATGACCCGCTATGCGCTGACGCTGTACACACCATTGCTGCTGCCGAGGGCGACGTTCACCCCGTTGCCCGTTACGGTGTTGCCCGTCACGATGTAGCCGGTTGTTCCCGCGTTGGTCCAAATACCATAGCTGTCGTTGTCGCGGATTACGTTGTCTTCGATGCTCGCCGCTGTGACATCGTAAAGAGTGATGCCGCTCGCGTTGTTGTAGATCTCGTTGCCTGAAATGTGAATATTGTTCATGGGCGCGAGATCGGCAAGAATTCCGCTGCCGAAGTTGTCGTAGAAGATGTTGTTCTCGATGTAAGTGCCATTGCTGTTGTTCACGATGCGTAATCCGTAGCTGTATCCGTAGACCACGTTGTGATGGATCCAGTTGTTCGCTCCGGAATTGTCATGCTGGGCGCTACTGCCGATGCTTCCGCTGTATTCGCCGACTTCGATGCCGGCTCCATTCGGGCTTACGGTGGTGCCGTTGCGAACGCCGTTCCAGACTGTGTTGTAACGGATTTCGTTGCTGTATTCATCTTCGCCATGCAGATCGATGGCCCCGGACACCGTGCCCGTGATGCGGTTGTTCTCGATGAGGTTGTGGTGCGCGCTCATCTGTATGAGAATGCCGTGTCGGATGACGGGTCCAATATCGTTGTTCCGAATCCAATTATTACTGGACCGGCTCTGATCGATGAGGATTCCGTAACCCGACCCCCCGCCGTCCAGTGCCGTCGCATTTCGAATCGTGTTTCCGTCGACGAGTACTTGATACGCATTTTGCAACTGGATGCCGAAGCGTTGAAACTTCTCTATGAACAGATCTTTGACGACTATGCGGGAGACTACACCTGCGCTGCCTTCTACACCCAACCGGACGGCAGCCTTCACCGCACTTCCTGATGCTCGGGTGATTGTGAATGAGGACACAGTCAAGTTCGAGACGTTTGGCGCCGCATAGATCATCGCGTGGGGACTGCTCCAGAAGGCGGAGGCCAATACGGCGCCGTCCCGTGATTGGCCAATGAGAGACACCCCAGCTTTCAGGCCGATCGTGGATTTGATGTGGTAGGTGCCGTTCGGGATGTACACCGTGTCGCCGGCCTGCGCTGCATTGATGGCCTTTTGAATGGCAGTCGCATCGTTGTCAGAGGACCTGTTGGACGTCGCGCCGTAGTCGCGGACGTTCAACGTCTTACCCGCACTCGCGCTGGGCATCTGGAAGGGATCCGACAGCCCAGAGTCGTACTTGCTGGGTGGAACTGGGGCCGGTGCTGGGTCGGTATCGATGTCCGCGGTTTTCGCAACGGTGACCGTCACGGTCCTCGTGACGCTGGTGCTGACGGCGGGCTTCACCAATCCGATTGTCAACATCCGGATCATGGCGCTCCAGAGCGCCTTCAGGCCGGTTTCTGGTGGGTTGAGTGTGGTGACAGTGACGGAAAACGTGTCCGTCCCGCCGCTGGCAGCCAAGGCACTCGAAGGCGTATAGCTATACGTCCCGTCCGTGTTGACCTCGACGCGGCCCTGTTTCGGTGTGACAGAAAGCTTCACCGTCACAGGAGCGCCGTTGGCATCGAATCCGCCGGCGGTTCCCGGCACTGCGCCTGTCAACACCGATTCTGTGGACTGGTTCGACTCTTGCAAAACTGCGGTCGAACGGGATTCCTGTTCCTCCGACGTGGATGAGATGGATTCAATGTCGGCGGCGGAGACGGCTCCCGGGCGCAGACCTTGGTCGACACTCGCTTCTACTTGGGCCTCGCGCGGTGTGCTGTTCTCCGATCGCTTGGCCCTGACCGCTGTGGCGTGGTCACCAACCATGTCATCTGGGTCGCTTTCGCTGAACTCAGGTTCGGTGCTGGAGGCGTCCTTTGTGTCGTCAGCACGATCGCCTCCATCGAGCGACTGGTCGGACTGTTCACTTACCTCGTCATCTGCTTCGTCGTCGTCCGTCGACTCGCGATCAGTGCGGTCGACGTCGCTGGGGCGGGTGCCGTCGGCGGCGCTGGGCTCGCGCTTCGCGGGCCCTGTTGTGGCCGTTTCGCTCCCCGCCGAAGCGCTGCTGCTCGCCGAGGCGGAATCGCCGGCGGTGTCATCGGCGGCCGCCAACCCCGCTCCGGTGAACGCGGCCGCGCCGATACCGACGCTGACCGCACCCGCGGTCAGCCACGCGTAGGGCTCGATCCTTCTTTGCCTGCGGGCGCGCCCACCGTTGCGCGCCCCCTTGGTCGGCCCACTGCCGGTTGTCACACCTCTCTCGTGAATATCTGACATGTGCGATCCCCCGCGATGACGTGTGTTGCCAAGCCGTCTGCCTGCATGCTCATATTGCATGAAGGAAAACCCTGTTTTGCAGCAATGCTGGTTAAATGCATCAGTATGCGCTGATAGCAAATCGATTTCCCGTTGCTATATATGACTTATAGTGTGAGTTCTTCGCAGCAGATTGGTGGTCCCCCGGAATGCTTAGCAACAGGACCTCCGGCACGAAGGCATGCTGTTATCAAATCTCTGGGACTTCACGGACGTTGAATTGGGTTTTCGTGGGTAACAAGACAGTGTCCGACTAGTCAGGTCGAATGATTCGCGCTCCGGTCAAGTCAGAGTTGCGCTGAGGTCACAACAGCAAATTTTTTTGCTCATTGACTCTGGAAGTTGCAGCAAGCCCCAACTGTCGCTTTGGGCCCGGTTGAGCGTTTCAAGCCGGTTGAGCGCGACTTGCGTAGCCCATTTCAAACACGGCCACCCCGAAACGGATCGGGTTCGCACTCGTCGCTGCTCCTCTGATTTCAGATCGCCGGTCCGAGAAGATCGTCCGCGTCCTTGATCACATATCCGTAGCCCTGCTCGGCGAGGAACCGCTGCCGATGCGCGGCATACTCGGCGTCGAGGCTGTCACGCGACACCACCGAGTAGAACACCGCACCGCCGCCGTCGGCCTTGGGCCGCAGCAGCCGTCCCAGCCGCTGAGCTTCCTCTTGGCGGGAGCCGAAGGTTCCCGAGACCTGAACTGCCACACTGGCTTCCGGTAGGTCGATCGAGAAGTTGGCGACTTTGGAAACCACCAGGGTGCGGATTTCGCCGCGACGGAACCCGTCGAACAGGGCCTCCCGCTCAGCGGTCTTCGTCGACCCCTGGATGACCGGGGCGTCGAGTTCGGCACCGAGCTCATCGAGCTGGTCGAGGTAGGCGCCGATGACCAGCGTGGGTTCTGAGGGGTGCCGCTCGAGAATCGACTTCACCACCGCGATCTTGGTGTGCGCCGTCGCGCAGAGTTTGTAGCGCTCTTCGGGTTCAGCCGTGGCGTACAGCATGCGCTCGTTGTCGGTCATCGTGACGCGGACCTCGATGCACTCGGCCGGTGCGATCCATCCCTGTGCCTCGATGTCCTTCCACGGCGCGTCGTAGCGTTTCGGTCCGATCAGCGAGAACACATCACCCTCGCGGCCGTCCTCACGGATCAGGGTGGCTGTCAGTCCCAGGCGCCTGCGCGACTGCAGATCGGCCGTCATCCGGAACACCGGCGCGGGCAACAGGTGCACCTCGTCGTAGATGATCAGGCCCCAGTCACGGCTGTCGAACAGCTCCAGATGCTTGTATTCGCCCTTGGTGCGGCGTGTGATGACCTGGTAGGTGGCAATGGTGACCGGCCGGATCTCCTTGCGTTCTCCGGAGTACTCGCCGATCTCCTCCTCGGTCAACGAGGTCCGGGCGATCAGCTCGCGCTTCCACTGGCGGCCGGCCACTGTGTTGGTCACCAGGATCAGGGTGGTGGCTCCGGCCTTGGCCATCGCGGCTGCGCCGACCAGCGTCTTTCCTGCCCCGCACGGCAGCACCACCACACCGGAGCCGCCCGCCCAGAATGAGTCCGCGGCCATCTCCTGGTAGTCGCGCAGATGCCAACCGTCCTGCGCCAGGCTGATCGGGTGCGCCTCACCGTCGACATAGCCGGCGAGGTCCTCCGCCGGCCAGCCGATCTTCAGCAGGAGTTGCTTGATGTGGCCACGTTCGCTGGCGTGCACGATGACGGTGTCGTCGTCGATCCGCGCTCCCAGCATCGGAGCGATCTTTTTGTGGCGCATGACCTCTTCGAGGACCGCGCGATCCAAGCTGACCAGGATGAGGCCGTGGACCGGGCTCTTGACCAGTTGCAACCGGCCGTAACGGGCCATGGTGTCGACGATGTCGACCAGCAATGGCTGGGGCACCCCGTAGCGGGAGAAGCTGACCAGGGCGTCGACCACCTGTTCGGCGTCGTGTCCGGCGGCGCGGGCGTTCCACAGTGCCAGCGGGGTGATGCGATACGTGTGGATGTGCTCGGGTGCACGTTCCAACTCGGCGAACGGTGCGATCGCCGCACGGGCGTCCCCGGCTTGCTCATGGTCGACCTCGAGCAGCACCGTCTTGTCGGACTGCACGATCAGCGGGCCGTCGGTCATGCGCGGTCTCGGTAGGAAGTCATCCCACCCATTATCCGGATTCGGCGGCCACCACCGAAGTCACGCGGTGAATGGCGAACTCCCGGACCCTGCCGGAGGCAGGGTCATAGGCGGTGAGCTGGCCTCCCCGGACGTTGATCGGTGCCACGACGCGCTGCGTGGCCACCCCGGCTGGATCGACGTATCCGATCACCACCGACTCCTGGTGGTGAGCGGCGTACTGCAGTTCCGAAATCGCGACCGCGGGGTCCAACCGCATTCCCGACGGTGTCGAAGCGACCTTGCGGAGCACCGCCACGATCGCGCCGAGGGTCTGATCCGTAGGTGTCAGGTGGTGCCGGTGTACGCGGCGACGGCCCGCCGGCGGAACTCGCGAGCCCCGGCTGCGCAGATCGACGATCGCTCCGGTGGAGTCCTCGGCAGCCGGGGCGAAGCCGGCGCGTCGCAGAGCGGCGAGCACTTCGGCGATCGGGGCCTGCGACACCGCCACAGTCGGGGCCAGAGGCCTCAACTCGACCGCTTCGGTTGCCGGAGCGGCGACCGCCTGGGCCAGCAGCGCGGCGTCCTCGCAGCGAACAAACGACGAAGCCATGCCCACGCGCAACTGGCCGTGGCGACGTGCCACATCGTCGATCATGTAGGTCAAGGACTGTGGCACAGGGGTTTTGGAGTGGCGGGTGAACAATGCGTGCAATTCGCCCGCCGTCTTCCCGGTGTCCAGTGCGCGCCGGACGGACGCCTCGGTGATGCGGTACACCATTGCCGCGCCCGCGGATTCCACCGTTGCGACCGCTGCCAGTTGTTCGGCCAGCGCACGCTCCAGCGGTCCGGGCACGATCACCGTCAGGTCGGCCTGCAGCAGGAAGTGGTCGATCGGTTTGGGAAGGACCTTGGACATGGCCGCGACGACCGCGTCGTCGGATTCGCCGGCGAGGAGTCGCCGCATCGGCGTGGACAGGGCGCCCCGACCGACGACACCGACTGCGTGGCCCTCGGTGAGCAGGTCGGCGACAGGTGCGGGTTGGAGCCTCGCCGACCATCGGGGTCGCCGCCACACCAAGGCCAGCGATGCGCTGTCGCCGTCGACACCGGAACCCGGCGGCAACTCCGCCAGCGTCTCCAGAAGAAGTCGACGATCAAGGGGCGCAGCAGTCGAGAACAGCGAATCCGACAGCGCTGCATACGGTTTGCCATCAGGGCCACGGCTGCCGATGAGGCCCGGTCGACCCGGCAGGTCCAACCACGCCGACACGATCAGGTGCCATTTGACCGCTGTCGGGGATTCGACGAACCGATCGGCGGCGACCGTCGGCGCCCAGTACGGTCCGGCGGCATCGGGTGGATCCGGTTCGGGCATTCCCGGTGCGATCAGGCCGGCGGCGGCGCTGACCTCCAGGAGAAGTCCCAGTCGGCGATCCTCGATGCCGGTCTGCTTGGTCAACCGCTTGACCTCCCGCACCCCGAGGCCCCCGCTGCGTAGTTCGGGAATGGGTGCGGCACTCAGTGTTTCGATGATGATCTCGACTTCACGCAACAGATCGATCGCCGCACCGGCGGCCACGGCATCCACATCGCGGGCGCTGGTCGTGGACACGGTGGGGTCGGGTTTGGTCCAGCTGACGGGGCCGGGGACTTCGCCGCGAAGCACCTGGCCGACCAGCCGGGGCAGGATCACGGTGTCGGAATCGAGACTGCGGAGCAGGCCGGCGGCGAGCAGTCGCTGCACCGGCCGGTCGGGTGGGGTTCCGGGCGCCGCGTCACGGGTCCGTCCGACGGGCGAGCCTTCGAGCAGCTTGTCCAGCAACTCGCGCGCGGGACCGTCGAGGGCTTCGATCGCGTCGGCGATGTCCGCACTCGACGGGGCGGCGTTCTCGTCGGTGGCCTGACCGGGGTACCAGGGAAGGCTGGACCCGGCTTCGGCGACCACCCGCAGTGGGTCGTCGCCCCAGACCAGGGCGCGCTCCCGGAGGTCCTGGACCGCCGCGCCGACGGCCTCGCCGTCAACCTTCTCGCCGAGCAGTTCGGTCAACCGGGCGACGGTGACACCGGTGGTGTCGGCGTGCAGCGTGAGCAGGGCGTCGAGCACGCCCAGGTGCAGGAAGTCCAGATCATCGGTAGCGGCCTTGACCGATTGGCGGGCCGCAGCTCGGGCGGCCAGCGCGGCGATGGTGCCCGGCGGGGGTTGGGTGAGGTCGGGGCGTAGCCGGAGCAGGCGGATCAGCCGGTCATCGTCGGACTCGGCCAACCAGGCGCCCAACGGTACGACCGGGGGATTCCCGCTCATCGGCACTGTCTGCTCTTCGTCCGAGGCCTCATCGGCACTGTCTGCTCTTCGTCCGAGGCCTCATCGCCGACCAGCTTAAAGCAGCGTCCCGACCTCGCCAGACGGCGAGACGCCTGCCACAATGTTCGTGTGGCTGATGAGAAACGGCAGAAGGACAAGTACGTCGACCCGGGCTGGCCGACGACCGACCCCGACGATCACGCGGTCAGCGAGCTTGCCACTGACCGCACGGGCGCACTGTCACCGTTCGGCGACGTGACGTTCCCGCTACCGGCTGACGAGCTCCCGTTCATCCAGTCCTCCACGGTCATCAACAGGTAGCGGTGAGCTCCGGGGTGGGAGAAGGCCTCTCGCATCTCGATGAGTCGGGCGCAGCTCATATGGTCGATGTCACCGCCAAGGATGTCACCAAGCGCGTTGCGATAGCGGTGGGAGCAGTACGGACCCGTCCCGATGTCGTCGAGATGATCAGCGCAAACGGGCTGCCCAAGGGTGACGCGTTGGCCACCGCGCGGGTCGCTGCGATTCTCGCTGCCAAACGCACCAGCGAACTGATCCCGCTGTGCCACCCGCTGGCGATCACCGGTGTCGACGTCGATTTCACCGTGGGCGGTGCGGACGACCCGGGACTGGTCGGCATCACCGCCACCGTGCGCACCACTGACCGCACCGGGGTCGAGATGGAAGCGCTGACCGCAGTCAGCGTGGCCGCGCTGACGATCTACGACATGATCAAGGCGGTCGACCGCGCCGCATGCATCAACGACATCCGCGTGGTGCGCAAAGAGGGTGGCAAAACGGGTATGTGGACCGCGTGACGCGGTCAGGTGTGGTGATCATCGCCTCCACCCGGGCCTCTGCCGGTGTCTACGAGGACCGCTGCGGTCCCGTCATCGCGGACTGGCTGAACGGCCGCGGCGTCGACACCCCCTCACCCGTGGTCGTCGCTGACGGCGAACCGGTCGAATCGGCGCTGCGATCTGCTCTGCGTGACAGCCCCGACGTCATCGTCACCTCCGGCGGCACGGGCATCTCACCCACCGATTCCACTCCGCAGGCGACTGCGGCGGTGGTGGATTACCAGGTCCCGGGTCTCGCCGAGGCCATCAGACAGTCCGGACTCCCGCACGTGCCGACGTCGGTCTTGTCGCGCGGAGTGTGCGGCGTCGCCGGCCGAACGTTGATCGTGAATCTCCCCGGCTCATCCGGCGGGGTCAAAGACGGCTTGGGAGTGCTCGCCGATGTTCTCGAGCACGCGCTGGATCAATTGCGCGGAGGGGACCACGTGCGATGACGACGGTGGTCAGGGCTGCTCTCACCGATCAGCCCATCGATTCGGCCGAGCATGAGGCGCTGGTCTCACACCACGCCGCGGGCGCCGTCGTGGTTTTTGCCGGCGTCGTGCGCGACCACGACGGCGGCCGAACCGTGACTCGACTGGACTATTCGTCGCATCCGTCCGCGGCACAGACCCTCGAGGACGTCGTCGCCGAGATCGCGGCCGATTGCCCGGGGGTCCGCGCCATCGCCGTCAGCCATCGGGTCGGCACCCTGCACATCGGCGACGCGGCGCTGGTTGCCGCCGTCGCTGCCGACCACCGGCGCGCCGCGTTCGAGACCTGTGCGCGCCTGGTGGACAGCGTGAAAGAACGGCTACCGGTGTGGAAGCACCAGTTCTTCGCCGACGGAACCGAGGAGTGGGTCAACTCCGCGTAGTCCACGACGACCGTGGGACGAGTCGGCGATGGGTCGCGTCAGGCGGGCGGCAACACCGGTGCGGGTGCCGGAGGAGGCACCGCGGCCGGATCGGCGCCGACCGGGACCGGCATGCTCGGCGCGGGGCCACCCGGGTCCGGAGTGGTCAGCGGACGCTGGGTCAGCGCCAGCAACGCGTCGCTGCCGGAGATGTCCTGGGTCTGGATCGCGTGCCAGATCTCCTTGAGGTACGTGACGTTCGGGCTCTCGCTCGGAACGAGCGCAGGGTCGACCGTGGTACCGGGAGGCAGGTTGTCCGGGCTCACCAGGTGCGGGGTGGCTTCGGGCATGGGCAGGTCCCCGGTGATCGCCTGGTTGGCCATGTCGTATGCCGGAGCGGGCACGTCGACACCGGCCAACGGGGCCAGCGGATCGATCGGCGCGGGAGCTGCGACGGCCGCCGGGGCGGGGGCCGGTGCAGGGGCGGGAGCGGGCGCCGGGGGAAGCGGCGGAAGTGCCGGCGCGGGCTGCAGTGGTGCGTCTGCGTGCAGCGACCACAGCTGGGCCTGATCGGCAGGAACCGGGCCGTGCGGGGTGTCCCAGTTGCCGGCGGTGGCGATCGGCAGTTCGACCGGCGGCGCATCGAGCGGTGCCGCGAGAGAGGCTTCGACGATCGCCGGTGCGGGTGCCGGCAGCGGCGCATCCATCGGTGCCGGAGCGGGCAGCGGGGCCGGCAGGGGTGCGTCCATTGGCGCCGGGGCGGGCAGCGGTGCGTCCATTGGCGCCGGTGCGGGCGGCAGCGGCGCGGGTGGGGGAAGGGGAGCATCCATCGGCGCGGGAGCCGGAGGCAGGGCCTCAGGCAGCGGAGCCGGGGGCAGCGGCGGCGGGGCTTCGGGCAGCGGGGCCGACATCGCATCGAACGGTGCGGGGGCAGGCGGGGCGAACGGCGGGGGCGGAGGAGGCAGCACGCCGTTGAGTGCCACCGGGTCGACCGGCGCAGGCGGTTCGGGTTCGTTGACGACGTTGCGTGGCGTTGCGGCGGAGAGCGGCCCGCCGCACGACGGCCATGCGCCCTTGCCCTGAGACGCCAGCACGCGCTCGGCGACGGCGATCTGCTCTTCCTTGGTCGCCAGGTACGCCGCGGGTGCGAAGTCGGCGCCACCGTGGCCGGACCAGGTGCTCGGCGAGAACTGCAGTCCGCCGTGATACCCGTTGCCGGTGTTGATGGCCCAGTTGCCGCCGGACTCACAGCTCGCGACGCGGTCCCACTCACCGTCGGTCGCAGCACCTGCTTGGCCGGCGAGTGCAATGCTGCCGCCACCGATGACTGCGCCGGTGAAGGCGATCTTTGCGACGCTTACTGATGACGAAGTGGGCTTGCGATGCCGTCCACTCATAAAACTTGTGGTCCTCTCTGTAGCGCCCGCGAGGTCAGCTGTCGGGTTCGGGCTGGAGAGGTCGCCCGGCCGCTTCGTCGAAACGAAGACGGCTTCACCCCTAGGAGCCGTGAACGGCCCCAGGTCCCTTGTGTTCGGTGGACCGGTGGGTCCCCCGCCTCCATCCAGGTTGTTTCTCGTTGTCCCCGCAGACCGACGGATGGAGCTCGGCGCAATCGGTCTCACGGCGGGCCGGTCGGGTTTGGGATCGACGGCTTGAGTCAAGACGGTAACCGGAAGGCCCGGTCCCGTCACCCCGTGGCTGCCTCGGCGTTTCCTGCCGAAGCAAATATTAAAAAAACTCTAAAAACCCAGGAAAGTTCGTTGTTCCTGCAGGTGCCGCCCGCCGCAACCGCGCCGTAGCCATCTCGTGACCGTTTTGTTATGTGACGTAAATCACGGAATACATCGATCCCGGCCGGTCGCTAGCCACCGGCGAAGGGCGGGAGCACATCCAGAGTCTGTGCGTCATCGAGCACGATTTCCATGTCTCGCACCGCAATTCCATCGCGCAGATAGGAGCACCTGGCCAGCACGTTTGCCAGTTCGGCATCCCTGGACTTCAGCGTCGCGATCAACTCGGCCACCGTTGTTCCAGCTCGCAGGTCGAAAATCTCCGTCTCGGCGCCCGCGGCGGCGCGCGCTGCGGCAAAGTACCGCACGGTGACGCGCACTCGGAGGTCTGTCGGCATCGTCTAACCGCCGATCGCGCTCATCGGGCGGTCGGGCTGGACAAAATCCGGGTCGTTGATGCCGTGGCCCGCGGCTTTGGCCCACATCGCGGCACGCCACGCGGCCTCGAGGGCGTCGTCGTCTGCGCCGGAGCGCAGGAGCGCGCGCAGGTCGGTCTCCTCAGTTGCGAACAGGCAGTTGCGGACCTGGCCGTCGGCGGTCAGCCGACTGCGGTCGCACGCGGCACAGAAGGCGTGCGAGACCGACGCGATGATGCCGACCTTGCCGGACAGCCCGGCCTGATCGTGGACCTGCCACAGCTGTGCCGGCGCCGACCCGCGCGGAGTCGGGTCGGGGGTGAGCGTGAACGCACCCTGCAACGTGCGGAGGATGTCGTCGGCGCTGATCGCGCGGTCGCGCTCCCAGGCATGCCCGGCGTCGAGCGGCATCTGCTCGATGATGCGCAGCTGGTAGCCGTGCTGCAGACAGAAGCGCAGCAATTCCACGGCGTCTGCGAGCCCGGTGACCGGATCGAGCACCGCGTTGACCTTCACCGGGCTCAGGCCCGCTGCCTTGGCGGCGTCCAGCCCGGCCAGCACGTCGGCCAACTTGTCGCGGCGGGTGATGGCGGCGAAGTGCGCGGCGTCGACGGTGTCCAGTGAGACGTTGATGCGGTCGAGTCCGGCCGCCTTGAGCGCGGCGGCGCGCCGCGCCAGGCCGACCCCGTTGGTGGTCAGCGTGATCTCCGGACGTGGACGCAACGCGGCCGTCTGCTCGACGACCGTCTCGAGGTGGGGAACCACCAGCGGCTCGCCCCCGGTGAACCGGACGCTGGTGATCCCGAGCCGGGTCACCGCGATGTGAAGCAGTCGGGTGAGTTCGGCGGGCTGCAGCTTCTGGTCACCGGGCAGCCAGTCGAGTCCCTCGGCGGGCATGCAGTAGGTGCAGCGCAAATTGCACAGGTCGGTCAGGGACACCCGCAGGTCGGTCGCGACCCGGCCGAAGGTGTCGACCAACGGGCCGTCCGCAGGCGCGGAGGACCGGATGCGGTGTACCGATGGCACCCCGAGTCCGACGACAGTCACGGCGCGGCTCCGAAGGCCGGCGAATTCACCGCATCGACCGGCACGATCTCCTTGCCGAGAGGCATCAGCGACACCGGGATCAGTTTGAGGTTCGCCAGCGCCAGCGGGATCCCGATGATGGTGATGGCCATCGCGACCGCGGTGATGATGTGACCCAGGGCCAGCCACACCCCGAAGAGGATGACCCAGAGGACGTTGCCGACCAGCGCGCCGGGGCGGGTTCCTGGCTTGTCGACGATGGTGCGGCCGAACGGCCACAGCGCATACGCCGCGATGCGCAGCGAAGCGAAGCCGAACGGGATCGTGATGATCAGGATGAAGCAGATGAGCGCCGCGAGGAGATAGCCGAGCGCGAGCCACAGTCCGCCGAAGACCAACCAGATCACATTCAGTATCAGTCGCATCTTCTTCCTCCAACGATTTCTGCAGCCTACCTACATAAGGGGATGCTGGCGGCGGTGGCGTCCGAGTAAGATCGCCTCGGACGCGTCCCGACGCAGGCGGGGCGCTTTACTTGTGTACCCAACAGGTACAGACCTTTATTCGCTTCAGATAGACAAGCAGGTGAGACCAGTGCCGACCGGCCGGGTGAAGTGGTACGACACCGAGAAGGGCTTCGGGTTCCTCTCCCAGGAGGAGGGTGAGGACGTCTACGTGCGGTCCTCGGCGTTGCCCGCCGGTGTGGAAGGTCTCAAGGCGGGCCAGCGTGTCGAGTTCGGTGTCGCTGCGGGCCGTCGTGGGCCCCAGGCGCTGAGCTTGAAGCTGATCGATCCGCCGCCGAGCCTGAGCAAGACCCGCCGAGAGGCCGCCACGGTCGAGCACAAGCACACTCCGGACGAGTTGCACGGCATGGTCGAGGACATGATCACGCTGTTGGAGAGCGCAGTGCAGCCGGAGCTTCGCAAGGGCCGCTACCCAGACCGTAAGGTGGCGCGCCGCGTCTCTGAAGTGGTGAAGGCCGTCGCTCAGGAACTCGACGCGTAGCAGCTTGAGCCGGAACCGGGAGCCGGGGACGCACTGATGCGGGTATTACTGGGTGCATGAGCTACGTCGCCGATTCCTCGTCCGCCAACGGTGAGTTCAACCGCGACACCGACTACATCAACACCCGGGTCACCGCCGACGGCCGAGACGGTTATCCCGTCGAACCCGGCCGGTACCGGCTCGTCGTCGCCAGGGCCTGCCCGTGGGCCAATCGCACGATCATCGTCAGGCGTCTGCTCGGGCTCGAAGATGTTCTCTCCATTGGCTTCTGCGGCCCGACACACGACGAGCGCAGCTGGACCTTCGACCTGGACCCGGACGGCGTGGACCCGGTGCTGGGCATCCACTACCTGCGCGACGCCTACAACAAACGCATCCCCGACTATCCCAAGGGCGTGACGGTTCCCGCCGTCGTGGACGTCCCGACCGGAGCGGTGGCGACCAACGATTTCGCACAGATCACGTTGGACTTCTCCACCGAATGGACGGCTCACCACCGTGACGGCGCGCCGCAGCTGTACCCGGAGCCGCTGCGCGACGAGATCGACGAGGTGTCCCAACGCATCTACACCGAGGTCAACAACGGCGTCTACCGGTGCGGATTCGCGGGATCCCAGCGCGCCTACGAGAAGGCCTACGACCGGTTGTTCACCGCGTTGGACTGGCTCACCGAGCGGCTGGCCGATCAGCGGTACCTGGTCGGGGACACCATCACCGAGGCCGACGTCCGGTTGTTCACCACGCTGGCCCGGTTCGACCCCGTCTACCACGGGCACTTCAAGACCAACCGCAGCAAGCTCTCCGAGATGCCGGTGCTGTGGGCCTACGCACGCGACCTGTTCCAGACCCCCGGGTTCGGCGACACCACCGACTTCGTCCAGATCAAGCAGCACTACTACATCGTCCATTCCGACATCAACCCGACCGGGGTGGTGCCCAAGGGGCCGGACCTGACCAACTGGCTCACACCGCACGGTCGGGAAGCATTGGGCGGCAGACCATTCGGTGATGGGACGCCGCCGCCGCCGACGCGGGAGGCGGAGCGGGTGCCGGCAGCGCATTCGGCTGGCTAGCGGCCGGTCAATCCCACACGGTGCGGACCGACCACTCGGCGTGCGGCACCGGGAACTCGTCACCCGTTTCATCACGGACCAGCGTCGGAAGCTGCACCGCGATGCCGACGAGTCGGCCGCGCTGCGCGTCGACGGTCGGGATCGTCACCGCCAGCCGGGTATCGGGCCGGAACTCCTCGATCAGATCGGCGTCCTCGTAGGCGCGCAGCAGCACCCATGGTGCCTGCGAGATGGCGGACGGCACCGACAGCTGAATCGGATGGCGGCCGGTCACCGGCAGCTCGCCCTGTTCACCGGAGACGACGCAGTCGGTCGGGTTGAGCACCTCGCAGAACCGGAACGGGCCCACGCGGGCGAGGTGTCCCTGCGAGTAGGCGGAGATCTCGGGAGGCTGCGGGGTGTGGTCTCGGGACAACCGCCACACCAGCACCCCGGTACCGGTGGACGCGACGAGCGCCACCGCCGCCAGCATGGCGACAACACGTTTCACTCGCGCGTCACCGCCGCCGTGTCCATCGGTACACCTTCCTGCTCGGCGAGCACCGGACGATTGCCTCCGAAACCGGGTATCAGCGACTCACCCCGGTAGCTCACGATCGTCTGGGCGAGGCCGAGCATCAGGATCGCGGTGATCGTGGTGAAGCCCACCCACAGATCGGTGTAGATCAACACCCCGGTGGCTCCGCCGGCGACCCACGACAGCTGCAGCAGCGATTCCGATCGGCCGAACGCCGACGCCCGGGATTCCTCGGGTAGATCGTCCTGCAGTGAGGCATCCAGCGACGCCTTGGCGATCGCGCTGGCCCCCGACGTGACCAGTGTCGCCCCCGCGGCGACGAGCAGGTTGCCGGTCAGAGCCGTCACCAGCGCCACGGCCGTGACTGCGGTGGCACAGCGCACCACTAGACGCGCCGGATGCCCGAGGGTCAGCCGCGCGGCGGTGAAGTTGCCGGTGAAGTTGCCGATTGCTGCCGCCGCACCGATCAGGCCGAGGATGCGCAGCTGCTCCCATCCGCTGGCGTCGTGGGCCTTGGCCACAAACGCCGGATAGAGGAACAGAAATCCCACCATGACCTTGACGGTGCAGTTGCCCCACAGGGCGGTGATGATGTTGCGGCCCAGCGGTTGCCGCGTCTTGGTGGTGGCGCCGTGGGTATCCGTGCGGCGGCGCAGATCGTCGGCGCCGCCGTGGTAGCTGAGGGTGGTGGGGACCTCACCCTCGGTCACCTCCACCCACTTGGGAATGCGCATCGCCACAACGGCGCCGGCGACCGTCATCGCCACCACGATGTACAGCGCGCCGGGCATCTGGACGAGGCTGAACCCCCACTCGGCGGCCGCGGCGATACCGCCGCCGATCATGGTGCCGCCCAACAATCCGAACGTGGTCAGTCGGGAATTCACCCGCACCAGGTCGATCGAGGGCGGTAACACCCGTGGGGTGACGGCGCCTCGAAGCACCGAGAAGGACTTCGACAGCACCATCATCCCGAGTGCGCACGGGTAGAGCACCCATGACGGGAAGCTGCCCGTGGCGCTGTCGTAGTTGGCGATCAACACCACGGCCAGCACGGTGCGGAGCACAAACGAGGCCGCCAGCGCCACCCGCCGCCCGTGCTGCAACCGGTCCAGCGCCGGCCCGATCAGCGGGGCGATGACCGCGAACGGTGCGATGGTGATGAGCAGATACAGCGCGACCTTGCCCTTGCTCTCACCTGAGGCGGCCGCGAAGAACAGCGTGTTGGCCAGTGCGACCGCCATCGCCGCGTCCACCGCGAAGTTCGCCACCACCGGCCAGGTCAGTGCGGTCAGGCCGGACTTGTCCGCGCCGTCGGCGGTGGCCGCCCGGTGCACGAGGCCGTACATCTTCGACCCCATCTCGCGGCTGCGCTGCGCGGCGGCACGTGTCACCGTCACCTTCTCGCCGGCGCTCGCACCGGCGCGACCGGACGGATCGAAGCTGTCGTAGCGGGACGAGGAGCCCGAGTGGCGGGTGCTCTCGTCGAGGGGTGGCAGCCAGCGATTGCCGCCGTGGTTCGGCGGTGCAGGGTTGCGCGGCGTCCGTTGGCCGGGGCTCCAGTGCGGGTCGCTGGGGTAGTTCGCCATCCCGGGGTGTTCGCCCGCAGGTGGGCGCGGAGGGTAGTAGCGTGCACCATGCTGACCGCCAGGGTCCCGGTGGTCACGCCGCTCTCCGGTCACGTGTCGATTCTCCCCCATCCGGACGGCAGCAGGCGTGCGGGCGGCCGGTGTGGCTACATGTTGGCCCCGTCGGGCAAGATTGGAGGCAATGGACAGCGTGACCGAACCGGATCAACAGTCCGAAGCGAACCCAGGGCAGGAACCGGCACCGGCGCAGGAACCGGTGGCGGCTCCTGAGCCGACCGCCGCCGAGGACGCGCCCGATCTCGCCGGGGTGCTGATGGGCGCCGTTGCCGAGGCGCGCGCGGCCATCGTCGAGCACAGCGGCGAGGACAGCGTCGGTGAGTACCTGGGCGCGGGATTCGAGGACCCGACCGCAGCCACCCACCGATTCCTCGCCGAGCTTCCCGGCTATCGCGGTTGGCAGTGGGCCGTCGTGGTCGCAGCGTGCCCCGGTGCCGAGCAGGCCACGATCAGCGAGGTGGTGCTGGTACCCGGGCCGACCGCGCTGCTGGCTCCCAAGTGGGTGCCCTGGGATGAGCGGGTTCGCCCCGGCGATCTGGGCCCGGGTGACCTCTTGGCTCCGCAGACCGACGACCCGCGCCTGGTTCCGGGTTACACGGCCACCGGTGACCCGCAGATCGATGACGTTGCCGTCGAGGTCGGACTGGGTCGTCGTCAGGTGCTGAGCATGTGGGGGCGCGCCGACGCCGCCCAGCGTTGGCATGACGGCGAACACGGGCCGGGGTCTGCGATGGCCAGAGCGACCCGTCGGTCGTGTCGTGACTGCGGTTTTTATCTGCCCCTCGGCGGAGCCCTCGGGGTGATGTTCGGGGTGTGCGCCAACGAGTACGCCTCCGACGGACACGTCGTCGACGCCGAGTACGGGTGCGGTGCGCACTCGGACACCCCAGCGCCGGCCGGCACCGGGTCACCGTTGTACGACGCCTACGACGACGGCGTGCTCGACATGGTGGAACGCGCGGACAGCTAGCGCTCCGCGGCCGCCTTGATGCGGTTCAGTGACAGATTCATGCCCTCGATCAGTTCGTCTTCGAAGCTGGGCACCCCGCCCATCATCGAGTTCACGAGGAAGTTCGACATTGCCGTCGTGCCGTTCTCGGCGTGCCGGGTCTCGATCAGTCGGGTGCCCGCCTCGGTGGGTTCGAGTTCGTAGCTCCACACGGTGTGGTTCTCGTTGACCCGGAACGCGAGCTTCTTCTCGGGGATCAGCTCGGTGATGCGGCTGGTGGTGGGCCAGGCGAGGAACCCACGCCGATTGAAGTTGATGGTGCGGGCACCCTGGCGCATCCCACCGATCGGCTTCATCAGGCGGCACTGCGGGCTCCACTGCGGCATCTTCTTCAGGTCGGAGACCAGCGCCCACACCTTCGAAACCGGGGCATTGATGTCGATCTGCGCTTGCAGGACGGGTGCTGCCATTGCTGCTGCTCCTAGTCGAGGCCGCTCTGTGCGCCGCGCGATCCGCGGCGCACGGCGTGACGTTGCCACAGAAATATCGATGTGCCAAGAACGCCGACACCCAAACCGGCGACCGTGATCGGCCGCCAGTCGTGCAGCGAACTCACCGTGAAAGCGAGCACCGCTGCGATCAACCAGGCGCAGGTGATGACGGCGATGACGGGCCACGGCGCCCGCAGCGCCGCGGGAAGCGCGGGCGGCTGAGGTGGTTCGGACGCGGTCATCACCTGCGAACGTAGTCGATCGCCGGTCGAGTGCCGAGAGGCGCTGGGTAGTCTCGACGCCGTGAGAGCTGTCGGATGCACTGGCGACGGTGACGAAAACGCGTGATGGCCAACGTCATCGACGTCGCCGACCCCGGTGACTCCCGGCTCGACGACTTCCGGGACCTCAACAGCGTCGACCGTCGGCCGGACCTGCCCACCGGAAAAGGGCTGGTGATCGCCGAGGGCGTCCTGGTGGTGCAGCGGATGCTCGCCTCCCGGTTCACACCGCGTGCGTTTCTGGGAACCGATCGGCGGCTGGCTGAACTCGGTGCCGACCTCGACGGCGTCGACGCGCCGTTCTACCGGGCGTCTGCCGAGGTGATGGCCGATGTGGTCGGCTTCCACCTCAATCGTGGGGTGCTCGCGTCGGCATCGCGCGCCGCCGAGCTGACGGTGGCGCAGGTGCTCGACGGCGTGAGGACGGTCGCGGTGCTCGAGGGCGTCAACGACCACGAGAACCTCGGGTCGGTGTTCCGCAACGCCGCGGGGCTGGGGGTCGGGGCGGTGGTCTTCGGCAGCGGATGCGCCGACCCGTTGTATCGACGTGCGGTCCGGGTCTCGATGGGCCACGCCCTGCTGGTGCCTTTTGCTCGGGCGCAGAACTGGCCTCGAGACCTGGAGTTATTGCGCAACAAGAACTTTCGCATTCTTGCGATGACCCCGGACCCGGCGGCGCCGTCGCTGGCCGAGGCGATGACCGGGCTGGCCGGGCAGCCGGTGGCGGTCCTCGTCGGTGCCGAGGGGCCGGGCCTTCAGGAGCACACGATGCGGTCGAGCGACATGCGCGTGCGCATCCCGATGTCGCGGGGGACCGACTCACTCAACGTCGCCACCGCCGCGGCGCTGGCATTCTATGAGCGGGACAGGGACAGGGAGATATGACTGACGACTCCACACCCTGGGCGACCGGTTTGACGTTGGCGGCGTTCGTCGCGGCCGTGATCGCGGCGGCGATCGTGGTGCTGAGCATCGGTCTGATCAGGGTTCATCCGCTGCTCGCCGTCGGCCTCAATCTTGTTGCGGTGGGCGGGCTGGCCCCGACGGTGTGGGGATGGCGGACGGTGCCGGTCTGGCGGTGGTTCGTGCTCGGATCGGCCGTCGGTGTGGGCGGCGCCTGGATCGCTCTGCTAGCGCTGGCCGCCGCTGGAACGTACGCCTAGCAGCACGTCTTCCCACGCCGGCACAGCGGGCCGGCTCTTCTTCGGGCGCGGGGGCTTTGTCGTCGGCGGCGGCTCGGGAGCCTCGGTGGGCGTCGTGAGCGGTGCGTCGGGTTCCTCGAGTGCCAGTTGCGCGACGGGCGCCAACGGGCGCAGCGGCCGGGCGAAGCTCGGGTCGATCAGCTCGCAGGCCGCGTCGTCGAACGCGGTGACGGTCCCGCCGTGCGCACCGGGGGCGAATCGGAAGTGCGCTTGGAGTTCCGACCTACCCGCTGTCCACGCCACCTGCACGGTCCAGCGGCCGTCCTCGTTGCGCCAGGCGTCCCAGACGGTGAGGTCGGGGTCGAGGCCGCGCGAGACCAGGGAGGTGGAGACGGTCTCCAGCAGCGTCAGCACCGACGGGCCGTCGGCGAGTACGGGATGGGCCGCGGTCGCCAGTTCGGCGGCGCGGTCGCGCTCCAGAAGCACCGGGTGGGCGAATCGCTCCACGCGCGCGATGTCCATTCCCGAGGCCGCCGCGACCTGTTCGACGGACGCGCCCGCGCGGATTTTCGACTGGATCTCTTTGGGGCGCAGCATGTTCTTGACCTCGACATCGATCGCGGTTTGGTTCGAACTCACCTGGTCGCCGCGCACCGCGGCCTTGAGGCGCTCGTCGGAGCGCAGGACGAACTTCTCTCCGGAGTCGTCGGTTTCGCAGATGATCCGTCGGCTGTCCACATCGAGTCCGACGACCTTGAGTTCCCGCATTTCGACCTCCTCCGGGCTGTTGCCGAGCCCGATACGGAGGTCACCCTACTGCGTTATCAACCCGTAACCGGGGTGACACGCGGCAGTCGATCAAAGCCGCTCGACAACAAAGTCGATGCACCCTGTCAGGGCGCTGACGTCGTCTGGATCCACGGCCGGGAACATTCCGACGCGCAGCTGATTGCGGCCGAGTTTGCGATAGGGCTCGGTGTCGACGATGCCGTTCTTGCGCAGGATCGACGCCACCGCGGCCGCATCCACGTCATCGGAGAAGTCGACGGTACCGACGACCTGTGAGCGCAAGACCGGGTCTGCGACGAACGGTGTGGCGAACGAGGACTTCTCGGCCCACGCGTACAGCCGCCCCGACGAGTCGGCGGTCCGCGCCGTCGCCCAGTCCAGACCACCGTTGCCGAGCAGCCAGTCGATCTGTTCGGCGAGCAGCACCAGGGTTCCGATCGCGGGGGTGTTGTAGGTCTGGTTCTTGACGCTGTTCTCGATGGCGATCGGCAGTGACAGGAACTCGGGCACCCAGCGTCCGGTGCCGGCGATCGCCTCGACGCGGGCGAGGGCGCCGGGGGAGAGCAGCGCGATCCACAGCCCGCCGTCGCCGGCGAAATTCTTCTGCGGCGCGAAGTAGTAGACGTCGGCGTCGGCGATGTCGACGGGCAGGCCGCCGGCCGCCGAGGTGGCGTCGATCGCGACGAGTGCGTCACCGGCGCCTTCGGGCCGTTCGACGGCCACTGCGACGCCGGTGGAGGTCTCGTTGTGCGCCCAGGCGATCAGGTCGGCGGACGGGTCCGACACCGGCTTGGGTGCGCTGCCCGCGTCGGCCTTGATGACGATGGGATCGCCGACGAACGGATTCTTGGCCACAGCGGAGGCGAACTTCGAACTGAACTCGCCGTAGGTGAGGTGTAGAGAGCGCTGGTCGATCAGCCCGAACGCGGCGGCATCCCAGAAGGCGGTGGATCCGCCGTTGCCGAGTATCACCTCGTAGCCGTCGGGCAGTGCGAACAGTTGGCGAAGGCCGTCGCGGACGCGCCCGACCAGGTTCTTCACCGGTGCCTGGCGGTGCGATGTCCCGAACAACTCGCCCGCCGCGGCGAGCGCCTGCAACTGTTCGGGCCTGACCTTGGACGGCCCGCAGCCGAACCGCCCGTCCGAGGGTCGGAGTTCGGACGGGATGGTCAGGGAAGTCGAGGCGTCGGCCATGGTGACAAGCCTAAGTTCCGGCCGTCGCGTTGCCGAGCGTGGGTCCTTCAGCGGCCGACCGTCGCATCTGGTGTGAGTTCAGTCACATGTGACGTAGGTAACCCGGTGATGACACATCTGCGAAATCGGCCTGTTCAATTCCTGGGACCATGGGTACTGTCTTTAGACAGCAGATAGACGAATGTAAAGCTCGACGGGGACGAACGGGAGGCACAGGATGGCTGTCAAAGAAGCTCGAACGCCCATCATCCGGCGCTGGCGCAAGAACATGGACGTATCCGACGACACCGAGTACGTCGACATGCTGACCACGCTCTCCGAGGGATCGGTGCGTCGGAACTTCAATCCGTACACCGACATCGACTGGGACTCACCCGAGTTCGCGGTGATCCCCAATGACCCCCGGTGGATCCTGCCGGGAACCGACCCGATCGGCCGCCACCCCTGGTACCGGTCACAATCGGTCGAACGGCAGATCGAGATCGGGATGTGGCGCCAGGCGAACGTGGCCAAGGTCGGCCTGCACTTCGAGTCGATCCTGATCCGCGGGCTGATGAACTACGCGTTCTGGGTGCCCAACGGCTCCCCGGAGTACCGCTACTGCCTGCACGAGTCGGTCGAAGAGTGCAACCACACCATGATGTTCCAGGAGATGGTGAACCGCATCGGTGCCGACGTTCCGGGCATGCCGCGGATGCTCAAGTGGCTCTCCCAGGTCATCCCGCTGGCCGCGGGTCCGCTGCCCATCACGTTCTTCTTCGGTGTGCTCGCCGGCGAGGAACCCATCGACCACACGCAGAAGAACGTGCTCCGGGAGGGCAAAGCGCTGCATCCGATCATGGAGCGCGTGATGGCCATCCACGTGGCCGAGGAGGCGCGGCACATCTCGTTTGCCCACGAGTACCTGCGCAAGAGGGTTCCGCACATGCCTCGACGGAAGCGGTTCCTGCTGTCGCTGCACGTCCCGATCATCATGCGGGTGCTGTGCCAGGCCATCGTGAAGCCGCCGAGGTCGTTCTGGAAAGAGTTCGACATTCCGCGCTCGGTCAAGAAGGAACTGTTCTTCCAGGCTCCGGAGTCGCGGCAGTTCCTGCGGGACATGTTCGGCGACGTCCGGATGCTGTGTCACGACACCGGGTTGATGAACCCGTTCGCAAAGCTGATGTGGCGGATCTGCAGGATCGACGGCCAACCGAGCCGCTACCGCAGCGAGCCCGCGCGTCAACACGTGGTGACCGCCGCCTAGGCGGTCCCGGACGGGATCTTCATGCCCCACGTCATCACACAGTCGTGCTGCAGTGACGGGTCGTGCGTCTACGCATGCCCGGTGAACTGCATCCACCCATCCCCGGACGAACCGGGATTCGCCACAGCCGAGATGCTCTACATCGACCCGGCGGCATGCGTGGACTGCGGCGCCTGCGTGTCGGCCTGCCCGGTCGGTGCGATCGCGGCCGACACTCGGCTGACCGAGGAGCAGCTGCCGTTCGTCGAGTTGAACGCGGCCTTCTACCCGGCGCGGGAGGGCAAGCTGCCGCCGACGTCGAAATTGGCTCCGGTGATCGAAGCCCCGGTGGTGCACACACGGTCGGGTGGTCCGCTGCGGGTCGCCATCGTGGGCTCGGGTCCTGCGGCGATGTACGCCGCCGACGAACTGTTGACGCAGCAGGGCGTGAGGGTCAACGTCTTCGAGAAGTTGCCGACGCCCTACGGACTGGTGCGCGCCGGGGTCGCACCCGACCACCCGAGCACCAAGAGGGTGACGTGGCTGTTCGAGCGGATTGCCCGGACCCCCGGGTTCTCCTTCTTCCTCAACTGTGAGGTGGGTTCGGACCTGACTCATGACGAACTGCTCGAACACCATCACGCGGTGCTGTACGCAGTCGGCGCACCCGACGACCGTCGACTCGAGATCGACGGAATGGGCCGACCCGGAACGTCGACCGCCACCGAGGTGGTCGCGTGGATCAACGGGCATCCCGAGTTCACCGAGCTGCCTGTGGATCTGAGCGGTGAGCGTGTTGTCATAGTCGGCAACGGGAACGTGGCGCTCGACGTGGCACGCATTCTCACGAGCGATCCGGACACCTTGGCGCGCACCGACATCGCCGGCCATGCGCTGGCCGCACTGCGCGAATCTCGGGTGCAGGAAGTGGTGATCGCGGCCCGCCGGGGTCCCGCCGCCTCGGCCTTCACGCTGCCGGAACTGATCGGTCTGACGTCGACCTGCGACGTGGTGCTCGACACCGCGGACCACGACCTGGTGATCCGTGACCTTGCGACCGAAACCGACCCGCTGACACGCAACAAGCTCGAGATCCTGGCCAAACTGGGCGAATCGGCCGCGGCCCGCGAGACGGGGATCTCCCGGCCCAGGATCCGGCTCGCGTACGGCCTGACCCCGACACGGATCCTCGGGAACGCGGGAACCACCGGGATCGAGTTCACTCTGACGGGTTCCGACGAGACCGTGGAGATCTCGGCGGGGCTGGTGCTGACGTCGATCGGCTACCGGGGCAAGCCGATTCGGGGCCTTCCGTTCGACGAGGTGGCCGCGGTGGTCCCCAACGACGGAGGTCGCGTCGTCGATCAGGGTGGCGCCGTGCGTGGCAGCTACGTCGCGGGCTGGATCAAGCGCGGCCCTACGGGCTTCATCGGCACGAACAAGTCGTGTGCCGCGCAGACGGTGCACAATCTCGTCGACGACTACAACAACGGCTTGCTCGCCGACCCGGTGCACAAGGTCTCCTCCCTCGATCGGTTCGTCCGGAGTCGTCAGCCGAAGGTGGTCGACCACGCCGGATGGAAGGCGATCGACGACGCCGAGATCAGCCGCGGCGGCGGGCACCGACCCCGCGACAAGTTCACCGCCGTCGCCGACATGCTCGACGCCGCCGCCACCGCCCCGGAACCGCCGGCATACCAACGACTGCTCGCCGGCCTGCGTCGCTGAGGCTCAGTCCGTCCAGGCCTCGAGCACGTTCACGTAGGCGGTGGGTTGCACTGACAGATCACCGACGAACGGGTGCTCGAGCGCGAAGATGAGGTAGAAGACGAAGGCCAGCAGCGCCGAGGTCAGGCCGACGGCCAGGGAGTGGAGAAGCAGGTCGCGGGTGCCGAACAGGAACGTGAACGCCATCACCACGCCACCACCGCCCACCAACAGGACCCAGAGTTCGCCGGGCACCGACGAGTCGCCTGTCGACACCCGCGTCTTGCGATCGGTGTCCAGGTCGCTCAACCGGTTGATGGCGTGGTCGAAGAAGGCGATCTCATTGCGGGTCTCGGGCTGAACCCGGAGGTAGTTCTCCCATACGGCGTTCATTTCGGCCGAGCGTTCGACGACCTTTTCACCGCGGTGCATCCGCGGGAACTCCACGTCGATCACGTGGCGGGTGTAGGCGATGAGGCTCTGTTGGATCGGCGTCTGTGATTCGGCGGGCAGCGCAGCGGAATCCCGCATGAGGTCGGCGATCGCGGCCGCCTCCCGGCTACTCGCGTCTTCGGCATCCCCGAACTGCTCCCAGACGACCACCACGACGAAGGCGACAAGCACCGCGTAGAGGACCCCGGCGAGCTGAAACATCGTGCCGGACACAGCGTTGGAGTTCTCGAGTCGGGTGTGGGAGACCACCTTCCGGAACACCAGGAGTCCGCCCACGGACAGTCCGACGATCACGGCGACCCAGAGGAAGCCCAGGATCGGTGCGGGAATCTGCAGAAGCCAAATCACAAGCGCGTCCCTAACCCTCAGCCGAAGGGCAATTATCACTGCCGCCACCCGTCGCCGCGTCGCGAACACACCGGTCTGTTCTGGGCGGATTCGTCTTTGGGCAAAGTCACACCGGCCGTCCCCGGGCGGAGGTATGCAATGTGGATGAACTCTGCACAGGTCATCGGTCGTGTCGGGAGCCTGGCGGTGGCGCTCGGCGTCGGCGCTGCGGTGTTCACCGGCTCCGGAGTGGCGTGGGCGACCGACGATGCCGACGGCGGTGGGTCTGCGCCCAGCGCGGCTGCGACAGAGCCGTCGGGCGACCCCGCGGAGTCGGACGGGAAGCGTGCCGATGCCCAGGACCCCGACGAGACCGACGAGACCGAGACCGAGGCCGAGGCTGAGGCAGAGGCCGAGGCGGAGGAAGTCGAGACCGAGGAGTCCGAGGAGGCCGGGTCGGATGTCGACGTGGAAGACGAGCCCGACCTAGAGCCCTCGACCGGCGGGGACGATATCGAGACCGGTGAGGCCGTCGAGGTCAGCGGGGATGTGTCCGACGCCGACACCACCTCGGAGCCGCCCGTCGAACATGAGGGCAACCGGCCGGCCGACGCCGATCCGGCAACAGTGGTGAAGCGAGCCGTGGCGCGCGAGTCGGACACCGTTGCCGACACCACCGGGGCGGTCGAGGCCGATGCCCGCAGGCAGGACCCGCCCCAACCCGCCGAACCTGCCACCGATTCCGAGGATTCTGCTCTGCTGGAACAACATTCGGTAGCGCCGGCCATGGTCACGACCACCGTCGCGCCGCCGAAGGTGCCGAGCTGGCGCCTCTGGCCGACCGCGTACGACGTACGCACCGTGGTGACGTACGTGGCCGATCTGGCCGGAAGTTTCATCAAAGCCCTGTTGCAGCCGTTCGCGGCGAAGCCGTCGGCCCCCTCGGCCAACCCCACCGAGTGGGCGTTGCTGGCCTGGATCCGACGCGAGTTCTTCAACCAGAGGCCGACTCCGGTCGAGAATCCGCTGCCCTACATGCAGAGCCTCACCCTCGACGGCGATGTCGTCGTGACCGGCGCTGTCGGGTTCGAGGACCGCGACGGCGACCCGCTGACCTACACCGTGGTCGGCAGGCCGCTCAACGGTGGCACGGTGCAGGTCGATCAACACGGTGACTTCGTGTACCGGCCGATGAACGCGATGGCCGCGGTGGGCGGCACCGACTCGTTCACCGTCGTCGTCAGCGACGAGCGCGCCGGCCTCCAGGTGGGAGGCCTGCTCGGTCTGTTGAAGTTCGTGCCCATTCTGGGCCCGCTGCTCTATCCCAGTGGGGGGCACCGGGTGGCTCACACAGTCACCGTCACCGTCGATCCGGTCGACGGGGTCGATCTGTCACTACCGGCGGACTTCCGCTGGGGTGTAGCGCACTCGGGATTTCAGGCCGAGGGCGGTCCCGGTTCGCCGGTGGACCCCAACTCCGACTGGTACCGGTGGGTGCACGATCCGCTCAATCAACTGCTCGGCCTGGTGAACGGGGTGCCCGAAGACGGCCCGGGAGCGTACGTCTCCTACGAGAGCGACGCTGACCTGGCGCGTGACGAGCTCGGCGTGAACACCTTCCGGATGGGTATCGAGTGGAGTCGGATCTTCCCGAACTCCACTGCGGCGATTGACATCTCAGATGAAGGTGGCGGAGTCAGCCTCGCCGACCTGCAGGCGCTGGACGCGCTGGCGAACCTCGACGAGGTCGGTCACTACCGGGCGGTGTTCGACGCGTTACGGCTGCGGGGGCTCGACCCGATGGTCACCGTCAACCACTTCACCCTGCCGGTGTGGGTGCACGACCCGATCGTCGCGCGTCCGCTGATCCAGTTGGGGTTGCCTGCGCCCGCGGCGGGGTGGCTGTCGTCGAGCACACCCGGGGAGTTCGAGAAGTACGCCGCCTACGTGGCGTGGAAGTTCGGCGACCAGGTGGACAACTGGGTCACCGTCAACGAGCCCTTCTCGCCGGTGCTGACCGAGTTCCTGGCGATCCCGTGGGTGGTGCCGAACTGGCCGCCCGGGGTGATCCGCCCCGATCTCGCCTCGACGTTCCTGGTCAATCAGGCCATCGGCCACGTCGCGGCCTACGACGCGATCCACGCGTGGGACACCGAGGTGGCCAACGCAGGTGGCCCCGCTGCATTTGTGGGATTCGCCCTCAACATGCTCCCGGCCCGGCCGGCCAACCCGGTGAGCCTGCTCGACGTGCAGGCGGCCGACGCCTGGAACCAGTACTACAACCAGTGGTTCCCGAACGCCGTGATCGACGGCTGGGTGGACGTCGACTTCGACGGCATCAAAACCGCCAACGAGGTGTTCGCGGACTTCGTGGGCAAGGTCGACTTCCTGGGCGTGCAGTACTACGGCTCGCAGCCGATGATCGGTTTCGGCGTGGCGCCGGTGCCCGGGTTCCCGTTCCTGCGCGGCTTCCCGATCCGCTGCCAGCCTTCGCCTACGTGCAGTGACTTCAACCAGCCCACCGACCCCGGCGGATTTCGCGAGGTGCTCGAACTCGCGGCCTCTTACGGAAAGCCGTTGTGGATCACCGAGAACGGGATCGCCGACGCCGACGATTCCAAGCGGCCGTCCTACATCGTCAATCACATCGCCGTCGTCCAGGACCTGACGTCGCGCAGCGCCACAAATGGAATAGACATCCGCGGCTACACCTACTGGTCCTTCGTCGACAACCTCGAATGGTCCGAAGGGTACGACCTGAAATTCGGTCTGTACGGCTCGGATCCGAACACTCCCGAATTGGAACGCACTCCGAAACCGGACAGCATCGCCGCGCTCAGTGGAATCACCTCGGCGAACGGACTGCCTCTGTGGCTGCTCGGGCAGTACGTCCCGAATGCGGTGACGAGCTAGCCTTCGCTGCCCATGTTCGCGGTCATCTCGGCGAAGTCGACCTCGCGCACCGTCTCTGCCAGCGACCACTGGTGGCCGAAGGGATCGCGGACCACGCCGTAGCGGTCGCCCCAGAACTGGTCCTCGAGTGGACTGACCACGGCGGCGCCGGCATCGAGTGCCCGTTGGAATCGGCCCTCGACGTCGGGGCCGTGCAGGTGCAGGGTCACCGAGGTGCCCCCCAGCGCGGCCGGCGTGCTCGACTTGCCTTCGCAGAACTCGGGGAAGTCGTCGTTGACGAAGACCATGAAACCGTTGATCTGGAACGCGGCGTGGATCAACTTGCCCTCGGGGCCCGGGATGCGGGCCATCTCGACGGCGTCGAAGGCCTTGGCGTAGAAGTCGAGCGCGGCGGCGGCGTCGTCGACGACGAGGTGGGGCACCAGCATTGGGGTGTTGGCTTCGGGGTTGACGGCCATGTTGCTCTCCTGTGTCGTGGTTGCCTGAGGTGGCTGTCATGGAGACCGACGTCGACGGGAAAACTCATCGGCGCTCAGACCACAGAGAATCCCGACGGCAGATCCCGGCGGCCAGTCAGGGCCATCAGCACCGCTGGACCGCGGCCGAGTCGGACGCCGATCTGGGTGGCGAGCGCGGCCGCTTCGGCGAGCACCTCCTGCGGTGCTGAGAACTCGAGGTCGACGGCGCTGGCGATGTCCAGTCCGTGCACGGCGAACTCGAAGGTGCGGGTCGGCAGGTAGCTGCTCAGCCGGATCCCCAGGCCGCCGATCACCTCGATCAGCGGGTCGTCCACCTGGTCCAGTTCGGACAGCACCCGCGGCACCAGTGCCTCGATCGTGGCGACGGGGTCCGCGCCGAGGTCCCGTCCAGCCTGGCGCCCCCGCTCGACGACGGCGGCGGCGCCCATCCCCGCGGCATAGTCCTGGATCTTCACGTAGTAGTCGGCGGCGTCGGTGACGTCTTCGCGCTCCGCGGTGCTCTGCAGGTAGGTGCTCACGGTGGTCAGCGATCGCGACGTGTGGCCGACCAGGGACCGCAGATCCCATTCGCCCAGTCCGGGACCGTCCCAGCGCCCGTCGGGTATCCGTCGTACCAGCGCCGCGAAAGCCTCTGCGGCCGAAGCGAACACCGCGCTGGGCCTGGTGCCGGTCACGACAGTCCGAGAAGGTCCCAGCCCTCGACCGACTCGGGGCTGCGGGGCGCAGGTCCGACGTAGACCGCCGACGGCCGCACGAGCTTGCCGAGCCGCTTCTGCTCGAGGATGTGCGCGCACCAGCCCGCGGTGCGTCCACAGGTGAACATCGCGGGCATCATCTTCGGCGGTACCTGCGCGAAGTCGAGGATCACCGCCGCCCAGAACTCGACGTTGGTCTCGATCGCCCGATCGGGCCGGCGTTCGCGCAGCTCCGTCAGCGCGGCCTGCTCCAACGCGGCCGCCACCTCATACCGGGGCGCCGCCAGTCGTTGCGCGGTCGCCCGCAGCACCCGGGCGCGCGGATCCTCGGCCTGATATACGCGGTGCCCGAAGCCCATCAGCTTCTCGTTGCGGTCCAGGATGCCCTTGACCACCGCCCGCGCATCGCCGGTCGCCTCGGCCTCCTCGATCATCGGGATCACCCGCGCCGGTGCGCCGCCGTGCAGTGGCCCGCTCATCGCGCCGATCGCGCCCGACAGTGCTGCGGCCACATCGGCTCCGGTCGAAGCGATGACGCGGGCGGTGAACGTCGAGGCGTTCATGCCGTGCTCGGCGGCACTCACCCAGTACGCATCGATGGCCTCGATGTGACGAGGATCCGGATCACCCTGCCAGCGGGTCATGAATCGTGCTGTGACGGTGTCGCATCCGTCGACCGTGCGCTGGGGCACCGCGGGCTGGTAGATGCCGCGCGCGGATTGGGCGACATAGGACAGCGCCATCACCGACGCCCGGGCGAGCTGGTCGCGGGCGGTCTCGTCGCTGATGTCCAGAAGAGGCGGGTAGCCCCAGATGGGCGCCAGCATCGCCAGGCCCGCCTGCACGTCGACGCGGACATCGCCGCTGTGGATCGGCAGTGGGAACGGCTCGGCGGGCGGCAGGCCGTGGCCGAACCGTCCGTCGACCAGCAGCCCCCACACGTCGCCGAACGTGACCCGGCGCGCGACCAGATCCTCGATGTCCACACCGCGATAGCGCAGCGCACCACCGTCCTTGTCGGGCTCGGCGATGTCCGTCTCGAACGCCACCACGCCCGCCAACCCGGGAGCAAAATCCTTCGGCACCGCAGTCATGCGCCGATTCTCGCACCCACGTCGGCGGGCCGACCAGACGGCACTGTCGGCGTAACGTTGTCGCGTGGGCACTTCTGAACATCTGGCCCGGATGCGGGTGGAGTACGGATCGGTGGAAAAGGACGGCAGCGGCGACCTCGACGCCGATTGGCTCGACGTCGGCTGGGTGGCACTGCTGGGTAGCTGGATGACCGAAGCCGAACAGGCAGGTGTCTCCGAACCGAATGCGATGGTGGTCGGCACGGTCGACAACGACGGGCGGCCGGTCACCCGCACGGTGCTGTGCAAGAGCGTCGACGAGTCCGGCATCTCGTTCTACACCAACTACGACTCCGACAAGGGTGACCAGTTGGCGGCCACTCCGTACGCGTCGGCGACCTTTCCGTGGTACCTGCTCGGGCGCCAGGTGCACCTCCGAGGTCCCGTCACCAAGGTGGCCGCCGAGGAGACGGCCGACTACTGGAGCAAGCGTCCGCGCGGATCCCAGCTGGGAGCGTGGGCCTCACAGCAGAGCAGACCGATCGACTCCCGTGCGGCCCTGATGCAGCAGCTGGCCGACGTCACCGAGCGGTTCGCCGATGTCGAGGATGTCCCGGTACCGCCGCACTGGGGCGGCTACCTGATCGCACCCGAGGTGGTCGAGTTCTGGCAGGGGCGGGAAAACCGGGTGCACAACAGGATTCGGGTCCGCGGCTCGATCGTCGAGCGCCTGCAGCCTTGATCCCCGCGTGACGGTGGCATGCACGGTCGAAGTCGCGCCATTCGGCAACTGTCGGCGGGTGCCACATTCTCATCTATTTCATAGCTAGACGGATTAGCATCTGATCCGTGATCGAAGCCGGGGGGGAGTCTGTCCTCGGTCTGCGCGAACGAAAGAAACGCCGGACCCGCGCGACGCTGATCGACGCCGCGGTCGGCTTGTGCGACCAGCAGGGCTTCGACGGCACCACCGTCGACCAGATCGCCGCCATCGCCGACGTGTCACCCCGCACCTTCAGCCGCTACTTCGCCACCAAGGACGCCATCGCGCTCGCGCTGATCGACGAGGTGCTCGCCACCGTGGCCGACGAGCTCGCGCGCCAGCCTCTCGACGTCGGTCACTTCGAAGCGCTGCGCCGCGCCTACATCGCGATGGCGCAGGGCACCCGGCTGGCCCCCGCAGGCGGCCTGTCGTCGGACCGGATGCTGCAGATCATGCGGATCATCGTGTCGTCGGCGACGCTGCGGCAGGCCGCCGTCGAATTCCGTGCGGGACCCGTCGACGCGGTGATCGCCCAGCGGATGGGCACCACCGTCGACGACCGGAGGGTGAAGCTGATAGCCGCAGTCTGGTCGGCTCTGCTGATGACGGCGCTGCGGGAACTGACCGACGATCTCGCAGCACTCGTCCCCATCGACATCGACGACGTCGTTGCCGTCTTCGAAGCCACCTATGCCGAGTTCGCGGGCGAAATCACCCGTCTTGGCCAGCCTGCCTGACCCGCTGTCCGCCCCCGCGGGCGTGACTGGTGCAATGGGACTACCTTTTGTAGGCAGACTTCGTACTCCCGAAAGACATGAAGGGATCCCAGTGGCCGATAACGCCGAAGCCGGGCAGCAACATGCCACCTTGAAGTACCCAGGTGGCGAGCTCGACCTTGACATCGTCCAAGCCTCTGAGGGAGCGGACGGCATCGCTCTGGGGTCGCTGCTCGCCAAGAGCGGCTACACCACCTTTGACGGCGGTTTCGTCAACACTGCTTCCACCAAGAGTGCCATCACCTACATCGACGGTGACGCCGGGATCCTGCGGTACCGCGGCTACCCGATCGAGCAACTGGCGGAGAAGTCGACGTTCATCGAGGTCAGCTACCTGCTGATCTTCGGCGAACTGCCGACCTCCGAGCAGTTGGAGAAGTTCACCACCCAGATTCAGCGGCACACACTGCTGCACGAGGATCTCAAGCGCTTCTTCGACGGTTTCCCGCGCAACGCGCACCCGATGCCGGTGCTCTCCAGCGCCGTGAACGCGCTGAGCGCGTACTACCAGGATTCGCTGGATCCGTTCGATCCCGGCCAGGTGGAGCTGTCCACCATCCGGCTGCTGGCCAAACTGCCGACGATCGCGGCGTACGCCTACAAGAAGTCCGAGGGGCAGCCGTTCCTGTACCCGGACAACTCTCTGACGCTGGTCGAGAACTTCCTGCGGATGACGTTCGGTCTACCGGCCGAACCCTACGAGGTCGATCCGGAGATCGTGCGGGCCCTGGACATGCTGTTCATCCTGCATGCCGATCACGAGCAGAACTGCTCGACGTCGACGGTGCGGCTGGTCGGCTCCTCGCAGGCGAACCTGTTCACGTCGGTCTCCGGTGGCATCAACGCGCTGTGGGGGCCGCTGCACGGCGGCGCCAACCAGGCGGTGCTCGAGATGCTGACGAAGATCCGCGACGGTGACGACGACGTCGCGACGTTCGTCAAGAAGGTCAAGGACCGCGAGGACGGCGTGAAGCTGATGGGCTTCGGTCACCGCGTGTACAAGAACTACGATCCACGCGCCCGGATCGTCAAGGAGCAGGCCGACAAGATCCTCGCCAAGATCGGCGTGCAGGACCCGCTGCTCGACATCGCGAAGGAACTCGAGGAGATCGCGCTGACCGACGACTTCTTCGTCGAGCGCAAGCTCTACCCGAACGTCGACTACTACACCGGCGTGATCTACCGGGCGATGGGCTTCCCGACCCGGATGTTCACCGTGTTGTTCGCGCTGGGACGGCTCCCGGGGTGGATCGCCCACTGGCGAGAGATGCACGGCGAGCCCAACAAGATCGGCCGGCCGCGTCAGATCTACACCGGTTACACCGAACGCGACTACGACGACATCGGCGGCCGCTGAGCAACCCCCTCTTCTTCCGCGAGCGCGCGGGTCTGCACGACGACACGCCGCTATCGCCGGCGTTCTGCGCACGCTCGCGCCGATCGAGGGTGACGTAGTGCACGTTGCACCGCAACAGTTGTAGTTTCACAATGGTCGGGTGAATCCAACCGTCGGCGTGATGACGCCCAGGCGCAAGGCCACCATTCTGGTCTCGTGCTGCCTGAGTCTGCTCATCGTGTCGATGGACGCGACCATCGTCAACGTCGCGATTCCGACGATCCGCACCGACCTGTCCGCCTCGCCCGCGCAGATGCAGTGGGTCGTGGACATCTACACGCTGGTGCTCGCGTCGTTGCTGATGCTCTCCGGAGCCGCCGGGGACCGCCTCGGTCGCCGCAAGGTGTTCCAGACCGGCCTCGCCCTCTTCGCGATCGGGTCGCTCGCATGCAGCCTCGCGCCCACCATCGATACACTGATCGGCGCGCGATTCCTGCAGGGCATCGGTGGTTCGATGCTTAATCCTGTTGCGCTGTCCATCATCTCGCAGATCTTCACCGGCCGGGTGGAGCGTGCGCGCGCCTTGGGCGTGTGGGGTGCGGTGGTCGGCATCTCGATGGCGCTCGGGCCGATCGTCGGTGGCCTGCTGATCGAGACGATCGGGTGGCGTTCGGTGTTCTGGATCAACCTGCCCATCTGTGCGGTGGCGATCCTGCTCACCGCGCTGTTCGTCCCCGAATCCAGATCGGCGACCATGAGAAGCGTCGACCCTGTCGGTCAGATGCTGGCGGTGACCTTCCTGTTCGGCATCGTCTACGCCCTCATCGAGGGGCCCGTACTGGGCTGGACGGACGCCCGCGTCGTCGGCATCGCCGGTGTCGCAGCGGTCGCCTTCGTCGGGTTCCTGCGCTACGAATCCCGGCGCCGGGACCCGTTCCTGGATCTGCGGTTCTTCCGCAGCATCCCGTTCACCGCCGCGACGGTCACCGCGGTCAGTGCGTTCGCCGCGTGGGGCGCGTTCCTGTTCATGATGTCGTTGTATCTGCAGAACGAGCGCGGCTACTCGGCCATGCACACCGGGCTCATCTATCTGCCGATCGCACTCGGGGCGCTGCTGTTCTCCCCGCTGTCGGGACGCCTCGTCGGTCGCTACGGTGCGCGGCCGTCGCTGGTGGCGGCCGGGGTGTTGATCACCCTCGCATCGTGCCTGCTGACGTTCCTGACCGCGACGACGCCGGTGTGGGTGCTGTTGGTGATCTTCACCGTCTTCGGAATCGGCTTCTCGATGGTCAACGCCCCCATCACGAACGCCGCGGTGAGCGGGATGCCGCTCGATCGCGCCGGGGCGGCCTCGGCGGTGACCTCGACGAGCCGTCAGGTCGGCGTCAGTATCGGTGTGGCGCTGTGCGGTTCGATCGCGGGCACCGCGATGGCGGCCGGTGGTGCTGACTTCGCGACCGCCGCCCGCCCGCTGTGGTTCATGAGCGCGGGCCTGGGGCTGGTGATCCTGGCGTTGGGTCTGTTCGCGACATCGCCGCGCGGTCTGCGCTCGGCGGAGCGGCTGGCACCGCTGATCGCCGGGCCCCCGGAGCCGGTCAAGGAGGCCCGTGTCTGACAACAGCATCGCCGACGAGGTCTGGCGCGATCTGGCTGCGTTCGTCATCGATCACCAGGATGGCTGGAAGCGGGCTGTCGTTGATCAATCCGGCCTGCCGTTCAGCAGGATCCGCATCCTGCAGCGATTGACGCGCACCCCGCTGTCGGTCAAGCAGGTCGCCGCCGCGGCGACCGTTGACGCGCCAGCGGCGACCGTCGCCGTCAACGACCTGGAGGAACGTGGATTGGTCGTCCGCCGGGTCGACCCGGCGAACCGCCGGTGCAAGCTGGTGTCGCTGACCGACGCGGGCCGCGCGATGGTCGCGGCGATCGACGACGTGCACGATCCTGCTCCCGACGTACTCGCCGATCTCGACGTCGACGACCTGGTGGCGCTGCGCTCGATCGTCGGCAAGCTGATCGGCCGTTAGCCCTCCAGCACAGCCATCGCCGCGTTGTGACCGCCGATCCCCGAGACAGCACCACCGCGTCGAGAACCGGATCCGCACAACAGAATTCGGTCATGTGCTGTGGCAACTCCCCACCGCTGGGCCGACGTCGTCAACGGTTCGTCGTCCTCGGCGAACGGCCATGTCAACGCCCCGTGGAAGATGTTGCCGTTGGTCATACCCAGCGAGTCCTCCAAGTCGGAGGTGGTCTTCGCTTCGATGCAGAGCCGACCGGATGAGTCTTCCATCAGCACATCCTGAACAGGTTCGGCCAGAACGGAGTTCAGTGAGGTGAGCACTGCGGAGGTCAGGTCGTCACGCACCCGGTCGGGTGTTCCCGACGTTGCCAGACTGTGCGGTGTGTGCAGCCCGAACACCGTCAGGGTGTGCGCGCCGGCCGCGCGCAGCGAATCGGACAGGATCGTCGGATCGGCCAGCGAGTGGCAGTAGATCTCGCACGGCAGCGGATCGGGTACCGCACCGTGCGCTGCCTGCCGATAGGCGTCCCCGAGTTGGGTGAAGGTCTCGTTGATGTGGAACGTGCCGCCGAAAGCCTGCTCCGGCGTGACGGTTTCGTCCCGCAGGCGAGGAAGTCGCCGCAGCATCAGGTTCACCTTGACCTGGGCTCCCGGGGCCAGGTCCGGCTCGTCCTCACCGAGCAGTCGGGCCAGCACTGCGGGCGTCACGTTGGCCAGCACATGGTGGGCGGCGACCCGATGCTCCGAATCGTTATGCCGATACCGCACCTCGCCGTCCGGTTCGATCGCGTAAACCTCAGCTCCGGTGACGATTTCGGCTCCGAACCCGGTTGCCGCCGCCGCCAGCGCACCGCTGACCGCCCCCATGCCGCCGACCGGCACATCCCAGTCGCCGGTTCCGCCGCCGATCAGATGGTAGAGAAAGCACACGTTCTGCCGCAGCGACTCGTCGTCGAGGCGGGCGAACGTTCCGATCAGCGCGTCGGTCGCCATCACTCCGCGAACCAGGTCGTTGGCGACCGCCGCGGTGATCGCCTCGCCGATGGGGCGCTCGAACACCGACCGCCACACGGCCCCGGCGTCGTCGCCACCGTCGGCGACGACGGCCCGCAACGTCTCTGAGCGGCTCCGCAGCGGTTCGATCATCGTGGGCCACAGCCGCGACGTCACCGCTCGGCAGCGCCGGTAGAAGTCGTCGAATCCGGCCTCGTCGGCACCGGCCCCGACAGCGCCGAACGTCGAGGTCGGGCCGATCAGCAGCCCCGTTCGGCCACCGTCGGACGGATCGGGTGTGTACGACGAGAACCGGCGCCGCGACAACCGGACCCGCACGCCGAGGTCGTCGATGATGCTGCGCGGCAGCAGGCTGACGAGATAGGAGTAGCGCGACAGGCGTGCGTCGACGCCCTCGAAGGCGTGCGCCGAGACCGCTGCGCCGCCGACGTGGTCCAGTCGCTCCAGCACCTGCACGCGGCGACCCGCCCGGGCCAGATACGCGGCTGCAACCAGGCCGTTGTGTCCGCCGCCGACGACGACGACGTCACTGTGCGTCCGCTGCGGCGTCACCGGTCAGCCGAGGTAGCCCTCGACCTCACCGGCCGGGCGCACCTGCGCGTCATCCGGGTTGCCGCCGCTGGCACGCAGGGCGCGCCGCTGCCGGAGCAGATCCCAGCACTGGTCGAGCTGTACCTCGATCGACTTCAGTCGCCGGTGTTCCTCGGATTCGTCGATCTCGTGGTGCTGCACCTTGTCGCGCAGCTCCTTCTCCTCGGCGACGAGTCCGTTCACCTGCGCCAGGATGTCTTGGTCGTTGGTCACGCCTTTCAGTGTGCCCGTATCGGAGGGCCGGCGAGAGGCAGATCCGGACAAGTCGGCCGTTAGGCTGGTCGAATGGCTACCAAACCCGAGATCGAGTTCCCCGATGGTCCTGCCCCCACCGAGTTGGTGATCGAGGAAATCGTCGTCGGCGACGGCCTCGAAGCCGTTCCGGGCGCCAATGTCGAGGTGCACTACGTCGGCGTCGAGTACGACACCGGCGAGGAGTTCGACAGCTCCTGGAATCGCGGCGAGTCCATCGAGTTCCCACTGCGCGGGCTGATCCAGGGATGGCAGGACGGCATCCCCGGCATGAAGGTCGGCGGGCGGCGCAAGCTGACGATCCCGCCGGAGAAGGCCTACGGTCCTGCCGGTGGCGGTCATCGCCTGTCGGGCAAGACCTTGATCTTTGTCATCGACCTGCTGGCCACCCGCTAGCCGAACCGCCGAAACGGTATTCCACGCGGCCTCGACGTCGGATTCCGCGCGAAGGAAGCAGTCTCGGCGGCGGTCAGCGCGGGCCTGGTAGGCGCAGCAGCAGGCGCGCTCCGCCCAGCGGACCTGCCTCCAAAGCCGCTGTGCCGCCGTGCAGGTCGGCCTGCTGGGCGACCAGGGCCAGGCCGAGTCCGGAGCCCGAGTGCGACGCCGTGGACCCTCGGGTGAACCTGTCGAACACGATGGCGCGTTCCTCCTCGGGAACCCCGACGCCGTCGTCGTCGATCGCGATCTCGACGCCGGCCCGTGAGCTGACCGCCGACAGTTGGACCCGGGTGGCGCCGCCGTGTTTGACGGCGTTGGCGATCGCGTTGTCGACCGCCAACCGCAGACCGGCGGGTAGTCCGACGATGATCACCGTCGGAGCGGGCGCCAGCGACACCTCGAGGTCGGGGTAGACCCGCATGGCGTCGTGCGCGGCGCGGTCGAGCAGTTCGGTGATGTCGACCGGCACATGGTCGTCGGCGGTGGACAGCTCGCCCTGGGCGAGGCGCTCCAGCGCCCCCAGGGTGGCCTCGATCCGGGTCTGGGTGCGGATGACGTCGTTGACGACTTCCTTGCGCTGATCCTCGGCGAGGTCCAGTGTCGCGAGCACCTCGAGGTTGGTGCGCATCGCGGTGAGCGGCGTGCGCAGTTCGTGTGCGGAGACCGAGGCGAAGTCACGTGCCGAGGTCAGCGCGGCTTTGGTCCGGTTCTGCTCGCTCCAGATGCGCTGCAGCATGCCGTTGACGGCGTCGGCGATCTCGACCGCTTCGCTGGCACCCCGCACGTCGACGTCGGGTGCTTCGTCGCCGGCGTCGATCTGGCGGGTCTGCTGCGCCAACCGTTTCAGCGGCCGCACCGCGAACGCCGCGAGCAGCCAACCGAGCAGCGTCGCTGCGCCGACCGAGAACACGCAGATGATGAGCACCCGGCGGTGCAGGTTGTTGGTGTCGGCGATGGTCGCGTCGTAGGTGGCACCGACGGCCACCGACATCGGGTCAGGGGCCCGGATCTCCACGGTGCGGACCCGGTAACGCACATCGCCGATGTAAGTGTCGGCATAACCGGGTTCCAGCTGAGGCAGCACGACCTTGGAGGTCGACGTGACCTCCCCGTCTGCCTCACGGACCGTGATGACGGCGTCTTGGTCGTCGGGGGAGTTCGGGATCTCGTCGAGCCCCCGGGGCAGGAACGGGATGGCGAAGCCGGTGGCCTCGTCGAGGCGCCGGTCCAGGCGTTCCTTGCGGTCGTTGGTGATGCCGACCCACACCACGGTGCCGACGATGACGACGACGATCGCCGCCCCGATCGCCGTGGCCAGAGCGACTCGGGTGCGCAGCGACGGCGTGCGACGGAAGATCCGGGACAGCACGGTCACGACGACCTACTGCTGCCTGAGGACAAATCCCACGCCGCGAACGGTGTGCAGGAGCCGCGGCGCGCCGTTGGCCTCGAGTTTGCGCCGCAGGTAGCCGATGAAGACGTCGACGACGTTGGTGTCGGCGGCGAAGTCGTAACCCCAGACCAGTTCGAGCAACTGCGCACGGGACAGCACCGCGGTCTTGTGCTCGGCGAGCACCGCCAGCAGGTCGAACTCCCGCTTCGTCAGGTCGACGTCGACGCCGTCGACCCGGGCCCGTCTGCCGGGGATGTCGACCTCGAGAGGTCCGACCGCGATGGTCTCCGACGAGAACGTCGCCGTCGACCCGCGCCTGCGCAGTAACGCCTTGACCCGCGCGACCAGCTCGGCCAGCACGAACGGTTTGACCAGGTAGTCGTCGGCGCCGGCTTCCAGGCCGGCCACCCGGTCGTCGACCGACGAGCGCGCCGACAACACACACACCGGCACGTCGTTGTCCATCGCGCGAAGCGCGGTCACCACCGAGACGCCGTCGAGGATCGGCATGTTGATGTCGAGCACGATCGCGTCGGGCCGGGTTTCGGTGGCGCTGCGCAGCGCCTCGGCGCCGTCGACCGCGGTGAAGACCTCGAACCCGGACAACCGCAGTCCGCGCTCCAGGGAGGCGAGGACGTCAGGATCGTCGTCGACTACGAGCACTCTGGGTGAGCCCACGCCACTGTCCATGGACGCAATCTTGCCCGATGACACCGCCCAGTCGCGGGACGCCGTGCACGTGCGCCTGATTCACGCCGGAATCCGCGTTGTGCAGGACGGCACTCGAATTTTCCTGGGGAAAAGCAGGATTAGCGGGTGTGGGCGCCGGGGAAGCCTTTGACCTCATCCATTGTTGAGGTTCTACGGTGAAAACATGAGTTTGGAAACGGTTGCCAGGCAATCGCTGTACCGGCAGACGCACGCGCGGGGCGGCGATCTGCGATCGTTGGCGGACCGACGCCTGCTCGGCCGGATCTGGCGCTTCGCTGCGCGGCATCACCGCAGGTTGGCGGTGTTCCTGGCGGTGAGCGTCGTCAGCGCGGTGCTGACCGTGGTGACCCCGCTGCTCGCCGGTCGGGTGGTCGACCAGATCACCGGCGCCGGCAGTTCGGCGGTGGTCGTGGCGCTGGCGCTGGTGATCGCAGCGGTCGCGCTCGCCGAAGCGGGGGTGTCGCTGGTCACGCGGTGGCTGTCCTCGAGGATCGGCGAAGGTCTGATCCTGGACCTGCGCACCGCGGTCTTCGACCACGTGCAGCGGATGCCGGTGGCGTTCTTCACCCGCACCCGTACCGGCGCACTGGTCAGCCGGTTGGGCAACGATGTGATGGGAGCGCAGCGCGCGTTCTCCGACACGCTCTCAGGGGTGGTGTCCAACCTGGTCGCGCTGACGTTGACGCTGGTGGTGATGCTGAGCATCTCGTGGCAGATCACGCTGCTGTCGCTGGCGCTGATGCCCTTGTTCCTGATCCCGGCACGCCGGATCGGCAGCTCCATGGCGCGGCTGTCGCGTGAGGCGGCGGCCCACAACGCCACGATGAACACGCAGATGACGGAGCGGTTCTCCGCGCCCGGGGCGACTCTGGTGAAGTTGTTCGGCGACTCCGGCGACGAGTCCCGCGAATTCCGGGTGCGCGCCGGCCGTGTCCGCGACATCGGGGTGCGCACCGCGATGCTGCAGGCGACGTTCATGAACTCGTTGACGCTGATGTCGGCGTTGGCCCTGGCGCTGGTGTACGGGCTGGGCGGGGCGTTGGCCATCGGCGGGCAGCTGCAGGCCGGCGCGGTGGTCTCGTTGGCTCTGCTGCTGACCCGGCTGTACGCACCGCTGACCGCGCTGGCCAATGCGCGGGTGGAGGTCGCCACGGCGCTGGTGAGCTTCGAGCGGGTCTTCGAGGTTCTGGATCTGGTCCCGCTGATCGAGGAGCGACCCGGTGCCACGGCGGTGCCCGCCGGCCCGGTCACCGTGGACTTCGACTCGGTCCGGTTCTCCTACCCGTCCGCCGACAAGGTGTCGCTGGCCTCGCTGGAGGAGGTGGCCGAGCTGGACGAGCGCGGCGGCGACGAGGTGCTGCACGGCCTGTCCTTCACCGCGCAACCCGGTCAGATGGTGGCGTTGGTGGGATCGTCGGGTGCGGGGAAGTCGACCATTGCGGCACTGCTGGCACGGCTGTACGACGTCGACTCCGGCGCGATCAGGTTGAACGGGATCGATCTGCGTGATCTCACGTTCGCGTCGTTGAAGGACACCGTGGGCATGGTCACCCAGGACGGGCACCTGTTCCACGAGTCCATCGGGTCGAATCTCCGGCTGGCCGCTCCCGAGGCGACCGACGACCAGCTGTGGGAGGCGCTGGAGCGCGCCCGGTTGGCCGATGTGGTCGCCGACATGCCCGACGGTCTGGACACCGTGGTGGGGGAGCGTGGCTACCGGCTCTCGGGTGGTCAGCGGCAGCGGCTGACGATCGCGCGGGTGCTGCTGGCCTCCCCGCAGGTGGTGGTGCTCGACGAGGCGACGGCATCCCTGGACTCGGAGTCGGAGGCCGCGGTGCAGCAGGCGCTCGCCGAGGCATTGGCGGGCCGGACTTCCCTGGTCATCGCGCATCGTCTTTCCACCGTGCGGGCCGCGGACGTGATCCTGGTCGTCGAGGACGGGCTCATTGTCGAGCGCGGTACGCACACGGAGTTGCTGGCGCGCGGTGGCCGCTACGCCGACCTGTACCGCACCCAGTTCGGCACCGACCGCCGAAACTGCGCTCCGCGCGGCCCCCACTCCCCTTTCTGCGCGCGGAATACCGTTTCGGCAGAGGGGTTAACCACTTGCGCGCAATGGGAAGATCTACTAAGTGAGTGACTCCTCGAACGCGCTGCGCGCGGCGCCCGCGATAGCGCCGCCGTTCAAGCAGGTGAGGGCCAGTTCAGACCTGTGGCGGATGATGCCCTACCTGATGCCGTACCGCGTCCGGTGGATCGCGATGATCGTGGTCGCGCTCGCCAGCCTCGCCGCCACCGTGGCGATCCCGCTGATGACCAAGGCAGTGATCGACGGCCCGGTCCGGCAGCAGGACCAGCAGGGCCTGTGGATGCTCGGCGCCGCGGCGATGGGCATCGGCGTCGCCGAGGCGGTGCTGTGGTTCATCCGCCGCTGGTTGGTGGCGCGCGCCACGATGGGCGTCGAGGCCGACATCCGCAAAGACCTCTACGCGCGGCTTCAGATCCTGCCGATGTCGTTCCACGGCCGGTGGCAGTCCGGTCAGTTGCTGTCGCGGATCATGAACGATCTGAGCACGATTCGCCGGTTCATGTCGTTCGGCCTGATCTTCCTGATGCTCAACGTGCTGCAGATCGCCGTCGTCACCACGATCCTGCTGGCGATGTACTGGCCTCTCGGGGTCGTCGTGCTGGTCTCGATCGTGCCGATCACGCTGACGGTGCTGCATTTCCAGCAGGAGTACACCCGCCTGTCCCGCCAGGCCCAGGACCAGGCCGGTCACGTGGCCACGCACGTCGAGGAGTCCGCGCTCGGCCTTCGTGTCGTCAAGTCCTTCGGCCGGGAGGACTACGTCTACGACCGCTTCGACGAGCAACTGACCGATCTGTACGACACCCAGGTGCGCAGGGTTTCGGTGTCGGCCAAATTCTGGACGCTGCTGGAGGTCATCCCCAACCTGACGCTCATCGTGGTCCTCGGATTCGGTGCCTACGCGGCCGGCCACGGCCAGGTGACGATGGGAACGCTCGTCGCGTTCATCACGATGATGCTGTCGCTGGTGTGGCCGATCGCGTCGCTGGGCTTCCTGCTGTCGATGACGCAGGAGTCGTTCACCGCCGCCAACCGAATCGCCGAGATCTTCGACGCTCCACGCGAAATCGTCGACGGACCACGGGACCAGCCCGCGCGGGGCGGGCGCCTCGAACTCGTCGACGTGGGCTTCCGGTTTCCCGACGGCGAAGATGTGGGCGCGTCCGGAGGGGCGGACGAATGGGTTCTGCGGCACGTCGATGTCACCGTCGAACCCGGTGAGACGTTGGCGCTCGTCGGTTCCACCGGGTCCGGCAAATCGGTGCTGGCCAGTCTGCTGTCCCGGTTGTACGACGTCACCGAGGGCGAGATCCGGATCGACGCGCAGGACATCCGCGAGTTGTCGCTGGAGGCCCTGCGGCGCACGGTCGCCACCGCGTTCGAGGATCCGACGCTGTTCTCGATGTCGGTCGCGGAGAATCTCCGACTCGGCCGGCCGGACGCCACCGAAGCCGACCTGCGGCAGGCCATCGACGTCGCGGCCGCCCAATTCGTCTACGACCTGCCGTTCGGCCTGGATACCCGTATCGGCGAGCAGGGCATGAGCTTGTCCGGTGGTCAGCGCCAACGACTTTCGCTGGCCCGGGCCATTCTCGCCAACCCGCGGATCCTGGTGCTCGACGACACGCTCTCCGCGCTGGACGTGCACACCGAGGCGGAGGTCGAGGAGGCGCTGCGCCGCGTGCTGCATTCGGTCACCGGCATCGTGGTGGCGCACCGCGCGTCGACGGTGTTGCTCGCCGACCGGGTCGCGCTGCTGCAGAACGGCACCATCACCCACGTCGGCACCCATACCGAGTTGCTGGCCACCGTCCCCGCCTACCGGTACCTGCTGGCCGCGGACGACGAACTCGACGACGGGGCCGAGCGGGACTGCACGTGGCGTGAAGACGAAGAGCGGGCGCGGCTGCAGCGTGAAGTGCTGGAGGAGAGGCTGTGACGGCGACGCCCGAGGAGCAGACGACAACCGATTGGCGCGGCAAGTTCGACGAGCAGGGCGACCTGCCCATCGACGAGACGGTGCCACGGCAGCGTGAGGCTCGCGCGCTGCTGGGCTCGCTGCTTCGGCCCTACCGGTGGACGGTCGCTTTCCTGGCCGTCATCGTCGTAGTGGAAAACGTTGCACGGCTGTCGGTTCCGCTGCTGGTGCAGAAGGGCATCGACGACGGCATCCCGCCGCTGCTCGAGGGCGGGCCGGCCACGACATTGATGACGATCGTCGCGGCGTTGTGCGGGGTGGTGGTGGTGCAGGCGATCAGCCGACTGTACTTCCTGCGCCGCTCGGGCCGCACCGGCCAGAAGGTGCTGCTCGAACTGCGTCGGCGAGTGTTCCGTCATTTCGGCAAGCTGGACATCGCATTTCACGATCGGTACACCTCCGGCCGGGTGGTGAGTCGGTCCACCAACGACGTCGAGGCAATCCAGGACATGCTGGAAACCGGCTTCGACAGCCTGATCACCGCGGTGCTCACGCTGATCGGTACCTCGGTGCTGCTGATCGTGCTGGACCCCAAGCTCGGCCTGATGTGCCTGGTGGCGTTCCCCGTTCTGGTGCTGCTGGTCGTGTGGTTCCACCGCGAGTCCTCCCTCATCTACCGCGAGGTCCGCGAGGTCTCAGCGTTGGTCATCGTGCAGTTCGTCGAGACGATGACGGGAATCAAAGCGGTGCAGGCGTATCGGCGGGAGCCGCGCAACCAGGAGATCTTCGAAGACGTCGCGGACCGCTACCGGGTGATCAACGAGAAGACGTTCAAACTGCTCGCCGTGTTCATGCCCGGCGTCAAGCTGGTCGGCAACATCACCACTGGCGTGGTGCTGCTCTACGGCGGCTATCGGGTGCTGAACGGCGAGATGACGATCGGCACGCTGACCGCGTTCCTGCTGTATCTGCGCATGTTCTTCGAACCCATGCAGGAGATCTCGCAGTTCTTCAACACGTTTCAGTCCGCGTCCTCGGCGCTGGAGAAGCTCGCCGGTGTGCTCGCGGAGAAGCCGGGCATCGATGACCCGGCCGACCCCGTGGAGCTGGGGGCGGTCCGCGGCGAGATCACTTTCGACAACGTGCAATTCGAGTACGCTCGGGGCAGGCCGGTGTTGCCCGGCCTGGACCTGGTGGTACCCGCGGGGCAGACGGTCGCGTTGGTCGGCACGACGGGCGCGGGCAAGTCGACGATCGCCAAGCTGGTGACACGGTTCTACGACCCGGTGTCGGGGTCGGTCTCGCTCGACGGGGTGGATCTGCGGGATGTGGCGCAGGCCGAGTTGCGTCGTCACGTCGTGATGGTGACCCAGGAGAACTTCCTGTTCGGCGGAACGGTCGCCGACAACATCCGCTTCGGCAGGCCGGATGCCACCGACGAGGAGGTTCGCGGCGCCGCCGCGGCAGTCGGGGCAGACGTCTTCATCGAAGCGCTGCCCGACGGTTTCGAGACCGACGTCGCCAAGCGAGGCGGGCGGCTCTCAGCGGGGCAACGGCAACTCGTCGCGTTCGCGCGGGCGTTCCTGGCCGACCCGGCGGTGTTGATCCTGGACGAGGCGACCTCCTCGCTGGACATCCCGAGCGAGCGGATGGTGCAGCGCGCGCTGGAGACGGTGCTGGCCGACCGCACCGCACTGGTGATCGCACATCGTCTGTCGACGGTGAAGATCGCCGACAGGGTGCTGGTGCTCGAGCACGGCCGCATCGTCGAAGACGGTTCGCCGGAGGAACTCACCTCCCGCGAGGGCGGTCATTACGCAGCGTTGCATCAGTCCTGGGTGCAGTCGCTGGCCTGATGCCCCTCGAGGCGTGGATGCTGGTAGCCATGACTGCAACCTCGTTGAACACCGAGAAGTATCGCGCCGCGCGCGATCGACTGGTCGACGTGATCGCCGACTACGAGACGGCCGTGGAGACCTTCGAGTGGCCGCGGTTGGACGGCGCTTTCAACTGGGCCACCGACTGGTTCGATGTGATCGCCGCCGGTAACGACAACACCGCGCTGTGGATCGTCGAGCAGGACGGCAGCGAGCAGAAGATCACGTTCGCGCAGATGGCCCGTCGGTCCGATCAGGTAGCGGCCTGGCTTCGTGGGCTCGGTGTCGGGAAGGGCGATCGTGTCATCCTGATGCTCGGCAACCAGGTCGAGTTGTGGGAGTCGATGCTGGCGGTCGCGAAGCTCGGCGCGGTGATCATGCCGACGACCAGCGCTCTCGGCCCGGCCGACATCACCGATCGGATCGGTCGCGGGCGCGCTCGCTTCGTGATCGCCAACTCCTCGGATTCGGGAAAGTTCGAGGGCATCGATGCCGAGTTCACCGGGATTTCGGTGGGCGGCGACGCGGCAGGGTGGCACGCCTATGCCGGCGCGGACACGGTGGAGCCGGACGGGCCCTTCGATCCCGGGACCGACACCACCGACCCGCTGCTGGTCTACTTCACGTCCGGTACCACCAGCAGGCCCAAGCTCGTCGAGCATTCGCAGGTGAGCTATCCGGTGGGGCACATGTCCACGATGGCGTGGATCGGGGTGCGCCCCGGCGACGTCCACCTGGCCATCAGCTCTCCGGGCTGGGCCAAGCACGCCTGGAGTTGCTTCTTCGCGCCGTGGATAGCCGAGGCGACGATCTTCGTCTACAACTACGCCCGCTTCGACTCCGCCGCCCTGCTGCACCAGATCCGGCGCGCAGGAGTGAGTACCTTCTGTGCCCCACCGACAGTGTGGCGCATGCTGATTCAGGCCGAGCTCGGTGAGCGGCCGGAGACGCTGCGCGAGATTCTGGGTGCAGGTGAGCCGCTGAACCCCGAGGTGATCGGTGCGGTACAGCGTTCATGGGGGTTGACCATCCGCGACGGGTTCGGTCAGACGGAGACGACGTTGCAGGTCGGCAACACTCCGGGGCAACCGGTGAAAGCGGGTTCGATGGGACGCCCGATGCCCGGGGTGCCCGTCGTGCTGGTGGACCCGCTCAGTGGCGACCTCGCCGACGAGGGGGAGATCTGTCTGGATCTGAGTGCCACGCCGGTGAACCTGATGACGGGTTATGTCGACGACGAGAAACGCAACGCACTCGTCATGCGGGACGGCTATTACCACACCGGTGACGTCGCCAGCCGCGACGAGGACGGCTACATCACCTACATCGGTCGCACCGACGATGTGTTCAAGTCGTCGGACTACAAGGTGTCGCCGTTCGAACTCGAGAGCGTGCTCATCGAGCACCCCGCAGTTGTGGAGGCCGCCGTGGTGCCGCAGCCCGACGCCACCCGACTGGCGGTCCCCAAGGCGTACGTGGTGCTCGCCGAAGGGTGGTCGGCCGATGAAAACACCGCCCGAGCCATCCTCGAGTACTCACGCGACCACCTGGCGCCGTATCTGAAAGTTCGACGCGTCGAGTTCTTCGATCTGCCCAAGACCATCTCGGGCAAGATCCGCCGGGTCGAGTTGCGTCGACGCGAGGACGACGCGCACCGCTCGGGCGAGGTCATAGCAACCGAGTACCGCTACGAAGACGTCGTCGATCGGCGATCATAGGTCGCCGCTCGATCGCTGTGAGATTCCTGTGTAGAAGCCGGGTTCGACTCGCAGTCAAGGAAATTGCGTATCCTGGCGCGCGATGTGACCTAGTGTTGCTTCGGCACGATTCCTATGAGGGGGGAATTTACGGTGGCGAAAGCTAATTATGTGGGTCGGGTCGGTGCGCTTGCCGTTGCGCTGGGGATCGGTACCGCGGTGGTCGTTTCACCGGGGGTGGTCTGGGCGCAACCGGGCAATGACACGTCATCTGACGGAACCGCCGACAAGGCCCGCGAGTCGTCGCAGGATGCGACTGCACGTAAGGATTCCACAGGCGATGCCGACGCTCCCCAATCGAGCGACACCGATGATTCAGACGACACCGATGATTCAGACGACACCGACGAGTCGGATGACACCGACACCGACGCCGACGCCGAGTCGGACGACACCGACACCGACAGCGACGCCGAGTCGGACACCGACGTCGGCGACGGGTCCGTCGACATCGATGATCCGAGCGATGACGCATCCAGTGACGACGATGCCGACGCCGAGGTAGAGACGTCGAAGCCGAGGAAGCAGTCCTCCCGCGACAACTCGCCGCAAGCCCCATCTGAGCGAGTCGAGCCTTCGCCGGATGCCGAGTCCGACGACGGCGACAAGCCCGACACTGACCAGGATGCAACGGCTTCCGAGGACGCCGACGCCGAACAGCCACCCACCCGGGGCGAGGCGGAGGCGGTCATACCCGGCACCGTCACCGAGTCGGCCGGTGTCGCGGACGAGGACGTAGCCGCTGACCTGCCTGCGACATCTGCCGCTGCTGTGGTCACCACTCTGCTCGCGCCCTTCGTGTCACCGCACGGCACCGACAGCCCCGCCGCACCGATCGAATCACCGCTGCTGTGGGCGGTTTTGGCGTTCGCGCGGCGCCAGTTCGGGCAGCAGCGAGACGAGATCAGCCAATCGGGGGCCCAGGTCGGCACCACCGAACTGGTCGAGGCCGTCGACAACGCGGCACCGGTGCCCGGTGAGGTGACCCACGGTGGCCCGGGCTTCTTCACCGGTTCGGTCAGCGGTCGGGTGACGGCGACGGACCCCGACGGCGATCGCCTCACCTTCACCGGGTCAACGACCACCGACAAGGGGCAGGTCACGGTGCTGTCGTCGGGGCGCTTCATCTACAGCCCGACTGCCGCGGCCCGCCACGCAGCGGCGGCCGACGATGCCACCGACGCGGACAAGGTCAACACCTTCACCGTCACCATCACCGACACTGCGGGCAACACCGCGACACAGCTGGTCACTCTCGACATCTCGCCGACGAATGCGGTGCCTTTCGGCGCGCGGGCACGCGCCGGCGCGGGAAATCTGAGTACCGGTTCGGTGATCGTCACCGTGAGCGCCTTCGATTTCGACAGGGACACACTCAGTTTCACCGGAAGCCCGGCAACCGACAAGGGAACGTTGGTCGACAACGGCAACGGCACGTTCACCTACACGCCGACCGCCGCGGCACGCGAAGCCGCATCTGAGCCGGGGGCCCCGGCTGACGCCAGAACCGATACGTTGACCTTCACCGTCAGCGATGGCCATGGCGGGCTACGGACTGCGAGCGTCACTGTCGATGTCACGCCCGTCATCGAGGCGAGCGCGTCGACCCCCGGCAGGGCCGCCGGGCCGGTCATCGTCAGTTCCAACGGAACCGTGTACCAGGTTATCTACGACGTGGATCCGACGACGATGCTGCCCACCCGCACGCGCGTCAGCATTCTCGACGAGAACGGCCAGGTGCTGAGGACCACCGGCGACATCGCCGGCGCTCCGCGGGAGCAGGCACCCGCGGTGGTGCGTCCGGACGGCAGCCTGGTCCTCACGACCTACAAGGAATCCACCAATACGACGGTCATCTCGATCGTGGACGGGTTCGGCGAGGTCAAGAAGGCCGGGACGGTGATCGGCCAGGCGTCCGCACCCGTGCAGGTCACCTCGAATGGGACGGTGTTCCTGCAGACCCGGCAGTTCAGCCAGTCCGGCGATCGACTCGTCCGCCTGTCGACCACCAACGGGGTCCGGGTGTATTCCCTCGGGGTGGCGGGCGGCGCGCCGGCGATTGCGCCTGACGGCAGTGCCTACGTCGTGGCCGAGAGCCCACTGTTCGGCATTCCCTCGCTGTTGGCGGTCGGGCCGAGCGGTAACGCTCGACGGGTGTCCCTTCCGCTGGGCGCGATGACTCCCGACGACGCGGTCATCGGTCCGGATGGCCTGGCGTACTTCATGGTCGGTCGCCAGTCGTTGTCCGGCAGCGACATGACACGGGTGTACACCTTCACCGGGACGTCGAGCACGATCCGCGAGATCCCGGGCGGGCCGGTCAGGGAGACGGTGGTGACTGCCGACGGGGTGTACCAGGCCACCTACGATGAGTCCACCGGTATGTCCTATATCTCGAGGATCTCCTCAGACGCCATCACGACCTCGGACCCCATAGACGGTTTTGTCATCAACGCGATCACCGTCACCCCGACGGGCACGGTGTACGTGGCGCTTCGAGACTTCAGCTCACTGATCGACCGTGTGGCGGTCGTCAGCAGTGACGGCGAGGTCGCCACCGTCGCGATCCCGGGTTCGATCGTCCTTGTCACCCCGAGTGTTCCTTCTGCCGGGGCCAGTGTCGGCAACCCGAATGCCGGCGAGAACGGCTATGTCGCCTATACCGACGGTGGCACAACGTATCTGGCGGTGCTCGACCCCGACGGCACCATCACACGCACTGTGGCACTACCCGAGGGCGGCGTGGTCACCAACCCGGTGAGCGTGTCTCCTGACGGCGCCGTCTACCAGGTGATCCAGTTCAGGGACGCTCAGGGACGCGTCGCCTCCGAGGCGGTGCTCACGTTGTCCAATGACGCGGTGACAACAGCGCTCCCGGGATCGCCGCTGCAGCCGAACTACGAGTCGATCGAGTTCGGCCCCGACGGCACCGCGTACCTCGTCACGGTCGAATCGGCGACGTTCACATATCACTTCCTGGGGATCGACGAGGACGGTGCCACGGTCGTGACCTTGGACGCCACCGGTCCGCTGGTGCCGCAGCAGTCGAACTACGTCTTCGACCAGGCCGCCCTGGCTTTCGGTGCCGACGGCACTGCCTACGCCACCTTGCTGGGTGCCGACGCCGGAGTGTGGGCACTGTCGCCGCAGGGCGCCACCAAGGTGCTCGACGTGGATCTCGGGCCCGGCGGCACGCTCGAGCCCGTCGCGTTCGGAACCGATGGCACGCCGTACGTGACGGTGACTCAGCGCGTCGGTGACGAGTACGTGACCACGGTGCAGACGTTCACCCCGCCGACCGTGCTCTGAGGGTCACCGGAAGTCGGCGAAAAACGTTGTTACGTCCTCGATGTAGAGTTCAGGCTGCTCGAAGGCGGCGAAGTGTCCACCGCGCGGCATGTCCGTCCAGCGGGTGATGTTGTAGGTGGATTCGCACCAGGGGCGTGGCGAGCGAAGGATCTCCTTGGGGAACGACGCGACGCCGGTGGGGACTGTGACCTTCTCGCCGCCCGAGAAACTGCCGAAGCTCTCCCAGTACAGCCGAGCCGATGACGCACCGCTGGCGGTGGCCCAGTACATCATCACGTTGTCGAGCAATTCGTCCTTGGTGAGCACGTTCTCGGGATGGCCGTCGCAGTCCATCCACGACCAGAACTTCTCCACGATCCAGGCGAGCTGCCCTACCGGAGAGTCGACCAGGCCGTAGCCCAGTGTCTGCGGGCGGGTCGCCTGCTGCTTCGAGTACCCGGAATCCCACTGCTGGTAATAGCCGAGTCGCTCGAGCGCGGCGGCCTCGTCGGGTGTCGGGTCGCGCAGATCCTTCGGTCGCCGGCCGATCGGCATGTTGGTGTGGATGGCCACACAATGCGCTGCGTTGCGGCCGATCTGGGTGGTCACCGCGGCACCCCAGTCACCGCCCTGCGCACCGTAGCGGGAATACCCCAGTCGGACCATCAGCTGGTCCCATGCCTCGGCGATGTGCTCGACACCCCAACCTGTGCTCGACGGTTTGCCGGAGAAACCGTAGCCGGGAAGCGACGGGCAGACCACATCGAAACCCGCCTCGGTGAGCGGTTCGATCACCTTGTGGAACTCGACGATCGAACCCGGCCACCCGTGCGTGATGATCAGGGGAAAGGCGGCCGGGTGCGCGGAGCGCTGATGGATGAAGTGAATGGGAAGGCCGTCGATGTCCGTGGTGAACTGGTCGAACCGGTTCAGCATGGCTTCCCTTGTGCGCCAGTCATACTCGTTGGCCCAGTACGCTGCCAACTCCTGGGTGTAGGTCAGCGGGATGCCCTGGGTCCAGTCCCCGACGCATTCGGCATCGGGCCAGCGGGTGCGCTGAAGTCGAGCAGTGAGGTCGACGAGGATCTCGTCGGAGACGGCGATTCGGAACGGCTGGATCGATGCCATGGTTCAGTCAGGATAATCGGGAGGTGTGGGCACTCCGATTCTGGTCCTGATCGCCGTCACGACCCTGGTGGCGTGTATCGCGTTGGGCGGTGCGCTCTACGAGGCGGTCGTCGTCGATCCGACCTGGCCCAAGCGGCCCGGCATCGTCCAATCCCACAACGGTGGCATCTCGCGAGTGCGGTTCTGGCGACCCGTGTACGTCCTGCTCGAGATACTGCTGGTGGCGACGCTGGTCTCCACCTGGGGTGACGCTGTCGTCCGCGGGCCGCTGTGGGTGGCCCTGGCCGGCCACACGGTGATGTGGATCTGGTCGGTGATCGACCTCGGCCCGAAAGCCTCGGCGTTCGAGAAGGTGGATCCCGGCGAAGTCGACGAAGCAGCGGCGATCCGGTGGACACGACGTAGCCTGTTGCGGCTTCCGCTGAACCTGGTGACGTGCGCGGCGATGCTGGCGGCGCTCGCCGCGGCCTGACGAGCGTCAGCGCGCGGCGAGCAGTGTGGGTTGCACGTCGGCGGTCAGGCGCTGGGGAGGTACCCCCGCGCGGACGCAGACCTGTCGAAGGTTCTCGGACGAGGATGCGGCGAACAATCCGAAGATCACCTCGTCGCTGGGTACCGCGATGACGATGATGAGTCGCACGTCAGGTTCGGGACCGGCCGCTTCGAGTGCGGCGGTGATGTGATCGACCCACACTTGGTCGGCGTCGGCACGGAACCATTCGACGAGGTGGTGGGGCATTCCGGCCATGCCCCAACGGTATCGGCGGGCGGCGGCCGTTGAAACAGGGGTTTCCCTAGTGTTGCGGGGGTTTGATCCGGCGGGCGAGTGCAGCGCGATTGGTGACACCGAGTTTGCGGTAGATGCGAGTGATGTGTTGCTCCACGGTTTTATGGCTGATGAACAGCATGGCGGCGATGTCACGGTTGGTCTTGCCGCCGCCGGCCAGTTCGGCGACCCGGCGTTCCGATTGCGTCAACTCGAGGTCGTTGTTGCGGCTCACTTTGGTACGGACCAACTCGTGTCGCGCCCGCGCAGCCCACAGCGGCGTGCCGAGGCTGTCGAACGCCTCTGCCGAGTCAGTCAATATCGTTACTGCGGAATGGATTCGGCGTTGCCGGCGTTCGAGCTGACCGTGTAGCAGTTGGGTGCGCGCGGTCTCGAACGGCATCGGCAGCCGCTGGTGATGCTCCATCGCCTCGACGACTACGGCGGTGGCCTGTTTGAGATCGCCGACGGCGGCCAGATGCATTGCACGACAACGTGCTCCGACTGCCAGAAGCCACGGCCGGTCCAGGCGCCGTCCATTCTTCTCCAGCGCGTCGATCAGCGGTACGGCTTCGTCGTGGCGGCCCACCGCGATCAGCGACTCGATCGCGTCCGGGACGAAGCTCGAGGCGAAGATCTCACAGGCGCCGTCGGCGGGGTCGAGTCGGGCCAGCAGGGGCTGCATCGTGGCGAGTGCCTCGTCGTACCTGCCCAGCGACGTGTCCAGAAAAGCCAGGGCCATCGCCGGCCACAACATCATGTACAGCGCGTTGCTCTGCAGCGCCGAGGTGATTGCTGCCATCGCCCCGTCGCGGGCCTCGTCCTCGCGGCCCTCGTAGGCGGCGATGAGTGCTCGCTGATAGGTCGCGATGATCGTCGCGTGATCGGAGCCCTGCTGCTGGCCTCGCTGCATCAACTCGGCCGCCGTCGCCGCGGCGCTCGGGTAGTCGCCCAACCACAGTTCGTCGAAGAAGCGGTGCCCCACAACCCACACCAGATCTGTTTCCGCGCCGCGTTCGAGGCAACGCCGGTGTACCTCGCCGAGTTCGAGGCGCGCCTGCTCGAGTCGGCCGGTCCACAGCTGCATCAGGGCGTGGACGGCGCTCGCGCGAAATGCGATCGGCACATCGTTGTCCGGTGACTCGAGCTCCAGGGCGCCATGCAGTCGGACAGCATCGAATCCTTGGCCGTCGGCGCATCGCAAAGTGGTTTCCATGGCGACCGCCTGGCTGATCAGCGATGGGTCCTCGGCTGCCTCGGCGAGCCTGACCGCCTCTTCGGCGTGGCGAATCGGGATGTCCCTGCCGCCCGACATGCCCAGGGCCATCGCCAGGCCCAGATGGATCTGTGCGGCAAGACGTTCGTCACCGCTCGCGCCGGAGAGTGCGTCCGTCAGTACGTCGGCAGCCCGCCCGAAGTTGTTGCGAAACGTGAGTATTCCCGCATGGAGATGAAGCGCAGCGGCTCTGGTGGGTCCGGGTGAGTGATCGGCGAGGGTCGGTTCGAGCAGCGCCAGAGCGCGATCGGCGTCGCCGCCTTGGAGACAGTGTTTCGCGGCGCGGATTCGTCGACCTGAGGTATCCGCGCCCAGACCGATGGCCAGTTCGAGGAGTTCGGCCGCGGCCGAGGGGGCGCCACGGGCGCGGGCGGCGGTGGCGGCGTCGTCGAGCGCACTGACCACTTCGGGGTCGGCGTCGGTCGAGCTGAGGGCCAGGTGGCGGGCTTTGAGCTCGAGATTGCCTTCGACGTGGGCCAGCGCGCGGTGCATACGCCTGCGGGCCGCCGCACCGGCGGAGGTATAGGTCGCCCGGGCCAGCAGCGGATGGGTGAACCGCACCCGATTGCCCTCGATCGTGATGACGCCGTTGCGTTCCGGTGCCTCGAGCAGGTCGACAACACGCCGGGTGGTTGCGGCGGTGGCTTCAGCGATCAGATCGACCGTCGGATCGACCATGCACGCGGCGGCCAGCAGTGCCCGCTGGGTGTGCTCGTCGAAGCGCTTCGTGCGGTGGGCGATGAGATCGGCCAGCGTGGCCGGGAGGACAAGAGGTGAGTGAGGCCGCCGGTTGTCGAGTGCGCGCGCCAATTCCACGGCGTAGAGAGGATTGCCGCCGGCGGCTTCGGCGATGTGTACCAATGTCGGACGGGGCAGCGATCGACCCAACTGGCTCATCAGCACATCGTGCAGACCGGCCAAGCTCATCGGAGTCATCTGGATTCTCGACAACGCCTCCGGATGGCTGAGCTGCAACCAGTGGGTGCCCCCGGCGGTACGGCCGTCGGTGCGCTCGGTGCACAGCAATCCGACGCGGCCGTTGAGACGTCGTGCGGCAAAGGCGATCACCGCTCGGCTCGAACTGTCGAGCCACTGTGCGTCGTCGATCGCCAGTAGCACGGAACCGGTCCTGGACAACCTGTCGATCACCGCGACCACCGCTGCGGCAGCCACCCTCTGGTCGGTAAAAGGACCACCGTCTGTGTTGTCCTGGAACAGGATTCGTTTGACAGCGAGGTGCTGGACGTCGGGCAGGGCATCGAAGACCTCGGGCTCGATGTCGGCCAGTAGATCAGCGACCGCGGCGTAGGCCAACGCCGACTCGGCCGGGCTGCCTCGCGCTGTGAGGACCCGAAACCCACGCTCGCGTGCATGGTCGAGTCCGGCCAGCCACAGTGCGGTCTTGCCGATACCCGCTGGACCGGTGATCACCAACCCCGCTGCCTGGGTCGTCGCGGCGTCGAGCAGCTTCTCGATGGCCGCCCACTCCGCAGCACGAGACACCAAACTGACCCCCATGTGGCACATCATGACAGTCAGCGACGGCCGCCGATGTCTCAGACGGGCAAAGCCGGGCGGGGTTGCTTGAAACGGCAATCATGTCGCGATTCATGGCACGGCGATCGGTGGTTGCTACCCCCGTGGACCCGTGGCTCATGGCGCTGCTTCCCCGGCGCCGAAACTGGTTCATCCTGGCTGAACCAGTAGGGAGACCCCTATCTCTTCGTGCCCCCCGCGCGGCTAGCCCGAACTGGCAAATAGCTGCGTCTGGGGGCGGGGATCACGGGGCCTGCAAATTATGTCGGCCGGGTGGGTGCGTTGGGTGTCGCCAAATCCAGGTCAGCCCGGTGTCGACGAACACGACACCGGCAGCCGGATGGCCGGCACGGTCGTCTTCGCGATGACTCATCGCTGTAGTTCAATCGGTTCAGCGGTTACTGCGGCTTTCACGCCTCGATCTCGCCGATCACCTTGCTCTGGATGGCCGCCTGCGTCGCCGCAGGCAACACGATCAGCCCGTCGAGTTCCTTCTGCGCCCGACCGTAGGCGTTGCGTCGCTCCTGCGGTGTCGCGGCGTCGTCGGACGCTAGTCGCAACAGGTTCTGTGCGCGGGCCAACCGATCCTGGTCGTCAGAGGAGAAGTCGCTGCGCCGCCGTCTGGTCGCCTCGGATTCGGCGGCGTCGAAGGCAGCGACGTAATCGGCTACGGCGTCCCGGTATTCGAGCTGGGCATCGCGGTCGGTGATGATGTCGTCCACGGAAGTCGGTCGCAGCAGATCGGCTCGGCTCTTGGCTTTGTGGAAGCCGAGGGTCAGCGGGTCGCGCATGTCGGTCATCAACGGAAAGTCCAGCAGCTTGGCCACGTCGATCTCGTAGGACAGCCAGCGTTCATCGGTCGCGTCGTGGCGCGCCAGCAGCTTGGTCATCTCACGTCGGTTGCCTTCGGTGTTGGCCTGACCCGCTGCCGCAGCGGAAGCCAGCGCGACCTTCGTCTGCTGCTTGATCCGGTAGCGCTCGAGGCGCCGCTGTGCCCGTCGCTCGTTGGCCGCCGAGACCCCTTTGACCGCGCCGCCGATGACACCGCTGAGCGGGAAGATCAGCCACCAGAAGTTCCCGGCGAAATCGAGAATGGGTTCCACATCCCCAGAATGCCACCGGAGCGCGCGCGGGTCGGCACTGATAATGGGGCGATGGGCGAGCAACGAGCGGCAGCGACGGAAGACGGACGGAACAGCCAACGGCGCCTTGTCGACTTCGCCGGCGCTGTGTTTCTCCTGTTGCTTCAGGCCGCAGTCTTCCGGGCGACGTTGTTTCTGCTGGCGGGCCGATCGATCGACGTGGTGTTCTACGGTGGGATCGCTCTGCTGATCGTCAGCCTGGGGCTGGTCATCTGGCGGCTGGCCCGCACCCGGTCAGCTGCGGTCGTCGCGCTCACCGGGTTGGTGCTGCAGCTCGGCCTGAGCGGTCTCGGGTTTCTGTCCACGTCCTGAACGTTCCGTTGAGACTGCGGTGAGGGCTCCCGCCACTCGCACTTTTCCGCCCGGAGCGCAGTGTCAACGTCGGCCAGGAGGTCCGTCAACCCATCAGGCCGATGCGCCGATAGCGTTCGAACCGGGCGGCGCGGCGCTGCTCGTCGGGCACCGACCGCAGCCGGTGCAACTCGTCGGCGATGGTGGCCGACAGTCGTCGGGTGAACTCCCCGGGTTCGTCGGCAGCATCGGGGTGTTCGGGCACGATCGCGTCGACGATTCCGTTGCGCAGCAGATCCGCCGACCGAATGCCCTGTGCCGCAGCGAGTTCCGGAGCATGGTCGAGGTCGCGGTAGACGATCGCGCTGGCTCCCTCGGGTGGCAGCGGCGCCAGCCAGCCGTGCAGCGCGGCCAGCACCCGGTCGGCCGGCACCATCGCCAACGCCGGCCCGCCGCTGCCCTGCCCGAGCAGCACCGACACCGTGGGCGTGTCGAGGGTGACCAGTTCGGCCAGGCAGCGGGCGATCTCGCCGGCGAGCCCGCCCTGCTCGGCTTCGGTGGACAGCGCCGGCCCCGCGGTGTCGATGACGAGGACCAGCGGCAACCTCAGGCCGGCCGCCAGCGCCATCCCGCGGCGGGCCTCCCGCAGCGCGGCCGGTCCCACCAGGCCACCCACGACCCGCTGCTGGCCCAGCACCACGGCAGGTTGCCCGCCGAATCTGGCCAACGCCAGCAGGGTGGTCGCGGCCTCGCCCCCGCCGGTTCCGGACAGCAGTACCCGCTCCGTGGTGCCGTGTCGCAACAGGTAGCCGACACCGGGCCGGTCCGGACGGCGCGACGTCTCCACCGACTGCCACGCGGGGATGTCGGGAAGGGATTCGGGGTCCGGTCCGGGGGGTGGCACTCCGGGAGGGTCGGCGACGACCTTCAGCGTGCGGTCGAGGGTCGAGCGCAGCACCTCGAGGGGCACCACAGCGTCGATGACGCCGTGGCGTTGCAGGTTCTCCGCGGTCTGGACGCCGGCGGGGAACGGCTCGCCGTACAGGTGCTCGTAGACCCGCGGACCGAGGAATCCGATGAGCGCGCCGGGCTCGGCGGCGGTCACGTGGCCCAGTGAGCCCCAGGACGCGAACACCCCGCCGGTGGTCGGGTGACGCAGATAGACCAGGTAGGGCAGGTGGGCCTGCTTGTGCAGCTCGACTGCGGCGGCGATCTTGACCATCTGCAGGAACGCCACGGTGCCTTCCTGCATCCGTGTGCCGCCCGAACTCGGCGAGGCCAGCAACGGCAGCTTCTCGGCGGTGGCGCGCCGCACCGCCGCGGTGATGCGTTCGGCGGCCGCCACCCCGATCGAGCCGGCCAGGAAGTCGAACTCACAGGCCACCAGCGCCACCCGACGACCGAACACGCGGCCCTCGCCGGTCACCACAGCCTCGTCGAGGCCGGTCTTGGCGGCCGCGGCGGCCAACTCCCGGCGGTAGGCCTCACCAGCGCCGACGTCCAGTGGCGGCTCGTCCCAGCTGATGAAAGACCCGTCGTCGAGCAGGGCGTCGCGCAGCGTCAGGGCACCGATCCGGCTCACAGGCAAAGGTTAACTAGGGTGGACCCATGATTGGAGTCACTCGAGACGGCCATGTGATGACGTTGGAGATGCAACGGGCGGAGCGTCGCAACGCCCTGAACGTCGAACTCGTCGACGCCCTGCGCGAGGCGGTCGAGAAAGCGGCAACCGAAGACATCCGCGCGATCGTTCTGACCGGCCAGGGGCACGTGTTCAGTTCCGGCGCGGACCTGACCGACGCGGCGGGGGTGGCCGAGGCGCTGCCCGACAAGGCCAAGGCTCTCAATATCGCGATCGACCAGGCGCCTGTCCCGGTGATCGGCGCGATCAACGGCCCCGCGATCGGCGCCGGGGTGATCCTGTCGATGATCTGTGATCTGCGTGTCGTCGCACCCGATGCGTATTTCCAGTTCCCCGTCGCGAAATACGGCCTCGCGCTGGACAACTGGAGCATCAGGCGGCTGACCTCGCTGGTCGGGGCGGGCCGGGCGCGGGGCATGCTGATGGCGGCGGAGCGGCTCACCGCCGAGACCGCGCTGCAGACGGGAATGGCCAACCGGATCGGCACCCTCGCCGATGCGCAGGCGTGGGCCGCGGAGCTCGCAGGGTTCGCGCCGCTGGCGCTGCAACACGCGAAGCGTGTTCTCAACGACGACGGCGCCTACGAGGATCCGTGGCCCGAGCACCAGCAGCTATTCGACCGCGCATGGTCCAGCCAGGACGTGATCGAGGCGCAGGTCGCGCGCATCGAGAAGCGGTCACCCCGGTTCCAGGGCGCCTGATGCTGCGATCGGCGCTGCGCTTCGGGTTCGGTACGGCCTCGCTGCTTGCCGGCGGGTGGGTACTGCGCGCGCTGCAGGGCACCCCGGCCTCCCTGGGGGCCACCCCGGTGGAGATCGCGGCGGTGGCCACCCGCTCGCCGCACTACCGTGACGGGGTCTTCTTCAACCTCGAAGCCACCTCGTCCGGCCTCACGATGGACCGCGAACTGCAGCGCAAGCTGCTTCGCGACCTCGCCAACGCCGGCTCGCACGGCCAGCCGCCCGGTCCCATCCCGTTGGCCGACGAGCCGCCCGCGGACCTCGCCGCGTCGCAGGCCGCTGCAAGTTGGTACGGGCACTCCAGCGCGTTGATCGAGATCGACGGGTACCGGGTGCTGGTCGACCCGGTGTGGAGCCAGCGCTGTTCGCCGTCGCGGGCGGTCGGTCCCCAGCGGATGCACGAGGTACCGATCCTGTTGGAGGCGCTGCCCGCCGTCGACGCGGTGGTGATCAGCCATGACCACTACGACCACCTCGACATCGACACCATCGTCGCTCTGGCCCGCACCCAGCGCGCTCCGTTCGTCGTGCCGCTGGGCATCGGCGCGCATCTGCGCAAATGGGGCATTCCCGAGCGCCGAATAGTCGAGCTGGACTGGAACGAGAGCCACCGGATCGGCGACCTGACGCTGGTCTGCACCCCCGCACGGCACTTCTCCGGCCGGTTGTTCAGCCGCGACACCACTCTGTGGGCGTCCTGGGTGATCTCCGGGCCGACGCACCGCGCATTCTTCGGCGGGGACACCGGTTACACGAAGAGCTTCGCCGAGATCGGCGCCGAGTACGGCCCGTTCGACCTGACTCTGCTGCCCATCGGTGCGTACCACCCGGCCTTCGCCGACATCCACATGAACCCCGAGGAAGCGGTGCGCGCCCACCTCGATCTGGCCGACGTCGGCAGCAGCCTGATGGTGCCGATCCACTGGGCCACCTTCCGGCTTGCCCCGCACCCGTGGGCGGAACCGGTGGAGCGCCTGGTCACGGCCGCCGAAGCAGAACGCATCCGGATCGCGGTGCCCGTTCCGGGTGAGCGTGTCGACCCGGAGTCGACTTTGCAGCCGTGGTGGCGTATGTAGCACCGCCGGACGCGTTACGGTGCTGATCATGAACCCACCCGCCCGAGGTGCCGCGCTCGCTGTGTTGATCGCGCTGCTGGCCGGGTGCGGCGCCGACAGTGCCGAGCGCGCCGACCCCGCACCGTCTACGGCACCTCCGTCGAGTCAGTCGGCCGAGGTGCCGCCGCCGCTGGTCCCCGCGATGCCGTTGCCCGAGAACGCGGTGAACAATGCCGTGTCCAAGCTCGATGGCATGGTCGAGGACCTGATGGCGAAGTCGGGTCTGCCCGGTATGGCGGTGGCCGTCGTCCACGGCGGAGAAACGGTCTACGCCAAGGGCTTCGGCGTCAAGGATGTGCGCAACGGTGACGCGCCGGACAACCGGGTGAACCCCGATACCGTGTTCCAGTTGGCGTCGCTGTCGAAGTCGCTGAGCGCCACCGTCGTCGCCCACCAGGTCGGCGAAGGCACCATCGACTGGGACACTCCGATCGTCGACAAGCTGCCCTGGTTCGCGCTGTCGGACCCTGCGGTCACGGAGATGGTGAGCGTCGGTGACATGTTCTCGCACCGTTCCGGGCTGCCCGACCACGCCGGTGACCTGCTCGAGGATCTCGGCTATGACCGTCGCCAGGTGCTGGACAAGCTGCGTGACTATCCGCTCGATCCGTTCCGGATCTCCTACGCCTACACCAACTTCGGCTTCACCGCCGGTGCGGAAGCGGTGGCGTTCGCGGCGGGCAGGTCCTGGGAGGACCTCAGCCGGGACGTCCTCTACGGACCGCTCGGGATGACGTCGACCAGTTCACGTTTCGACGAGTACGAGGCTCGCGCCGATCGCGCCGTCGGCCACATCCACATCGACGGCGAGTACGCGCCCGACTACGTCCGCGACCCGCAGAACGAAGGACCTGCCGGTGGCGTCAGCAGCTCGGTCAACGACATGTCGAAGTGGCTGACGATGGTGCTCGCGAACGGCACCTACGACGGCAGGCAGATCGTCGACTCCCAAGCGCTGCTGCCTGCTCTCACTCCGCAGAGTGTGTCGGACCGGGCCTCGGAGCCGGCCATGAGGTCGGGCTTCTACGGCTACGGGTTCAACGTGGGGACGACGTCGGCGGGCCGCCAGCAGATCAGTCACTCGGGCGCCTTCGAGTTGGGTGCGGGAACGAACTTCCTCATGCTTCCGTCGGCCGATGTGGCGATTGTCGCCCTGACCAATGCCACCCCGTCGGGAGTCCCGGAGACGCTGACCGCACAGTTCGCCGACCTCGTCCAGTTCGGCGAGGCGCGCGAAGACTGGTGGACGCCGTACAGTCGGGCGTTCGAGCAGATGGAACAGCCCGTCGGCTCACTGGTGGGTCAGAAGCCGCCGGCAGATCCCGCCCCTGCCGCCCCGCTGGCGAGCTACGTCGGGGTGTACACCAACGACTTCTGGGGTCCCGCGCGGGTGAACATGCGCGACGGTGGGCTGAAACTCGCGCTGGGGTCCACGCTCACCGTGCCGCTCACGCATTGGGACGGCGACGTCTTCACCTTCTCGTTCGTCACCGAGAATGCGCCTCCGGGAACGATTTCCAAGGCCACCTTCGACGGTGATCGGCTCACGCTGGAGTATTACGACGGGGAAGGCAACGGAGTGTTTGTGCGATGAGCGCTCGCGCGAAGAGAAGAAGGCGGCGATGAGCGCTCGCGCGAAGAGACGACGATGACGACGGCAATCACGACGGGCCTGTCCGACGCCGAGGTCGCGCAACGGGTTTCCGAAGGAAAGACCAACGACGTCCCGACCCGTGCGGCGCGCAGCGTCTCGGAGATCGTCCGCGGCAACGTCTTCACGCGGATCAACGCGATCCTCGGCGTGCTGCTGGTCATCGTGTTGTCGACGGGTTCGGTGATCAACGGGGCATTCGGTCTGCTGATCATCGCCAATAGCGCGATCGGCATCATCCAGGAGCTGCGGGCCAAGCAGACTTTGGACAAGCTGGCGATCGTCGGTCAAGCGAAACCCATGGTGCGCAGGGAATCCGGCACCGCTGCGCTGGCTCCCAGTGAGGTTGTCCTCGACGACGTGATCGAGCTTGGTCCCGGTGATCAGATCGTCGTCGACGGCGTGATCCTCGAGGAGTCCAACCTCGAGATCGACGAATCGCTGCTGACAGGGGAAGCCGATCCGATCGCCAAGGACGCCGACGATCACGTCATGTCGGGCAGTTTTGTGGTCGCAGGCAGCGGGGCCTACCGGGCCACCAAGGTCGGGCGGGAGGCCTACGCCGCCAAGCTCGCCGAGGAGGCCTCCAAGTTCACCTTGGTGAAATCCGAACTGCGAAGCGGCATCAACAAGATCCTGCAGTTCATCACTTACCTCCTGGTGCCGGCCGGTGCGCTGATCATCTACACCCAGCTGTTCACCACCGGTGCGGGATGGCAGGAATCGGTGCTGCGCATGGTCGGCGCGCTGGTGCCGATGGTGCCCGAGGGTCTGGTGCTGATGACGTCGATCGCGTTCGCGGTGGGCGTCATCCGGTTGGGGCGCAGGCAGTGTCTGGTCAATGAACTCCCGGCGATCGAGGGACTCGCCCGCGTCGACGTGGTGTGTGCCGACAAGACCGGGACGCTGACCGAGAACGGTATGCGGGTCAGCGATCTCAAAGAACTCGACGAGTGTTCGGTGGCCGAGGTGCTGGCGCAACTGGCCGCCGACGACGCCCGCCCCAACGCCAGCATGGCCGCCATCGCGGAGGCCTACGCGTCACCGCCGGGCTGGACCGCGACCGCCACGGCGCCGTTCAAATCGGCAACCAAGTGGAGCGGCTCCTCCTACGCGGAGCACGGCAACTGGGTGATCGGTGCACCCGACGTGCTGCTGGATCCGGCATCTCCGGCGGCCGATGCAGCCGAACAGATCGGCGCGCGAGGTCTGCGGGTGCTGCTGCTGGGTTCCAGCGACCTGCCCGTCGACCACGGCGACGCACCCGGAACGGTCACCCCCGCGGCGCTGGTGGTGCTCGAGCAGCGGATTCGCCCCGATGCCCGTGACACGCTGGAATACTTTGCCTCACAGAAGGTCACGGTCAAGGTCATCTCCGGAGACAACGCCGTTTCGGTGGGTGCGGTGGCCGGTTCACTCGGGCTCGAGGGCGAGACCATGGATGCGCGTCAGCTGCCGGCGGCACCGGAGGCACTCGCCGACACCTTGGAGGAGTACACGACGTTCGGCCGCGTACGGCCCGACCAGAAACGGGCGATGGTGCACGCGCTGCAATCGCGCGGACACACGGTGGCGATGACCGGCGACGGTGTCAACGACGTCCTCGCGCTGAAGGACGCCGACATCGGCGTCGCGATGGGGTCGGGCAGCTCGGCGTCGCGCGCGGTCGCGCAGATCGTGCTCCTGGACAACAAGTTCGCCACCCTGCCCTACGTCGTGGGCGAGGGGCGACGGGTCATCGGCAACATCGAACGCGTCTCCAATCTGTTCCTCACCAAGACGGTCTACTCGGTGTTGCTGGCGATGCTCGTCGGATTGGCGGGGCTGTCGGCGGAGATATTCGGGACCGACCCCCTGCCCTTTCCGTTCCAGCCGATCCACGTCACGATCGCGGCCTGGTTCACCATCGGCATCCCGGCGTTCGTCTTGTCCCTCGCCCCCAACACGGAGCGCGCCCAACCCGGCTTCGTGCGGCGGGTGATGACCTCGGCGCTGCCGTCGGGACTGGTCGTAGGTACCGCGACGTTCGTGTCGTACCTGCTCGCCTACGAGGGCCGGGCGGCGACGGAGACCGAGCAGACCCAGGCGTCCACTGCCGCCCTGATCACGCTGCTGGTGTCCGCGTTGTGGGTGTTGTCGGTGGTGGCCCGTCCCTACGAATGGTGGCGGGTGGCGTTGGTCGCGGTGTCGGCCCTGGCCTACGTCGTGATCTTCAGCATCCCGCCGGCCCGTGACCTGTTCATCCTGGACATTTCCGATGTGGGCGTCACGTCGATCGCGCTGGGTATCGGCCTGCTCGGGGCGCTCGCCGTCGAGGTGATCTGGTGGGTGCAGGGCGCGATTCTGGGTGAACGCCGCAGGTTGTGGCGTCCGCGCGAGCGGTAGGGTTGCTCCCATGGGATTACTGGACAAAGCCAAGGACCTCCTGGGCAAGAACGCCGACAAGGTCGACACCGCCATCACCAAGGCCGGTGACCTGGTCGACAAGAAGACCCAGGGCAAGTACGCCTCGACGATCGACAAGGTTCAGGACGCCGCCAAGAAGGCCGTCCAGGACAACACCAATCCGGGCGGGCAGGTGCCACCGGGGCAGCAATCGGGCCAGGTCCCGCCCCCGCAGCCGCCGCCGGGAACCCCGCCGCAGCAGCAACCCCCGACGGCTCCGCCGACGTCATAGGCTGAGCTCACGGCATGGCCAAGTTGTCGGTCTCCATCGATGTGCCATTGGCGCCGGACAAGGCGTGGGAGAGCGCCTCGGACCTGTCCCGGTACAAGGAGTGGCTCTCCATTCACCGGGTATGGCGCTCCTCGCTGCCGGAAACCATCGAGAAGGGCACGGTCTTGGACTCGATCGTCGAGGTCAAGGGCATGCCCAACCGGATGCGCTGGACCGTCGTGCACTACCGCCCGCCGGAGGCGATGACGCTCAACGGCGACGGCAAGGGTGGGGTGAAGGTCAAGCTCATCGGCAAGGTCAAACCCTCGGATCTGGGATCGACCCTGACGTTCGACGTCCATCTGGGCGGACCGGCGTTGTTCGGTCCGATCGGAATGGTGGTCGCCGGCGCCTTGAAGGGCGACATCCGGGAATCTCTGGAACGGTTCAAGGCGGTCTTCGCGCCCTCGTGATGAGAGGTGGGCGCCTTGGCCACCTTCGGTCAGCGGCCGAACCGCCGACCGATCAGCTTCGCGAACTCGACCGTCGAGCGGCGCACGGATTCGAATTCCAGTGACACCAGCAACGTGTCGATCATCGCGAACGGCAGTGTGGTGGCAACGGCCCCGCGGCCGTACTCGATGTGCCACGAGCCTGGGTGAATCGTCAGCCCGCGGGCGTGACCTCTCTCCAGGCAGGTGTGCTCACCGGGAGACAACGGCGGTAGCGCCGAGGTTTCATCTGAATCGAGGTCATAGGAATCGATCTGGCCGGCGATCAGGAACTTGTGGATGTCGACGTGCTTGTAGCGCCCCGAAAAGCCCTGCGTACCAGTAGGGGATCCGAATATCACGATGTACTCGCGCGGGCTGAAGTAGAGGAATCGGACCTTGCCGAGGATTCCGCCCGCCTTGCTGCCGACCCAGCGTCCCGGCCGGGGGTCGATCAGGTCGGGGTACTCGTCGGCGAGTAACTCGATGGCGTACGTGATGAGCTCAGCACCCTCGAGAGGGCTGCCGACAGCCTGCGAGGTGACCTTCTGCAGGACGTCGGGGTCGATCCTGTAGGCCATCAACGTCCCTTCGGGAAAATGCGTATCGGTAACTCCGGCAGTGTGCAGGTGGCTGACGGCCAGGTGATCTGAGGGTCGAATCCGGCAGCCAGCTCGAAGTCAGGTATCCGCGAGAGCCATTCGCTGACAACGAGTTTGAGCTCCATCCGGGCCAGGTGCGCGCCCAGGCACCGGTGTGGACCCCCACCGAAACCCCAGTGCTTGTGCAGCTTGCCGTCCAGTACGAAGTCGTCCCCGGACTGTGGATCGGCGCCGTCGCGGTTGATCGCGCCGAGACAGAGTCGCACCTCCGCGCCTGCGGGCAGTGTGACACCTGCGACGGTGACGGGCTGAGTGGTCACCCGCCCGACGACGGGTGCGGCCGGTTCCAGCCTGATCATCTCCTCGACGAACGCGGCGACGTCGTCGGGGTGGTGCCGCAGCGAATCCCGTAACTCGGGTCGCCGTGCGAGTTCCAGCATGGTGGCACCGATGGTCGAGGTGACGGTATCGAGTCCGGCGAGCACGAACACCAGCGACAGACCCACGGCCTCGTTGTCGGAGAGCGTCTCGTCGCCGTGGAGCAACTCGGAGAGGATCCCGGCACGGGGTTGGTTCCGCTGTGTCTGAACAGCTTCGGTCAGGTAGGTGTACAACTCCACCGCCGGCGTCAGGTCCACGCTCGCCGGGTCGGTGGTAAGGCTGAACGCGATGATGGCGTCCTTCCACGCGATGAGCCGCTCCCTGTCCTCCAGCGGCAACCCGAAGAGGGTGAGAAAGACCTGGGACGGGTACGGGGTCGCGAGATCGGCCATCACCTCGCACTCGTCTCGGCGGGCGATCGCTTCGATGATGTTGATGGCCTGGGCCTGCAGCGAGGGAAGCAGTGAGTTGAGTGTCTGTGGGCTGAAGTGGGAGTGCAGGATTCGGCGGTAACGGGTGTGCTCGGGAGGATCGAACCCCAGCGGCACCAGCGGGACCGGGCTGATCATGTCGTCGTAGGAGATCCGCGAGGAGAACACCGCCGGGTCCCGCAGTGCCGCAAGGACATCCTCACGGCGAGTGAGGTAGTACCAGCCGTCGCCGTAGACCACCGGTCCGAGGCGGCGCAGCATCGACCATCCGTCACCGCGATCGCGCGACATCGGAAGATCCTCGTAGAGGACCCGGGGCACGTTCGCCGGAGGTGCGGTCACGGGCGTACCAGTCCGCGAGGTCGTATCAGGCCGAGATCGAGGTGGGTGTGCCACCCCGGTGGCGCATCGCAGACATCGGGAATGGCGTTGATGGCGCCCATGGCTGTCCAGTCATACCCAGGGTGCTTCATCGAGCCGTCGGGCTGTCTGACGCCTTTGAGGGTCAACTCGGTCGGCGGGTCCCCATCGATCACGATCTCGTACCGGGTCTCACCCCAATCCCATGCCGGCTCCAGCCGATCGGGTCCTGCGGTCACGTAGATCGCGTGGAAGACGATCAGTGGCTGCCCACCGACCCACGCCGTCCATTCGTGACGTTGCGCGGCGACTGTGCCTTCGGGGATGGTTCCCTCGTCGTGTGGGATGTCCTCGGTGGCCACTGCGGCCTCCACCTCCGAGGTCACGCTGTCGATGCTGACGCCGAGGCCGTCGGCGATCATGTACATGGACTGGGCGAAGAACGGGGTGCCGAGACCGAGGATCGTCGGCTCGGTGAGGAACTTGTCCTTGTCCTTGCCGAATCCCATCCAGTCGATGTGATCCAGCGGAGCGTCTTTGAGGACGTCGACGACCTCGTACACCTGAATGGTGTCGATTCTGCTCATCACCCGCGCCAGCGTGAGCGGCAGGAGGTCACCCGCGTATCCGGGGTGGATTCCCCCGCCGTGAAAGGACGTGCCCCCCTCGTCACAGGCATCCCTGATCAACTGCGCCGGCCCCTCGAAGTCCGGCGACGGGTGGAAGAACCCGCTTGTCGTCACCACGTTCTTGCCGGACCGCAGGAGTCGGCAGACGGTGTCGACATCCATGATGATCGGCGTATAGAACACGCAGTCGGCCTCGAGGCCGACCATCGAGTCGACGTCGCTGGTGGCGAGAACACCGATCGGGTCGATACCGGCGATCTCGCCGGCGTCCCTGCCGTTCTTCTCCTCGCTGTGCACCAGCACTCCGACCAGGTCGTAGAGGGGGTTGTCCGCGAAGTGGCGGATACCCACCTGTCCGACGTCGCCGGTCATCCACTGGATCACTCGGTAGGTTTTCTGCGGCACGGGAACACCTCTCAGCTTGTTGCGGGTCGTCCACTGCAGGTCCTCAACGTAATGCCGATGACCGCGGACCTGGAGTGAAATCGACCGGCACCGAGCGGAATCCACGGGTGACGGAGTTGCCGTGGAACTTCGCGTGCGCTCCCGGCGCGAGCGTGAAGTCGGGCATCCGGGACAGCACACGCTCGAGACCGACCTGGAACTCGAGTCGCGCCAGGTTGGACCCGAGACAACGGTGCACCCCTGCGCCGAAGCCGAGGTGTCTGTTCTCCCGGCGGTCGAGGATGCACCGGCCGGCGTCGGGAAACTCCGTCTCGTCGCGGTTGGCGGAGGCATAGTTGACGATCACCGACTCGCCGGGCTGAAAGGTACACCCGCTGAGCTCGACCTCGGCGGCCACGGTGCGGGGGATTCCGTGGATCGATCCGGCGAATCTGATGAATTCCTCCACCGCCCTGGCCAGGAGATCCGGATCTCCGATCAGTCGGTCCCGCTCGGCCGGGTTGGTGGCGAGATAGTGGTAGGCGAAAGACATTGCACTGGCGGTGGTCTCGAGGCCCGCCTGGACAAGCAGCATCGCGTTGGACACGACGTCGGGGAAGGACAGCTTCTCGCCGTCGATCTCGGCGGACAGCAGAACGTCGATCATGTCGTCTTGCGGCGGCTGCTCGGTGCGTGCGGTCACGGCGTCGTGCAGATGCTGATACAGCCCACCCCAGGCGGCCATCCGGGAGTCCTCGCCGGCCCCGTTGAGTGCGGTGTCGGTGAGTTTGATGCACAGCGGGACGTCCTCGATCGGCATGCCGAGCAGATACTTGAAGAACACGATGCCGGGTTGCCGCCAGGCGATCTGGGCGAGGTCACCGGACCCGTTCTCGATGAGCTCATCGATGAGCCGGTCGGTCTCCTCGGCGATCTGCGGGCGCAGTGCCTTCATTCTCGCCGGGGAGAAATACGGGTTGAGGACCTTGCGGAACTTCTGCTGTCTCGGCGGGTCCAAGGTGATGACCAGATCACCGGCGAGCTGCTCGGCCCCTTCGGGGGTCGGATTGCTGGAGAAGTGCTCCCAATCCTGCAGGATCGTGACGCACTCCGCGTAGCGGACCGCCACCCACGCGCCTGCCGGCGTTGCGCTGAGGAACGGGTTGTCGGTGCGGGCGAAGGGCGCCTGCTGCCGCATCAGCGAGTAGACGTCGTACAGGTAGTCGTTGTCGTTGAAATCCGGGTGGCGCAGATCCCAGTTCTGCGCATGCTCCTCAACGGGTTTGGTCATGGACTGGAAGCCCCCTGCTGTTCGGCCGCCTGACGAGCCTCCCGCTCTTCGTGGATACGCACGAGTTCGCGGAAACCGATTCGGTTGTACTCGGGCACCGGCTGGATACCCCATTCGTCCTGCGCAGTGTCCTTCCCCTCGGCCCCCTCCGGTGGTCCCAGCGGCGGATACGGGACCTTGCACTCCAGGGTGTCATCGGAGTAGCGGACCTTGAGAAGTTCGCTACAGACCTCTGTGAGGCTCAACGTCGGATAGCCGTAGTAGACCGCCATGAACGGCAACGTGAAGGCACCCTCGATGACCAGGGCGACCAGGCACACGAGCACCGCGCGTTTGATGTACTTGTGCATCCGCGCGTAGTACGGGGTGGTGCCGGGCGGGAGATCCTCGGCCTTCTCTTCCTCGGTGGTTTCAGATGTGGTCACAGCCGTGCTCCTTAGAGTTCTTGCGGATCATGCTCAGTCGGTGAAGATCTCGCGGTTGACCGTGTGCAGGTAGGGGATCGCCAGGAAGGGGGTGATGTAGAAGATGTCGTAGAGCCACCAGCCGATGACCGGGAACACGACGCCGGCGAATCGGACATCGGCGTACATCGTCATGTTGAACACGTAGACACACCAGATGAGCACGCCCATCCAGCAGGTGATGATCATCCACTGGTGACCCCAGCGCTTCATCTGCAGGAAGCCGATCGCCGCGGCGCACCGCATGGCGAAGACGGTGACGATCATGCCGAACACCATCGACTTCTCGCCCGGTCCGGCGCTGCCCCCGACCCACAATTCGTTGTAATGCCAGAAGTAGCCGGCGTCGAACATGTTGCCCCAGCCGATCATCAGCACCCGATTGATCAGCGTGTGGTTGGCGACGAGGTCGAGAGCCCATCCCAGGCTGTTGAGCATGCCGTCGATCAGCACGAGGTAGCCGATGAGCGTGACGATCATCGGTCGGACCGAGTATCCCGCGCGCAGCGCCTGGCGCTGCAACCACACACCGCGCATGAAGATCGGGAAACCGATGAGACCCGGTGCCCACATACCCATCAGCGCCGCTCCGGCGATCATCCACTTGTCGGCCTGCCGCTGAGCCAGTCGGGACTGCTCGTGGTGTTCTTCGAGGGTGATCGAGCCCTCGAGGGGAACGGAAGCCGGCACCTCGGTACGCGACTTCCGTTTCAGCAGTGGCAAATTCACAGATACCACCAGCCGCGCGCGAACGACATGTAGAGCTGGATGAGGAACATCGTGAGCAGGTATCCGTAGATGACGACCTGCAGGACGATCAGGGCCTTCTTGCGGTTCTTTTCCTTCTGGTCGACCATGCGGGCAATCCCTTCTAGCGGTTCGTATTCGGGCTGTCAGCCTCGGCGAGACTGGCCGCGGCCACCTCGCGTAGGCCCTCGGAGATGGCGCCGTCGCTGGACAGCGGTGCGAGCACGCAGGCTTCAGCGGCTTCCAGTTCTGTTGCGCCTGCAGCGATCAGCTGCGCTGCGGTGACGAGAACGCGGGTGGAGGGCGGCTCGAAGTGGAACGCGGCGTCCGCTGTTCGGATCGCCGTGGCGCACCTGACCAGCCGCTGAGCGGTCGGCAATCCGACGGCCGACTCAGCGACGATCACCTCGGCTTCGCGGTCGGGCGGCAGATAGCGCATCGGCAGCGTGACGAATCGCTGGCGGAACGACGGTTTGAGCTCTTTGAGCGAGCTGCGGTAGGCGGGGTTGTAGGAGCACACCAGCATGAACGTCTCCGGCGCCTGGACTACCTCGCCCGCACGATCGAGGTACAGGGTGCGCCGGTGATCGGTGAGGGAGTGCAGGACGGCCAGGGAGTCGTGGCGGGCCTCGACGACCTCGTCGAGGTAGCAGATCGCGCCCGCCTTGACCGCGCGGGTGAGCGGCCCGTCGGTCCAGGTGACGTCCCCTCCGGTGACCATGAACCGCCCGACCAGGTCGGAGCTGGTCAGGTCGTCATGACAGCTGATGGTGACGACGGGGCGGGCCAGCAGCGTTCCCATGTGCTCGACCAGCCGGGTCTTCCCACACCCGGTGGGTCCGGTGAGCATCACGGGCAGTCGCTGCCGGTAGGCCCGTTCGAACATCTGCACTTCGCTGCCGTTGGCGAGGTAGGTGTCGGTTCTGTTCATGCCGCTACCAGCTCCCTGTGGACGTGGGCGAGAACGCGGGGGAGGTCGTCGACGCGGCGGATCCGCTGGGATCGTCGCGGCCCGAAGACTTCCTGGAGTGGGTCGACTCGGACGGGGCCGATGCCGACGTAGTACATCGAGACCCCGGCGTCGTTCGCCTCCTCCACTGCGTGGGCAGCATCCGCCCATGCATACCGCCCTTCGTACCCTTCGTCGGAGATCAGGCCGTCGCCGATCACGATCAGCAGACGTCGTTCCGACGGTTGGGCGAGAAGGCGACTTGTCATATGGCGAAGTGGCGCACCGAGCCTGGTGTATCCGGCGGTAGACAAACCGAGACTGCCGGGCGGCACGAATCGCCGATCCGGAAAGTCTTTGAGGCAGTTGACCTCGACACGATGGCGGGTGTTCCCGGTGAAGGTGAAGATGCCGTGCCGTTCGCGTGCGGACGTCATCGCGCGGGACAGCGCGTCGGCGCAGGCCAGTTCCAGCTTGAAGACAGTGCCGCCGTGGATCCCCAGTGAGGAGCTGCCGTCGAGCAGCAGCGCTGTGGTGACATCACGGCTGGTGGGCAGCAGCTCCCGAAAGATCCTTGGTTCGAACGCCTCTCCGGTCGTCACGTCGATGTAGTGACCGACGTACTGGTCGACGTCGATGTCGGACCCGTCCTCCAGGCGGCTCTTCATCGCACGGTGGGTGTTCTTCTCGAACCAGTGCCGGACGTCGACGGCGATGGCACCCGGTTGCCCGGTGCTGCCGCTGTGCGCCTGTTCGAGCACGGCGACGTGATCCGGCATGAAACTCTCGGTCCAGGCATTCCATTCCGGATAGGGGATGCCCGGACGGTGGTCCGGGGTGACGTCGAGATCGTTGTCCTGCGGACGACTCGGCGGCGGCAGGTTGGGATTGCGGACACCGCCGTCGCCTCCGGCGGGGACCGAATGCGGTTGCGGTACCCGTTTCTGGTTCGTCGTCCACGGCAGGCGCCCGAACGAGCGGCGCAGCTTGTCGGACAATCCCTGCGGCAGCGTGTACGCCCGTGGCAGGCGCCCCAGCAGGGGATCAACAGCCAACGGCCGCTCAGTGCGGGCCAGTGCCACAGCGCGGTTCAGCATCTCCCGGCCATCCATGTCGGCCGCCGCCGGCACGATCTCGGGAAGCACGCGCCTCATCTCGGTGAGCAACCCCGGCCAGTTCTCGGCAACCCACCCGAGAGCAACGCCGGCTTCGACAACCGCGAGCGCGCTCAGTTCGCGGCCGGACAGCTCATTGAGGCGGTAGTCGGTGAGGCGATCCTTGGAAGGTGAACACTGCAGGGCAACACCGCATGTCAGGGTGCGACGCGTCCAGTCACGCTGTGCCACCGGGTGGGGGACATGGACGACGTCGAGCATCGAACTCAAACCGAAGCCGCGGTGTTGCCCGGTGACAAGGCGGGCGCCGGTGCGGCGCCGGTCACTCAGCGCGACGGCGGTCAGGGCGCAGCTGCGCTCGGTAGCCATCGCGTGTGTGTCGGAGAGTCCGGTCATGTCCTGGGCGAGCCTCAGAAAGTTCCGATGTTGGAGAACATCCAGTACCAGAACCAGATGATGAGTCCGGCGCCACCCCAGGCCGCCACATAACGCAGTATCTCCCAGATCCAGCCGACCATGTCAGACCTCCTCGTAGCAGGGGTACGTCATCGGACCTCCAGTCCTCGTCGGGCAGTGATGATCAGGTTGGCCAGCATTGCGTCGCGGCGTTCGCTGTTCGTCGTGGTGGTCAGCACGCCGTAGATTCCGAGCAGGAAGAACGCGGCACTGTAGAACGCCTCGACTTCGCGGTGGACCTCGCCGTCACCGCGTGCCCGCTCGATCTCGCCGACGAGCAGGACGATCACGGGGTGGTCCGACCATTCGTCCGCGCTCGAGCGGGTCGGCGAGAAGTGCAGCGCCAAAAGCTCTTTGAACAGCAGCGGTCCAAGACGTTGTTCGAGTCCGGCGACCAGGCCCACGAGCTCCGCCAACACTGTGGCCAGGTTGTGCTCCTCGCCGAGAAACCGGGCGAACTCCGCTGCCATCCGTGACTCTTCGCGACCCTCGAGCTCGAGCAGCACATGCTCCTTGCTGGGGAAGTGGAAGAAGAAGGTCCCGTGGGCGACACCTGCGGCCGCCACGATCGTGCCGATATCGGCCCGCGCCATTCCCGACCGCTTGAACTCCGCGATCGCTGCGCCGAGGATGCGTTCGCGCGTCTGCAGCCGACGTTGTTCGCGGACCGAGTGCTTGACCCGAGATGTCATGGTCCGATCTTTGTAGCCGATTGGCTGATAGTAGTCAATGATAGAAGTCAGTGAATTAATCGGAGAAGATCTCGCGGTTGACCGAATGCAGGTAGGGGATCGCCAAGAAGGGGGTGATGTAGAAGATGTCGTAGAGCCACCATCCGACGACGGGGAGCACGACGCCGGCGAATCGGACATCGGCGTACATCGTCATGTTGAACACGTAGAGGCACCAGATGAGCACGCCCATCCAGCAGGTGATGATCATCCACTGGTGGCCCCAGCGCTTCATCTGCAGGAACCCGATTGCGGCGGCGATCCGCATGGTGAAAACGGTCAGGATCATCCCCACCTCCATGGCCTTCTCACCCGGACCGGCGGCGCCTCCCAGCCACAGCTCGTTGTAGTGCCAGAAGTACCCTGCGTCGAACATGTTTCCCCACCCGTTCAACAGCACTCGGGCGAGCAAGGTGTGGTTGGCGACCAGATCGAGGGCCCATCCGACGGTGTTGATCGCGGCGTCGATGATGACGAGATAGCCGATGAGGGTCACCAGCAGAGGGCGCACCGTGAGCCCGTCCCGCTGCGCCTTGCGCATCAGCCACACCCCTCGCAGGAAGAGGGGCAATCCGAAGATGCCGAGCGCTGCGGTGCCGATCAGCAGGCTCCCGGAGATGAGCCACTTGTCGGCCTGGCGTTGTGCTTGTTGCGACGCCTCCAGGTGCTCGTCGAGACCGCTCGCAGAGGTAGTTGGTGCGGTGCGATGGACTTCGCGCCGACCCCGGCCCAGCGTGGGCAATTTCATGGACGCTGACTATAGTCAATCGAAAGCGAGAGTCAATCGGCTACTTCACCCCGAGGTCTCGCAGGTTCTGGACGTTTCCGCGATGTCGAGGACCTCGGACGGCTCTGCGTGTACCTTGCGACGCGGGACTGCTACGCGACGAACGCCGTCTTCCATGTGGACGGTGGAATCGACTCGAACACTTCGCCGCTGCCCATCCTCGACTACTGAGCAGGAACGGACACCAGATGCGCAGAGTGGTTCAGTTCTCCACGGGCAACGTCGGTCGCCACTCCCTGGCGGCGATCATCGGAAGGCCCGACCTCGAGTTGGTGGGCGTGCATGCCGCCAATCCCGACAAGATCGGCCGCGACGCCGCCGACCTGTGCGGGCTCGGTGAACCGACAGGGGTGACGGCCACCGATGATGTCGATGCGTTGATCGCCTTGAAGCCGGATTGTGTTGTCTACACGGCGCTGGGGGAGACACGCCCGATGGAGGCCATCGAGCAGATGTCCACGCTGCTGGCTGCCGGCATCAACGTGGTCGGAACGTCGATGGTGTGGCTGGTGACGCCACGCCAGGCCGACGAATGGCTGCGGCTTCCGCTGCAGGAGGCCTGCGCCGCCGGAAACGCCTCTCTCTACGTCAACGGGATCGACCCCGGGTTCTCCGGTGACACCGCGGTGCACGCCGCGCTGAGCCTGGTGACCCGTGTCCGGTCCGTGACCGTGCAGGAGATCTTCGACTACAGCAACTACGACGACTACGAATACACCGGGACAGCAATGGGTTTCAACAGCAGCCCCGATGACGAACTGGCGCCCGCCTATCAACCGGGCGTCATCACGTCGCTGTTCGGGGGGCTGGTGTCTAACCTCGCACGCCACCTCGACGTGGAACTCGACGAGGTTCGGCAGCGGTTCGAGCCCTGGTACACCCCGGAGCGCATCGAATGCACGATGACGACCGTCGAACCCGGCAACCTGGCGGCGGTGCGGTTCGCCGTCGAAGGAGTACGTGACGGAGTCCCGGTCATCACCGTGGAACACATCAACCGACTTACGTCCGCGGCCGCACCGGAGTGGGAGTTTCCCCCCGACGGCCACCTCGGCATGCACAAGGTGGTGGTGGAAGGTGAACCGCGGGTGGAGGTGAGCACCCACCTGTCTCACCCGGTTCTCGACGTCACCGATGCCGGATGCATCTCCACCGCGGCGAGAGCGGTGAACGCGATCGACTGGGTCTGCGGCGCTCCCGCAGGTCTGGTCTCGGTGGAAGACATCCCGCCGATCGAGATGATTCGCGGCTTGATGTGGTGACCGCTGCAGTGCTCAACCGCGCGAGAACATGGTGACCGCGTCGGCCGCCGGGGTGTCACCGGAGATCAGCTCGAACGTCTGACCGGCGGTGCCGGGAGCGTCGAGCACCTCGAGCAGAACCGCCGCGACATCTTCACGGGGGATGCTGTCACGTCCGGTCTCGGCCGCGATCGTCACCTGTCCGGTCCCCGGATCGTCGGTGAGCAGACCTGGCCGCACAATCGTCGCGTCCAGGTTCCTGCGGCCCCGGATGTCGGCGTCCGCAGCGCTTTTTGCACGCAGGTAGGCGGCAAAAACCGGATCATCGGTGTCATCGAGCTCGGCATCGGCTCCCATCGCCGAGATCATCACATAGCGACGAACGCCGGCGTGCTCGGCGGCATCGGCCAGCAGGATCGCCGCGTCGCGGTCGACCGTCTCCTTGCGCGCCGCACCGCTGCCGGGGCCGGCCCCGGCAGCGAACACCACAGCGTCTGCTCCGCGAAGAGCAGCCGCCACGTCGTCGACGGAGCTGTTCTCCAGATCCATCACAATGGCCTGTGCCCCTGCACTTTCCAGATCTGCGGAGTGCGCGGGATTGCGGATGAAGCCTGCGACGGTGTCCCCACGTTCGGACAGCAATCGTTCGAGGATCAACGCGATCTTCCCGTGCCCTCCGGCGACCACTACATGCATTGTCGTCCCTCCTACGTTGCGAACACCTGTGAATCGTCGGCGAACGCCTTGAACTCGAGAGCATTCCCCGCGGCATCGAGAAGAAACATCGTCCACTGCTCGCCTGTTTCGCCCGCGAAGCGCACGTACGGTTCGATGACAAAATCGACACCGGCGACGCGCAGTCGATCGCTCAGTTCCTGGAACGCGGGGACCGTCAGGATCAGGCCGAAGTGTGGGACCGGCACGTCATGTCCGTCGACCGGGTTGTGCACTGCAGCCGTGCGATCGGGGGCCAGATGGGTGACGAGTTGGTGCCCGTGCAGATTCCAGTCAACCCAGGTCTCATCGCTGCGGCCCTGTTCGAGGCCCAGCAGGTCGCCGTAGAAATGGCGGGCGGCGGCCAGGTCGTCAACCGGTATCGCGAGGTGGAAACGCGGGATCGAAGAGTCGGGAGCACTCATGAGGCCATGCTACGGACCGATCGATGCGCCCAGTGGTTATTGCCCGGCGCCGCACTCACGGAGACCCTCAAGCAGTTAGGCTATCTAGGTGGGGGTTACACGGGTCCACCACCTGAACTGCGCAACGCTACGAGGTGGCTCACTGCAGGGTCTGCCTCTAGTTTGCCATGTCCTGCTCCTGGAGACCTCGTCCGCCGGCCTTGTGCTGGTCGACACCGGTTTGGGCACTGCGGATTACGCGGACCTCACTTCGCGACTTGGGTTCGGATTCTCCAAGATCTATTCGCGGCCCGAGCCTGATCCCTCGCTGGCTGCCGCCGAGCAGATCTCCCAGCGCGGACTCTCGCCGGGCGACGTCCGCCACATCGTGCTCACTCATCTCGATCTGGACCACGTCGGCGGTCTCAGCGATTTCCCCGACGCGCACGTGCATGTGCACACCACCGAGTTGCGGGCGGCACGTCAAGGGACGAACTGGAGAGACCGACTGCGATACCGGCCCGCAATGTGGGCGCACGGTCCCCGGTGGAATGCCTACCACCCGTCCGGTGAAACCTGGCTGGGTTTTGATGCCGTGCGCGGTCTGGAGGGACTCGACGACGACGTCCTGATGCTGCCACTGCACGGCCACTCCCACGGTCACGTCGGGATAGCCGTCCGTTCGCCCGCAGGCTGGCTGCTCGCCGCCGGCGACGCGTACTTCGACCAGCGCGAGGTCAAACTGCCCCAACGGGTTTGCGCCAGGTCCGCAGCGGTGTTCCAAGCGGTCGTCGGCGCCGAGGACAAGGCACGCCGTCACAACCAGGACCGACTACGAGCGTTGCACGCCGACCATCCCGAGGTGACGATCTTCTGCGCCCACGACCCCACCGAGTACGTCGAAATCGTTCGGGGACAGGGAGAATCACCCCGAGGTCTTCCCGCGTGACCACGATCCCTTCGATGCCCGCCGACGGCGACACCGCTGATCTCCCCTTGGCTCCGCTCAACCCGCTGCCGTACTTCCAACGATTGCGGGCTGTGCGGAACTATCACAGCGGGCCGGAGACGCTGCGGGACGCAGGCGGCCCGGTGACACGCTGGAACATCGGGCCGCGATGGCTGACGCCGACGATGGTGCTGGCGACGTCGCCGGGCGCCATCCGCGACGTGCTCACCCCCAGGGACGGGTCGGTCGACAAGACGACCCCGGTGTTCAACGAAGTGCGCCGGGTCCTCGGGGCCAACCTCGCGAACCTGCCGCACGAGGCATGGGCCCCGCGTCGTCGGACCATCCAACCGGTGTTCACCAAGCAGCACGTTCGCGAGTTCGGTGATCACATGGCCGGGGCCGCGGAGTCGGTGGGCGCGCTGTGGGCCGACGGAGCAGAGATCGATCTCGATGCGGAATCCCGGCTACTCAGTCTGCGGGCGTTGGGACGTTCGGTGCTCGGCATCAACCTCGACGAACGGCCCGACGTCGTCGAGGCGTTGCACATCGCCATCCGGTATGCCATGCACCGCGCGCTGATTCCTCTCCGCGCGCCACGCTGGCTGCCGACACCGATGCGCAGACGCGCCCGGGAGGCCAGCGCTCACGTCCACCGCTTCGCACACCGCATTCTGCAGGCTTGCCGCGAGGATCCCACCGTGGAGGCGCCACTGGTCCGGGCGCTCATGGACGCGCGAGACCCCGAGACGGGCCGAGCGCTGTCCGACGACGAGATAGCCGACGAACTGATCATCTTCATCTTCGCCGGCCACGACACCACCGCGACCACCCTGACGTACGCCCTGTGGGCGCTCGGACACCACCCCGACATCCAGAATCGGGTAGCTGCAGAGGTTTCCGCGCTGCCCGGCCGTGAGCTGACGTCCGACGATGTCCCTCGCCTGGGTTATACCGTTCAGGTGATTCGCGAGTCGCTCCGGCTGTGTCCTCCCGGACCCACCGGAACCCGTATGGCAACACGTGACATGCAGGTGGGCGGGTACCGCATTGCCGCCGGGACCATGCTGGTCGTCGGCCGGATGGCCGTGCAACGCGACCCGGCGCTGTGGACCGACCCGATGTCGTTCGACCCGGACCGGTTCAGCCCCGAGCGGTTCAAGAAACTCGACCGGTGGCAGTACATCCCGTTCGGCGGCGGGACGCGTTCATGTATCGGAGACCATTTCGCGATGCTCGAGAACACCCTGGCCCTGGCGACGATTGTGCGTCGTACCGAGTTCACCTCACTGTCAACAGATTTCCCACTGAAGCTGCATTTTACGATGGTGCCGGGCGGACCGGTGATGGCTCGGACCCGGCGCCGCCGTCCTGGTGGCCGAGTGGCGACGGCATGAACATCGACGAGGGCAGCGCTGTCTACCGTGCCTCGATTCTGGATTCCGACGATCCTGCTGACCGGCAGGTCCTCGACGGGCTGACAGACGACGAACGAATCGAGTTCGTGGATCGGCGTACCGAACAGATCCGGTCACTGACCGAGTTGCATCCAGCGGTCAGAGGCGATCTCGCCGACCAGCCGACCCGATGGGCCTACTATCCGTGGCGGCGCGTGGTGGTCGGCATCCTCGGCCAGAACGCCTTTCGCACACTACGTCTGGACCGCAACCGGAACCTGATCACAGTCGAAGAACAAGCCCGACTCGCTGAGCTGACGATCGGTGTTGTCGGGTTGAGCGTGGGCCACATCATCGCGCATACGCTGGCAGCAGAAGGTCTGTGTGGACGTTTGCGGCTGGCCGACTTCGATGACCTCGAACTCTCCAACCTCAACCGCGTCCCCGCCACCGTGTTCGACCTCGGCCTCAACAAGGCCATCGTGGCGGCCCGCCGGATCGCCGAACTCGACCCGTATCTCGACGTCGAGGTGTTCCCGACGGGGGTCACCGCCGATTCGCTCGACGAGTTCGCCGACGGTCTCGACATCGTGGTGGAGGAATGTGATTCGCTCGAGGTCAAGGCGATGGTGCGAGAAGCCGCCCGGGAGCGTCGGATTCCGGTGCTGATGGCAACGAGCGACCGTGGGCTGATCGATGTCGAACGGTATGACCAGGATCCGCGGCGGCCGATACTTCACGGCCTGCTGGGCGATGTCGATTCGACACAGCTTGCCGGTCTGAGCAGCCGAGAGCGCATTCCCTACACGTTGCGCCACGCCGATCCCACCCGTTCGTCACCACGGATGACCGCGTCGATGGTCGAGGTTGGTCGCACGCTGTCCTCCTGGCCCCAGTTGGTCGGTGAGGTCACCATGGGCGCGGCCGTCATCGCAGAGGCCGTCCGCAGAATCGGACTGGGAGAACCGCTTTCGTCCGGCCAGGCGAGGGTGGATGTGGCCGACGCGCTCGACCACCTGACCGAACCCTCGGTGGTCGCCGAGAGCCCCGAGGCGGCTCCGCCCACCGCTGCTGCCGTCGCTACCGACACGCCGTCCTCGGTGCCTCACACCGTTGCCGCCGCAGCGGTTCTCGCTCCCTCCGGCGGCAACGCGCAGCCATGGCACATCGAGGTGGGTTCCGACGCCGTCGTCATCCGGCTTGCACCGGAGCGCACCTCGATGATGGATGTGGCGCATCGGGGAAGTGCGGTGGCCGTGGGGGCCGCAGCATTCAACGCCAAAGTCGCCGCCGCCGCCCATGACATGCTCGGGAAAGTCGAACTGAGCGAGGGCGACCCGGACACTCCGTTGCAGGCTGTCGTGCGATTGAGTGCCGGGACGAGCCCTCGGCTCGCACACCTCTACCAGCCCATGCTCAACAGGGAGACCAGCAGGCACCGCGGTGATCCCGAACCGCTGGCCGACGAGACGGTCGATCTCCTCCATCGGGCCGCTGACAGCGAGGGGGGGCGGCTGACGCTGATCACCGAGCGAAGCGATATCAGCCAGGCCGCAGCCATCTTTGCCGCCGCTGACCGAATCCGGTACCTCACTCCGGCGCTGCACCACGAGATGTTCACCGAGCTCAGGTTCGCCGGTGACGAGCGGCCGGACTCCGGGATCGACGTCCGCAGCCTGGAACTGGACGACAGCGACCGGGCAGTGCTGGAGGTGCTGCGCCGTCCCGATGTGATGGCCGAGCTGGCGCGTTGGGATGCCGGATCGGCATTGGGACAAGATGTCTCAGCTCGGGTGGAAGCGGCCTCCGCGTTGGCGGTCGTGTCGGTCCAGGGCGGCACGCTCACCGATTTTGCACACGGCGGCGCAGCGGTCGAAGCGATGTGGATACAGGCGCAGCAGAGCGGGCTGGCGGTGCACCCCCTGTCGCCGGTCTTCCTGCACGCGATCACGCCCGAAGAACTGACCGGGATGTCGCCCAGCTACAGCGCGGAATTGCAGCGTCTGCAGTCGCGGTTCCGCCGGCTGGCCCGCACTCCGTCGGGAGAAGAGCTGGTCCTGGTGCTCAAACTGGCTCGCGCACCGCGGTCTTCGGTGCGAAGCCGTCGTCTCGAGTTACCCCGGGAACCCGGTGGACCGAGCTGACTCAGACCAGCCGCGCTCGTAGCTCACGCTTGAGTACTTTGCCGTAGCTGTTCTTCGGCAGTTCGTCGACGAACTCGTACCGCTTCGGGCGCTTGAACCGCGCGATGCGTTGCAGCAGGTGCGCGTCCAGCTCTCCCGGGGAAACCGCCCCGACGACAAACGCCACCACGACCTCACCCCACTCCTCGTCGGGAGCGCCGACGACGCCGGCCTCCACGACACCGGGGTGCTCGAGCAGGATCTCCTCGACCTCGCGCGGATAGATGTTGCTGCCGCCACTGATCACCACGTCTTTGGAGCGGTCACGCAGTGTCAGGAATCCGGTGGCGTCGAACGACCCCATGTCCCCGGTGTGCAGCCAGCCGTCCTGCAGTGTCGCCGCGGTCGCCTCCGGATTCCTCCAGTAGCCCGACATCACCACGTCACCGCGGCAGACGATCTCGCCGATCTCGTCGACCCCGGCCGGCAGACCGGCAGGGCCCAGCACGGCGACGTCGACACCGGAGCGGGCGTAACCGACCGAGCCCAGCCTCGCGTGGTCGGCCCATCCGTCACCAGCGACGTGGTCGGCACGGCGCAGACCGGTGATCGTCATCGGCGCCTCCCCCTGCCCGTAGAGCTGAACGAAGATCGGCCCGAACGCGGCCATCGCCTTCCGCAGGCTGTCGACGTACATCGGTCCGCCGCCATAGACGACGGTCGTCAGATTCGCCGGACGCGGTCGGCCGGTGTGCACCAACCGGGCCACCATCGTCGGCGCCAGGAACGCACTGCAGCCCGGATGGACTTCGCACAGGTCGAGGAACTCCGCCGGGTCGAAGGCGCCCGACGCCGGCACCACCTGCCGGGCGCCGCGCAGCACGTACGGCGGCACGTACAGTCCCGAGCCGTGTGACATCGGGGCGCCGTGGATCAGACTGCAATTCGCATCGGGGGAGTCGAAGTCGGCGAGGTGCGCAACCGTCATCGCCATCAGGTTGCGGTGCGACAGCATCGCCCCCTTGGAGCGCCCCGTGGTGCCGCTGGTGTAGAAGAGCCACGCCAGACTCTCCGGGTCGGTGTTCCTGGGTGGTTCCAAGACCTCGGCAGTGCAGCGGCTCTGGTACTCGGAGTCACCGATGGTCTCGATCGGGACGTGGGTTTCCGCAGCCAGCAGTGCGCCGATCTTCGGTGACGCGAACACCCGGGCGACACCGGCGTCGTCGAGGATCTGCTCCATCTCGCGGGGATGAAGTTTGTAGTTGACCGGGACGAAGACACATTCGGCCGCCCAGATCGCATACATCAGTTCGACGATCTCCGGCCGGTTCTCGCTGGCCACCGCGATCCGAGCCCCCTGTCCGAGGTCCCGAAAGGACGTCGCCAGCCGCAGCGCCCGGTCCCGCAACGACGACCAGGTGTGTACACGGCGCTCGCCGTGGTAGACCGCGCCGCGGTCGCCGTGCCGTGCCGCGGTCTGCTCGAGAAGGCCGAACAGGTTCAACGCGGTCTCCTCTTCGCGCGAGCGCTCATCGACACGGTCTCCTCTTCGCGCGAGCGCTCATCGACGCCCAACCCACTCGGCGTTGAGCGCAAAATCGGACAGGTACTTCGTCGAACTCCAGCCACCGTCGACCACGATCGTCTGGCCGTTGATGAAGCTGCCGCCCTCGGAACAGAGGAACGCCACGGTGGACGCGATGTCCTCGACGCGACCGAGTCGTTCATGGGGGGTCATCTCGGTATTGATCTTGCGGAACCGCTCATCTTCGAGTCGGGTGGCGACCATCGGCGTCAGGGTCACACCGGGAGCGACTGCGTTGCAGCGGATTCCCTGTGCGCCGTACTGACAGGCGATATGCGTGGTCAGGGACGTCAGACCACCCTTGGCGGCAGAGTACGCCCCGCCGCGCAGTCCGCCGACGACAGCGAACGTCGATGTCACATTGATGATCGCCGATCCGGGCTGCATGTGGCCGATCACATCTCGGGCGAGCCGGAACGGCGCCCGCAGCATCAGATCGAGGAAGTAGTCCAGCGAGTCGTCATCGGTCTCGTGCAGCGGTTTGGGGCTACCCACCCCGGCGTTGTTCACCAGGAAGTCGATCCGCCCCCACCGGTCCAGCGCTGCGGCGACGATCCGCTGCGGTGCGTCGTCGGCGGTGAGGTCGACCGCCAGGGTGGCGATCCGGTCCGGGTCACCGACTGCTGTCTCGAGGTCGGCGAGCCGGTCGGGGTCGCGACCGGTGCCCAGCACCGCCATACCCTTCTCGGCAAGCATTGTGGCGCAGCCGAACCCGATGCCGCTGCTGGCCCCTGTGACGATTGCCACCTGCATGTCACGACCTGTCTTTCTGTAGTCCGGTGAGCAAAGCCTTGATCTGGTGCTTGAGGACCTTGCCCGCGTCGTTCTTGGGGAGCGCGTCGACGAGCACCACCTGCTCGGGCGCCTTGAACTTGGCCACGCCGCGATCGGTGAGGAACTCCTGTAGCGCCACCGTGTCGGGCAGGGAGTCTGCGGCGGGGACGATGGCCGCGCAGGCCCGCTCACCGGTCCGCGGATCGGGGATCCCGACGATCGCGATCTCGGCGATCTGAGGATGGGTGACGAGGATGTCCTCGACCTCCTTGGGGGAGATGTTCTCGCCGTTGCGGATGATGATGTCCTTGGCGCGACCCGTCACCACCAGGTAGCCGTCGTCGGTCCACCGACCCAGATCTCCGGTGCGGAAATACCCTGCTTCGTCGAAGGATTGGTGATTGTCCTCGGTGTGCAGGTAGCCGGTGAGCATCTGTGGGCCGCGGGCACGGATCTCGCCGTCGACGAGGATGATGTCGGCGGAGCCCGGGCGCCCGTCGGTGTCGGCGCCGCGGTCGACGTCGCCGAGCGATCCGACGGTGCTCACCGGCACTTCGGTCGAGCCGTAGACTCGGGTCACGAGGGCACGGTCGAAGTAGCCCGCCGCGCGCCGGATCAGCGACGGCGGGACGGAGGCGCCGCCACAGATGAACACCTTCAGATCAGGAAGCCGCGTGCCGGCACGTTCGGCCGCCGCGAGGAGTCCGGTCAGAAAGGGTGTGGCACCGGCCATGTGCGTGCAGCGGTGCTCGAGCATGTGCGCCACCGCGGCGTCGGGGTCCCAGCGCTGCATGAGAACGGCCTCGGTGCCGAGCAGCAGCGGGCACTCGAACGCGTAGATGGATCCGCCGATGTGGGCGATCGGGGACGGTACCAGGAAGGTGTCGCCCGCATCGATTCGCCAGTGGGTGCCCAGCTGGGTGATCAGCGCATGCAGGGAATCATGGCTGTGCAGAACGCCTTTGGGCCTGCCGGTGGTTCCGGAGGTGTACAGGATCATCCGGGTGGCGGCGCAATCCAGGGGCGGCAGCGTGCCCGCGGCCGTCCCGGTGAACAGGTCGCCGAAGTCGGTGTGCCCACCTGGGTCGCCACGCACCACGATGACCTCGGGGGAGGCAGGCAGCCCGGGCAGCACCCGATCCAGCATCGCGGCGTAGTCATATCCGCCGAATGTATGCGGGATGAACACCGCGCGAGTGTCGGCGTCGGCGAGGATGAACGCGAGCTCGTGATCGCGCAGCGATGGCAGGATCGGGTTGACCACCATGCCTGCCAGCGTGGCTCCGAGGTAGATGACCGCGGCCTCGCGCCAGTTGGGCAGCATGAACGACACCACGCTGCCCGCAGGTGTCCGGCTGGTCAGCGCATGGGCCAATGTTGTTGCCTGGTACAGCAGTTCGGCACACGCCAGCGTGCCGACGTCGTCTCGCACGAGGATTCGGTCGGGCGTCTCGCGCGCCGCGTCGCGAAGAGCGTCGGCCAGCGTGATGCTCACTGTGCGTCCCGACTGTGGCTCATTGTGCGTCCCGACTCAGGCCTGATTGTGCGTCCCGCACTCGGCGCATCGTCATCGCGTGCCGGAACCTCGACGACGGATGGGTGTTGACGGTCACCTGCGCGATCTCACCGTCGGAGGTCGTGTAGGTACGCTGCATCTGCAACGCCGCCGTGCCGGCTTCGATCTGCAGGCGCTCCGCCAGTTCCGCCGTGAGGAGCACCGCGGAGATCTCCTGGTGTACCTCGACGACGCTGACCCCGAAGAGGTCTTCGATCAGCGGGAAGATCGGACCGGTATGGCGATGGAGCAACCGGCCGACGGAGGCGAAGCTGCGGTTGATGTAGTACTCCGTCCGGCAGGTCGGCGCGGTGTCGTCGTCCACCCGCCGATACCCGCTCACTGAAAGCCATTCGGTGCCCTGGTCCAGCCCGGTGCGTTCGGCGAGTGTGGCGTCGACGGTGACCATGGTGTTGGTCTCGATCGCGAAGCGCGCGCCCTGCGCGAAAGCCAGCAGGTCATCGATCGAGACGACGTCCTGCTCATAGGAGTTCGTGTTCGGCCTGGGGACCACCAGCGTGCCCGCTCGCGGCTTGGACGCGACGAGGTTGTCGTCCCGCAGTCGGCGCAGTGCCTCGCGAACGGTGTAGCGGCTCACCGCGAACCGCTCACACAACTCGTGTTCGGTCGGCAACTGGGAGCCCACCGGGTAGACGCCGTCGACGATCTCCTTGCGGAGCGCGCGCGCCACCTGCAGATAACGATGGTCGCCGGCCGTGGTGGTCATGCTCGGTGCACCGCCAACACGCTCCCGTCGCCGTCGGCCGAGAGGTACAGGGTTCCGTCCGGTCCACTGGTGATCCCGGCGAAAGGCCCCTGGGGTCCGGAGAACGGCGGCATGCCCCTCAGCGGTTTGGGTTCGACGCCGGGCGGCGCCCCCACAGGTAGGCCGGTGGCGATGACACTGCGCGCCTTGGTGTTCAGATCGAACTCGACCAGCTCTTTGGCTGCCGCGTCGACGATGTAGAGCCGTCCGTCATGCACGTGGATGCCCTGGGGGCGCGACAGACCCTCCACCACGGTGTCGACTCCGCCCCTGGCGAGTCGGACCACCCGGCCCGCACCGGACTCGGCGACCAGCGGCGCTCCGTCGGAGTCGAACGCAACCCCCACCGGGTCCAGGAGATCGGACATCAGGGTCTCGACGGTGCCGGAGCGCAGACTGTGGACCCGACCGGTCCCCAGTTCGGCGAACACGATGACTCCGTCGCGATCCACGGCGACGCCGTAGAGCTGGTCGAAGTCGGTTGCCAGGTAGTCGGTCTCACCCGAGGAAGGTCGATATCGGGCGACCTGTCCGCCGGAGGTGGTGACGACGAACTCACCCGATCCGACCGTGGCGAGTCCGCGCAGGAACCCGGGGTAACCCGGCGAGAACAGCATGCCGACGGTCTGCAGCGCGCCTTCGGGGGTGACCGCATAGAAGTAGGTGCCGTCGGCCACGTAGAGGTTGCCATCGTCGGCCACAGTGAGGTCGAGGGGCCAGTTCAGGCCGCCGGCGAGCACGGTGCTGCTCTGTTGTCCGGGCAGTATCTCGGTGATCTCGCCGGTGAAGTTGGAAGCGAACAATCGGTCACCGACGAACGTCAGGTTGTCCAGGCCCGGATTGAGCTGTGCCAGAACGGTTTTCTCGCCGTTACGCGGATCGATGCGCAACACCTGCCCGCTGGCCACCTGGGTCGACACCAGGAAGCCCTCGGAGTCGAACTTGACGGCGTCGGGCACCCCGAGGTCACCGGCGACGCGCTGCGGCTCGCCCCCCTCCGGATCCACGCGCCAGATCTCATTGGCGGTCATCAGTGGGTAGTACAGCAGTCCGTCGGGGCCCACCTCCATCGCGTTGGGTGAGGGCAGGTTCTCGAGCAGGATCCGCGGTGCGCCACCGTCGAGAGGCAGTTCCATCAACCGGCCGCCGTCGCGGCATTCTCCGACGAACAGTCGGCCCTGGTGCACGGTGATGCCGTTTGCGCACGGGAGGTCGTCGCGCAGCACGCGGGTGTGCCCGGAGCTGTCCCGCGCGCTGACTCTGCCGTCCATCACCTCGGTCGCATAGAGCGTGCCGTCGGCGCCGAAGGCGACGTCGTCGGGCGCGACGATGTCCCCGCCCTTGGCGCTCACGGTGTCCAGTTCGCCGGTCGCCAGGTCCAGAGCGCTGATCTGGCTGCCGGTCACCTGCGCCACATAGATCCGTCCGTCGGGACCGGTCCGTAGGCCGTTGGCGCCGAACAGGCGGCTGGGTGCGGTCACCCGCCGCACGTGCCATCCCTGGGCGGCGGTCGGGTTCTGCGCGGTGTAGCGGGCCTTCATGCGTTCGGACGTTAGCAAGCCGCTCTAGTCCAGACAATAGCGACCGGCGGGCACACAATCGGCCCTTGACGATGGGATAAGTCCTGCGGAATAGTGTTCTTCAATATGCAGAGCAGTGTTATTTGTCCGGACAAATGATATGACCACCGGTATTTCAGTGAGCTTGGAGGGGCGCATCGTCGTCGTCTCCGGCGCTGGTGGTGGCGGGATCGGAACCACGGTGACCCGGCTGGCCGCGGAGGCCGGCGCCACCGTGGTGGCGGTCAGTCGTTCCACGGACAACCTCGACGAACACGTCGCGCCGCTGGCCGATCAGGGCCTGTCCGTGGTGCCCGTCGCAGCCGATGCGGCCACCGACGACGGCATCGCCACCGTGCTCGACCATGTTCGACGCACCGACGGTGACCTCTACGGGCTGGTGAACATCGCGGGCGGTGCCGCACCGGCGACGTGGATGCCGTCGACCCGGGTGACCCGGGACGACTGGCGCGCACTGTTCGCGGCGAATCTGGAGACGGCCTTCTTCATGAGCCAGGCGATCAGCCGGGAATTGCTCGCCCGGAGCCTGAGGGGGTCGATCGTCTCGGTGTCCTCGATCAGCGGGATGAACACTGCGCCGTTCCACATCGCGTACGGCACGGCCAAGGCCGCGGTGGTGGCGATGACACGGACCATGGCGGTGGAGCTGGCGCAACACGGCATCCGGGTGAACGCCGTTGCGCCGGGGGTCACCGAAACGGCTGCGTCGGCGACCTACGTCGACGACGATCCCGAGCGCGACCGCACCGCGATCGCGATGGGCCGCCGCGGCACCCCCGAGGAGCAGGCCGGTGCCATCCTGTTCCTGCTGTCCGATCTGTCCGGCTACATCACCGGCCAGACGTTGCTGGTCGACGGTGGTCTGAATCTGAAATGGACCCATCTCGGCACCGACAACACCTCGCTGTTTCTCAAGGACCAATCCTTCCGCGAAGCCATTAGGAGGATCTAGTGACCCACACCGAAACCGACCTCGACGCCGCGATCGAGGTCGAAGCCGAACCGGACGACTCGACCGGAGAGATCGCCGAGGACTTCTCCGACTCGATGACCATCCCGGTGGACGCCTACATCTCCGAGGATTACGCGCGCGCCGAGCGGGACCGGCTGTGGCGAAAGGTGTGGCAGCAGGTCGGCCGGGTCGAGGAGATCCCCGAGGTCGGCAGCTACCTGACCTACGACATCCTCGACGACTCGATCATCATCGTCCGGACCGAAACCGGGAACTCGTCCTCGGCCTTCACTGCCCACCACAACGTCTGCATGCACCGCGGCCGGAAACTCGTCGACACCCCCGACGGTGCGAAGAACGCCGTCGGCCGCGCCCGCAAATCGTTCGTCTGCGGATTCCACGGCTGGACATACGGTTTGGACGGTGCGTGCACCCACATTCGGGAGCAGGACGACTGGAAGGGGACGCTGACCCCGAAGAACACCCATCTGGCCCCGGTGCAGGTCGACACCTGGGGAGGGTGGCTCTTCGTCAACATGGATCCCGACTGTGAACCGCTGGCGGACTACCTGATGCCGGCCGCGAAGATCCTGGATCCGTTCGGCCTGGAGAACATGCGCTTCAAGTGGCGCAAATGGCTGTACTTCGACTGCAACTGGAAAGTGGCGATGGAGGCCTTCAACGAGACCTACCATGTCTTCACCACGCACCCGGAGTTCAACAAGTTCGGTGAGTTCAAGGGCTGGGCCAAGGCGCAGGGCCGGCACAGCAACATCGGCTATGACGCACCCAAGGGTATGGACGAGACCAAGTCCAAAATCCGTCTGGGAACCGGGGATCCGCGCATTTCCACCGCCGAGATGCAGATCTACACGATGGAAGAGACCAACGCGACCACCACGAACACGCTCGTCAACGCCGCCAAGCGACTCGTCGACGAACTGCCGGAGGGCACCCCCGCCGATCAGGTGCTACAGCATTGGCTGACGTCGGCACGCAACGACGACGCCGCACGTGGGGTGATCTGGCCGACGATCCCGCCCGATATTCTGGGGCAGAGTGGCACGGCGTGGCAGATCTTCCCGAACTTCCAGGTGGGCCAGGGGCTGACGAGCGCGCTGTGTTACAGCGCCCGGCCAGACCCGAGCTACAACCCCGACAAGTGCATCTTCGAGGTCGCGGTCTTCGAGCTGTATCCGAAAGGTGAAGAGCCGGCCACGGAATGGCAGTACACCCCGAAGGACTCCCCGAACTGGCTCTCGGTGCTGCCCCAGGACTTCTCGAACATGGCTGCGGTGCAACAGGGGATGAAGTCCGCGGGTTTCCCGGGCACCCTGCCCAACCCCTACCGCGAACGAAGCACGGTCAACCTGCACTACCAGTTGTCGCAGTACATGGGAGTCGGCGAACCCCGCAAGCGTTAGCGAATCCGCCCAGAAGAAGGAGAACAGTGAACACGTGCGGGCCCACTGACACCCCCACCGACATCGACATCCCGGCGATGCGGGAGAAGTACGCCGCCGAACGAGCCAAGCGTCTGCGAGCCGACGGCGCAACGCAGTATCTGGAACTCGAAGGGGACCTCGCCGAGTTCTATGAGGTCGACCCCTACACAACGGTGACGGAGCGTGACCCGATCGTCGAGGATGTCGAGGTCGTCATTCTCGGCGGAGGCTTCGCCGGTCTGCTGGCCGGGGCGTACCTGAAGAAGGCCGGTGTCGAAGGGATCCGCGTCATCGAGATGGCCGGCGACTTCGGCGGTGTGTGGTACTGGAACCGATTCCCCGGAATCCAATGTGACAACGACGCCTACTGTTACATCCCGCTGCTCGAAGAACTCGACTTCATGCCGTCGAAGAAGTTCGCAGACGGTGCCGAGATCTTCCAGCACTGCCGAAACGTCGGGAAGCACTTCGGGCTGTACGACGGCGCACTGTTCTCGACTCAGGTACGCGAATTGTGTTGGGACGATGCGACCGAGCGCTGGCAGATCAGCACCGACCGTGGCGATGAGATCCGGGCTCGCTTCGTCGTCATGGCGCAAGGCTCCTACAACCGGCCGAAGTTCCCTGGAATCCCCGGTATCGGTGACTTCAAGGGACACATGTTCCACTCCGCGCGCTGGGACTACGAGTACACCGGCGGTGATGCTGACGGCGGTCTGGACAAGCTCGCGGACAAGCGCATCGCCCTCGTCGGCACCGGCGCCACCGGTATCCAACTGGTGCCGCACCTCGGTCGTGATGCGCAGCAGCTCTTCGTGTTTCAGCGGACACCGTCGTCGGTCGACCAGCGGTCCAACCCACCCACCGATCCGGCCTGGGCCGCGGCTCTGCAGCCGGGCTGGCAGGAAGAGCGCAAGCGCAACTTCCACAACTGGTCGCCGTTCGTCGGCGTCGTGTTCGGTGAGCCGGATCTGGTGTGCGACTTCTGGACCGAGCTCGGCCGAAACCTGACCGCAAGGATCGCGGGCAGCGATGACCCCACAGCGGTGACGATCGAGCAGATCATGGCATTCCGGGAAGAGGAAGACTACAAGATCATGGAGCGGCTACGTCGCCGCGTCGCCCAGATCGTCGAGGATCCTGACACCGCCGAGGCCTTGAAGCCGTACTACCGCTTCATGTGCAAGCGGCCCACGTCCAGCGAGCAGTACCTGGCCACGTTCAACCGCCCCAACGTGACGCTCGTCGACGTGTCGGCGTCCAAGGGTGTGGAGCGGATGACGGAAAAGGGCATCGTCGCAGACGGTGTCGAGTACGAGGTCGATTGTGTGGTCTTCGCCAGCGGATACGAGATCTCCACCGAGATCAGCCGCAGGTATGCGATCGAATCCATCACCGGCCGAGACGGGTTGTCGCTGTTCGACTACTGGCAGGACAACTACAAGACGTTGCACGGCATGACCAGCCGAGGTTTCCCCAACCAGTTCTTCATGGGCTTCATCCAGGGAGGTGTGTCGGCGAATACCACGGCGATGTTCGAGCAGCAGGCCAAACACATCGCCTACATCATCGCCGAGGCGCAGAACCGCGGTGCCACCACCGTCGAGCCCAGCGAGGAAGGCCAGAACAACTGGATCACCACCGTCCGAGAGCTTTCCATCGACAATTCGGCGTTTGAATTGTCATGTACACCAGGCTATTACAACAACGAGGGCCGAGGCGGTGCGGACGGGAACGGGTCGTTCCTCGGCGACTTCTATTCGCCCGGCTTCTACGCGTTCGAGGATTTGATCACGGCGTGGCGGGACAAGGGTGATCTCGGTGGCCTCGAACTCAGACGATGATATGAGATTCGACGGTCGGGTGGCCGTGGTCACCGGCGGCGGGCGTGGGCTGGGCCGCTCCTATGCGCTGCTGCTGGCCGCCCACGGCGCCAAGGTCGTCGTGAACGATCCCGGCGGCGAACTCGACGGTGACGGCGCCGACCTGGGTCCGGCACACGAGGTGGTGCGCGAGATCGTCGACGCCGGCGGTGAAGCCGTCGCCAGCACCGACTCGGTCGCCACGCCCCTTGGCGGACAAGCCATCGTCGAGACCGCGATGCAGCGCTTCGGCGGGATCGACATCCTGATCCACAACGCGGGAATCGTGCGCCGGGCGTCGTTGGCGCACATGACCTATGACGACTTCGACGCGGTGCTCGACGTCCACCTGCGCGGCGCCTTCCATGTGGTGCGACCGGCGTTCCCGGTGATGTGCGAGGCCGGCTACGGCCGAATCGTGCTGACGTCCTCGATCGGCGGCCTGTACGGCAACCACGAGGTGGCCAACTACGCCGTCGCCAAGGCGGGTGTCATCGGTCTGTCCAACGTCGCGGCGATGGAGGGTGCGGCTCACAATGTGACCAGCAACGTGATCGTCCCGGCTGCCGTGACCCGGATGGCCGAGGGCATCGACACCTCCGCCTACCCGCCGATGGGTCCGGACCTGGTCTCTCCCGTCGTGGGTTACCTCGCCCACGAATCCTGCTCTGTCACAGGCGAGATGTTCGTCGCACTGGCCGGTCGGGTCGCTGCCGCCGCCGTCACCGAAGCACCGGGGGTCTACCGGCCTTCCTGGGGGATCGCGGATGTCGCCGAGCACATCGGTGCTATCCGGGACATGTCAGAGCCTCTGAGATTCCCGGTGGTGCCCGACGGGCACGGCGATCACATCCGGTACAGCTTCTCGATGGCCAACAGGGGAGAGGTCCATGCCTGAATCTGGACCGTTGGCGGGCGTGCGCGTCGTCGACCTCACCGCGATGGTGATGGGGCCGTACTGCACTCAGATCATGGCCGATATGGGTGCCGAGATCATCAAGGTCGAACCGCCACAGGGGGATAACACCCGCTACATCTCGGTCGGACCGGTCTCCGGGATGAGCGGGGTGTTCGTCAACGTCAACCGGGGCAAGCGCAGCGTCGTGCTGGACCTGCAGGAGGATTCCGGCAAGGCCGCGATGCGCGCGCTCATCGAACGGGCCGACGTGTTCATCCACTCGATGCGCGCCAAGGCCGTCGCCAAATTGGGATTCGGTTATGCCGACGTCGCAGCGATCAACCCGGCGATCATCTACACCAACTGTTACGGCTACGGCAGGCGGGGACCCGAGCGCGACCGGCCCGCCTACGACGACACCATCCAGGCCGAATGCGGATTACCCTATGTGCAGCAACAACTCACCGGCGAAGCCGACTACGTCGGCACCATCATCGCCGACAAGGTCGCCGGGCTGACGGCGCTGTACGCGACGACGATGGCGCTGTTCCACCGGGAGCGCACTGGGGAGGGGCAGGAGGTCGAGGTCGCCATGTTCGAGACGATGGCGTCCTTCATGCTGGTCGAGCATGCCAATGGTGCCATGTTCGACCCCCCTCTCGGGCCGGCGGTCTACCCGCGCACCGTTGCCCCGAACCGCAGGCCCTACCGCACCAAGGACGGCCACATCGCGGTGCTCATCTACAACGACAAGCATTGGAACGCGTTCATCGCCGCGGTGCAGCCGCCATGGGCCTCGGATCTGTACGCAACGTTGGAGATGCGTGCGCACCAGATCGACACCGTGTACGGCCTGGTGGCCGAGACGCTGGTGCAGCGCACGACCGACGAATGGCTGGCGCTCTTCGGTGAACTGGAGATCCCGGCGGCGCCGCTGAACTCCCCGGATGCGCTGTTCGACAATCCTCATCTCAACGCGGTGGGGCTCTTCGAAACCGTGGACACCCCGCACGGCAAGGTGCGGTTTCCCGGCGTGCCGACGTGGTTCTCGCGCACCCCGGGCCGGGTGCGCGGGCCGGCACCGGAACTCGGCGCCGACACCGCGACCGTGCTCGATGAACTCGGGCTGGGTGCGGCCGCCGATGTGGTGGGGTCGGGGTAGGGGCACCGATGGATTTCGACATGGGCAAGCGTGCCACCGATCTTCGCAGCGAACTGCGGGATCTGGTCTCAGAACAGGTCCCCGAGCACTTCCTCGGCGCCTTCACCGACGATCCGACGGATCTGCAGACCGCGCAGCGGTTCTGCCGCACCCTCGCCGAGCGCAACCTTCTGTGCCTGGCGTGGCCCGAGGAGTTCGGCGGCGCCGGCGCCTCGGTCTGGGAGCAGACGGTGGTGCGCGAGGAGATGTGGGCACACCACGAACCACGCGGCGCGCAGTACATGGGCGTCAACTGGGTCGGGCCGATCATCATGCGGCACGGCACCGCCGAACAACAGCGCAGGCACCTGCCGCCGATCGCCGCGGGTGAGGTGATCTGGTGCCAGGGCTTCTCCGAACCCGAGGCCGGCTCCGATCTGGCGTCGCTGCGCACTCATGCCCGGCCGGACGGTGACGGTTGGTTGGTCAGCGGGCAGAAGATCTGGACGTCGTACGCGACCATGGCGCAGTGGTGTTTTCTGCTGGCCCGCACCTCGCGAGTGGGCGAAGGCGCAACCCAGAAGAAGCAGCAGGGCCTGACCATCTTCCTTGTGCCGATGGATGATCCGGCGATCACGGTGCGACCGATCGGCTGCATCATGGGGCCGCACCACCTCAACGAGGTGTTCTTCGACGATCTGCGGGTCACCGACGCCGACGTCCTGGGCACGGTTGATCAGGGTTGGTCGATCGTGCAGGACGTGATGTCGTTCGAACGGGTCGGCATCGCCAGATACGCCCGGTGCGAACGCCTGCTCGCGGCGGCACCCGGCGTGCTCGGGGAGCGGTGGGACGAGCTGCCCGGGGAGTTGCGCGGACGCTGGATCCGGATGCTCACCCATTGCCGCCGTGCGCGATTGCTGGCCTACCGGGTGGTGGAGCGGCAGAGCAGCGGCCGGATCGCACCGGGCGACGCGGCCGCCTACCGCATCGCGGTGACCACCCTCGACCAGGACAGCGCCGAGGTACTGATGGACATCGCCGCCGAGGTCGTGCACAGCGATGCCCGGGCGGAGTGGTTCCTCGGTGAGGTGGCCGACCACTGGCGTTACTCCCAGGCGTCCACGGTGTCCTCGGGAAGCATCGAGATGCAACGTATTCTGCTGTCACGGTCGCTGCTCGGAGGTGGCCGACGATGATCCTGGATCTCAGCGACGACGCCCTGGAGTACGGACGTCAGGCCCGCCACGCCTTCGACGCCGCCGGTGGTGACCAGTTGGTGGCGCAGGCCGAAGCGGCCCCCGCTCGCCGGGAACACCTGGTCGGCCCGGTGCTCGCCGAACTCGGCGCGTGGGACCTCGACCCGCGCACCGACAGCGATGGTCTCGAGGCAGCCGCGGCCCTGTGCCGCAGCGCGGGTTACTGGGCATTGCCCTACCCGCTCGCCGAGCGCCTCGCTGCGCCGGCCGATATGAACGTCGACGGCCTGATCGTCGTCGCCGGCGCACGTCCGTCGGGAGCTGTGGCCGGGCTCGAATCCGATTGGATTGCAGTCACCCTCGACGGTCGGCGCAGCAGGGTCGTGGCGAAAGGGCCGATTCAGCCGGGCTTCGTCACCGAACTGGAGTTGTCCGAGATCGACGACGGCGGGGCCCGCGACGTGGCGCTGGGCCTGGTGCTGCCGTGCTGGACGCTGCTCGGCATGCTGGACCGCGCATTGGAGCTGACGATCGCACATGTGAACCTGCGCAAACAGTTCGGCCAGTCGCTGTCGGCGTTCCAGGGTGTGCAGTTCCAGTTGACCGACGCGGAGGTGGAGCGCGCCGGGGTGGACATCCTCGCCAAGCACGCCCTGTGGAGCATCGCCACCGGCCGATCCGATGCCACCGAAGACGCTCTGGCGCTCCGTATGTCGGCTCTCGATGCCGCCGACGTGGTGTTCCGCGTGTGCCATCAACTGCACGGCGCCGTCGGCTTCTGCGACGAGACCACGTTGTCGTGGCTGTCGCGCTACAGTCAGCCGCTGCGACGCCTCCCCTTCGGCGTGTCCGCGACGCTCGACCATCTGACCCGATCCGCCGGTCGGCGCGGACTCACCGGGCTGTACTCGTGAGCGAACTGGACGACTTCCGCGCCGATGTGCGCGCCTGGTGTGCTGAGCACGTCCCGGCGGATTGGCGCTCCCGGCAGACCGGCGTCGACGACGAGGAGTTCGTGCGCTTCCAGAAGGCGTGGTTCGCCGAACTGCACAGCGCAGGATTTGCGGTCCCGCACTGGCCGGCCGAGTGGGGCGGGGGCCCGCGCACGCGAGGAGCAGAAATGTGCCTGCCGGTCGACAAGCAGGTGGTGCTTTACCAGGAACTGGCCGCCCACGACGCGCCGCGGTTGGTGCTCGCGTTCGTCGGGATCCATCACGCCGCGTCGACGCTGCTCATCGCCGGCACCGAAGAGCAGCGTCGGCGCCACCTGCCGGCGATCCTCGGCGGTGAGATCTGGGTGCAGGGTTTCTCCGAACCCGAAGCCGGATCAGACCTCGCCTCGCTGCGCACCACCGCGCGCCGTGTCGGCGACGAGTACATCGTCAGCGGCCAGAAGCTCTGGGCCAGTGGCGGTATGCACGCCGACTGGTGCCTGCTGCTCGCCCGCACCGACCCGGAAGCCCCCAAGCGGAAAGGGATCTCGTACTTCCTTCTCGACATGGCGAGCCCAGGGGTCGACGTGCGGCCCATCCGCAACGCGGTCGGCGATTCGCACTTCTGCGAGATCTTCCTCGATGAGGTGCACATCCCGGCGGCCAACCTGATCGGTGCGGAGAACGCGGGCTGGCAGGTGGCGCAGGAAACGCTCGGAGCTGAACGCGGAATGACGATGCTTGAGCTGGCCGAACGGCTCGGCAACGCGGGATTCCGATGGCTGCTGCAGTCCGCCCCGGTTGACGACCCCGTCGTCGCCGACCGGCTCGCGCAGTTCGAGATCGAGCTCACCGGCCTCCGCGGGATGTGCCGCCGACTCGTCGAGCGCGGCGCATCCGGTCCGGCCGACGCGTCGATCGTCAAGCTGTACTACAGCGAGCTGCTGCAACGACTCACCGACTTCGGTGCCGAGATCGGCGGGCCCGGAGCCCACACAGTCCTGAGCAAGCCCATGTCCAGCGGGTGGGAGTCGGGCTCCTGGGTGCTCGATTTCATCGGCTCCTGGGAGTGGACGATCCCCGGTGGTGCCAGCGAGATCCAACGCACCATCATCGCCGAACGCGGTCTGGGGCTGCCCCGAGAGCCGAGCGCGGTCTGATGTCGGCCACCGAATTCGCGGAGTTCCACGACGAACTCCGATCCGTCGCCGGTGACCTGCTCGCCAAGGAGCGCGAGGTGGGGTGGGCGGCGCTGGTCGACGCCGGATGGGCCGGGCTGGAGGTGCCGGAACCGCTCGGCGGTGCCGGAGCCACCTTCGGCGAGACCGCAGTGATCCTCGAGCAGATCGGCCGGTCAGCCGGCACGAACAGCTTCCTCGGCGGTGCGGTACTCAGTGTGGGACTGCTGAAAACGTTGCAGCGCAGTGCAGCACGCGATCGGCTACTTGTCGATGTGGCCGACGGTGACAGCAGGCTTGCGGTGGTCACCGGTGACTTCGTGATCGCCGGGGGTCGCCTGTCGGGACACGCCGAGTTCGTCCCGGACGTGATCGGCGCGGACCGTCTGCTGGTGATCGCCGATGTCGGGGTGGCGGCGGTGTCCACCGCGGAGCTGGCGGTGGTCGCACAACCCGTCGTCGACGAGACCCGGCGACTGGCCGAGGTGGTCGCGGACAAGGTGGCCGTCGACGAGGTGCTGACGTGTGACGTCGACCCCGCAACGGCACGGAGCGTGCTGCAGGACCGCGCATCGGTCGCGATCGCATGCGACAGCCTGGGTCTGGCCGAGCAGATGCTCCTCGCGACAGTGGAATACGTCAAGGTCCGCCACCAGTTCGGTCGCCCCATCGGCTCGTTCCAGGCGGTCAAGCACGCCTGCGCGGACATGCGGGTCAGCATCGAGGTGGGTCGCCAGCTCGTCGACGACGCGGTTGCGCTGATCGCCGAGGGGGCGGATGCGGGTGTCGCAGCAGCGATGGCGAAAGCCCAGGTCACATCGGTCGCCGTCGACGTCGTCGGCAAGGCCATGCAACTGCACGGCGGTATCGGCTACACGTGGGAGAGCGGTGTCCACACCTACCTCAAACGCGCCCTTCTGAACCGCTCACTGTTCGGATCGCCTGCAGCACAACGACAACGAATCTCCCGCCGATATTTGTGATAGTCCGGATGAAAAGGATATGACCATGGGTGTACCCGTGTACAAACGCATTCTCGACCTGTTCGAGGCCGAGGGTGTCAACACACTGTTCGGAATCCCGGACCCCAACTTCGTGCACATGTTCTCCGAAGCAGAGGCTCGCGGATGGTCCGTGGTGGCGCCCCATCACGAACTCAGCGCCGGGTTCATGGCGGAGGCCGCGTCACGCATGACGGGCAGGCCCGGACTGTGCATCGGCACGCTCGGCCCCGGCGTCGCCAACATCGCCGGGGCGATGATGTGCGCGCTGGTGGAGAACTCGCCGGTGATCTTCCTCGGTGGCCAGCGAGCCCGCATCACCGAGCGACGGGTACGACGCGGTCGGATCCAATTCGTGCAGCAGGAAGGCCTTTTCACGCCGTCGGTCAAGTACAGTTCGTCGATCGAGTATGCCGACCAGACCGACGAGATCATCCGGGAAGCGATCCGCCGTGCGATGTCGGGCACGCCGGGACCGTCCTACGTGGAGTTCCCGTCGCATGTGATCCTCGAGGAACTCGACGTTCCGGACCCGTTGCCGCCGAGCCGATACCGGCTCGTCGACCAGGGCGCCGGTGGTCGGGAGATCGCTGAGGCGGTCAAGCTCATCAGGGAGGCGAAGAGCCCGATCCTGTTGGTGGGCCACGGTGTTCACACCTCACGTACCCAGGGTCCGGTCAGGGAGCTCGCGGAGCTGATGGCCTGCCCGGTGATCCAGACCTCCGGCGGCACGTCGTTCATCCCGGGATTGCAGGAGCGGACTTTTCCGTACCTGTTCTCCCCGGCCGCCAACCAGGCAGTCGAGGATTCCGATCTGTGTGTCGCGCTGGGCACCGAACTCGGTGAGCCGATGCACTACGGCCGGACCCAGCACTGGGCCGGAAACGACGCCAACCGCAAGTGGGTGTACGTCGAGCAAGACCCGACCGCCATCGGCGTGAACCGTGCCTTCGACGTGCCATTGGTCGGGGATCTACGAGGCGTGGTGCCGCAGCTCGTCGAGGCGCTACGGGACACCCCGCGCGCACCGTCGGCCAACCTCGATGCCCTGATCAAAGCAGACGCCGCCGAGATTGCGCGGGTGGCCGAGGACGCCCCGAGTGGCCGGACCCCGGTGCACCCGGCCCGCTATGTGGTCGAGGCGACCAAGGCGTTCGCCGAACTCACCGACGGCATCATGGTGCGCGACGGGGGCGCCACGGTGATCTTCCAGTGGACCTACTCGCAGTCCAAGCCGCGCGACGTGATCTGGAACCAGAACTTCGGGCACCTCGGCACGGGCCTGCCGTACGCCGTCGGTGCCTCGGTCGCCGAGGGTGGCAAGCGCCCGGTGATGCTGCTGACCAGTGATTCGGCGTTCCTGTTCCACATCGCGGAGTTGGAGACCGCGGCGCGACAGAATCTGCCGCTGGTCTGTGTGGTCGGTGTCGACCATCAGTGGGGGCTGGAAGTGGGCGTCTACAAGCGCACCTTCGCGCAGCCGTCCCCGCAGCCCGGTGTGCACTGGAGCAAGGACGTCCGGATGGACAAGATCGCCGAGGGCTTCGGTTGCCACGGCGAGTATGTCGAGAAGGAAGAGGAGATCGGCCCGGCGATCGCCCGCGCGTACGCCAGCGGCAAAGTAGGTGTGGTGCATGTGTGCATCGACCCGACCGCGAACTCCGAGGAGATGCCCAAGTACGACCGTTTCCGGACCTGGTATGCAGAAGGCACCCAGTAGCCGTGCGAGTTTAGGGAAGGCTAGAACCATGCGCGAATACCTGAAGTTCTACATCGACGGCCAGTGGGTTGATCCGGTCGAACCGAGAACCCTCGACGTCGACAACCCCACCACCGAGCAGGTCTCCGGCCAGATCGCCATCGGGAGTTCGGCCGACGTCGACAAGGCGGTCGAGGCCGCCCGCAAGGCGTTCGACACCTGGTCGCAGACGAGTCGGGAGGAACGCCTGGAGGTGCTCGGCAGGATCATGGCCGAGTATCAGAAGCGTGCCGCCGACCTGGCCGACGCCGTCAGCGAGGAGATGGGTGCGCCCGCATCGCTGGCCGCGGGCCCGCAGGTGAACATGGGTCTGGGTCATCTGGCCACCGCCATGGATGTGCTGAAGAACTTCCAGTTCGAGGAGCAACTCGGCAGCACCCTGGTGGTCAAGGAACCGATCGGTGTCTGCGGCCTGATCACGCCGTGGAACTGGCCGATCAACCAGATCGCCTGCAAGGTCTTCCCGGCATTGGCCACCGGCTGCACGATGGTGCTCAAGCCGTCGGAGGTGGCCCCGTACTCTGCTCAGATCTTCACCGAGATCATGGACGCGGCAGGCGTTCCCGCAGGGGTCTACAACCTCGTCTACGGTGACGGACCGGGCGTGGGCGCGGCGCTGTCCAGCCATCCCGACATCGACATGGTGTCGTTCACCGGCTCGACCCGCGCCGGCGTCGACGTCGCCAAGAACGCAGCGGCCACCGTCAAGCGCGTCACCCAGGAGCTCGGCGGCAAGAGCCCCAACATCGTGCTCGACGACGGTGACTTCGCCAAGAGCGTGGCCGCGGGCACGTCGGTGATGATGATGAACAGCGGTCAGAGCTGCAACGCGCCGTCGCGCATGCTGGTGCCCAATGCCCGGATGGACGAGGCGATCGAGATCGCCCGCGAGACCGCGGGTGCGGTGAAGGTCGGCGACCCCGACGACAAGACCGCCATCGGGCCGGTGGCTTCGAAGGTGCAGTTCGACAAGATCCAGGGCCTGATCCAGAAGGGCATCGACGAAGGCGCCACCGTCGCGGTCGGCGGAACGGGCCGTCCCGACGGACTCGACGCCGGGTACTACATCAGGCCGACGGTGTTCGCGAACGTCACCAACAACATGACGATCGCCCGCGAGGAGATCTTCGGCCCGGTGCTGTGCATCCTCGGGTACGACGACCTCGATCAGGCTCTCGAGATCGCCAACGACACCGAGTACGGTCTGGCCGGGTATGTCTCCGGGGCCGATCTGGACCAGGCGCGGTCGGTGGCACGCCGCATCCGCGCGGGTTCGGTCGCGATCAACCACGGCTTCGACCTCAACGCCCCGTTCGGCGGCTACAAGCGCAGCGGGAACGGCCGTGAGTGGGGGAATTTCGGGTTCGACGAGTACCTGGAGACCAAGGCCGCACTGGGTTACGCGCCCAGCTAGCAGTAGCCGGCGAGCGTACGGTTTCTGACGGATCTCGGCGAGATCGCGTCAGAAACCGTACTTTCGCGGACCCGAGAGTCACGGGCCCGTCAACCCGACTTCTTCGTCAGCGCCTCCGGCTTGTGCACCGCGTCGTTGCCGCTCTTGTCGCTGCGCACCCGGTACTGCGGCTCATCCTCGGAAGCCCGGACGTTGCGACCGGCCGCTGTGGTGTCGGAGGTGATCTTCTCCTCGACGGTGCCTTCGGCCGTATTGCCATGGCTCTGCCACGTGACCTTGTCGCCTTTTCTAAACTGGTGGTTGCTCATGGCTGCCCGATTACCCGCAGCGGCGATTGCTGATGCCTTGAGTAATCGCTGTCGTAGGGGGGTAATAGGGGCGTCAGAAATTCGTTGACGCGAGGTGACGATGACAACCAACAGAAAGTTCCCGAACGTAGTGGTGACCGGGGTTGCCATGACAACAGCCCTGGGGACCGACGCAGAAAGCACCTGGCAGGGGCTGCTCGACGGTCGAAGCGGTATCCGCCTGCTCGGCGACTCGTTCGTCGAGCAGTTCGACCTGCCGGTCCGCATCGGCGGTCATCTGCTGGAGTCGTTCGACGACGAGTTGACCCCCGAGGAGCACGCTGCACTGTCGTACGTGCAGCGAATGGCTGTGGTGCTCGGCAGACGGGTCTGGGCGGACGCCGGGGCGCCGGAAGTCGACCCGCGCCGACTGGCGGTGTCCATCGGCACCGGCATGGGCGGGATCGAGGAACTCCTTTTCGCCTACGAACACCTCCGCGAGCATCGCCTCGACGAGGTGTCGCCGACCGCGGTGCAGCAGTACGCGCCCAGTGGCCCATCGGCTGCGGTGGCGCTGGAACGGCATGCGGGAGCTGGTGTGCTCACGCCGGTCTCGGCCTGCGCTTCCGGGTCTGAGGGCATCGCTCAGGTCTGGCGGCACATCGTGCTCGGTGAGGCCGACATCGCCATCTGCGGCGGCGTCGAAGCCAGGATCGAGGCGGTACCGATCGCGGGGTTCGCCAAGATGCGCATCGTGCTGTCGAAGAACAACGACGATCCCGAGGGCGCATGTAAGCCGTTCGACCGGGACCGTGACGGGTTCGTGTTCGGTGAGGGCGGCGCGCTGATGGTGATCGAGACCGAGGAGCACGCCAGGGCGCGTGGTGCGCGGATCCTGGGCAGGTTGATGGGGGCCAGCATCACCTCCGACGGGTTCCACATGGTGGCTCCGGATCCCAACGGCTCACGCGCCGGCTACGCGATGACCCGGGCCATTCAGCACGCCGGCCTGTTGCCGACCGACATCGACCACGTCAACGCCCACGCGACCGGTACCACCGTGGGCGACGTGGCCGAATCGATCGCCATCAACCACGCGCTGGGCAGCCACCAACCGGCGGTCTACGCGCCGAAGGGTGCCCTCGGGCACTCGGTCGGAGCCGTCGGCGCAGTGGAGGCGATTCTGACGCTGCTGGCGCTGCGGGACGGCATCGTGCCCGCGACCCGCAACCTGAAGAATCTTGATCCGGAGATCCACCTCGACGTGGTCGCCGGCAGCGCACGGCCGGGCAACTACCAGTACGCGGTCACCAACTCGTTCGGCTTCGGCGGCCACAACGTCGCGGTGGTGCTCGGACGGGCCTGAGGCCTGTCCGAGCTCAGGCTTTGACGAGGGTGAACTGCCCGAGTTCGCTGATGCCCCGGTTGAAGAAGTCGCTGCAGCCGGTCAGGTACTTCATGTACCGCTGGTAGACCTCCTCGGACGTGGCGGCAACCGCCTCGTCGTGGTGGGCCTCCAGCGCCTCGGCCCAGGTGTCGAGCGTCCGGACGTAGTGCTCGTCGAGCAGCTGTTTCTGCTCCAGCGAGAATCCGACGTCGCCGGACAGTCCGACGATGTCGTCGTCACACGGCACCGACCCGCCGGGGAAGATCTCCTTGGCGATGAACCGCATGAACCGCAGATCGGTCATCGTGATCGGAATGCCCATCTCCGGCCAGCGCTTCAGCGGATGGCCGAGGATCGCCTGGATCACCATGCGGCCGCCGCTGGGCAGCATGCTGTGACACGCCTTGAAGAACGGCGCGTATCGCTCCTGCGGAAACGCCTCGATCGCCTCGAGGCTGATGATGCGGTCGACGTGCTCGTCGAACTGCTCCCAGCCGCGCAGCAGCACGCGGCGTGAACGCTCGGTGTCGATGCCGTCGAGGAGTTCTTGAGCGAACTTGCTCTGGTTCTTGCTCAGGGTGAGGCCGACGACGTTGACGTCGTAATTCTCGACCGCACGCTGCATCACCGAACCCCAGCCGCAACCGATGTCGAGCAGCGTCATGCCGGGCTGGAGATCCAACTTGCCGAGCGCCAGATCGATCTTCGCCATCTGCGCTTCGGCGAGGGTCATGTCGTCGCGTTCGTAGTACGCGCAGCTGTACGTCCGGGACGGATCCTGGAACAGACCGAAGAATTCGTCCGACAGGTCGTAGTGCGCCTGGACCTCTTCGAAGTGGGGCTCCATGGCGCTGCGCTTCTCCGGCGGCTGCACCTTGCTCTCGACCATCGGCAGACCGACCTCCATCCGAACCAAGCGGACACTAGTTTCGTGCACTGTTCTCAGGCTACGTGTGTGCCCACAAATTACTACACCGCCGTCAGTTACTACTTTTCGCAGGTGAATTGGACCACGTCGGTGTATCCCTCGCGGAACAGATCTGCACAGCCGTCGAGGTACTTGAGGAATCGCTCGTAGATCTCCTCGGAGGTGATCTCGATGGCCTCGTCCTTCTTGGACTCCAGGTTCCGCGCCCAGGTGTCCAGCGTCTTGACGTAGTGCGGCTGGAGGTGCTGCTCGCGGGTGACCCGGTAGCCGGCCTTCTCGGCGTGTGACTTGACCATCGACGCCAGCGGCAGACGGCCGCCCGGGTAGATGTAATCCATGATGAACTTGATGAACCGCACCCGGGACATCGTCAGCGGCAGGCCTTTGGCCTTGATCTCTTCATCCTCGGGGATGGTGATCGTGTGCAGCATCTGCACGCCGTCGTCGGGCATCCAGTCGTAGGTCTTCTTGAAGTAGTCGTCGTACTTGTTGAAGCCGAAGTGCTCGAAAGCGCCGATCGAGACGATCCGGTCGACCCGGCCGTCAAAATCCTCCCAGGGCTGCAGGCGCACCTCCATCGTGCGGTCACCCTTGTAGTTGGCGAGCCAGCGGTCCTCGATGTGCTGCTTCTGGTTCTCCGACAGGGTCAGACCGATGACGTTGACGTCGTACTTCTCGACGGCGCGGTTGATCGTGGCGCCCCAGCCGCAGCCGATGTCGAGAAGCGTCATGCCCGGCTCGAGGCCCAGCTTGCCCAGCGAGAGATCGATCTTGGCCATCTGCGCCTGCTCGAGCGTGTAGTCGTCCTTCTCGAAGTAGGCACAGCTGTAGACCTGGTTGGGGTCCTGCCACAGCTTGAAGAATTCGTTGGATATGTCGTAGTGGAACTGGACTTCCTGCTTGTCCGATCCGCGTGTCTGCGACGCGGACTTCGACAACCACGCCGACTCGGCCGTCGTGGTGGTCGGCTCTCCGCCTGAAGTGTTCGACATCGACCCATCCTGTCTGCATAACCCATTACGACGTGCCTGACGGCACGATTGTTTTCTACTACCCATCCGGCCGTCGGGGAAAACGACTCGTTTCGGCGTGTCCGACGACACTAACGGCACGGGGGCGGCGCGATTGCATCAGGTCGAGGCAGTGTCGGCGGGCTCCGCCCTGTCGATTCTGAACATGTAGGCCAAGATTGAGGGATGCCCCGCAGCCCCAAGATCTACGTCAAGGCGTGCATCAACGGCGCGCGCACCCCGGACCAGCACCCCGGTCTGCCCGTCACCCCTGAGCAACTCGCCACCGAGGCGGTGGCCGCACACGGGGCGGGCGCACAGGCCGTGCACATGCATCCCAAGACCGCCGACGGTGTCGACTCGCTGCTGCCCGGCGAGGTGGACGCCGCAGTGGCGGCGGTCCGTCAGGCCGCCCCCGGGCTTCCGTTGGGCGTGACGACGGGTTTCTGGGCGCTGCCGGACGCGCAGCAGCGACTGAAGGCCGTCGAGGGCTGGAGCGTGCTGCCCGACTTCGCGTCGCTGAACTGGCACGAGCCGGGTTCCCCTGAGCTGGCGAAGCTGCTGCTCAGTCGCGGGCTCGGCGTGGAGGTGGGCATCTTCCATGCCGAGGCGGCGCAGTCCTGGGCCGTCTCCGACATCGCACCGCACTGCCTGCGGGTGATGATCGAACTCGGTGCCGACGGCGACATCGCGACGGCCGACGAACTGCTCGCCATGGTGGCGGCGGCAGGCTCACCGGCGCCGACCCTGCTGCACGGCCTCGACGAGAGTTGTTGGCCGCTACTGGAACACGCCGGTGTTCGCGGGGTCCAGACCCGGATCGGGATGGAGGACACGCTGTCTCTGCCCGACGGCTCCACCGCACCCGGTAACGCCGCGCTGGTCTCGGCTGCGGTGGACCTGCTCAGTCGGTAGCGGCTCCGAGGGCGAAGTCGGCGAAGTCGAATCCCGGCACCACCACGCAGCTGACCAGGCAGGGCCGATCGTCACGGGGGCGGGCTCGCTGCCAGTGCCCGGGAGGGACCACGAACTGGGGGCTCTCGCCGGCCACGATGTCGGCGCCCAGCAGATGCGACTGCGCCGAGTCCTGTTCCTCGCCGACCTCCAGGATCAGCGGACCACCCGAGTGGTAGAGCCACAACTCGGCGCTGCGGACCGTGTGCCACGCGGACTGCTGGCCCGCCGTGAGCAGGAACAGGATCGCGGTGCCCGCATTGCGCGGGCCGGCGTAATCCGGCGGCAACGCCGACTGCGGGACGGTGAGGTCGCTGCGCCAGGTCTCACGGAACCAGCCGCCTTCGGGATGCGGGGAAAGGTCCAGCCGACGCGCCCATTCCGGAAGATCGCTCATCGGCCCACACTAGTAGGGTGCGGGCATGGCTCGCGTGCGTCCCGGATGGTTGGTGGCGTTGTGCGCGCTGATCGTCGCGGTGAGCGCGTGGTTTCCGTGGCTGACGTCCAGCGCCGACGGTGGCGGGAGAGCCAATGCGATCGGCGGGATCGGCGGAGCCATGCCGGTACCGCCGCCGGGATTCGGGGTCGGCCAGTTCATCGTGTTGCTCGCATCGTCGTTGGTCATCGCCGGGGCGATGTCAGCGCGCGGCATCTCTGCTCGGATGGCTTCGACGGTGGCGCTGGCGATTTCGGTGATCCTGGTGGTCCTCGCAGGCTGGTTCTACCGCCTCTACGTGTACCCGCCCGTTTCGGCCGGCTACGGGCTCTACATCGGCGCCGCGGTCGCAGCGGCCGCTGTCCTGCTGTCCGTGTGGACCATGCTGACAGCGTGGAGGGCGTCGTCGTGAGTGGATTCGTCGAACAGGTGACGTTGACCGGGGACCGGTGGGTGACGCTGGAACCCCTTACCCGCGAACATCTTCCCGAGATCGAGGCAGCCGCCGCCGACGGTGAACTCGGTGCGCTCTGGTTCACCGCCGCGCCGAAGGCGGGTGCAGCGGCCGACTGGGTGGAGGCAAGACTCGGGGTGCAGCATCCGGACACCGGTCTGACATTCGTGGTGCGCGGACGCGACGGGGCCCTTGTCGGATCGTCGAGCTACCTCAACGTCGACGGCCCCAATCGCCGACTCGAGATCGGCAACACCTGGTATGGCGCCGCGGCCCGGCGCACCGGGGTCAACTCCGAGACCAAGCTGTTGATGCTCGGCCATGCCTTCGACGAGTTAGGTTGTGTGGCAGTGGAGTTCCGCACCCACTTCTTCAACTCGACCAGCCGGGCCGGCATCGAAAGGCTGGGTGCGAAACTCGACGGTGTGCTTCGCAGTCAGCAGATCCTGCCCGACGGTTCGCGGCGCGACACCGTGGTGTACTCGATCCTGGACATCGAGTGGCCCGCGGTGCGCAACAACTTGCGATACCGCCTGTCCCGGCACTCCTGAGACGCCGAGACTGCGGACAGATCGCGAGGTGGCGCTGAGATGCGATCCGTCCGCAGCCCCGATCGGTCGCTAGCCGGAATCGACGGTGGTCGGTTGGATCGACCTCTGCCCTCCCGCGTGGGCGACGTCGATCTTGCGCGCCTTGGCGCGTTCGGCGACCGGGATGGTCACGGTCAGCACGCCGTTCTCGTAGGTTGCCGAGATCGCTGACGTGTCAACACCTTCGCCGAGCGACAACTGCCTGCGGTAGGTGCCGAAGAACCGTTCGTTGGCGAGCCACTGCACGGATTCCTCGGAGCGGGCGGTGCGGTGGGCCGACACGGTGAGCGTGCCGTTGTCGACGTCGACGTCCACCGATCCGGGATCGATTCCGGGAAGGTCGGCGGTGAGCACGTAGTGGTCGTCGATCTTGCAGAGGTCCATCGGCATAAACCGGGGAGTGCGAGTTGATCCGGTCTGGCTGGTCAGCAAGCTCCGGGTCACGGCATCGAGGTCACTGAAGGGATCAAAACGGAGCACAGCAATCCACCTCCTAATTCACTCAGAGCCCGCCACCCTGGCGGGCGACCCACAATCACTGTGCACCGGCGAGATTAGCACTCTCGACCGGAGAGTGCCAGAACTTTTCGGGACTTTTTCCAGTCCTCGGCGACGAACCTCCGCGACGAGAAGCGCGGTGGGGGGCCGACTCTGGCCCCGTTTCTTTCGGTGGTCAGACCGGAACGACGTCTGTGCCACGCAGCGCCGTCGTGCACTGGTCGCAGACGAGCACCGGGATGAATCTGCGTCCGCATGCCGAATGCGTCAGGATCACCGCGGCACCGTCGGGGTCCGGATACCAGCGCTGTGCCCAGTGCAGCGCGGTCACCAGGACGGGGAAGAACGCTCGCCCCTTCTCGGTCAGCCGGTACCTGCCGTCGGTGCTGACGAGGATGCCTTCGGCCGTGAAGACCGCCAGGCGCCCGGCGACCGTGGCGGGTGGCGCGCCGAGTTGGGACTGGAAGTCGGTGAACCTGGTGATGCCGACGAATGCGGCGACCAGCAGCGCGAATGCCCAGCGGTCGCCGATCACGCTCATGGTCTGCGGGAACAGCAGGCCTGCGCCACTGCGGCGGGCGCCCGATCGCCGGCGGGTGGTGCCGGCTGGGATGGATCGCTGCCAGGATCCGCTCGGTCCCCATTGCGCCACAACATCTTTTTCGTCGGCGGCTGCGTTGCATGCCCTGCAGACGACCTGCGGCGCGAAGTCTCCGCCACACACTCGGTGGCGCATCCCGGGCAACTGCTCTGCGTGGTCGGGAACCCAGCGCCGTTCCCATTGCCAGATCGACGTCAGCATCGGCCACAGCGACCGACTCCTCGCCGTCACCAGATACTCCGATCGTGGCGGGTTGACCTGATATTCGCGCCGCGCGAGAAGGCCACCTGCCGCCAGCGATTGCAGACGCCCGGTCAGCACGGAGTTGGAAACAGGCAGGGCAGCGGCGAATTCGCGATAGCGTGTCGCGCCCAGCAGCGCTCGCTGGACGATCAACAGCGTCCATTCGTCGCCGAGAAGCCCGAGCATGTGGGCGACGGCGTTGGGGGGCGGGGGCAACTAGAGACCGATCGCGGCGGCCGCACTGTCGGTGTTGCGCCATTGCCGAAGGTCGGACCCCGGCGCCCACGTCGAGTGGGTACCACTCGAGATTCGTTCGGGCAGAGCGATTTTGCACAACGGTCCGTCGTCGACCCGCGCCGCATCGAACACCAGGCAGTACGAGGCGTCGGCGCCGAGGTCCGTGGTGAGTGTGACCAGGTATCCGTCGTCCTCGGCGGAGGATCCGATTCGCGGGGCCATCGCGGTCTCGCTTCCGAAGACCCCGTCGCCGAAGGCGTACCGCTGTTCGGTACCGGTCTGCAGGTCGTGACGGACCAGGCCGTCGAACAAGAACCAGCCCGGCTTGGCGGTAGCGGCGTAGGTGTAGCGGTGACTACGTCCGGCGTACCCGGAGTTGATCATGCCGAATTCTGTGATGCTGTCGGACAATTGCTCTTCCCGGACAGCTCCGGTCACCAGGTTGAAGCGCCATCGGTGCAACCTGGTCTGCATCCGGTCCATCGCCAGGAACCGGAATCTGCGCCGCCACTTGTCGCCGACGCCGTCGTCGGCGGGTTCGGGATCACCCTGGAAGAACCCGTCGAGCACGATCTCGTCGCCGTCCTCGTAGGCATTGGGGAAGTGCAGCACGTAGGTGGGGTCCGCCTCGAACCACCTGATCTGCGAGGTGTCTCCGCGCCGCGGGATGACCGCGAACCGCGACGGCATGTCGCGGTGAAAGCCCGGCAGGTGGACGTTGAGGTCGAGGAGCGCCGGGTCCCAGAACATCGGGAAGTCGTTGAGGATCACGTAGTTGTCGGTGAACGCCATGTCGTGCGGCAGGCGCGGGCCCGGCAGCGGGACGTCGACATGGTGCACGAGCCGACCTTCGCCACTGACGACGCCGTAGCGCATGTAGGGGGCGTCCTTGCTGTAGCTGAAGTACAGCAACTCGCCGGTGCGGTCGTCGACCTTCGGGTGGGCGGACACCCCCCAGTCCGACGGGAAGCCCCCCGCCCAGTCCTCCTTGCCGAGCGGGGCGCCGGTGACAGGGTCGGTGCGGTAGAGGTCGCCGCACTGGTAGTGGCTGGTGAGTGCCGTGCCGCGGTGCACGAGGACGTCGGTGGACGACGCATCTTTCATCAGAGTCCTTGCGCCCCAACCATAGTTGCGCCGCGCCAGCTCAACCGGCTCGGCGATGCCCGGCCACAGCGGGCCACCTTCGGCGTTCTCCTCGGCGAACGCGTCGGTGCGGACGAACCGATTGCGGTAGAACGCTTTTCCGTCCCGGAAGCCGACGATGTGCAGCATTCCGTCGCCGTCGAACGGGTGGTAGTACTTCAGCGCCGGGTGCAGCGGGTTCTCGGTGTTGCGCAGGTAGACGCCGTCCAGGTCCTGCGGGATCTGGCCGTCGACGACGATCAGGTCGTCGGCGTCCCACTCGGTGGTTTGCGGACGCCACGGGCCACTGCGATAGGGGTGGTCGTCCTGCTCGGGCAGAGTCGACAGGAATTTGCCGACGACCTCCGGGTGGGTGTGAAGGCTCATTTCGGTCTCCCGACGACGAAGCTGACGGTGGTGGCGGTGCTTCCGCCGAAGTTGAGCGTGCCGAACGTCGTCGCGCCCTCGACCTGACAGTCGCCCGCGGTGTCACTGACCTGTCGGGCAGCGTCCAGCAGCATCCGCACCCCGGAGGCGCCGACGGGATGTCCGCCGCCGATCAGGCCCCCGCTGGGGTTGATGGGCAGCCGACCGCCCAACTCGATCTCGCCGTTCTCGATGGCCTTCCACGATTCGCCGGGGCCCGTGAGCCCGATGTGGTCGATCGCGAGGTATTCGCTGGGGGTGAAGCAGTCGTGCACCTCGAACCCGTCGACATCGTCGAGGGTGACGTGCGCGCGGCCGAAGGCGTCCAGCACCGCGGTGCGGACGTGGGGGAGCACGTACCGATCGTCGCGGGAGCGGTCGAGCTTCTGTCGCAGGCCCAGGCCGACGGTGCGATGCCCCCACCCGTCGATCCTGCCGAGGGGCCGGGCCTGCGGGTGATCCCGCAGCCAGTCGTCGCTGACCAGCACGACGCCTGCGCCACCGTCGGTGATCTGACTGCAGTCGAAGCGGCGCAAGCGGCCTTCGATGACGGGGTTCTGGATGTCGTCGTCGGTCAGCGGCGTGGGAACCGCCCAGTCGCGGGTCTGCGCCTTCGGGTTGCGCCGGGCATTGGCGAAGTTGAGCGCCGCGATGGCCCGCAGGTGGGTGTCGTCGAGGCCGTAGCGCATGTCGTACTCAGCGGCGACGCTGTCGAACATGTGTGGCCACATATACGTCGCGTCTCGACCTTCCTGGCCTGTCCACGCCGCCGCGCCGAGGATCGTCGTCGCCGTGTCCCCGGGCACGGTCTTCTCCAGTTCGATACCGACGACGAGGGCGGTGCGGTATGCGCCGGAGCGGAGGTCGGCGATCGCCGCCAGGGCCGCAGCACTGCCCGACGCGCAGGCGGCTTCGTGCCGGAGGGCAGGAGTGCCCCAGAGCCCGTCGTTGACCGAGGCCGGCATCGCGCCGAGATGGCCCTGATGGGCGAACAGTTCGCCGAACGCATTGGCGACGTGGATGACGTCGACGTCGGCGGCGTCGATACCGGATGAGTCGAGCGTGGCGTCGACGATTTCGGCGGTCAGGTCCGCGAAGCCGAGACCCTCGCGGTCGAGGTTGCGGGAGAAATCGCTCTGGTATCCGCCGAGAATCCACACCTGCGGTGCCGCCATGCCCGGATCGTACTACAGCTAACGGAGTGACTCCGGGGATTGAGAGCGGTCCCGCCGGCTGCGATTCTGAACCGACGAGACCTGACAGAGACGGAGGTCGACCGCCGTCTGTGTCTCAGCGGGGCATTGCCCACATAGGGGTGACGCAAACCCCGTGAGGTGTACGACGCGGCCCACATAGGGAACTCTGGGGGCATGATCGAATCGTCGAACCACGAGCTCGCCCATCGAATGGCTGAGCTCGCCAGGTCCGTGGCAGCTCCACGGAGTGCCGAAGATGTGCTGTCCGACGTGACCACGGAGGCCAAAAAGCTGATCGCAGGCGTCGACACGGCGGGCGTGCTGCTCATCGGCAAGGCGGGCAGATTCGAGTCGGTGGCGGGGACGTCGGATCTGCCGCATCGTCTCGATGAGCTGCAGATGAAGTACCGCGAGGGCCCCTGCGTGCAGGCCGCGCTCGACGATCTGATCGTGCGAACCGAGGACTTCCGCAGCGAGCGGCGGTGGCCGTTGTACTCGGCGGCGGCCGCTGAACTCGGGGTGCTGAGCGGACTGTCGTTCAAGCTGTACACGAGCTCACAGACTGCGGGGGCGCTGAACCTGTTCTCCTTTCAAGCGCACGCGTTCGATGCGGAAGCGGAGACGATCGGCGCAGTGCTCGCCGCGCATGCAGCCGCCGCGATCCTGGCGAGCCGGCAGAGCGAGCAGTTGGAGTCGGCGCTGTCGACCAGGGACCGGATCGGACAGGCCAAAGGCATCATCATGGAGCGCTACGACGTCGACGACGTCGCAGCATTCGACATGTTGCGCAAGCTCTCGCAGGACAGCAACACCCGCCTGACCGAGGTGGCCTCGAGGGTGATCGAGACGCGGGGGAAGTGACCCGGCTTTCGCCGCGCTGAGTTTCTGGCGAATTCACCCGGCGCGCGACCATCAGTTCGAAATCTCCGATGTCCCGCGTCGGAGCCCGCATTTGGCTACCGTGTTCCTGTGGGAGGACCCTGAGGGGTGAGGTGGCCCTCAGCACTGGAAACCGTCGGATCTGAGGCCCTAGCGGCTCGAGCCGATTTCGGTTGGCGGGCAGAAGTGGTGGCGCGCCCGCATTGGGCCATTCGCTTCCGATCTGTACGGGGTTCGTCGATCTCAGCGAATTTCCTGTCGACTCGGCTTCACGTCTGCCGTCCGGGCGACGCGTGATTCGGCAGAGTGTGGAACCCGTGCGGTTCTGGAGATTGCAGGTCGCGCTGCTCGCGGTGATCGCCGGCTTTGTGGTGACCAAGGTGCCGGGGTTGCGAGCGGAACCGGGCTTTTCGTGGTGGATGGACGGAATCTGGCAGAACCTGGCCTACCTCGCGGCCGCGGTGCTCTGTGTGGTGCGGACCCCGGCGCGGTCGCCTGACCGCGTGGCGTGGCGAATCGTCGCCCTCGGCCTGGTGCTCTTCTGCCTGGCGAACACGTATCTCGACTGGTTCGTCCGCCCCCGAGCGATCCAGAGCGTTCCGTCGCTCGGTGATGGTCTGTGGCTGGCGGCCTATCTGTGCGCCTACGTCGTTCTGGTGCTGTTCATGCGGCGCCGGGTAGCACGGCTGCCGGTGGGTCTGTGGCTGGACGGTGTGGTGGTCGGACTCGGGACCGCGACGGTCGGCGCAGCGGTCGTCGTCCCGCAACTCATGGCGCATCTGGATCGGGGCGCCGCGGGCACGGCGGTCACCGTCGCCTACGCGATAGCCAACCTGCTGCTCCTGGCGTTGGTGGTGTTCGCCATGTCCCTGTTCCAGTGGCGACCGCCGGTGACGCTGTGGTGGCTGGGGGGCGGACTGGTGCTGTACGGGGTCGTGGATTCCCTCTACGTCATCCGGGCGGCGCGGGGCACCCACGAGCCTGGTGGCTGGCTCGATGCGGCATGGGTCGTCGCCGCGACACTCGTGGCGCTGGCGCCGGGATGGAGTCGGAGTCGCGCTGACGCCCGCCCGCCGCCGGTATGGGCTCCGCTTGCGGCGCCATTGCTTGCCGCCGCTGCGGCCGTCGGTGTCCAGGCCGCCGGTTCCTTCGTCGCGATGGCCCCGGTAGCCGAGTGGTTGGCGGTGGCCACCATGTTCGCCGCACTTGCCCGCCTCGCGGTGGCCTTCTTCGAAGCACGGCGTGCCGGAGAGCATGCGCACCTGGCACGCACCGACGATCTGACCGGGGTACTGAATCGCCGCGGCTTCTACGATCGGGCCTCGGAGACCATCACCCGGAAAGATCCGAACCACGGCTGTGAACCGTCCTGTGCCCTGCTGCTGTTGGACCTCAACCATTTCAAGGACGTCAACGACTCCCTGGGCCATGCCGCCGGGGACGAATTGCTGCGCGTGGTCTCAGCCAGGCTGACCGCGTCGCTGAACGACGACGACGTCGTCGGCCGACTCGGCGGAGACGAGTTCGCCTTGCTGATCTCCCACGTCGACATCGGTGAAGCGGCACGTACGGCGGCAGCGCTGATCGACATCCTCGAGGAGGGCGTCGAGCTCGACGGAGTGGAGGTCCACGCCGACGCCAGCATCGGCATCGCCGTCAGCCCGGATCACGGAAGCGATGTCGGAACGCTGTTGCGCTGCGCCGACATCGCCATGTACCAGGCCAAGCAGGCCCACGTCAGTCAGATGATCTACACGGTCGAACGCCACGACCACGGCACCACTCGTGCGGGGATGGAACTGCGGGCGCAACTGCGCCGCGCGATCGACCACGGTGAACTGGCGGTGCACTACCAACCCCAAATGGTGCTTCGCACAGGGGAAGTCATCGGGGCAGAGGCGCTGGTCCGCTGGCCACACCCGAGCCGGGGACTTCTCTACCCCGACCAGTTCCTCCCACTTGCCAGAAACAGCAGTCTGATGCGCTCGATGACGGAGTTCGTCCTCGAACGCGCCCTGCGCGATGCCAGCCTCTGGCACGCAGAAGGCCACCACGTGAGGGTCGCCGTCAACCTGTCGCCACCGACGTTCGCCGACCGGGATCTGCCGACTCGGATCGCCGAAGCGCTCAAGCGCCACGGGTTGCAAGCGGGGGATCTGGCGGTCGAGATCACCGAGGACTTCATGCTGGGCCACCTCGAGCGGGCCCGGACCGTGCTCGGCGAGATACGTCGCCACGGGGTCACGATTGCGATCGACGACTTCGGCAGCGGCTACTCCTCGCTGTCCTACCTGCGCGACCTACCGATCGACGAAGTCAAACTCGACCGGTCCTTCGTCGCACCCATCACCACAGACCCCGACGCTGCCGCGATCGTGCAGTCGGTCATCTATCTGGCGCACAGCCTGCGCCTGACCACCGTCGCCGAAGGTGTCGAAACCGCTGCCGCCGCGGCGGCGCTGACGGCGTTCGGGTGCGACGCGGTGCAGGGGCACTACTACAGCGCAGCGCTCAGTACGTCCCAATTCCTCTGGCTGCTAGAGGGTTTCGCGCCCCACCCGGGCGACGTCAAGCAGGTGGTGCCCCCGGCATGATTCGAACATGCGACACCGGCTTTAGGAGAGCCGTGCTCTATCCCCTGAGCTACGGGGGCGGACCCGATGGGAGCTTACCGGTTGACTGAGCGCGCCTGCACCTGGGAAGTCGACAGTTATGGCAAAAATGACAAAACATCGATCTCCGGCCGGTAGCGTGCCAGCCGTGGAGCTGAAATTGCAGCGCATCGGTGCGTGGTGCGGGACAGCGATGATCGTCCTTTTCAGTGTGTTCTTCTCCGTCATCGGCAAGCTCTGGCCGCCGCCGGGGCCCAGGGACACCGCAGGCGAGGTCACGCAATTCCTCGTCGACGAGAACCTCTGGGTGCGCCTCGGCATCGCCGGTTCGATGCTGGTGGCCGCGCTGGCGCTGCCCTTTCACGCGGCGATCGTGCTGCGGATCCGCCGGGTCGAGGGGCAGTTCGGCATGCTGTCGATGACGCAGTTGCTCGCCGCCGCCGTCTTCACGCCGGCCTTCATCTTCTCCCTGATTGCGTTGGCCACTGCGGCCTTCCGACCCTCAGAACGCGGAATCGAGATCACCCAGGCGTTCAACGACATGTTCTGGTTGTGGTTCATCGGCATAGTCGGCACGCTGGTCGTCCAGAACACCACGCTGGCCATCGCCTCCTTCGTCGACACGACCGAACCCTCGACCTTCCCCCGCTGGTACGGCTACCTGAACATCTGGGTGATGATGCTGTCGCTGCCCGGCTGCGTGGTCGTGATGATGAACGACGGCCCGTTGGCGTGGAACGGTGTATTCGCCTTCTACATCCCCGGTCTGGCACTGGTGACGTGGATGATCACGACCAGCGTCGTGATCTCGCGATCGATCACGGCGCAGGAGGCCGCCGAGCGGCAAGCGGTCGCCGCGGAGTGAGCACGGGCCTGACGACGCCGCCCGGCACCCGACGTATCCCCGGGGAGAGCGGCACCTGGGTCTTCCTGTTCGGCGACATGCTCGTCTTCGGCGCGTTCTTCGTCACCTTCCTCGTCGAGCGGGCCAAAGCTCCGGACGTCTTCGACGTCGCCCGCACCACGCTGCACCTCGGTGTCGGCGTGGCCAACACCCTTGTCCTGCTGACCAGTTCGCTGTTCGTGGTGCTGGCGCTTGGCGCGATGCGCGCCGGCGCGCGATCGGTCGCCACCCGGGCGGTGGCCGCGGCGATCGGCTGCGGCCTGGTGTTCGTCGCACTCAAGGTGTTCGAGTACGTGTCACTGGTCGGTGCCGGCCATGGCCCCGGCGCCAATCACTTCTACCTCTACTACTTCATCCTCACCGGCCTGCACCTGTTCCATGTCACCGTGGGGCTGGCGGTGCTGGCGTTCATGCTCACCCAGACCCGGCGGGACGAGCTGAGCCATACCCGTACGGCCCTGGTCGAGGGCGCGGCCTGCTTCTGGCATCTGGTCGACCTGCTGTGGATCTTCCTGTTCGCACTCCTGTACCTGGTGAGCTGAATGACCGTCGTCCAACTCCTGCGCAACCGTGCCGGCGCCAGTTGGTTGGTGCTCATCGCCGCCACCCTGGTCTCCTGGGTGGTCGGCGCGGACCACGGCACCGGGTCGATGGCCGCGGTCGTCGTGCTGGCCATCGCGGCGATCAAGGTGCGCCTGGTCGGACTCGACTTCATGGAACTGCGGCACGCGCCGATCCCGTTGCGCGCCGCGTTCGAGTGTTACTGCGTGGGCATGTGGGCGCTGCTGTCCGCGCTCTACCTTTTCCTCTGAGGGGTCGCGGCCGCTACTTCAGCAGCGCGATCACCTTCGCGAACGCGTCGGCGTGGCGGGCCTGCACGATCACGTAGCTGATGCCGTAGGTGTCGCGATAGCCGCGGATCCGCCCGGCGATCTCGTCGGTCGACCCCGAGAGCACGCCGGGGTGACGCAGCATCTCTTCATCGGACAGCCCGGGCAGTGAATGGCGGGTGATCGCCAGATCGGGTGTGCCCGAGTCATCGACGGGCATGGCGGTGATGGCCACGTTGAGTTCCAGGTCGTCAAAACGCTCCGCCGCGGCCGCCCGGACGAAGCCGATCCGCTCCGCCAGCGGATCCTCCTCGGCCGTCGGTGCCCGGTCACCCCCGGTGAGCCCGATGATGTCGGCGGACCGGGCGGCGATGCGCAGCACCCGATCGCCGTTGCCGGCGATCATGATCGGCACCTGGGGAAGGTGCTCGGCCATGTACCGGGTGGTCGCGCGCAGGTGGTCGACGCGCTCGCCCGCGCTGGGGAACGGGATTCCGGCGGCGTCGAACTCCGACTTGACGTAGCCGGTGCCCAACCCGAGCTCGAACCGTCCGTCGCTCAGCTCGGACAGCGCGGCCACGTCCCGGGCCAGCAGTGCAGGCCGGTGAAACGCCGAGTTGATGACGAATGTGCCGACCCGCAGCGTCGAGGTGGCCATGGCGATGGTCGTCATCACCGGGAACGGCGCGACCCCGCCGAGATGGTCGGGCACATGCATGACGTCGAAGCCGAAATCCTCTGCCCGACGCGCCGCCTCCTCGAGTGTGGTCCGCGAGCGTGCTCGCGTGACGCCGACTCCGAACCGGAAATCCCTGGGCACAGAAACGATCGTAGGCGGCATGTTTGAGTTCGTTCTGGCCCGGGCATTAGAGCGAGTGACTTTCCCACCACGAACTTTCCCACCACGATCCGGCCCGTCGTCGAACCATCCGACGGGCCGGATCAGTTTTTCACCATGACCCGGCCACCCACACTCGGCGTCGAAGAAGAGTTCCTTCTTGTCGACCCGGCGTCCGGCGCCCCGGTGGCGCGCAACAGAACGGTCGCCGAGCGGGCTGCCGAGCATGGGGTGGACCTGCAACTCGAGCTGACGAGCTGTCAGGTGGAGACCGCGACGGGCGTCGTCGAGGACACCGCGGATCTGCGGGACCAGTTGGTGCGGCTGCGCCGCACCGCCGCCAACGCCGCCGAGCGCTCGCGGGCACAACTGCTCGCCGTCGGGTTGCCGCCCTCGCTGCCCCGGGAGTTCCCCATCACCGAAACCCCGCGCTACCTCGATATCGGGGAACGGTTCGGCATGATCGCTCACGAGCAGGGCATCTGCGGCTGCCATGTGCACGTCGCCGTGCCCGACCGCGACGCCGCCGTCGCCGTCAGCAATCGGCTGCGACCGTGGTTGCCTCAGCTGCTCGCGCTGACCGCGAACTCGGCGATCTATCGCAACTCGGACACCGGCCATGCCAGCTGGCGGAGCGTGCTGTGGGCGCGCTGGCCCAGTGCGGGCCCACCGCCGAACTTCGCGTCCGCCGCCGAATTCGATGCCGCGGTGCAGATGTTGTGCAACACCAACGTGATCCGCGACGCGGGGATGGTCTATTGGGATGTGCGTCCCTCGGACAAGTTCCCGACCGTCGAGGTCCGTGTCGCCGATGTGCCCGCGACGGTGGCCGAGACGGTGCTGTTCGCCGCGCTGGTCCGGGGCTGTGTGTCGACGGCGCTCGAAGACGAACGTCGGGGCACACCGGTGCTGCCGCTGGCGCCCTACGCCCTCAAGGCCGCCTATTGGAAAGCGGCGCGCGACGGCCTCGACGGTGACGGCGTCGACCTGCAACACCAGGCCTCGGTACCCATACGGACACAGCTGGACGATCTCGTCGCGCGGGTCCGCCCGGCTCTGGAGGCCGCAGGCGACTACGAGCTGGTGACCTCAGGGCTCGCCAGGATCGGCGAAGTGGGCAACGGTGCGATGCGACAGCGTCGGGCGTGGAAACGGCGCCACGACGTCGGAGATGTGCTCGCCGCCGCGGCGGCAGCCACGCTGGAAGCGCCCTAGACGAGCGGTAGCTCGGCGAACACCGGGCTGGTCGGCCGCGGCGAACCACCCGGCGGCTCGACAGTGAACGCCAGCGCACGCGATGAGCCGAGGTCGGGGATCACCGCTGTCGTCGACGGCGCCACAGCGCCGGCGTCCATCGTTCCGGCCGAGTGCGCGCCGTCGGCATCAACCAGCCACATCTGGTAGACGGTGCCCGGTTCTGGTGGCGGCACGTTGTTCATCACGAGGACCCCGGAGTCGCGCTCGCGGGAGAACACCACCGTCGCGATGCCGCCGCCGGGAATCTCGCCGGACACGGTGCGCACGTCGGTGGCCGCGAACACCTGCTCGGCGGTCGAGGGTGTCGCTCCGGGCCGCATCGCGAGACCGACACCGAGGACACCAAGCCCGATGGCCACCGTTGCCGCGGCGGCCAGCACCGTCCTGGACCACTGCCGGGGTTGCGCCCGGGCGGGTTTGATCGGGCGTACCGGGTCTGCAGTGATCTGGCCGAGCAACTGGTCGCGGAGATGAGCCGGCGGCTCCACTGCGGTCGCTGTCGAGATGACCGCCATCGTCTCGCGGACAGCCCGCACTTCGGCGGCGAACGCCTCCACCGTCTCGTGGGGTGCGCTCTCGAGGTGCCGGTCGATGTCGGCCATCTCGGCGTCGGTGAGCGCGTGCAGTGCGTACGGCGTCGCGAACGACAGCAGGTCTGCCCCGGTAGGGCCGGTTGGCACAGATGGATCTGTCATGCCACCCCCAGACATCTGCGCAGGCCACGGATGGCATCGCGCATCCGTGACTTGACGGTTGCCAGGTTCGCCGAGAGCCGCTCGGAGACCTGGACGTAGGTCAGCCCGTCGTAGTAGGCGAGCTGGATGCATTCGCGCTGGGTGTCGGTCAGCGACCCCAGGCACTCGGTCACCTGGCGGCGCTCGTCGGTGCGCACGACGGTGTCGGCGACAAGATCAGCCGGCGGTTCCACGTTGGCGGCGCCGTAGCGGGACTCGCGGGTGCTGGCCGCCTGTTCGGAACGCACCCGGTCCACTGCGCGCCGGTGGGCCAGCGTCATGAGCCAGGCCATCGGCGACCCGGCCGCCGGATCGTAGTTCTCGGCGTTGCGCCACACCTGCAGGTAGACGTCCTGGGTGGTTTCCTCGCTGTACCCGGGATCGCGCAAAACCCGGGTGACCAGTCCGAACACCCGGGACCGGGTCTGGTCGTAGAAAGAGGCGAACGCGTCCACATCACCACGGGCCACCTGGCGCAGCAGTGCGTCGAGATCGCTGGTCACGAGCCGTAGCCTAGTCACCGGTGTCAATATGGTCATAAGTGCCGCTCGGTGGAGATCAGCTCGCCGACCTTCTGGCGTTCCTTCTGGCGTTCCACACTCGGGCGCGGCACCACGGGTACGCGCCGCAGCCACAGCAGGGTTCCCTGCACTCGGATGCTCAGGGTGTTCATCAGCGGGGCCAACGGAGCGACGATCTGCAAAGCCAGTATCTGGCCGATGCCGGCCGGCCTTCTGGTGCCACGCATGGTGACGACAAAGGCCGGTTGGTTGTCGCGATGCAGCGAGACCCGGATGTCGAGTTGCTCATCGGGTTGGGGCGCGCTGACCAGGTAGTGTCCGTCGACGCCGTTGAACGGGGAGGCGTACAGCTTCTTGTCCACCATTGCCGGACGGTCACCCGACGGCGGGAGCAGGTAGGCATGCCGTCCGCCGTAGGTGTTCTGGACCTCGGCGATGACGTACTGCAGGACCCCGCGTGCGTCGTGGCACCAGTACACCGTCAGCGGGTTGAACACGTAGCCGAGCACCCTGGCGTGCATCAGCGCGGTCACCCTGCCGCCGTTCAGGTTGACGCCCTTGTCGGCCAGGAACGCATCGACGCGGTCGCGCAACGTGTCCCCGTCGTTGCCCCAGAGATGGTCTCGCGCATCAAAAGTGGCGAACGGTCGCAGCCACCGTGGCAACCGGGGCAGTGCATCGATGTCGACGAACCAGCTGTAGCTGCGATGCTCGAAATAGTGGTGCACCGGTGCGCGACGCAGATGGGTGATCCGGGTGCGGTACAGCGCTGTGCTCACCATGTCACCGGCTCTGGTTTCGCGACGTCGGACCGGCCGGTCGGCCCCGCGGCGACCCACGGCACCGGTGCGAGCCGACACCGGGTGAACCGCAGCTGGGCCGGCTACACCACCGCCGATGGCGGCGGTCGACTGCTTTGCTGTGTGCAGGGGATCCACATAGCCGTATTCGGAGCGGTGCGCGCGACGGATGGGTGCCCTCCCAGCCGTCACATTTGTGCCCGGCAGTCAGTCGGACGGCGGCCCGGGCTGCGACAGATATTGACGCGGAGGCAGTTTCCACGAGCGGGCGGCGGTCACCAAACCCTGCACGAGTGCAGATGTCGCGGGGGACAGGCCGTCGTCGCCGCGCATACCGCTGCGGGGGCTGATCCCGCGCACCCGCGGTGACAGTTCCAACTGGGCGCCACCGCCACGCACCCGATTGACCGGGTTGTCGGCGTGCAGACCGCGCAGTTCGCGGGGTATCGCGTCGAGTTCGGTCACCACCTGGTAACCCGGGATATCGACATGAAGAGCCACATGTTCGGCCAGCGCGCGGTGGTGACCGCCGGCGAGAATCTGGGTGCTGCGTCCGATGCGGCCGTAGCCGTGCAGCGAAACCACGACATCCACATGGTCGAGGAACTCGGCGAGTCGGGCTGACTCGGCGGGGTCGTAGCGCGCGGACGGCAGGTGGTGCGGGTAATTATCGGGATGGCGCACGACGTACAGCGAGGCGCCTGCGGCGTCGGCGGCGCGCGCAGCGATGACGTCGGTCATCTTCTCCAGGCCGCCACCGTGAATGGCCAGAAAACCGAACCGGGACCGCAGCGTACTGTCCTCGGTGATCGCGGGGTCGGCAAGCAACTCTGAAAGTGATTGTGGAGCAGCACAATCAGGCTGGCCGAGGCGTTGCGGCCAGTGGGCGGGATCCCACCGCTCGAGGAAATCGATCCACCGGCGCGGCAGACCGTGGTGTCGGGCGCCGTCGAGGATTCTCTCGAGGTATCCGGGCCGTGGCGGTCCGGGTTCGACCCGATGGTCGATGTAGACCCAGGCAGCGGAAGAGCCGTGCTCGGTGCGCACCGTGAGCCGGTCCCTGCGATAGCGCACCGGGACGCCCTCGGCGCTGTCCAGGGTGGCCAGGTCCCGATCGGACAGGTGCCACAACACACCGTGGACCTCGCTGCCGACAAACGGCTCGACGGTGGCGACGCCGCGTTCGTTGATGAGCCAGTCGTGGTCGGCCAGCGTTGCGGGCTGCGGATCGACCGCGTCGGGACATCGCTGCGCCATCTGCTGCGCGCACAGGTTGGACCCGTACGCGAAGTAGGTGTGCCGGTCTGCCATCAACCCTTCACCGTCAGGTAGATCAGGACCACATTCAGCACAATAATGACTCCGGCAACCGCCCAGCCCAGAGCGGTGGTGACCCGATGGTTGGCATCGCCGCCCATCAGCCCTGTGTTGCCGGTCAGTCGCACCAGCGGAATCAACGCGAACGGGATGCCGAAGGACAGCACCACCTGCGACAGCACCAACGCTCGACTCGGGTCGATGCCGACGGCCAGGATGACCAGCGCGGGCAGCAGTGTGATGAATCGGCGGGTCACCAGAGGTATCGACCTGCGCAGCAACCCCTGCATGATCATGGCGCCGGCGTAGGCGCCCACCGACGACGAGGCCAGGCCGGATGCCAGCAGTCCGATCGCAAAGAGCAGGGCCACAGTGTGTCCGAGCGTGCTCTGGACGGCCTCGTAGGCACCTTCGATGGAGTCGGTGTTCTCCATGCCCTGCAGATTGGTCGCTGCGACCAGCAACATCGCCAGGTTCACCGCGCCGGCCACCAGCATGGCGATGCCGACGTCCCAGCGCGTGATGCGCAGCAGTCGTCGGCGGGCGGCTCCCGCGTCGGGGTGGCCGTGGCGGTCGCGGGCCAGGCCGGAATGCAGGTACACCGCGTGGGGCATCACGGTGGCACCGAGCATGGCGGCGGCCAGCAGGACACTCTCGGCTCCGTCGAACTGCGGTATCAATCCCGCTGCGGCGTCGGCGATCGGAGGCGGTTCGGCGACCAGGCTGGTCAGGAAGCCGATCGCGATCACCAGCAGCAAGCCGGTGATGACCCGTTCGAAGGTCTGCTGGCCACGGCGGTCCTTCACGACGAGCAGCACCAGCGACACGGCGCCGGTGATCACCCCGCCCACGAGCAGTGGCAGGTCGAAAAGCAGATAGAGGGCGATCGCACCGCCGATCACCTCGGCGAGATCTGTTGCCATGGCGACCAATTCGGCCTGCAGCCAGTACGCGAGCCGGCTCGGTCGGCCCATCCGGGTTCCGACGGCCTCCGGCAAGGACTGGCCGGTGACGAGGCCCAACTTCGCCGACAGGTACTGCACGAGGCAGGCCATCAGGTTGGCGACGACGATGACCCAGACGAGCAGGAAGCCGAACTGGGCGCCGGCGCTGACGTTGGCGGCGACGTTGCCGGGGTCGACGTAGGCGATCGCGGCGACGAACGCAGGCCCGAGCAGCAGCCAACCCGGCCGCGCCCGCGGAGTGACGTCGCTCTTCACCGCCCCCTCTTCCATCCGGTCATGCGAACAGAAAAGTTAGGCTAGACGAAACCTGCCGGACAGGCCAGTGGCGGATGGTGGACCAGGAGTTGAGCTACGAGCCGATGCCGAAGCCGCCGACCAACGGCCAGAACCCGAAGCCCTGCCATCCGCCGTAATTCCACGGTGGCGGGGTGGTGGTCAACTGCGTGCTGCCGTTGGTCTCGCAGAAGGTCACGGTAGACCCGACGTCAGTACATTGCGGAGCGGCCAGAGCGCTGGGGGCACTGCCCAGAGCGAGGGCGCCGCCGACGATCACCAGCGCGACGTGCCGCCCGGGGGTCTTCATGCGATGAGTGACGGTGTCGGTTCGACGACCGTCAGAGGATGAACATTCCGTAGCCCCACGGCATCATCTGGTTCACCGAGGGGGCGAGGACGCTCGGACGCGAGTCGATCTGGGCGTTGCCCGGCGACTGGCACACGGTGGTCGAGCCACCCGCATACCCACCGCCCTGTCCGGTCTCGACGCAGCTGGGCTGTGCCAGTGCGGCGGGTGCGGCGGCAATCGCCAGGGACGCGCCACCGGCAACCAGAAGAGCGGCGAGCGGGCTGAGACGAGCCTTCATGTCCAACATCCTTCCAAGTCAGTTATGTCGTAGCGTACAGGCCCTTTCCAGTTATGGGTGGTAAGTCGATCGCCGTCACGATTCCCGGCGACGCATCGATCACCGCGGGGATGGCGTTGACCACCCGGGCCGCTGTGGCTACCAGTCCGGCGTGGTTGTGATCGCCGTTCGGGCTGCTCAGGCACAGGTCGAGAGCGTAGGAGGGTTCACCGGTGATCTCGATCCGGTAGCTGCCGCCGTGCGCGGCGGGCTGCGGCCACTCGGGGCACAGGTCGTCGCGCAGCCGGGTCACGTGCTCGAGCACCACCGCCACCTCACCGTCCTTCATGCCGCGCACCTCGAACCGCATCGCGGCGGTGGTGCCCTTCGTGATGTGGCCGGAGGCGATGTCGAAGTCCTCCGGTGCGGGCACCCGCACGTGGGTCTCGGTCACCTCGTCGAGTTCGATGCCCAGGCCGGCGGCGAGCTGGCGCACCACCGAACCCCACGCCAGGCTCAGCACGCCGGGCTGCAGCAGCATCGGGGTGTCGTCCAGGCTGCCGCCGAAACCCATGACGTCGAACATCACCGTCGCGCTGTCGTAGGTGTCGTAGTTGATGATCTCCATGCAGCGGATCTGCTGCACGCTCTGGCATGTGCCGGCCAGCGCCATCGGCAGCAGGTCGTTGGCGAAGCCCGGATCGATGCCATTCACGAAGATGCTCGCGTTGCCTGCCTTGGCGGCATCCTCGATCGGCGTGACGAGCTCGTCGGGCAGCACCTGCCACGGGTACTGCAGAAAGACGGCGGCGCTGCCCACGACGTTGACACCCGCGGCCAGGATGCGCCGATAGTCCTCGAGCGCTTCGGGCAGGCGGTTGTCGGCCATCGCGGTGTAGACGGCGACGTCGGGTCCGGTCGCCAGCACAGCGTCGAGATCCGTGGTCGCCATGATGCCGGTCGAATCCTGCAGTCCCGCAAGCTCTGCGGCGTCTCTGCCGGCTTTGGCCTCCGAGGAGACCCACACCGCGGTCAGCTCGAACCTCGGGTCGTTGATCAGCTGGGTCAGCGCATGCCTGCCGACGTTTCCGGTGCCGATGGCGGCCACTTTGATGGTCATTGATGGGTCCTCACAGATCGGGGTTGGGTCATAGGTCGGGGATGGGCAGGTCGAGGTTCGGGAAGGTGAGGCCGCCGTCGACCTCGAGCGTCTTGCCGGTCAGATAGCTGCCCGCCGGCGAAGCGAGGTAGACCGCAGCGGCGGCGATGTCGAGCGGGTCACCCAGGCGGCGCATCGGGGTGGCCTGCTCCATCGGGGTGCGCAGATCGTCGTTGCTGGCGACGACGTCGAGGGCCGAGGTGAGAATCGATCCCGGCGCGATCGCGTTCACCCTGATGCGCGGCGCGAGGTCGAGTGCCGACAATCGGGTGTAGTGCGCCAGTGCAGCCTTCGCGGTGCCGTAGGCGGCGAACCCGCGGCCGGCGACCCGGCCCATCGTCGAGGTGATGTTGATGACGCTGCCGCCGCCTGAGTGCTCGAGCATCAGCGGCACCGCCGCGATGGTCAGTGCGTGTGCGGTGGCCACGTTGAACGTGAACGCATCGCGCAGATCCTTGGTGGAGGTACTCAGGAGTGCGTTCGGCATCGAACCACCGACGTTGTTCACGACGATGTCTAGTTTGCCGAACGCCTCGATCGCCTCGGCTGCCAGCGCGGCTGTGTCATCGGGGCGTGCCAGGTCGGCGACGACGATGTGGGCGCGTCGCCCGGTGGCGCCGATCTGCTCGGCGACCTCCTCCAGCTGTGACTGCGTGCGAGCGGCGATCACCACGTCAGCGCCCGCTTCCGCGAACGCCACCGCCATCGCGGCACCGAGGCCTCTGCCCGCGCCGGTCACCACCGCCACCTGATCGTCGAGCCGGAATCTGTCCAGAATCACATGTCCCTCGCTTCCCTAGCCGGGCGTCACGCTAGCAAGGAGCGCGGGCCCGCGGGGTCGGTTTCTGGAACACGTTCTAATTCTCTCGCTGACAGTGCCCTGCCGCCTGACGGGATCCTCGACGTTCGAATAAATTCGGATATGCAGACTTGACCCTCACGCAGCGTGAGGCACCAGCCTGATCGACGTGACGCAGGAGATGCAGGTGGACGGACTCACCGTGGGCGAAGTCGCGGAGCGATTCGGGATCACGGTCCGGACGCTTCACCACTACGACGACATCGGCTTGTTGACCCCGAGTCGTGGTGCAGCCTCGGGGTATCGGGTTTACACGTCGGCGGACCTGACCCGCTTGTCCCAGGTGATCGTCTACCGCCGGCTCGAGCTTTCTCTCGAGGAGATCGCGAGCCTGCTGGATGAGGGCGACGAGGTCAGCCACCTGGTTCGCCAGCGCGAACGCGTCATGTCCAGGCTCGACGAGATGAAGGACCTCGTCGAGGCAATTGACCAGGCATTGGAGAAAGTTATGACGAACACCCCCATGACCGACGACGACATGCGCGAGCTCTTCGGTGACGGCTTCGACGACTATCAGGCAGAGGCGGAGCAGAAGTGGGGCGAGACCGCAGAGTGGAAGGAATCGCAGCGCCGAACGAAGTCCTACAGCCGCGACGATTGGGTGCAGATCAAGGCTGAGGGAGAAGCCGTTGAGAAGGCCTTGTCCGATGCCTTCCGCGCTGGTCTGCCGCCCGACTCCGAAGAGGCGATGAATGCGGCCGAGCAACACCGGCTCCACGTGAATCGCTGGTTCTACGACTGCCCGCCGACGTTCCACCGCAACCTGGGCGACATGTATGTGAGCGACCCCAGGTACGTCGCCACCTACGACGAATCATTCGAGCTCCCAGGGCTCGCGGCTTACTGTCGCGACGCGATCTACGCGAACGCGGACCGAACTGGCCACTGATACCGCTAACTCTTCTTTGCGGCGGCTTTCTTGGCTGCCTTCTTGGCCGGGGCTTTCTTGGCGGGAGATTTCTTCGCCGGCGTCTTCTTGGCGGGGGCTTTGTCCGCGGGAGCCTGCTCCTTGCGCGCTTTCACACTGGCTTCGAGTTTGGCCAACAGGTCGGAGACGTCCTCGGTCTCGTCGAGTTCCTGCGGTTCCTCTTCGGTGGTGAACGCCTCGCCGCCCTCGAGTTTCGCGTCGATGAGCTCCTGCAGGTGCTCCTGGTAGTCGTCGTGGTAGCGGTCGGGGTTGAAGTCGTCGGTCATCGAGTCGACGACCTGACTGGCCATCTTCAACTCGGCGGGCTTCACCTCGACTTCCTTGTCCAGCACCGGGAAGTCGGGATCACGGATCTCGTCGGGCCACAACAGCGTGTGGATCATCATGACGTCGCGCTTGCCGAAGTCCTTGACCCGCAGCGCTGCCAGCCGCGTCTTGTTGCGCAGCGCGAAGTTGACGATGGCGACCCGGTCGGTGTCCATCAGCGTCTTCGCAAGCAGCACATAGGACTTCGACGATTTGCCCTCCGGCTCGAGGAAGTAGCTCTTGTCGTACATCATCGGGTCGAGGTCGCTCGCCGGCACGAACTCGAGCACCTCGATCTCACGGCTGCGCTCCTCGGGCAGCGTCGAGATGTCGTCGTCGGTGATGATCACGGTCTGGCCGTCGTCGGAGTCGTAGGCGCGCGCGATGTCGCGGTACTCGACGACCTCACCGCACACCTCGCAGACGCGTTTGTACCGGATGCGGCCGTTGTCCTTGTCGTGGACCTGGTGGAACTTGATGTCGTGGTCCTCGGTGGCGCTGTACACCTTGACCGGCACGTTCACCAGGCCGAAGGCGATCGAACCCTTCCAGATGGATCGCATCAGGTCAGTATGGCCGATGAAGCGGCGGCGTCCAGGGTGGCGCGATCGGGCAAATCGGCGCCGCCACGGGACACGGTCAACGCCGCGGTCAGCGAGGCCGCGCGCACGGCGGTGGTGAGAGCGTCGGGTCCGATGGCGGCCAGCCCGGGCCGGCGATCGGCACCCAGCAGATCCATCGACCACAGAGAGTCGATCAAGCCGGTCATGAACGCATCGCCGGCGCCCACGGTGTCCACCACGTCCACATGGAACGCAGGTACCCGCACCGTTCCCGCCGCACACATGGCCAATGCGCCGCCTCCGCCCATCGTCACCACGACGATCGACGGTCCGAGCGCGAGCCACGCCGCGGTGATCTGTTCGGGGCTTCGAGCCGGGTCGATCCAACGCAGGTCCTCGTCGCTGGCCTTGACCACGTCCGCCCGCTCGAGGAACCGGTCGATCCGGGCGCGGGCCGAATCGGCGTCGGTGATCAGCGCCGGCCGGATGTTGGGGTCGAACGTGCACGTCGCCGCGAGGTGGTAGGCGTCGACCAGCGCCGCAGTGGCCAGGCATCCCGGTTCCAGCACGGTGGCGATCGAGCCGGTGTGGACGACGACGGGCGGTGCCACCTCGGGTGTGCCGGTCAGCTGCCAGTCGATGTCGAAGGTGTAGGTAGCTGCTCCCGTGTCGTCGAGGGTGGCCAGCGCCGTCGGGGTCCGCTGTGCGCTCTGACTGCCCGGAACCAGCTGTGCGCCAGAGGATTCGACATACTCGCTGATTCGTTCACCGCGAGCATCGGTGCCGATGTGGGTCAGGAAGTCGACGTCACGGCCCAGCCGCGCCAGGCCGACGGCGACGTTGAGGGGGCTGCCGCCGACGTGCTCGGTCGGGCCCTCGCCGCCTCGTTCGACGACGTCGATCAGTGCCTCGCCGATGACCAATGCCCGCACGGTGTTGACGCTACCGCCACTGCCGGGGTCCGAGGCTTATAACGTGGAATGGTGGACCGCTACGGCCGGGTGAAGCTGACCAATCCGGACAAGGTGCTGTACCCGGCGACCGGTACCACCAAAGCCCAGGTGTTCGACTACTACGTCAGCGTCGCCGAGGCGATGCTGCCCCATATCGCGGGCCGCGCCGTCACCCGCAAGCGCTGGCCCAACGGTGTGGCGGAATCCGCGTTCTTCGAGAAACAGTTGGCCTCCTCGGCGCCGGACTGGTTGGACCGCGGCACCATCGCGCACAAGTCGGGCACCACCACCTATCCGGTCATCAACACCGCCGAGGGGCTGGCGTGGATCGCTCAGCAGGCGGCACTGGAGGTGCACGTTCCGCAGTGGCGGTTCGTGGAGGCGACCGGGGGGCGGTCGGGAAAAGATACGGTGGGCCCGGCCACGCGCATCGTCTTCGATCTTGATCCCGGCGACGACGTCACGATGCGTCAGCTCTGCCGGGTCGCCCACGAGGTCCGTGACCTGATCAGCGACATCGGCCTGCGCACATTCCCGCTGACCAGTGGAAGCAAGGGCTTGCATCTTTATGTCCCGCTGCAGGATCCGATCAGCTCGCGGGGTGCGTCGACGCTGGCCAAGAGGGTGGCCCAACAGCTGGAACAGACCATGCCGACACAGGTCACCGCGACGATGACAAAAAGTCTGCGGGAAGGCAAGGTGTTCCTGGACTGGAGTCAGAACAACGGCAACAAGACCACGATCGCGCCGTATTCGCTTCGGGGGCGGGATCATCCGACGGTGGCGGCCCCGCGAACCTGGGACGAGCTCGACGATCCGGACCTGCGCCACCTCACCTTCGACGAGGTTCTCGACCGGTTGGACCGCGATGGTGATCTTCTCGCCGAGCTCGATGAGGTGCTCCCGGTCGCCGACCGACTGACGACGTACCGGGGCATGCGTGATGCCGGCAGAACGCCCGAACCCGTGCCCGCGAAGGCGCCCACGGTCGGCAACAACAACAAGTTCGTCATCCAGGAACACCATGCCCGGCGGCTGCACTACGACTTCCGGCTGGAACGTGATGGGGTGCTGGTGAGTTGGGCGGTGCCGAAGAATCTGCCCCAGACGACCTCGGTCAACCATCTCGCCGTCCACACCGAAGACCATCCGATGGAGTACCTCACTTTCGCCGGCGGGATCCCGAAGGGCGAATACGGCGGTGGCGAGGTCTACGTGTGGGACAACGGAACCTACGAGACCGAGAAGTTCAACGACAACGCACCCGACGGGCCGGACAAGGGCGGCGAGGTGATCGTCACGCTGCACGGCGAGAAGGTCGAGGGCCGTTACGCACTGATCCAGACCGACGGCAAGAACTGGCTGGCGCACCGGATGAAGGACCAGACGCGGCCGACCCCGGCAGACCTCGCGCCGATGCTGGCCTCCGAGGGCTCGGTGCAGCGACTCACCAAGGGGCAGTGGGCCTTCGAGGGAAAATGGGACGGCTACCGCCTGATCGTCGACGCGGACCGCGGGAAACTGACGTTGCGGTCGCGGCGTGGTCGCGATGTGACCGGCGAATATCCGCAACTGCAGGCAGTTGCTGCCGACCTTGCTGACCACCACGTGATCCTCGACGGTGAGGCCGTCGCGCTCGACGAGTCCGGCGTGCCCAGCTTCCGCGACATGCAGAACCGTGCCCGCTCGACGCGCGTAGAGTTCTGGGCGTTCGACATCCTCCACCTCGACGGCCGATCACTGTTGCGCGCCAAGTACTCCGACCGCAGGCGACTGCTCGAGGCGCTGGCGGAGGGGGGCGGTCTGATCGTGCCCGACCCGCTCGACGGCGACGGGCCCGAGGCGCTCGAGTTCGCGCGGAAGAAAGGGTGGGAAGGCGTCGTCGCGAAGAAGCGGGACTCCACCTACCAACCGGGCCGACGGTCGTCGTCGTGGCTGAAGGACAAGTTCTGGAGGACCCAGGAGGTTGTCATCGGCGGCTGGCGTGAGGGGGCGGGCGGTCGCAGCAGCGGGATCGGCGCGCTGATGCTGGGCATCCCCGATGACGACGGACTGCAATTCGTCGGACGGGTGGGCACCGGCTTCACCGAGAAGGAACTCGCTGCTCTCAAGAAGACCCTCGCCCCGTTGCACGCCGACGAATCACCCTTTGCCGCTGCGCTTCCCAAGCAGGACGCCAAGGGTGTGACGTTCGTGCGTCCGGAGTTGGTGGGGGAGGTCCGCTACAGCGAGCGCACCTCCGACAACCGGCTGCGCCAGGCGAGTTGGCGGGGGCTGCGAACCGACAAGGAGCCCCGCGAGGTTGTGTGGGAATAGCGCTTGCAATCCGAATCAGGCGTCGGCGCGGTAGGTCTTACTGCTCGCATCGCAGGCGCGGGGCAGCCGAGCCCTAGGTACGACGACTCCCGGCTATGGGCGCCGCTACATTCGTTTCGTGTCCAAGTCCTCCGACGCCGATGCCGCTGTCGCGCTCAGCGAGAACAGTCAGACTCGAACCTTGATCGGCACCGCCGTGGTCGCAACCGGCGTCGGCATCTATGTCGTCGCCGCGCTCACCGTGGCCGTCATCGGCGAGGGGCAGATCCGGTTCACGGCTGACTCCGCAGACTCGATCCCGATGTGGCATCCGTGGCTGGCCGCGGTTGTAGGTGTCGGGCTGATTCTGATGACACCCACCACCGGGCCTGTTCGCGGGCGCGCTGCACCGGCCAAGCGGGTGCGGTTGGAAGCCCTGGTCCTGCTCGCGCTGGCCGTGACATTCACGTTCGCGTTGACGCTGCTCGGACCGGACGAGCCGAACTACACGGCGCTCAAGCTGGGGTTGCTCCTGCTCGGTCCGCTGCTGCTGTTCGCGGTGTGCCGACGGTTCGGGGCGGCCAGCAGACGTAGTGCACTCCCCGCATCGCCGGGACCCGGTGAGGTCGCCGACAAGCGGAGCCCCTGGTGGCCGCTGGTACCGGCAGTGGGCTGGACCGTTACGTACCTGGCCCTCTCGCCCACGCATCCTGGGACCAGCTTCCAAGTTGACCCGCTGACCGTGATCGCGATGGTGCTCATCGGATTCCTGCTCAACTCCGTGGTGGAGGAGTTCTTCTACCGGCGGTGGCTACAGACTCGATGGGAGGGCGTTCTCGGCGGAGTGTGGCCGGCAATCATCGTCAGCTCATTGACCTGGGCATCCTGGCACATCGCCATTCAAGGGACCGGCGATTGGGTCGTGGACCTCGCGAATGTCGTTGCCAACCAGGGAGTTACAGGACTCTTTCTCGGGCTCGTGTGGCAGCGGCATCGCGCGATGTGGCCGCTGCTGCTTGTGCACGGGCTGATGAACGCCAACCCGCTCGCACTGTTCTGACCACGGCGGGATCGAAGCCTTCGCCTGATATGCGCGACGATTATTCACGCCGACCTCGGCGAACGAATACTGCACACTTCGAATACTGCACCTCCGCCAGTTGTGTGGGAGTCATTGCAGTAGATGCCGCCCCTCGACGACTGTGTCGATCAAACGGTGTCGGATTCTCGCGAAGCATCGCCGCTGCGGCGATCTGAATGCGTTGCCGTGCATTGCCGGTCGTCGGGACACGAGATCGGTCACATCCTGTCTCGATTCTTGATGCTGTTTTGGAGTGGTCACATTCTGCGCTGCAGGACGCTGTCAGCGGCAGTGCGAAGGGTATGTACCTCGAAGGCAAGGCGCTCACGGTCGCCTGGGAGGGCGCGCTCGAATGCAAGTCCGTTGACCACGGTGCTCAAGAACCGCGCCTTCACATCCAAATCGCCGGGCGCAAGCGCTCCCTCGTCGCGCAAGGTGCTGAGCCAGCGCGCGATGTAGTCCACGTTGAGGCGTTCGAGCGCGAGGAAGGCATGGGTGGCATCCGCGGACGGTGGCGATGCGACGTACGCGTCGTGTACTGCGCGCCAATGCTCGCGTGCCCGCTCGCCCGTACCCACCTGCGACAGCAGCAGCTGCAGGCAGGCCACAAGACGGTCGCCCGGGTCGCTGGTGGTGTCTTGCATCGGGTCGTCGGGGATGTCGAGGTCGTAGAGCCCGGCGATCACGGTGTCGATCAGCGCCTGCTGAGTTGGGAAGAAGTGGCGTAGCGAGCCAGCACTGACCCCGGCGCGCGCGGCGACGGCGCGCACGCTCAGCCGGGAGGTCGGATCCTCGCCGAGCATGGTCGCCGCGGCGATCAGGATCTTGTCCCGCGTGCTCTGTTTCGTCGGCTCGCTCATCGGGTCAGCACCTCCCCTCCGTTCTTAGCACACTGTGCTACTTTATCTGCCGAACTAGTACAGTGTGCTAGTTCCGCCACTGATCCGGAGTCGGGTTGACCACCACGTCAGCCGTCTCGATGTGACAAAGGAGCAGTTGGGAGTTCGGCTGCTGACCCGCGCAGTACTACGCGAAGTAGGAGATTTCGCATGAGCATCAACCGAGTCACCGTGACCGCAGACCACCTCGTGGTCGAGCCGACGGGGTTCAACAAGGTCTGGTCGTTCACACGGCGCCTGCAGTTCCCGCTCGAGCGGGTGCGAGGAGCAACCTTCGATCCCGGTATGCGAGAGGAGCCGAAGGGGTGGCGAGGTCCAGGCCTCGGATTGCCCGGCAAGCTCGCCGGCACGTTCCACGCAGACGGCAGGAAGCAGTTCTGGAACGTCTCCGGATACGACCGTGCGATCGTCGTCACCCTCGATGATGCCGAACGCTTCGACCGACTGGTCCTGACCGTCGACGACCCGAACGACGTCGTCGCTGCCATCAACCGAGCCCTCGGCGCGCGCTGATCTCTTGAAGGGGGCAGTGAGATGAGCGTGGCCCGGCCTCGCGTTGACGCCCGTTGCGGCAATTGTCAAAGCTGCCATTTGTACTGAGACCGACGCCAAGTGCGCGAAATCACCTGACGCGCAGGAGAGTACGGCCCACTTGCGTTGTGAAACAACGCCGATTATCGAAGGAACCGACAATGAACACCATCACCCAGCGCTTGATCATGCGGGGCGCTGATCCCGCACCGACGCCGCCGGTCCCGGCCGGCGTCGAATACCACCGCGTGTACGCGGAAGCGCGTCGTGGCATCCTGCGTGGCATCGTGGCGATCGCGTTGCTGATGATCGGGTTGATCGGCTTCGCAGTGCTTCTGGATGCGTTATCGGTGATCGTCGACCGGGAGTTGTTCGGTCGTTCCGGTACCTCGACACCGTTGAAGCAGGCAGCCGGCGCGTTGTCGTTGGCCTTGTTGATCCCGTACTGCATGCTGTTGCAACGTGTGCTTTACGGCGTGCCGCCGGGGTCGTTGCACTCCGTGGCGGGGCGCTTCCGGTACGGAGTGTTCGGTCGAGCACTGCTTGTGTTCGGACCCTTGGTGTTGATCGCGGTCGCGGTCGCCGTCGTTGTTCTGGATGAAAGCGGCAGCGTGCCGTGGTCGACTGCGGATCTTGTGGCGTTCTTCGTCATCGGCATGGTGCTTACCCCCCTTGCTGCTGCGGGCGAGGAATATGGTTTCCGCGGCTTGATGTTTCGTGTATTCGGTAGCTGGACGCCGAGCGCGCGCTCTGGCGCGATCCTCGGCATTGTCGCCACGACTGTGCTGTTTTCGCTCGCACACGGCACGCTCGATCCGTACCTGCTGACGTCGTACCTGGTGTTGTTCTCGTCGATGGCGATCGTGACCTGGCGCACCGGCGGCCTCGAGGTCGCGGTCGTCCTCCACGGTGTCTACAACGTTGCGTTCCTCGTGCTCGGCACGACCTTGCACCTCGACATCGGCGCCCAGTCGGCGAATCGGGGTGACGCGGTCGGCTCGATGGCGAACCTGGTGCCCAGCGCGGCGTTGGTCGTCATCACCGCGACTGTGTGGTGGATGACCCGCACCAGCGGGCCTGCGCGCACGCCTTCGGCCCACCCGGCGGCTGGGCGGGAGCAGTGAACTTGAGCTGGAACGAACGTCGGCTCGCCAAGCGTGTGAAGCCAGGTGACGGGCGCCCGCTCAAGCCCTTCCGTTGGTGGCAGCTGACGCGGCGCTCGGTCATGTCGATCGCGCTCCCGGTTGACGGCCGACAGGTCATGCACACGATCGAGGTGAAGCACGGTGGCGACGCTGAAACAGGCGTCGTCAAGGCGGGGCTCTACCTTGATGGGCAGCTCCGGGCGCAGTCGAAAGTTCCCGCTCGATTCCCTGTCACGCATGGCCACGTCGAGGTCCGCACCAGCAAGGTAGGCCTACGACGCTGTCACTTCGTTGCCCACGACGGCACTGAGCGGCGTCTCGTGCCCGATCCGAAGTCCGCTGAGGGGCGGCGTATGCGTTTCGCACACGTGCATCCGCTCGCGAGTGGAATCATCAGTGCGGTCTCGGTGCTCATGCTGCTCATCGGAGTAGGACTCAACATGCTGCAGGCCGCAGAGCCGATCTCCGAGATTCCCCTCATTGCAGACATATTCGGCCCCTTCGAATCGCCCTTGCATCTTCCGGTGTGGCTCAACCTCGCGTTGGGATTCGGCGCGGTGGTCGGCGCAATGGAACGGGCAACGCACATGCGCCACCACTGGCTGCTCGACGGAGGTGCCGGCACCTGACACCCGCAGACAGCCCGCTGCCGCCGGTGCGAAGATCATCATCATCGACCTACACGGCGAGGTCCTCGCCGACCACACCCGACCTGCACCCGGCACCAAATACGTAGCCAACGGCCGACCCCGCGGCCTACGCCCGAAAACCAGGCAACCGTCACCGAAGTCCTGATACACCAACTGTCACCGATGTCCTGACGCAGAACTGTCACCGATGTCCTGAAACATCACAGCCCTGATTGTCATGTCACTTGGATGTGTTGTGTCACTTCAGTTTCAGCAGTCACATCGACCGGATTTGTCGGTGGTCGAATGTATGTTCGAAGTATGTCGGTCCACTGACTCAAACTTTCTGTCAGGGTCGCGCTATTCACAGCGGGCCGTCGAGGAGGTTGAGTGGGTCATGGTCCGATCACGACGAACGAAGATCCCGGCCGCGGAGAAGACGCGGCTGGTGCTAGCGGTACTCGCAGGAGAAATGACCGGTGCGGAGGCCGCCCGACGGTGCGGGGTGGCCTCGACTCAGGTGACGAAATGGAAGCACCAGTTCCTCGAGGCCGGTGCGCAGCGAATGGAGGAAGTGCCTAGTGGGCACGCCGGGCGCGCCGGCACCCCTGAGCAGCGTCGGCTCCGGCAGGAAAACGAGGAGCTCAAACTAGCGCTGGCCGAGGCCACAGTGCAGCTGCGCATCTGGCAGCGCGGGGCAGCGTGGGCTGACCAAGTCCCTTCACGGACCTCGAAACCCTAAGAGAGGCAGCGGGGCTGCCGGTTTCGAGGTTCGCGCCGCTGGCCGGTATCCCGGAGCGGACCTATCGACGCCGGCTGGCACGTCTGCGTGCCGGCGATCCAGCCAAGGGTCCGTGGCCGGCGCCGGTGGTCGATCGCATCGAATCGATCGCCGCCAAGTACGCCGAAGAATGGCCGGCCTGGGGCTACCGCAAGATCGCCGCACTGATGCGTGCCGATGGCCATGAGGTCACCAATTCCTCGGTGCAGCGAGCACTACGACGGCGCGGCCTGCTCCTGCCCCAAGGCTTCCGGGCTGATCGAAAGTCCTGGGCCGCGCTGCGCCGCCAGGTATTTCATCATCCGCCCACAGAGCGCAACCGGGTCTGGCAGACCGACTTCTCCGAGTTCGAAACCGCTCACGGCGGAATCTGGAGGATCAGCGCGGTCATCGACTACGTCACCAAGTACTGCCTGGCCATCACCGTCAGTCCCACCGGACGTGGCCGCGACGCCGTGCACTGCGTACGCCTGGCGATCGAGGAAGCCACCACAGTGCTCAACCTCGCCGATCTGCGACTCGACCGAGGAGAAATGGATGTACTCGATGCCGAAGAAAACATCATCGGCCACGCACCCGCTCCCATCGCCCTGGTCTCGGACAACGGACCCTGCTACCGCGGGAAAGACTTTCAAACGCTGTTCACCGGCTCTGATCCAGTCCTGCGCCATATCCGCACCCGGATCAAGACGCCACAAACAAACGGCGTCATCGAGCGCTTCTTCGGAACCCTGAAATACGAGCACCTGTTCCGCGGCTACATCGGCGACGGCGACGCCCTCGACATGGAAGCCCACCGCTTCCGCATCATCTACAACACCATCCGACCCCACCAAGCACTGGCAGACCGCACACCCAAACAGGCCTACCTCGACACCAAAAACCTGCCAACTTCTTGACTCAAGACACGGGGACGGGTTTGCAGGAGGCGGTGACCGCGTTGCGGGCCGCTTTCGACGCGGTCGCCGCTTGCGATATCGACCTGCTGACCCGCGCGGAGCTGATCGGGCCCCTCGACGATCTGCAGACCCTGACCTGTCAGCTCCCCAGCGTGAGTCAGCGGTTGCTGGCCCGCCTGCAGACTGAGACCACTCCGCAGCAGCTGGGCGCCAAATCCTGGAAAGACGTCCTGACCGTCCGCTGGCGCATCTCGGCTGCTGAGGCGAATCGTCGCCTGAACGAGGCCGCGGTGTTGGCGCCGCGACGCACCATCACCGGCGAACCCCTCCCCGCCGCACTGCCGGCGACCGCGGCCGCCCAAGACCTCGGGCTGATCACCAGCGAGCACGTCGCGGTGATCCGCGCCGCGGTCCGGAAACTGCCGGGTTTCGTCGACGCGGCCACCGCGGCCCAATTCGAAGTCGACCTGGTCCGCGTCGCAGTCGGGGTCGGGCCGAAGGAACTCAAGGAGACCGCCGCGCTGCGGTTGTTCCTGCTCGACCAGGACGGCCCCGAACCCGACGACACCGAACGCGCCCGCACCCGCGGGCTCTCAGCAGGGAAACAACAACGCAACGGCAACATCCCCGTCCGAGGGGAGTTGACCCCCGAAGCGTGGGCGACTCTGGAGGCGATCTTCGCCAAATACGCCGCCCCCGGCATGTGCAACCCCGTCCCCGACTTAGAACACCTAATTTCCGTAGACTGTTCTGCATGAACGACACACACACCGCAGAGGCCGTCAGCGCGGCCATCTACCTGCGCATCTCTGACGACAAGAAGGGTCTGGGCCTGGGCGTCGAGCGCCAGGAGAAGGACTGCCGTGCCCTGGCGGAGCGCCTCGGCTGGACAGTGCAGCGCGTCTACTCCGACAACGACATCAGCGCCTACAGCGGCAAACCCCGTCCCGGCTACAAGGCGATGCTGGCCGACATCAAAGCTGGGATCACCGATGCGGTGATCGCGTGGCATCCCGACCGGCTGCACCGCTCACCCAAGGAGCTGGAGACCTACATCGACGCCTGCGATCCTCGCCGGGTGCCAACGCACACCGTGCAGGCGGGCCTGTGGGATCTGTCCTCACCGGCTGGTCGCATGGTGGCCCGCCAACTGGGTGCAGTCGCACGCTACGAGTCCGAGCACAAGGCCGAGCGCGTGAAGGCCGCCCGCATCCAATCGGCCCAGAACGGGGTGTGGCACGGCGGAAAGCGGCCCTACGGCTACACCGGCGGCGTCGGCAAGAGCGGGGCCCGTGAGGCGATGCAGATCATCCCCGAGGAGGCCGCCGAGATCAGGAAGATGTGCGAGGCCATCGCTCAGGGCCAGTCACTGCGCTCGGTGGTCCACGACCTCAACGCACGTGGTGTGCTCACCTCGACCGGCCAGCAGCGGTGGCAGACCAAGACAGTGCGCGAGATGCTGATGCGACCCACCATCGCCGGGTACAGCGTTCACGCGGGCAAGGCTGTGGCCAAGGGCCATTGGGAACCCATCGTGGACGAGGAGACCTGGCAGGCTGTCGTAGACATCATCTCGAACCCGTTGCGCGCCACCGCATCCAAGGAGCGCCTGGGGCGTGGACCGGCGTGGCTAGGGTCGGGCATCTACCGGTGCGGGGGCTGCGGCGAGGGCACGATGAAGGTCGGGTCGTCGTCGGGTGGCCGCAAGAGCTACCGGTGCAAGAACCTCGGATTCGATGACCGCGCACACGTCAGCCGTGAGGCCACCCATCTCGACGCATACGTGGACGGTCTGCTGCTGGACTACCTGTCCAAGCCGGGGCGGGTGGAGAAGCTGCTGGCACGCGACGACTCGGTTGACGGGGCGAACCTGAACGCTGAATTGCGCAAGATCAACGTGAAGAAGGACGCGCTGGCCGCAGCGTATGCCAACGACGACGGCATCGATATCGGCCAATTGGCCTCGGCCAGCAGGGTTCTCGATGAACGGGCCAAAGTGATCACGTCGCAGCTCGCCGAGATCGGCCACCAGTCGCCTTTGGCACCGTTGGCGCAGGGCAACATTCGTGACTTGTGGTCGAAGCTGACGCTGCACCAGAAGCGGGCCATCCTGCGTGTCGTCGCCGCCATCACGGTCAAGCCGATGGGCCACCGTAGGCGGGGCGCTCCGCTCGGTGAGGACAGCGTGGGCGTGGAGTGGCTCGTCGGCTGAGTCCAGCCGCGCCAGGAGCACACAAGAGCCGCCGGATCACAACCGGCGGCTCTTCTGCCGTTGACGCTCAGCCGGTCTCATCGAGGCCGTCGGCCTGGACGCGGGCACCCCTGACGTAGTGCTCCTCGCCGCAGGCTGCGCAGGCGAAGACGAAGACGGTGGTCACCACGTCAACCGTCTGGAGCTGCGGGTGTGATTCGTGGACTCTCATGCCATCGACTGTAACGGATAATCAACGTGCAATTGTTTCGCGTTACCCGTTACGCCGCGTGAATACCGCTGTCCTGTAGCACTATTCACGACAACATCTCCTCACGGAGGAACTCTCCACCTCACGGAGGAACGAATAGCGCGTTCTAGCAAATCAATTCAGGTCGGTGATGTTGGCGGTGCCGCCGACAACAGCGAGCCCGTCTAACCACCGCACGCCCCGCCGCTGGCGCTGCCAAGACGCCCGACCGGCAGCACACGCTGGATGCGATTATTCGCATCCGGCTTCTTGCGCGTGCAGCACCGCTCTCCTCGGGCGTCCTGGCTGCCGTGACAACGGTGCCGGTGTCGGTACTTTGAGCAGCTAGAAGACCATCGTGCCCAAGGGGGTCAATCATCCTCTGCATCAGCTTGATTCACACACGCTGAATTGCGCCTCCCGCAGGTCAATCCGTGTGTCCGAATATCCCGAGGCGGGAAATAGGGGCGTGAACAGCCCCACCGGCCCAGAACCCAGGGAGCTGTACGGCTCCTAAACCGCAGTCCGTGCCGACAGGGCTTCGGGGGGTGGGGAGGGGTTCTCCCGGTGGGGGTGTCGTGCTGGGGCTGTGTGGGCCGTGGGGGTGCGTTCGGGGTGTCGGTGGTGTGGTGGTGTGGCCGTGTCGGTCGAGGGCTTCTCAGGGCCGCTTGGAGGCTTTCGCCTTCCTGACGACGCCTGCCGGTCCACCGGTTCGCCGGTCACCAGCGGATGTCCGCATCGGAGACCGTGCGACGTGGGCGCGGGCCAGGTCGTCGGCCCGGTGCTCGTCGCGGGCTGCGCGGCGCTTGGCCCGCTGCTCTGCAGTCGACCGAGATGCCGAGGTGAGAGCGCGCAGGGCCGGGGCGATCAGGTGGTCGTGATGCCAGTCGGGGCGCTCACGCAGGGTGTCGAGCTTATCGGCGAGCACGGACAGGTCGGCGGCGATCTTCTCGGCTGCCTGCTGCGGTGATCCGACAGCGGTCATGTTGTCCTCCTTGGTGATTGGTGGCGGGTGTTCGCGGCGTTGGTGGCGGTGCGGCGGCGGTGGCACGGGCGGCACACCGAGCGGGCGTTGTCCAGGGTGTCGGTGCCGCCGTCGGTGACCTCGATGATGTGGTCGACCTCAGTGGCCGTGCCGGTGCAGATGCCGGGGAACCGGAGCTGACACTGGTGGCCGTCGCGGGCCAGCGCCTGCGGCCTGATCACGGTGCGCCAGTGGTGGCGGTTGGTGGCCTGCGCCGAGGCGGTGCGGGGGCTCATGTTCCAGCCGATGTGCTCGGGGCAACGCTTGGCCGGTGGCCGGACCAGCTTCCGACATCCGTTGCGGCCACAGTGCTTTGGTGCTCGCGGCACGCGTCAAACCTCCTGCGCCGCAACGTGTTTGCGGTTGAGCCGCTCCACTGCGCCGTCATGCCGGTGATGACACGAGATGCACCGTGGCTCATAGTGATTCGGGTGCGTGCAGTACGGCGGGGAGATCACACGTCCGGCGGCGTTGCGGCGGCGCGGCTTCTCGCTGGGGCAGTCGCCGCTGTAGGACCAGTGCCGCGCCGGTTGGCCGCAGTCCACACACGGCTGGTCACGGGCGCTGCCGCGAGCCGACCGCAGCCGGTAGTGGATGGCGAAGTAACTGGCGTCGTCGCCACGCCAGTTCGGGTGCTGGTCGCCTGGTTTGAATCGTGGTCTCGGCATCAGCAGCTCCTCTCGGGTGCCCCGGCTCCCGGCTGAGAGGAGAAGGATCAGCCGGGGGCCGGGAGCGTTGGAGGGCACAGCCGACAGGCGCGGAGGATCAGAACGCCTCTCAGGTGCCCCGGTGCCGTGAGAGTGTTTGTCGCTCAGTTGCTCTCACAGGCGTCCGTCTTAGCTGCCGTCGGGTCCGATGTTGACGACTGAGGCGGCGTGGGGGAACGCGAAGTCGACGCGCATCGTGCAGCGCACCGCGATGGAATCGGAGCCGAAGAAGAAGGACTCATCGATGCGCAGGTCGGTGTCCCGACGCACCACGACGAACACCTTCGAGCGGTCGTAGGCCCACACCACATCGTCGTCCAGCATGGCGTCGGGTGTCGTCCACAGCCGCACTCCCAGGAGCTGGCGCTCGATGCGCTGAGTTGCGCCGGTCGCCAGGTTCGGGCTCAGCAGCGGCTCGTTGGAGCCGGTGGCCTTCTTCAGCTTCGACAGTGCCAGCACCGTGGAGGCGCTGGACACGAAACACGTTGGGGTGCCTCCGGTCTGCTCGATCAGCGAGATCGCTTCGGCGAACGCGTCAGCGTTGGCGTAGGAGCCGCCCACGACCGCGCCTGCGGTGCCGATCAGTGAGGCCAGGCCCGCCGGTCCCTTCGGGGTGCTGGCGGCAAACCAGGCGGCGTCGATCTTCTTCGCCATGTCGCGGGCCACGGACTCACCGACCAGCGCGGTGGCTTCGGGGCTGCTGTCTTCGGCCAACTCACGCGACACCTTGGTCAGGCTGGCGATCTTCTTGGGGCGGGCGACCAGCTCATCGACTGTCGGGTCGGTGAGGGTGATGTCCTCGCCCTCCAGGTACCAGGCTGTTCCCGCGTCGTCGGTGACGACCGGAAACCGGAATTCGCTTGAGCTGGTGGGCACTACGGTCGCTGTCTGCATGGCAACCGACTGCTCTTGCGTCGGCTGCACGACGAGGGCGTGGACTTCCTCGGGCGTGAGAATCCCGGCAGCGGAAGTGGAGAGGAACGACATGGGTGGGCCTCCGGTGAATCGGACCCACGGTCGGGTCCGTTGTGTGATTCACGCGAGGCCACGGGCCGGTCGCGGTGCCCACCGGGGGCATTCGTGTCAGCCGGTCGGCACCAGGCCGGTGATCGGGTGACGGGTCTCAGTGTGCGGCAACGGTGCTCGAAAGCGCAAGGGCGACACCAAACGGCCCTTAGCGCCAACGGCTTTCGCCGCATGCTCGACCGACTTCCTTTGACGCTCAGTAACCTGTCGCGAATTTGCGACAGGTTTCTCCTGCCCGACCCTCGGCCTGCCGCCGACCCTCTTGGCTGCAGCCTCGGCGTACAGCGGCTCCAATTCGGCTGCCACACCATTGCCCTTTGGCAACCGCCAGATCAGCCGTCCTGTGCGCCGCTTCGGAAGCGGGTGAACGCATCCGACCACGTCGTCGCGGGTTGGTCGCCGGACGTGTCCGGCTTCCCGGCGCTGGTGACCATCGACGCGGGCGCTGCGGCGCTGCGGCACCAGTGCGGGCGGGTCTGAGCGAGATCGCGTACTGCTTGCGCGACGCGGGCCGGGTCGACCTGTCCGGCGTCATTGAGCAGCGAATCGAGCGCGACACCGCCTGCCCACACATCGCTGCCGTCAATCAGTCGCGAGCTGGCGAGGCGTTCGACCTCGGCGCGGTGGTATCCCTCGACCTGTGTGAGGAGCCGGTCGCGTTCAGCCTCGGTGTCGCGGAGCTGGCGGCGATACTTCGCGGCTTCGCGGTCAGCCTTCGGGGCGTCGGAATCCTCTGAGCGGGAATCTGTTTCGGCCTCGTCACTGTCGGGGTCGGCGACGGGGTCAGAACTCGAGCCTGCCCCCTCGGAAGCTGTTGCGGCAGAGTCTATTTCGCCGCTCAGCAGTTCGCCGGCGTTTTCGGAATCTGTTGCGGTGTCGGTGTTTACGGTCATTGTGTTAGAGCCTTCCTGTGATCACACGGTGTGAGAGGTCGTAGGTTTCGAGCAGGTCGTAGGCGTTGGCGCGGGCGGCGTCGCATCGCAGCCGGGGCTCGATGCTCAGACCGATGCGGCACAGCCCCAGCGCGATACCGCGAACCTCGGGGTCGTCGGGCAGCAGCGCCAGGGCGTCCTCGATGGCGGCGTCGTCACGGTCGATGCATCCCAGCCATAGGAGCGTCATCGCGATCCTCGTGGAGAGCGGTGTCGCGGCCCGCAGTCCGGCACGCCTCGATGTAGGTGGCGCGGCGTTCCTGGGCGATGCGGGTGGGGTCGGCGGTTGGCCGTTGGTCGATGACATTTCGGTTCCTCACAATTCGGTCGGACGGGGATTCGATGTGCAGGCCGCTGCACGGGGTGCAGGGCGCTTGTCTGAGGTGGCGGGTGCCGCCGGGGCGGTGGTTGTGGAACCCCCGGCACAGTGGACACCGGATGCGCCACAGGGTGGCGACTGAGCCGTCGGGCAGCACCCATGCGGTGATACCAGTGACGGTCGCCGTGGGGTCACGTCGTCGGGCCACCTTCGTCCTCCTCCTGGGCGGCCAGCGCGGCCTGCAGGTGCCGCAGGTTGGCCTCCACGTCGAAGTTGTGCTCGGCGGCTGCCTGGTCGGCGAACTGGTTACCCAGGAACAGCAGCGCCGCGATGACGAAGCTCATTCGGTGCTCGCCGTCGGCCTCGTCCAGCACCATGGCGATGCCGGACGCGTCCTTGTTGCGGTGGAGCAGCATGCACTCGATGGCGCGTCTGAGGTCCGCAGGCTTGGGCATCTCCAGCGCTTGCGGATCAAATGCATTGTCAGACATGTGTGTTCATCTCTCTTGTTAGTGGCCGTCCATCGAGTTCAGCCAGTTTGCGGGCGACGGCCTTGCGTCGTCGGGCCCAGATCACGGTGCGCCAGCGCAGCGCGTGGGCGCACAGCTCACACACCGGCATTGAAGGCCGGGGAGGCAGCGGGGTCGAGCAGATCTCACACGTGACGTTGGTGTAGGAGGGTGGTTGAAGTGGTTGAAGTGATGTTTTCATCGTGAGTTTTCGCCCGCTTCTACCTGTGTTTCAACCACTTCAACCACTTCAACCACCGGTCCATACAGACCTCGGCTTCGTTTGGCGATGCGTCCAGCCTCTTGAAGGCGGCGCAGGTAGTTGCCCGCCAGGTTGGCCTCGATGTCCAGATGCTCGGCCAGGTCGGCTGCCCTGGTACCTGAGGGCCTCCCGTTGATGAAAACGAGAGCATCGAGGCTTCGGTCGCCGAGGTCGCCTGCCTCCCGCCGCTTTTGGGCCGTAGTGGCGGCGTCCATCAGATCCTGGCCGTCGAGCGACCAGCGACCGTCGGTGGTGATCAAGGCGTACTCGTTCTCGGGGACATCCCTACCGGTGACGGACAGCATGGCCTCGTCGGAGTGACGGCGGCGGTTGAGGGCCAGCACGAAGTCTGCAGATCCGGCAATCCCCTGGGTGCCACTGACGGAGTCGATGAAGTCCGCGCTCTCAGCCTTACGGGTGTGATGCACCAACAACATGCACCCGCCCGCCACGTCATCGATCCGTTCCTTCAGCGCGCCTCCGATGCGGTAGTCGGCGGCGTAGGAATCCTCGTTGAGGAGCCTGGGCGGCTTCACCTTTCCAAAGGTGTCGATGATGACCAGCGGTGCCTCGTCTCGGTTCCGCCGCAGGAATTCGGCGACGCACACCAGAGCCTCGTTCGCTGAAGCTCGGGTGACCACCTCCAGCCCGTCCGGCAGCGGCTGGCCCACCATCAGGGTGCGGAACCGGCTCTGCAGGCGGCGGTGTCCGTCCTCCAATGCCATCAGCAACACAGGTCGCTGCTTCACCGGGATTGCACCCAGAGCCGACCCGCCGGACGCGCATGCCAGCGCGAAATTGGCTACCATCCATGACTTCCCGACTTTCGGTGGTGCGACGAGCAGGCCAAGACCCTCGGACAGGATGCCGGGAACCGTCCACTCCAGCGGCGGGAACTCTTGCTCATCAAGCCACGCGGCGGTCACGACACGCTCGTTGTAGAACGCCTCGGCGTCACGGGCAGCATCCATCTGCACCCAGTCGTCGTCGGTCACGCGACCTCCCCCCCGTGGTGCAGGCGTTCGGCGAGGGCTTGGTGACCGGCAGTCCACAGTGCCCGTAGCGTGGCGTCACTGAAGATCGGCATCAGTCCGCAGCATTCGAGGTGCTCGGCTGCTGCGGCGGCAGCGTCGATCTGGTTGTGGGACAGCGGCTGTCGGCGGCATCGGCACACCCACGGGTCACGGCACCCGCAGTTGAGCGGTTCGCAGCGGGCAGCGGCGAGGCGTCGACGATCCCATTCGGTGACCCCCGTGTGCGGTAGAGTCGCGAAATCTGCTGCTGTGGTGGCCGCAGGTGAGCATTGGAACCGGGCAGCCTGGGTGGGCTGCCCGGTTCGCTCTTCTATCGCCATCAGGCATCTACCTCGTGAATGATTCCCCGCAGCGTGGCGAGCTGCGCTGGAGTTGGATCAGGCGATTTAGCAACGGCTTCGGCGATTGATGCCCGCTCGACATCGGACAACGGGCCGACCGGCTGGATCATCGCGGCGACAGAGTCCAAGTCGTACAGATAATTTCGAGGTCCGACGCGCACGGCTGTGATCCAGCCCCGGTCGAGCCACGACCTCAACGTGGTGTTCGAGACGTGCGCGACCTCGCGGGCGGCGGCGGCTGGCCCCAGATTTCGGTCAGCGATAGGTGAAGACATGACAGCGGCTCCGATTCAACGAAGGAGTGAGAGTCGCACTCGCCTCGGAACTGCCCCTGCTTCTCGCCGGGCTGGCCGCGTCCCCGGGTGCTAGCCGGTGAGACGAGACTAGAACGTCGAACGCCTGTTCGTCTAGTTTCTCGACTTGAACGGTCTGTCGTGTCGCTGCCGCGTTCGGGGGAACCGGCTACGAGGAAAGCCATACGAGACCGTGTCGCCGACAGTGGTCCGACCTGGCGGTCTGCAGGTCAGGCGCTCGAGTCCACTAGGTGTCTTAAGTCGGCTATGAGGAACCCCGACGATCCCGAACCCTGCACGTCGGGAACACCGAGCCAAGCCCAGATCGACAACGACCACCGGTCGCTGGCGCAACGCCAACATGATGCGCTGGTGGTGGTCGGGCGGATCGCGTTGATGAGCGGCCTGGGCGACCTCAACGGACTCCCGGTGTCGATCATCATCCGCACCACCCTCCAAGACCTCGAAACCAGAGCCGGGGTCGGTGTCACCGGCGGTGGCACCATCATCCCGATCAAAGACGTGATCCGCCTCGGCGCCCACGCCCACCACAGCCTCGCAGTGTTCGACCGCGCCACCGGATCAGCGCTGGACCTGTTCCGCACCAAACGCATCGCCTCCCCCGCCCAGCGACTCATGCTCATCGCCCGAGACGGCGGCTGCACCAAACCGTGCTGCACCGTCGGCGCCTACGGCACCCAAGTCCACCACGTCACCGCCGACTGGTCCCACGGCGGCAACACCAACATCGACGACCTCGGCCTGGCGTGTGGACCCGACAACAGAATGGTCGGCCCCAACGGCTGGACCACCTCCATGAACGACCGCCACGAAGTTGAATGGACACCACCGGCGGGACTGGACACCGGCCAGTCGCGAATCAACTACTACCACCGCCCCGAAGCCTTGCTCCGGCCGCCTGAAGAGCCGGAACCTGAGTGCCCCGAATCGCGCGACCTCGAGTCGGCCGAACCTGATTCGGCCGACCCCGCATCGGTCACCCCTGAAAAGCTCGACCCCGAACCCATCACTCCCGAACAAATCGACCCCCAACCGAGCGACCACACCAGCGAACCCGGCGGACCCGCACCACCCGACACCCAAGCAGCCTGACAGCCAGGCACTTTGAATCGTGCACCTCCGCCCGATGGTGTGGGGCGGTGCGTGCCTGCGACGCCGAGGGCTCAGCCGTGATCGATGACCGCAGCCACCAGCGACACCACGTGGTCGAGGTCAGCCGGGGTGGTCAGGTGTCCCACCCCGGGGAAGATCCGAACATCGGCGCACATGATTCGGCGCACCGCCGGGACGAGCCGACTCGGCGGCAAGAATCGGTCATGTTCGCCGACCCCGATGACACACGGCCGCTCGGCGCGACGGGCCAGTAGTTCGATGGGCAGAGGCGGAGGCGCCAGAGTCGTTCGGCAACAACGTGCCACGAGGGTCATCCATTCGACCTCGGCCTCGGGCGGATCCTCACCGGGGGCTACGAACAATCGCAGCATGCGTCGGGTGCTTTCGGCCGTGGGACGGAGCAGCCAAAGACCCGCAGCCAGTGCCAGTTCCGGGTCCAGTCTGAGGCGGATGGCGCCGGCCGGGGAGACCAACGCCCGCGCAGTGATCCGAGGCGAGTTGGCGGCCAGCGCCACAGCTGCACCCAGTGAATTGCCCAGCAGCACAACCCCGTCGGCATCGATGGCCCCCAAGACCTCATCCAGCACTCGGCCATACCAGGCCAGCCGGCCCCGGCGAGGCCGACGCGGATCGCTGAGTCCGGGCTGACCGGGCAGATCCACCACAGTTGTCGCCCAGCGGACCGACAGTGCCTGTAGCCACGGCAGAGCGACCGCAGCGCTGAAGCCGGTGCCGGGCACCATGATGACCCGCGGCAGGCCGGCGCCCGCGGAGGTGAGTTCCACTCGGCCGACGCTGGTGTCCAGGGTCGCACTGGTAAGCGGAAAATCTGCTCGCGCCAAAGCTTCTGAACACCATTGCCGTACCGCTCGTTGACCGCTGGAGTTCTTGTATACGGTCGGCATTGCGTCAGTGTGTCCGCGGCGTCGTCGTTCGTCCAGCCCTGATCAATCGAGGCGGGTCATCGATGCGTGGAGAGCTGACGCATCGATCGCCTCCTGCATTCCCCGGGTCGCCAGGATGTCGGCCAGCTCGTTGTCAGCGACACCCGAGTGTCCCTTGACCCAGAACCACTCCACTTGGTGTCGCGCGCAAGCGATCTGGAGCCGCTTCCACAGGTCGACGTTCTTCACCGGCTGACGCGCTGCGGTCTTCCAGCCGTTGCGTTCCCAGCCGAGCACCCACTTGGTGATGCCGTTCCGGACGTAGGTGCTATCGGTGTAGAGGTGCACCACCACAGGTCGGGTGAGCGCCTCGAGCGCCATGATCGGCGCGGTCAATTCCATCCGGTTGTTGCTGGTCTCGCTCGGCTCGCCACCACACATCTCGCGGATGTGCTGGCGCTGGCGCAGCACTGCGCCCCAGCCGCCGGGCCCGGGATTGGGTCGGCACCCGCCGTCGGTGTGGATGACCACGACATCGTCGCTCATGAGCTCAGCCCGCCCGTGCCTGTCGGAGCATCTGGACAGCCTTCGGTCCGACGCCGTGAAGGGGGAGCAGCCCGTCGAGGTCTGCCGGCAGATCCGCCAGGGAGCGGTAGCCGGCGTCGATGAGCGCGCCGGTCGCGGGTCTGCCGATACGGATGCCGTCGAAGACAGGGCCGCGGTCTTCGCGTTCGCTCATGCGCCGAGGATAGGCAACGGGGCGAGCAGTCTGTTCAGCGACTCGCGGAGATCATCGCCGTCCGGACCGACATTCCGAGCTGCTGATGCCGCAGCGTGGTGATCCGGCGTCCCGGCTGCACCGCGTCCTTGACCGGCGCCGTCAGGTCACCGAAGAACGTCGCGGTGGCATCGATGTCCTCCACGACGTAGGTGATCCCCCACAGGGTGGACGGTCCCGACCCGGCCGCATCCGGTGCACCGACCACCTCGACGATCACCTCCCCGAGGCGGAAGAAGATCTGCCGGATCGGCCGCCCACCGATCTCGCCGTCGCGTTCCCGGCGGGGATGTACACCGATGGCGGCCAGCGATTCGACTGTCCGGCCCAGGTCAGGTGACATCAAGACGACGTGGTCGATCGCGGTGACACCGTTGGGGTGCGTGGCCGGGTTTGTAGGGACGGCTGGGGACGTGGTCGTCGGAACGCCGTCGACGGTGTCGACATCGTCACCCGTCGGCAGGCCGGACAACGACCAGCCGGTGAGGCCGGTCCCGCAATCACGCCCGGCCAGCCTGACCCGCACGCTGGCGACCCGGCAGACGGCATCGGGGTCGACGCTGAACCCGGCGCGTGACCAGGCTTCCACCGGGTCTGCGACGTGCAACTCGGCGACTGAGACGGTCATCAGCGGCTCAGACTACGCGGTCACCGGGGCTGCGGGCAGCGTCCGGACTGGGCCCGAAAGCAGGCTCGACAACCTCGTCCCCGACGACGGCGAGCAGGCGCAGATCCTCCAGTGCGGTGGAACCGGCGGGTGGGGTGAGGATCACCAGCCGCTGGCCGTCGGTTGTCGCCAGCACCTCGCAGTCCAGGGTGATCTGTCCGACCCTCGTCAGGAACGTCTTGCGTTGCATACGGCGGGTGGCCACTTCGTGTCGTGCCCAGAGTTCGGCGAATTCGGGGCTGCGTGCGAGCAACCCGTCGACGAGTTCACGCATGTCGGCGTCATTGGGGCGGCGGGCCCAGCCCGCCCGCAGGTCTGCCACCATCGTCCGGCTCAGCTGGTTGTGGTGTTCCGGTGGGGCGGACTGCCGCGAGCGCGGATCCGTGAACCACTGCCAACTCATGCTGGCGCGGACACCGGCCTCACGCACAAGAGGCAACGCGCTCATCAGCAGTCGGGCGAGCTCGTTCTGCGCAAGGACCACGTCGGTGTCCGAACAGACGAACGCGGCGGCGTCGCGCAACTGGTCGAGCACGAACAGCATCGCCGGCCGCACGTGGACCGAATGCCCGATGCGGTCCGGGACGGCGTGGCCGGCCAGTCGGTAGAGGTGATCGGACTCGTCGTCGGTCATGCGCAGCGCCCGCGCCAGTGCCCGCAGCATCTGCGGCGACGGCTGCGGCCCTCGTGACTGTTCCAACCTCCCGTAGTAGTCGACCGACATCCCCGTCAGCTGTGCCACCTCCTCGCGCCGGAGCCCCACCGTCCGGCGGCGAAAACCCGCAGGCAGCCCGACGTCCGCCGGTTTCAACGTCTCTCGGCGGCGCCGGAGGAACTCGGCCAGCGCTTCACGATCCATCCGGTCATTGTCGTTCAGTGCGAGAGGTTCTGGGTAGGACTGCCGATCCCTGCCTCCGCGGATCCTGGTAGCCCTGCGCGTTTCGTCCCACGCTGGTCTCATGCGAACCAAGACGATTGGAAATCTGACCACTTCGGCCATCGGCCTCGGATGCATGGGGATGTCGGGGGCCTACGGTGAATCCGACCGCGACGAGTGCATCGCCACCGTGCGCGCGGCACTCGACGCGGGGATCACGGTTCTCGACACCGGTGACTTCTATGCCATGGGGCACAACGAACTGCTGCTCGCCGAGGCGCTGCGGCCGGTTCCCCGCGAGACCTACCAACTCAGCGTGAAGTTCGGTGCCCAGGTCGACCCGGCGGGTGCCTGGGTCGGATACGACGCCCGGCCGGCCGCGCTGAAAACCGCTGCGGCGTACTCGCTGCAGCGCCTCGGCACCGACTACATCGATGTCTACCGGCCCGCGAGACTCGATCCTGCGGTGCCCATCGAGGACACCATCGGCGCGATCGGTGAGCTCGTCGATGCCGGGTACGTGCGGCACATCGGGTTGTCGGAGGTCGGATCGGAGACGATCCGTCGTGCGGCGTCCGTCAGGCCGATCAGCGACCTGCAGATCGAATACTCGCTGATGACACGCGGCGTCGAGCGCGACATCCTCGGCACCTGTCGGGATCTGGGAATCGGGGTGACCGCCTACGGTGTGCTCGCGCGCGGACTGATCGGCGGACACTGGACGAAATCGAGCGGCGGCCCGGGTGATTTCCGCACTGCGAGTCCGCGTTTCGCCGAGGCCAACCTGGACGGCAACCTGGCAATGGTCGAAACGCTGCGCGCGGTCGCCGACCAGCTCGGGGTGTCGGTGGCGCAGGCGGCGATCGCCTGGGTGGACTCGCGGGGCGCCGACGTCGTGCCGCTGGTCGGCTCGCGCACCCGGACTCGGTTGGCCGAGGCGCTCGGCGCGGTGGACGTGAGCCTGACTGCAGAGCAGTTGGCGCAGATCGAGGCGGCCGTGCCGGTTGATGCGGTAGCGGGGGACCGCTATCCCGCAGCGCACATGGCTGCGCTGGATTCCGAGCGCTGAGCTCGGCTGCCTACCCGGCGCGGATGTCTGATGGATGCTGCGCCAGTGGGGTCACCCGGATGGTCATGTACGGATACAGCGGAAGTCCCGAAAGTATCTGGTGCAGTTCATCGTTGGAATCGACATCGAACACCGAGTAATTCGCGTATTCACCCACCACGCGCCAGATGTGCGGCCACTTGCCGTCGTGCTGCAGGCCTTGCGAGTAAGCCTTCTCCCGGCTGAGCAGTTCGGTCCGCTCCTGCGGGTCCATGTCGGTCGGGAGGTTCACCTCCATGTGTACGTGGTAGAGCACGTCAGATCCGTTCCGGATCGAGGGCAAAATCGTAGGCGACCGACTGGGTGCCGTCGGGCTCGATCTGCGGTTCGAGGATCAACTCCGGCTTCACCGCGCTCGCGATGTCGTCGTCGTTGTGCTCGTCACCAGGGAAGTACAACTGCGCGGTCAACAATTCGTGGCCGGGAGCCGAGACCTTCACGTGCAGGTGAGCCGGGCGCCATGCGTGCCAACCGGCCGCCGCGATCAGCTTTCCGCACGATCCGTCGGTCGGGATCTGGTACGGCGCAGGGCGAATGGTGGTGATCTCGAATGTGCCGTCAGCTCCGGTGGAGAAGCTGCCGCGCAGGTTCCACTCCGGGATGCCCGGCGCGAACTGCGAGTAGAAGCCGTCGTTGTCAGCGTGCCAGAGTTCGACCCTGCCCTGCAGTGGACCACCGTCGGTGTCGGTGATCCTGCCGCGCCACACCAGCGGGGTCCCCTGCTCGCCGTCGCGCATGGGGATCGTGCCCTTCGCGCCGAGGTCCGGTGAGCCCGGGACGTAGTACGGACCTTCGATGCTGCCCTTGTTGCCCGCCCGGTGATCGGTGGCGACGTCTTCGACCGCGTGCTCGAGCCAGACGTCGAGGAACAACGGCCACTCACCGTCCTGGCCGACAGCGATCAGCCACGCCTTCAGTGCGTTGTACTCGTCGTAGGTGACGCGGTGGCGACGGATCGTGTCGTGCAGAGCACTGAGCACCTCACCTGCCAGCAGATCAACACGCTCGGCGGGTGTGTCCTTGACCGCGTCATAGGGCGACTTGTCGGCGTGGAACCGGTCGGTGGCTGATGCGCCGGATGCCGCGGCGCTTGTGACTTCAGTGGCAGACGGTGTGGGGTTTTCGACGGTGGTCATGGTCAATTCTTCTCTCTCTGTTGTTCTTTCAGCTCCACGGGGGCTGCCCATGGAGGAGTTCAATGCCGGTCGGTGCGGTAGCGGGCAAGTTTGTCGGGGTCGATTGTGATGCCGAGTCCGACGCCGGGCGGGACCCTCAGCAGGCCGTCACGTATCTGCAGCGGCTCGGTGAGCAGATCGTCGGACATGTCGAGGAAGTTGGACAGTTCGCCGGCGCGACGCGAGGTGAGCGGAAACGCCGCGCCGAACGCGACTGCGCAGGCGCTACCGATCTGACCGTCGATCTGGTTGCCCATCACCACTTCCACGCCGAGACCTTCGGCGAGATGGTGGACGCGTTGCGAGGTGGTGAATCCGGTGCGAGCGGTCTTGATGCTGATCGCGGTGGCTGACCTGCTCAGCACCTCGCGCGTGACGTCGGCGGGTGTCGAGACCGACTCATCGGCGATGAACGGCACGTCGAGTCGCTCCACGAGCCACCTGCGGCCCATGACATCGTCTGCGGGACAGAGTTCCTCCGCGAACAGCAGGTCGAGATCTGCCATCTGCCGCATCGCCCGCAGCGACTCCGACGCCGTCCACCCGCGGTTGGCATCGATGTACAACTCGATCGAATCGCCGAACCGGTCCCGAAGGGCACGCACGACCGCGGTGTCCAGGGTGACGGGATGGCGTCCCACCTTGACCTTGAACACGCTGATGCCGTAGCCGTCACGCATTTTCTCCGCCTCCGCGACCATCGCCGCCGGATCTGCGAAGCCGAGCATGTGGCTCACCTGCATCCGGTCGGTGAAGCCACCGAGCAGGCTGGTCACGGGAACTTCCAGTGTGCGGCCGAGCGCATCCCAGATCGCCATGTCCACAGCGGATTTCGCCGCGGGGTTTCCGACGGTGCGTGCGATCCGGGCATGGGCCACTTCACGTTCGGTGAGTGCCAACCCGACCAGGGCCGGAGCGAACAACTGGTCGATGACCGCGACGATCCCGGCCTGGGTCTCGCCGTAGGTGAAGGGCCGCGGCGGCGCTTCCGCCACGCCGACCACGCCGTCGTCGGTATGCACGCGGACGAGGACGTGCTCGGCGGTGTGGACTTCGCCGGACGCGAACTTGAGAGGCTTCGAGTAGGGGATCGCGAACGGAATCGCCTCGACGGCGGTGATCTTCACAGGAGCTCCTGAACGGCGGTGGGTGTGAAAGCAGACGACAGGACGTTGATCGCGGCGTCGACCACGGGGTTGTCGGCACCGCACCGCCAGGCGAGGGCGAGTTCGATGCTGCCCGCATCGGTCAGATCGCGAAAGACGATCCCCTGCAACGGCAGAGTGCGCACCGACGCCGGCAATACTGCGACGCCGAAGCCGGCGGCCACCAGGGCCAGCAGCACCGCGGTACCGGGCGCGGCATGTTCGCGATGTGGCACGAACCCGGCGCGCTTGCAGTCGCGCAGCACAGCGTCGTTGACGGCCGAATCCCGGCTGGCGTAGGCGACGAACGACTCACTGCGCAGGTCGGTCAAGGAGACCACCGGCTCTGCGGCCAGGCGGTGGTCTACCGATACGGCGAGAACCAGCGGTTCGACGTCGATGGTCCGCATCTCGATGTCGTCGCCCACGGCGGGTGGACGAAGCACGCCGACGTCCAGCGCGCCCGATCGGAGCTGATCGCACTGCAGTGGCGTGAGCATGTCGGCCTGGATCTCCATCGCCACCCCCGGGAGTTCCTGACGCAGGATCCGTGCGACGCGCGGCAGGTGGGAGAACGCGGCCGTGCCGGTCAGCCCGACGCGGAGCAGGCCACCGCGGCCGGCAGCGATGCGGCGCACCCCGCGTTCGGCGTCGTCGACGCCCGCCAGGATGCGGGCCGCTTCGGATCTGAGGAAGTCCCCGGCGGAGGTCAGGGAGACCTGTCGGGTCGTGCGGTTGAACAGCGTGGCGCCCAGTTCGTCTTCGAGCTGGCGGATCGCATACGACAATGCCGGCTGCGCAATGTGGAGTTGGTCCGCGGCCTGCCCGAAGTGGCAGGTCTCGGCCACCGCGGCGAAGTATCGCAGGTGACGCAGCTCCATGTGCTTTCCGTCCGTCTGAGGGCTGTATATGAGGCCCGACACGTTCGACGGTAGGCGGCTGATCCATAGGAATCAAAGACACATTTACGTCTGATTATTCGATGCAGTTTATTAATCTAGTGCGGAGTCAGGACTAGGCAATTACCTAGTGTGACTGATGCCACTCGGTGCCAGAGTGCCAACAGAGATCACTTCTGGAGGCACATATGACCACGTCGACCGAACCCACCCACACAACCGCTCGCCCCGCGAGCCACGTCGAAGCCGTCTTGGCCGACGCCGTCGTCGACGATGCCGAGGCCGGCATCTATCGCACGAACCGTCGGATCTTCACCGACGAGGAGATCTTCGATCTGGAGATCAAACACATCTTCGAAGGCAACTGGATCTACCTGGCCCACGAAAGTCAGGTGCCCAACCCCGGGGACTACGTCACCACCTATATCGGCCGGCAGCCCGTTGTGATCACCCGCGACAAGTCCGGTGAGCTGCACTGCCTGGTGAACGCCTGCGCCCACCGCGGCGCGATGATCTGCCGCCGCAAGACAGACAACCGGATGACGCTGACGTGCCCGTTCCACGGCTGGACATTCCGCAACGACGGCACTCTTCTCAAGGTCAAGGACCCGGACGGCGCCGGATATCCGGAAACCTTCAACGTCAACGGCAGCCACAACATGACCAGGGTCGCGAGGTTCGACAGCTACCGCGGCTTCCTGTTCGGCAGCCTCGCCGACGACGTGCTGCCACTCGCCGAACATCTCGGTGACACCGTCAAGGTGCTCGACATGCTGGTCGACCAGTCACCGGACGGGCTGGAGGTGCTGCGCGGCTCATCGACCTACACCTACGACGGAAACTGGAAGGTGCAGGCCGAGAACGGGGCAGACGGCTATCACGTGACGGCTACGCACTGGAATTACGCCGCGACCACCAGCCGGCGCAGCACCGGTGAGTCCAAGAACGACACCAAAGCCCTCGACGCCGGCAGCTGGGGCAAGTCCGGCGGGGGCTACTGGTCGTTCCCTCACGGGCACCTGTGCCTGTGGACCTGGGCGGGCAATCCGCAGGACCGGCCGTTGTGGGACAAGCTCGACGTACTCAAGGAGAGCTTCGGCGACGCCAAGGGCGAGTTCATGGTCAAGGGATCGCGCAACCTGTGCCTGTACCCCAATGTTTATGTGATGGACCAGTTCTCGACGCAGATCCGGCACTTCCGTCCCATCGCGCCGGACAAGACCGAGGTCACCATCTACTGCATCGCCCCCAAAGGTGAGAGTGATGCGGCTCGCGCGCACCGGATCCGCCAGTACGAGGACTTCTTCAACGCCTCCGGCATGGCCACACCCGACGACCTGGAGGAGTTCCGCTCCTGCCAGTTGACCTTCCGCGCTGAGGCCGCGCCGTGGAACGACATGAGCCGGGGTGCCGAGCACTGGCTGACCGGACCCGATGACGTCGCCCGATCACTCGGCATGGACGGGGTGATCTCGTCCGGCGTCAAGAACGAAGACGAGGGACTCTATCCGGTCCAGCACGGCTACTGGCTGGACACCATGCGCGGCGCAGTGGCCCGCGAGCACGCGAAGGAGAGCTGACATGGCCTCAACGGAAAAGGTGAACACAGCCAGGACTCTGATCACCCAGAACATGATCGAGCAGTTCCTGTACCGCGAGGCCCGTTACCTCGACGACCGCGAGTTCGAGAAATGGCTGCAGTGTTACGCCGACGACGTCGTGTACTGGATGCCCGCGTGGGACGACAACGACATGCTCGTCGAGAACCCGCAACGAGACATCTCGCTCATCTACTACGGGAACAAGGGCGGCCTCGAGGACCGGATCTTCCGGATCCGAACCGAACGATCGTCGGCGACGTCACTGCCCGAACCCCGCACCAGCCACAACATCAGCAACGTCGAGGTCATCGAACGGCGTGATGATCTGGTCGACGTCCGATTCAACTGGCACACCATGTATTTCCGCTACAAGACGATCGACCCGTACTACGGGACATCCTTCTACACCATCGATTTCAGCGGCGAACAACCCTTGATCCGACGCAAGACCGTGGTGCTCAAGAACGACTACATCCACCACGTGGTGGATGTCTACCACTTCTAGGGACGAGTTATGACTGCCACCACCGAAGCCGAAACATTCTCCATTGCACTGTCCTTCGAAGACGGCGTGACTCGGTTCATCACCTGCCGCGACGACCAAACCGTTGCCGACGCCTCCTACCGCCAGCGCATCAACATCCCGCTGGACTGCCGTGACGGCGCGTGCGGCACCTGTAAGGCGCTGTGCGAGTCGGGTACCTACGACGGCGGTACCTACATCGACGACGCACTAACACCGGACGAGGCGGCGTCGGGTTACGTGCTGCCGTGCAGCATGCGGCCGCAATCGGATCTGGTGCTTCAGATCGCCAGCACCTCGGAAGTGGCCAAGACCCGTGCGGCGACGTACACCGGCACCGTGACCGCGCTCGATCGACTGTCCGACACCACCGTGGCCCTCGGTGTGGAGATTCCGAACCGCGCCGAGCTGGCCTTCCTGCCAGGGCAGTACGTGAACATCGTGGTGCCCGGCACCGACGAGACCCGGTCGTATTCGTTCTCCAACGCACCCGACCAGGACCGGCTCACCTTCTTGGTGAAGCTCACCCCGGGCGGGGTGATGTCGGAGTATCTCGCCCGGCGCGCCGCGGTCGGCGACACCCTCTCGTTCACCGGTCCCAACGGATCCTTCTTCCTCCGGGACACTGACCGACCGGTGTTGTTGCTCGCAGGTGGAACCGGGTTGGCGCCCGTGCTGTCGATGCTGCGTGCGATGCGGGATACGTCGAGTCCACGCAAGGCGCACCTGATCTACGGTGTCAGCACCGACGAGGATCTGGTCGCTCTGGACGAGATCGAGGATCTTGCCGCCACGTTGGACGGATTCACCTGGGATCACTGCGTTTCCGACCCGGATTCGACGGCGGTGCACACCGGCTATGTGACGAGTCTGATCGAGCCCGAGCACCTGTACGACGGCGACGTCGCGGTGTACCTCTGCGGTCCACCCCCGATGGTGGAGGCGGTGCGCACCCATGTGGCACAGGTCGGCATCGAGCCGACCGGCTTCTACTACGAGAAGTTCGCGCTCGCGCACGTAGGCGCTGCGGCGGCGCAACCGGCTTCGCCGCGTCCCGCGCCGGCCGCGGCAGAACAGGCGCTGCTGATCTCTGCCGATGCCCGCAGTGTCGCCGGTCAGATCGTACTGCCGGCACACGCCATCACCGCTTCCGGTTCGGGGGCCGTGATCGACGACAACCGGTCCATCCGGTCGATCGTCGGCCAACGGATCATTCCCGACGCCGGCTCCGGACCCTCGAAGCCTCTCGACAGTGATGACGGGTCGTTGATCGCCAGTGGCGCAACTCATCTTGCCGGGCAATCGATGTTCGCCGCCGCCGAATCAACCGTCGCCCCGACGCCGGCAGTCGATCCGGTCGTGGCGCAGGACGGATACCAGATCGGCGAGGAACATCCCGAGCTGCACGCGTCCGATGCGCTGTTCGAGGCGCGGCAGGCACTGGAACTGGGAGCGCTGGAGTTGACGCTCGGGCGTCTGACCTCGCAGCAACTCGCCGGCTACCGACTTCTTGCGGAGTCGACGTTGCCCTACGTCGACGGGGACCGGTTCGTCGACGCCGCTCAGTACACCGAAACCAACGCGGCGTTCCACGACTACCTGTTCACCCTGACCGGGAACTCGCATCTGCTGCAGGCCTATCAGGCACTGGATGTGAAGGGGCGGATGAGCGAGGTGCTGCGACATGCCACGTGGTGCCATCCGCTGTGCGCGCAGGATCACGTGAACATCGTTGATGCGTTCGAAGCCGGGGACCGCACCGCGGCCCGCACCCTGATCACCGCGCATGCCGAGTGTTCGAAGCAGACGATGCGACGGGCGATGGCAGACGTGGCGCAGGTGCGTTCCGCCCGGCGGCCACGGTTCGTCACCCCGGGACGCTTCGCTGGGAAGGTCGTCGTCGTCACAGGCGCCGCTCAGGGCATCGGCGAACAGACTGCGCGCCGCGTGCATGCCGAGGGCGGCATCCTCGTGCTGGCCGACCGCTCGGAACTGGTGAAAGAACTCGCCGACGAACTGAGCGGGGACGGTGCGCAGGCGCTGGCCGTCACCTCTGATCTGGAGCACTGGGAAGGTGCCGAATCGATTTCACAACAGGCACTCTCGTCCTTCGGGCGGATCGACATCCTGATCAACAACGTCGGCGGTGCTATCAACTTCAAGCCGTTCACCGAGTTCACCGACGTCGAGATCCGCGCGGAGATCAACAGGTCGTTGATGACCACGCTGTACGCCTGCCGCGCCGCGCTTCCGTCGATGGTGGATCGCGGGCAGGGCGTCATCGTCAACGTGTCCTCGGCAGCGACCAGGGGAATCCATCGCATCCCGTATTCGGCTGCCAAGGGCGGTATCAACGCGATTACTGCGTCACTGGCGATGGAATACGCCGGTGACGGAATTCGAGTGGTGGCGACTGCGCCGGGCGGCACCGAGGCCCCGGCGCGGCGGATCCCGCGCGGCACCCCGGAGCAGCGCAACGACACCCAGCGTGCCTGGTTCGACGCCCACATCGAGCAGACGATCGACTCGTCGCTGATGAAGCGGTACGGCACTCTCGACGAGCAGGCCGCCGCCATCTGCTTCCTGGCCTCCGACGAGGCGAGCTACATCACCGGAGCCGTGCTGCCCGTCGCCGGCGGCGACGCCGGATGAATCCCACCCCACCCACAGAAAGCCCGATCACCATGTCCGAATCACGTCGGAGGCGCACGCTTACGTGGGTCGTCGTACTGTCCACAGCCGCTTTGATATTCGACGGTTTCGACCTGGTGGTGTACGGGACCGTCGTACCCACCCTGCTCGACGACCCCACCCAGCTCGGCGCCATCTCGCCGCAGCAGGCCGGAGCGCTCGGCAGCTACGCGCTGGTCGGCGTCCTGGTCGGCGCGCTGTGTGCGGGCGCGGTCGGTGACCTCATCGGACGCCGGAGGGTGATCCTGGTGAATCTGGCATGGTTCTCCGTGGGCATGGGGTTGACCGCGGTGGCGCAATCGGTCACGACATTCGGACTGTTCCGTTTTCTCACCGGCATCGGAGTCGGCGCGCTGGTGGCCACCGTGGGCGCGTTGGTGGCGGAGTTCGCCGAGCCGCATCAACGCAATAGGCTCAATGCCGTTGTCTACAGCGGTGTTCCGGCCGGTGGCGTGCTGGCGGCCGTGGTGGCGCTGGTGTTCGCCGACAGCGACAGCTGGCGCCTGATGTTCGCCTTCGGCGCGCTCCCGCTGTTCCTGCTGCTGCCGCTGGCGATGTGGAAGCTCCCGGAGTCGCCGCAGTGGATGCTGTCGAGGGGTCAGCATGCCCGTGCGGCGGAATCGGCAGCACGCACCGGCGTGACGCTGTCGGATTCCGAACCTGACGGCAGCCGAGCGGGATTCGCAGCATTGGCCTGTCGGCCATTGGTATGGCCGACGGCGCTGCTCGGCACGATGAGCTTCGTCGGTTTGCTCCTGACCTATGGATTGAACACCTGGCTGCCGCACATCATGCAGGTCAACGGCTTCGGCAAGGCGTATTCGCTGATGTTCCTGTTGGTGCTCAACCTCGGTGCCATCATCGGTGGCTTGATCGCGTCATACGCCGCGGATCGGATCGGCGGCGCGCAGCGGGTGGTGATGACGACCTTCGTCCTCGCCGCGGCGATGCTGGTGCTGCTCACCTTGCAGCTGCCGCTGCCGGTCCTGCTCCTCGCAGTGGCGATCGCAGGGGTGGGGACTATCGGCACCCAGGTGCTGATCTACGGGCTGGTGGCCGGTTACTACCCGACCCGGGCACGGGCGGCCGGCGTCGCCTGGTGCGCCGGTTTCGGCAGGCTCGGCGGAATTGTCGGACCGGTCGTCGGCGGTGTGCTCGTCGGGGCCGGTATCGGCGGATCGGTGGCTTTTGTCATCTTCGCAGTGCTCGCTCTGCTCGGCGCCGCGGTGACGGCCTTCGTGCCGCGCCGCGAACCACCGCGGGATGTGTCGAGCGACCCTGGGGCAGAGGTCCTCGCCACTACGATGTGAACGGTGCGCATCGGGCCGAACGGCTGCGTCGGGCGTGACGGCGAATTGTCCGAACTCGCCCGGCGCCTGCGCGGCACCGTCGACGGTGGCGCCGGAGTTGTGGCGGTTGTCGGTGGTCCCGGCTTCGGGAAGACTGCGCTGTTGCGTGCGTTGGCCGCCCAGCACCACAATTCGATGTGGGCGCGCGCCACGTCCTGGGAGTCCGATCTCCCCGGCGGCGTGCTCGCCCAGATGGTGCAGGACGAGGTGCCCCCCGACCCGGTGGACGCAGCGGCCCACCTCGTCGACCTGCTGCGGACACCCGAACCGGTGCTGCTGATCGTCGACGACGCCGAGTACGCCGACGCAGAGTCTGTCCAGGCGCTGTCGACACTGGTGCGCCATCAGCGAGAATTGCCCGTCCTGGTCGTCCTCGCAATGTCGTCGCCTTCACCGGCTCTGTCCGATCTCGCCGCCGACACGGTGACCCTGACCGGATTGCCCGAACCTGCCGTCGCCGCACTCGCCGCCGGCCGCGGCCGGACCCTGCACCCCTCGATGGTCACCGCGCTCACACAGCACACGCGGGGTAACCCACGCGACGTTCTGGCACTGCTGGACGAGGTCCCTGACTTCATCTGGGCGCAGCCCGACGCCATCCTGCCTGCGCCCGAACATATTCGAGACCGGACCCGCGAACAGTTGGCGGCCTGCAGCCCCGACGGCCGGGCACTCGTGGAGGCACTGGCCATACTCGGTGAGGCCGCCTCGCTGGCCGATGCCTCGGCTCTGGCGGGTCTGATCGACCCGCTGCCGGCGTTGGACGCTGCGAGCAGTGCGGGCCTCGTCGTCTCGGCGACACCCTTCGAACCGGGTCTGCGCGACCGGTCCACCCGGGCGTCGGTGCTCGAACTGATGGGTGCTCAGGCTGCCGCCGAAGCGCACCGGCGGGCGGCGGGAATCGTCACCGACCCGGTGTCACGGCTCGGCCACCTCGTGGCGGCCACACCGACGCCGGACGCGGCACTGGCCGATGAGGTCGCGCTGCTCGCGCAGCACAGAGGTGCCGAAGGCGCGTGGGCGCAGGCCGCGACGCTGTTCCGCGACTCCGCGAGGCTGACAGCGGACCCGCTGCGGCACGACGAACGGCTCACCCGTTCGGTCGACGCGCTGATCGCCGCGGGTGACTGCGTGGCGGCCGCGGCCAAGGTACCTGTCGTGGAGAGCCTGCGGGAGACGCCGCTGCGAAATGCGGTACTGGCCTACCTGGCGATCCTTCGCGGCCGGGCAGCCGAAGCAGAAGTCCGACTGGGGCGTGCGTGGGAGATCGTCAATCCCGAGCGTGATCCCGACACCGCGGCACTGGTGGCACAACGACACGTCCTGCACTCGCTGATCCGCTGTCGCGGTGACGATCTGGTCACCTGGGCCGACCGTGCCCTGAGCCTGGCCGACAGCGACTCTCCCGCGGGCATCGAGTCTGCGGCCATCCGGGGCCTCGGACTGCTGGCGGCCGGGCACCCCCGACGCGCCGCGGCGGCCTACGACGAGCTCAGTGCGCGGGTCCGCCACGGTGCGCAGGCGCAGCGTGTCGTCATGGGCCGCGGCTGGGTGGAGTTCATCCGAGATGACGTCGACGGGGCGCGTGCCAGCCTGGAGAGCGCGGTGGCTGCGGCAGGGATGGGCGGTTCGTCCCGGATCACGCTGTGGGCGTTGGCCTGGCTCGCCAGAGTGCACTTCGCGACAGGTGAGTGGGACCGCGCAATGGCCACCGTCGAGCGTGGCAGAGCACTCGCGACGGCGACGGGGATCGTGGTGACCACGCCGCTGCTGGAGTGGACGGCGGCACAGATCGCCGCACTGCGCGGCGACTGGGCGGGTGCGGCGTCGGCGGTGCGCTCGGCAGACTCGGTCGCCGGTGACTACGAGATGATGGTGATCCCGACGGTGCTGGCTCGTGCGCAGATCGCGGAAGCGGAAGCGGACTACGCGAAGGTTCGCCGGCTGGCGACACCACTGATCCGGATGGCCGTCGGCACTTCGCTGCAGGAACCGGGCTACTGGCCGTGGCCTGATCTGCTGGCCAACGCGCTGGTGCTCGACGGCCGACTCGAGGAAGCCGACAGCTTCCTGAAACCGCACGAGCAGCGCGCCAGGTCGCGTGGCCATCGGTCAGCCCAGGCCCGCCTCGGGTATGCCAGGGGCCGCCTGCACGGCGCGCTCGGTGACATCCACGCCGCGCGAAGGTCGTTCGAGGCGGCGCTGGAACTGCTCAACGGGTTACCTCTGCGCTACGACACCGCGCGCGTCAACTTCGCCTACGGGCAGACGCTGCGCCGGGCCGGGAAACGACGCCAGGCCGACGCCGTGATCGGTGCCGCCCGTGAGATCTATCTGTCCCTGGATGCGCAGACCTATGTCGCCCGCTGCGATCGTGAACTCAAGGCGGGTGGACTGCATCAGGTCCAGGGTTCGCGGGATGACGTGAACCTCACTGCGCAGGAAGAAGCCGTCACAGCGCTTGTCTCCCAGGGACTTTCCAATCGCGAAGTGGCTGCGGAACTCTATGTCTCCCCGAAGACGGTGCAATACCATCTCACCCGCGTCTACGCCAAGCTCGGCGTGCGATCCCGCTCGGAACTCGCGGCGCTGCGTCGCTGACGGTCGTCGGTGACGGGAGCGGCGGTCTTGTCGACGACGTCTTCGAAAGCCACACCGTCGGCGAGATCGACGACGGCGAACCCGGTTCCGGTGATGTCGAACACCCCCAGATCGGTGATGACCCGGTTGACCACAGCCTTGCCCGTCAGTGGAAGATCGCACCGCAGAACCAGTTTGGCAGCCCCGGACTTGGACACGTGGTCCATGAGCACGATGACCCGCTCCGCACCGCTGACGAGGTCCATCGCGCCACCCATGCCCTTGACCATCGAACCGGGCACCATCCAATTGGCCAGATCTCCGTTGGCGGCCACCTGCATGCCGCCCAGCACCGCCACGTCGACATGGCCGCCGCGGATCATCGCGAAGCTGGTCGCCGAGTCGAAGTACGACGCACCGTCGACCACCGACACGGTCTGCTTGCCCGCGTTCACCAGATCCGGATCCACCTCGTCGTCGTACGGAAACGGACCGACCCCGAGGATGCCGTTCTCGGCGTGCAGGGTGACGTCGGACCCGTCCGGCAGGTAGTCCGGGATCAGGGTCGGCAGGCCGATCCCGAGGTTGACGTAGTCGCCGTCACGCAGTTCCAGCGCTGCGCGGGCGGCCATCTGGTCGCGGGTCCAGCTCATGACACAACCTCCTGCTGATGATCGGCCGGGCGCGGCCGGGTCGTACGCTTCTCGATTCCCTTGCGCGAAGCCTGTTCCGGCGTCAGCTCCACCACGCGCTGGACGAAGATGCCCGGCAGATGGACCTCGTCGGGGTGCAGGTCGCCGACCTCGACCACTCTCTCCGCCTCGACGACGGTGAGCCGGCCGGCCATGGCGGCGGGGGGATTGAAGTTCCGGGCGGCCGCGTGGAAGACGCAGTTTCCGGCTTTGTCGGCGACCGCGGCCCGCACCAGCGCGTAATCGGTGACGATCGACTCCTCGAGCAGCATCGGCCGGCCGCCGAACGTCCGCACCTCTTTCGGCGGGGACGCGAGCGCCACGCTCCCGTCGGGGTGGTACCGCCACGGCAGGCCGCCATCGGAGACCAGTGTGCCGACTCCGGTCGGGGTGAAGAACGCGCCGATCCCGCTGCCACCGGCGCGCAGTCTCTCCGCCAGCGTGCCCTGCGGTGTCAGCTCGACGGTCAACTCGCCGGCCAGGTACTGCCGTGCGAATTCCTTGTTCTCGCCGACGTAGGAGGCGATGACGCGGGTGATCTTGTGCGCCTCCAGCAGCAGACCCAGCCCGCCGCCGTCGACACCGCAGTTGTTGCTGACGATCGTCAGGTCGCCCGCCCCCTGCTCGAGCAGGGCTTCGATGAGGAACCAGGGGATCCCGGCAAGTCCGAATCCGCCGACGGCCAGGCTGGCGCCATCGGGGATGTCGGACACCGCCTCTTCGGGCGAGCTCACGATCTTGTTCAAAGTCATTGCTGCTCCAGGTGTTCGATGAGGGCGGGGGTGATGATGTCGGGTTGTTCGGCGTTGGCCAGGTGGGCGGCCTGCGGCACCGTCATCAGGCGCGACCCGGGGATTGCGGCGGTGATCTCTTCGAGCTTGGCCGCCGGGGTGGCCGGGTCGTCGTCGCCGGCGATGGCCAGCGTCGGCGCCGTGATGGAGGAAAGCTGCTCGCGCAGATCGAGTTTCGCGATGGCCTCGCAGCAGGCGGCATATCCTTCGGCGGGGGTGGCTGCGATCATCTGGTGATACCTGCGGACGGTCTCGGGGTGGGCGTCGAGGTACGCCGGGGTGAACCAGCGGTCGAGAACGGCAGCGGCCACGGCTTGACTGCCCTGTGCGCGTACCGTGGCTGCCCGCTCCGTCCAGGCGCTCGCCGGCGGGAGTTGCGCCCCGGTGCACAGCAGTGCCATCCGCGCCACCCGGTCGGAGTTGCGTGCGGCCACCCGCATGACCGTCATCCCGCCTAGGGACAGGCCCACCATGTGCGCCCGCGTCACCGCGAGTCGGTCGAGCAGCGCGACGAGGTCGTCGGCAAGGTCGTCGATCGAGTACGGTCCGGCGGGCACGGGGGAGTCGCCGTGTCCTCTGGTGTCGTAGCGCACGACCCGGAAATGCTGCTGCAATTCCTGGATCTGGGCGTCCCACATCCGGTGGGTCGAACCCAGCGAGTTCGACAACACCACCACTGGCGCGTCCGTGGGTCCGGTGACGACCGAGTGCACCTCGACTGCGCTCATCGGGTCACCTCGAAGATGGCGGCCAGTCCCTGCCCGCCGCCGATGCACATCGTCTCCAGGACGGTGCGCGCACCGCGCCGGCGGGCCTCGTGGGCCGCCGTCGCGAGGATCCGGGCGCCGGTCGCTCCGACGGGATGGCCCAGTGAGATCCCGGATCCGTTGGGGTTCAACCGATCATCGAGCGGATCGACCTTCCACTCCGCCAGCACCGCCAACACCTGCGCGGCGAACGCCTCGTTGAGTTCGATCAGATCGATGTCGTCGAGCGTGAGTCCGGCGCGGTGCAGGGCGGCCGCGGTGGCGCTGACCGGCCCGATGCCCATCGTCTCCGGCCGGCAACCGGTCACCGCCCAGGAGCGCAGCGTCAACATCGGGGTCAACCCCAGCTTGTCGGCGTGGCTCGCGGTGGTGACGACACACAGTGCGGCACCGTCATTCTGGCCCGAGGCGTTGCCCGCGGTGACGGTGGCGTCGGTGTCGATCCCGGCCCGGACGGCACGCAAACCCGCAAGCGTCTCGATGTCGACATCGGCCCGTGGATGCTCGTCACGGTCGACGACGACGTCCGCCCTGCCGCGTTTTCCGGGCACGGTCACCGGGACCAGTTCGTCGGTGAAACGGCCCGCGTCGTGTGCGGCGATCGCCCGCTGATGTGACCGCACGGACAACTCATCCTGGTCCGCGCGGGAGATGCCGTACTGGCGGCGCAGGTTCTCCGCGGTCTCGATCATGCCGCCGCCGATGGGATGCGAAGCGCCGCCAGCTGTTTCGCGCGCCCGATCGAGGCGATCGGCGAGAGTGATGCCACCCTGGCGGACGCCGGTGCGAAGGCCCAACGCGTAGTGCTCGACATTGGACATCGATTCCGCGCCTCCGGCGACGACCACCTCGGCCGCGCCCGTGGCCACCTGCCCGGCGGCGTAGAGCACGGCCTGCAGACCAGAACCGCAACGTCGGTCGATCTGCAAACCGGGAACCCCGGTGCCGAGACCGGCGTCCAACGCCGCGACGCGACCGAGTGCGGGCGCTTCGCCGTTGGGGTAACCGGTTCCGAGTACCACGTCATCGACATCACCTTCGGTGAGTCCGGTCCGGTCGATGAGCGCGCGCAGTGTGGCTGTGGCGAGGTCGGCAGCCGTCAGCGTCGCCAGGGCTCCGCCCATCCGTCCTACCGGGGTGCGCAGGGGATTGCAGATGACGACGTCCATGCCTCGACGGTAGATCGACACGGCGATATTGTGAAATACTCAAAACACCCTGATTGATATCTTTGACATCTGTATTGGAGTTGCCGTGGAGTTGCGCCACCTGCGGTACTTCCGCGCGGTCGCCGAAGAGCTCCATTTCGGACGGGCGGCGGAGCGGTTGCACATGGCGCAGCCGCCGTTGTCGCAACAGATCCGTCAGCTCGAGCGGGAGTTGCAGGTCACCCTGCTGACCCGCTCGACCCGCAGTGTCGAGTTGACCGCGGCGGGCCGGGCCTTCCTCGACCGGGCGGTGCAGATCCTGGAATCCGTTGACGATGCCGGTGAGCAGGCCCGCAGGGTCGCCGCGGGCGCGGAGGGGCGCCTGGTCATCGGCTGCGTGGGGTCCGCGACGTACTCGCTGCTGCCACAACTGGTGCGCGCGTTGCGCAAGACGCTGCCGAACGTCGACCTCAGCGTGCGCGGCGAGATGCTCGCTCCCGCGCAACTGGTCGCACTGCACACCGGCGAGATCGACTTGGGACTGCTCCGTCCCCCCGTCACGGACGCCGACATCACCGTCGAGTCGATCCGGAAGGACCGTCTTCTGGTCGCCCTGCCCGCGGGTCATCCGTGTGCCTCGCGTGACGAACTGAGCATCACCGAACTCCGCGACGAGGATTTCATCGGCCATGCCGGTCGGGGCCGCTCCCGGATGAGCGCGCTGGTCACCGCACTGTGCACTGACGCCGGGTTCACGCCACGCATCCGTCACGAAGTCGAGGAGACCTCCACGCTGGTGACACTCGTCGCGGCGGGGTTGGGTGTGGCGGTCGTACCGGAACCCACCGCGGAGCTCGACATCACGGGGGTCTGTTACCGCCCCCTGTTGCCGCGGTCGAACTCCATCGACCTTCTCGCGGCCTACCCCAGCGCCCGTGCGTCGGCGCTGCTCACCAGGGTGCTCGAGGTGCTTCGTACGTTCGCCTGAGGAGCGACCCTCATCGGGCGAGGGCGCTATCCGAACGTCGTTGCAGCAGAACAGAGAAGGTCAGTACCAGAAGTCCCGCCAACGCAAGCAGTGCACCTGCGGCCGCGGGGGCGGTGTAACCGAGACCCGCACCGATGACCAGGCCGCCCACCATGGCGCCGGTGGCGTTGCCGATGTTGAGCGCCGAGTGGTTCAGCGCAGCCGCGAGGGTCTGTGCGTCGTGGGCGACGTCCATCAGCCTGGTCTGCAGTGCAGGTGCGACCGCCGAACCCGAGGCGCCGATGCCGAACAGCAGCACCAGTGCCGTCCACGGGTTGTGCGCCGCGATGACGAAGACCGCGAGGACGACGCTCAGTGCACCCATCGACAAGTACAGCGCGCGGATCACCGACCGGTCTGCCAGTCGTCCGCCCACCACGTTGCCGACGACCATGCCCAGGCCAAAGACCATGAGAGCCACCGGGACCAGTCCGCGAGACAGGCCGGCGACGTCGGTCATGGTCGTGGTGATGTAGGTGTAGACGGCGAACATGCCGCCGAAGCCGATCATTCCGACGAGCAGCGCCAGCCAGACCTGGGTGCGGCGCAGTGCGCCCAGTTCGGCCAGCGGACTGGTGGTCGGCATGAAGCGCAACTGGAACGGGAGCCAGAACCACAGCGCGGTCACGGTGACGATTCCGATGGCGACAACCAGGCCGAAAGCGGCCCGCCAGCCCAGCGATTGGCCGAGCCAGGAGGCCATCGGCACGCCGAGCACGGTCGCGATCGTCAGCCCGGACATGACGTGCGCGACGGCTTTGGCGCGGTTCTGCGGACCCATCAGGTGCGCGGCCACCAGCGCGGCCACACCGAAGTAGGCGCCGTGCGGCAGGCCCGCGAGGAACCGTGCCGCGATCAGCGTCTCGTAGGACGGAGCCAGCATGCTGGCCAGGTTGCCGACGGTGAACAGTGCGATCAGGCCGAGCAGCAGGGTGCGGCGGGCCATCCGCGCGGTGATCGAGGCGATCAGCGGTGCGCCCACCACCACGCCGAGGGCGTAGGCCGAGATGACATGTCCCGCCACCGGTTCGGATACCCCGAGGCTGCTCGCGATGTCGGGGAGCAGGCCCATCGCCACGAACTCGGTGGTTCCGATGCCGAATCCGCCGAGTGCGAGCGCGACGACGGCAAGCCAGCGCACCACGGGGTCGGGTGCCACCACCGAGACGGGGCCCGATGATCGGTCGAGGGTCACGGTCATAGAGCTCTCACCGCGGTGACGGTCGGCGTGCTGAGCTTGACGGCGACGTCGGCGAGACGGCGGATCCGGTCCCAGTCGCGGCGCCGGACGGCGTCGGCAGGGGCGAGCCAGTCCGCGGTGACACACCCGACGTTGGGTGCGGCCAGGTAGCCGCTCAGCTGCGCCGGCGAGATTCCGCCCGCCGGGCAGAACCGGGCGCCGGGCGCAAACGCTGCGAGCGCCCGCAGGTGCCGCAGGCCGCCGGCGGCGGCAGCCGGAAACAGCACCATGTCGGTGTAGCCGTCCCCCAGAAGCTCCACTGCTTCCAGCGCGGTGGTGGCCCCGGGCAGGTGCGGCAGTTCGGTATCGCACATCGCGGCCCGCAGGGGTGCAGCCCCGGTCGTGGCGACCAGGAACTCGGCGCCTGCGGCACGTGCGAGCGCCGGTTGGTCGACATCGGTGATGTTCCCGGCCCCGACAACAACCTCGGGTGCGTCCGCGGAGATGCAGGCGATGGCGTCCAGCGAAGCTGCGCTGCCGAGGTCGACCTGGACGAGCGGCAGCCCGGCCCGGCTGAGTGCGCGGGCCACGGACGCCGCGTCGGCGGGGTTGCGAACGCTGATGAGGGGCATCACCGGGGCGACGTCCAACAACGATCTCGGTTCCTTCATCGGCTCAACGGTAGAGACGAATTCGGTACTTCTCAATCTGACTTCCGCACTTGAAATACAAAAGTCTGGTGGTTACCGTGGGCCCGTGCCACTGTTCAGGATCTCTCCAGCAACGACTGTGGGAGATGTGTATGCCTTGATCAGGGAAAAGCGCGAAGTGACACGATCCGAGATCGGAAAGCTCACAGGTTTGTCCCGGACCGCGGTGACCGCCAGGGTGAGGGAACTCACCGCGCGCAACATGGTGATCGAGCACGAACACGCGCTGTCGACGGGCGGGCGGCCCGCCACGCTGCTGAGCTTCAACGCCGCGGCGGGAGTGGTGCTGACCGCTGCCGTCGGTGGCAGCCGCACTCGCCTGGCGGTGTGCGACCTGGCCGGCGACGTGCTGGCGAACGCCGACATCGACCAGGAGCCGGGCCTGGGCCCCAACGACCTGATGCCCGATGTGGTCAAACGCCTCGACCTGATGCTGACCGAATCGGGTTGCCGTGATGCGCGGATCTTCGGCGTCGGCCTCAGCCTGCCCGGCACCGTGGATCAGCAGCGCGGCAGCAGCGTTGATACACCGATCCTGAGCGGCTGGGACGGCGCACCGCTGATCCCGTACTTCAGTGAGCTCACCGACGCCCCGGTGATACTCGGCAACGACGCCAACGTGATCGCTCTCGCCGAATGGCGCGTCGGGGCCGGGCGCACGTTCGGCGACGTCCTGGTCATCAAGGCATCAACCGGTCTCGGAGCGGGCATCATCTCCGGCGGGGCGCTGCAGCGCGGCGCGATTCGTGCGGCAGGCGAATTCGGCCACAACAAAACCGCCGCGGCCGACGGCCGAGCATGCCGCTGTGGCGACATCGGTTGTCTCGAGGCGGTCGCCGGCGGATGGGCGTTGGTGCGCGCGCTGCGGCAGGAGGGCAGGCCGGTACAGAATCTCCGCGACGTCGTCGAGTTGGCGCACGGGGGAGACGCGCTGGCGCGCCGGCTGCTGCGGGACAGTGGTCGGCACGTCGGCGAGGTGCTCGCCGCTGCCGTCAACCTGCTCAACCCCGCCGCCCTGGTGGTGGCGGGCGACGTCGCGGCCGCCTACGACATCTTCGTAGCCGGATTGCGAGAGACGTTGTACGGCAACGCGACCGCACTGGCGACCCGTACGCTGCAGGTCGTTCCGGCGGCGCTCGGCGACCGGGCCGGGGTCATCGGCAGCGCCATGATGGTGCTCGACCAGGTTCTCGGCACCGAGGCGATCGACGGGATGGTCGCAGCGTCGCGGTGACACACCGAACGAGACAGGGACCGAAGGGAAAGAGAGAGACGTGTGAGTCACGAGGAACGGGTGGTGCTGCTCGACGATGCCGGCAACGCCGTGGGCACCGCCGCGAAGGCGGAGGTTCATCATGCCGACACCCCTCTGCATCTCGGGTTCTCCTGCTACCTCTTCGACGGAACCGGGCGCGTGCTGCTCACCCGTCGCGCCCTGGGAAAGCAGACGTGGCCGGGGGTGTGGACGAATTCATTCTGCGGCCATCCCGGTCCCGACGAACCTGTCGAGGAGGCGGTGCGCCGTCGCGGTCGGCAGGAACTCGGAACCACCCTGGCGGAGGTGGTGTGTGTGCTCCCCGAATTCCGTTACCGCGCAGAGGCTGCCGACGGCACCGTGGAGAACGAGGTGTGTCCGGTCTTCTGCGCGTTGGTGGCCGGCGATGTCAACGCCGAACCCGACGAGGTGATGGACCTGGCCTGGGTGGGCTGGGATCAGGTGCGCACCGCGGCGACGCTGGACTGGGCGATCAGTCCGTGGGCCCGCGACCAGGTGCCGTTGCTGGATGCCGCGGCTCTTCCGTCGTGGGCGGGGTCGGCGTGAGCAGATCCGTCGCGCCGTCGGCTTCTTCCCGACGCACGGTGTGCAATCGCTCGGCGTAGCGTAAGTCGTCCCGCCACAACCGATCTGCGGCGCGGCGCATGAGTGGTGCGATCAACGGCGCGGCCGGAAGGGCACGGGCGAAACCGGGACGCTCGGAGTATGCGATGACCGCCTCGATCACCGTGCTGCGAGGAAGCCCGTCCCGGCCGTATCCATTGGGCGTGGCATGGGTTTCGACCACACTGCCGGTGCCTTCACCCTCGAGGATGCGCATGACGAGGGTGCGCTTCTCAGGGCTGGTGAACTCGGCGATCACCGGGATGCCGAGCCGGCCGATGCGGAATGTGACGGCCACCAGGAACCGGTCCAACTCCTCAGGCACGTCGTCGTGCGCCGGTGGGGCGCTGAGCACCTCGAGCTTTGTGAACGAGTACGGGTGAAACCACGAGCCGTGCCAGGGGTCCATCCGGTTGGCGATGATGTCGGTGGCTTCGCAGACCCCGCTGAGCTGGGTGACCGCCGCGATCTGAGGCCCGACTGGTCGGACCGGGACGATCGGCTCGGGAGTGGGCGTTTCGCCACCGATACGGTCGAGGCGGACCCAGACCAGGACCCCGTCGTCGTGAGCGGGCAGCGGCGCCCATCCGGATCGCGCCGAGTCGCCCGTCAACCGAAGGCCGTGCCACGGACAGATCAGCGCATCACGATCGACGGTGCCGGTGCACAGATCGGCGCCCAGATGGGGGCATCGTGCCGGTCCGATCCGCACCTGACCGTCGGCGCCGCGCCAGCAGACCAGCTGGGCCCCTGCCACTTCGGCGCGGTACGGCGCGGCCGTGATCGCCGAACTGGCGGCGATCGTGAACCAGTTGCCGCTCGGCCGCTTCTGGGAACGCGCAAGGGCCGCGCCGATCACGGCGGGTGACGCTTGCCCGTGGGTCGGGGTCTGCCGGGCCCACGGGATGCGTGGCAGGATCTCGAACGGCCACGCCTTGGCGGCCGTCGCGGCCAGCCGGTCGAAGACACTCACTGCGGTGCCCTGGCGAGGAAGGTGTGCACGATGTTTCGCTGCCAGCCGGGGACGGTCATACTGCGGACCTCGGTGAACCCGCTGTGCTGCAGGCGGTTCCGGAACCGTGTCACACCGTCGAAGTCGTTGACGCTGCGGCGCAGATAGCGGTAGAGCTCGGCGTCGCCGGTGCGCAGCCGCCCTGCGGGGATGATGATCGCCCAACTCACCGCGTTCCATATGGCGGTGGCCACCCGGGAATCGCGCACCGAATACTCGTGGGCGGCGAACACCGCCCCCGGAGACATCAACGAGCGCAGCGATTTCAGCACGGTGTCCGGATCGCTGAGATTGCGGACCAGATAGGCGGCGAGGACACCGTCGAACGGTCCGGTCACGCCCGCGTCCGCGAGGTCTTCGGCGCGGCTGTGGACGAAGGTGACCGACGCCGGCCAGTCCTTGGCCCGGGCGCAGGCCAGCATGCCGGCGGAGCCGTCGACGGCCACGATCTCGGCGTACGGCGCCGCGCTCAGTAGTGCCGCGGTGGATGCGCCTGTGCCGCAGCCGATGTCCAGCAGTCGGAGTCCGCGGCCGCCGTCGGGCAACTGCATTCGTTGTGCCGACAGTCGCAAGTGTTGGTGATAACCGGGATTGGCGCCGACGAGACCGTCGTAGGAATCGGCTCCGGCGTCGAACGCCTCGGGAACGTCATAGCGTCGTGTGCTCATACAGCTCATACCTCCTGTCGGCGGGCACGGACCCGCCATGCTCTGGTGAGTCCCGCAGTGGCGACCTGCAGGCGGCGCGTCGTCGAGACGGTCGCCCGACGGACGAACACCGCGAAGTCCGTCTCCTCGATGCAGTCCAGTATCTCCGAGTACAACGTCAGTGCGACGTTGACACACGGCCGCGACCGCGGATGCAGTAACGCGACGCCTCGCTCGGCGTCCCTGTAGATCTTCCGGGTCAGGGCGAGCTGCTCGATCAGCGCCGCGCGGACCCGAGGCTCGGTGACGCGACGCTGCTGGCACCGGGTCAACACCTCACGATCGACGCCGTGGGCCGCCAACTCGTCGGCGGGCAGGTACACCCGACCGCGTGTCAGGTCTTCGTCGATGTCACGAAGGAAGTTGGTGAGCTGGAACGCCTTGCCGAGCGCGGCCGCATACGGTGCCGCCTCCTCCCGCGGGCCGACGGTGCCCAGCACCGGAAGTAGCTGCAGCCCGATCACCTCGGCGGAGCCGTGCATGTACCGATCCAGCGCGGCGCGATCGGGATAGTCGGTGACCGTGAGGTCCATTCGCATGGCGCCGAGGAAATCATCGAACAGCTGCCAGTCCAGGTCGTAGGTCTGGGCGGTGTCCACGACAGCGTCCAGAATCGGGTTGCCGTCACTCGGCTTGCCGTCCACGAGGCGGTCGGACAGCGCGCTCGCCATGTCGTGGAGTTCGTCGGCGCGCTGAACCGCGGAGCGTGAATCGAACCCGTCGAGGATGTCGTCGGCGCTTCGCGCGAAGCCGTAGAGCGCATGCACCGCGGGTCGTTGAGCAGGCGAAAGAAGTCTGGTGGCCAGAAAGAACGTCTTGCCGTGCTGGGCGTTGATGGCGCGGCAACTCCGGTAGGCCTCGCGCAGCGCCCGATCCCGCACCCCGGCGGCGTCCAACTCCGAACCCATCATCGTGGCGACACCGTCCGGGGGCCACGTCGGTCGATCATGTGCTCGATCCAGACCACGCTACCGACCTCGGCGGCCGCGACTTGCCGGTTCGTGATATCCGCGCCCACACCCACGCACCCCGCATCGAGGACGTGCGTATCGGTCATCACCTGATTCCACACGGTCCGGGCAAGGCCGTCCACCGGTACTGGCGAATCCGGCGACACCGTCACCCGAGGCGATCGGTGCCGCGGTGGCCCGTGTGCGACACGGGCCGTCACACCTTGGCGATGACGTTCTCGGCGAACATCTCCAGATTGCGGATCTTGGTATCGAGAGGCTCGGTGTCCTGGCCCGAGATGTACGGGATCCGGAAGCCGACGATGACGTCGGTGACGCCCTTGTCCTCGAGCCGCTTGATGCCGTCGGGTGTGTAGGCGTCGATCGAGATGACGTGGATCTGGAAATCTCGAGCAGGAGCTTTCGTCCTTGCCTCCTCACGAAATCGGTTGAGCTTCGCCAGAAGTGCGTCGAGTTCCTCGGGATCACCACCACCGTGCATCCAGCCGTCGTTGCGGGCGGCCCGTCGCAGCGCGGCGTCGGCGTGCCCGCCGATGAGGATCGGCACCGGTTTGGACGGCGCGGGTGTCATCTTGGTCTTCGGGATGTCGTAGAACTCGCCGTGATACTCGAAGTAGTCACCCGACGTGAGCCCCTTGATGATGTCGATGCACTCGTCCATCCGCTTGCCGCGTTTGGCGTAGGGGACGTTCATCAGCTCGTAGTCCTCCGGCCACGGGCTGGTGCCGACACCGAGTCCCAGCCGGTTGTCGAACATCGCCGCCAGCGAGCCCGCCTGTTTGGCGACCAGGGCCGGCGGGCGGATGGGCAACTTGAGCACGAAGTGGTTGAAGTGCAACGTCGTGGTGACGGCGCACAGTGCGGCGGTGAGCACGAACGACTCGATGAACGCCTTTCCGTCGAGGAACTCGCGATTGCCGTCGGGGGTGTAGGGGTACTTCGAATCCGATTCGAACGGGTAGGCGACGCTGTCCGGGATCGTCATGGCGTGGTAGCCGGCCTCCTCGGCCGCCTTCGCCAGCGGAATGTAGAACGTCGGATCGGTCATCGCTTCCGCGAACGTGAATCGCACATCGTCTCCTGCTCGTCAGTGACCGCATACTAGAACACGTTCTAGTATGCCGGTGCCGGAGAGGTCAGAGCAGCGGAACGTCGACCTCGATGTCCGCCAGTGCGAACGGCGGCGCGCCCACGCCGACCACCAGGTACGTCGACCACGGGGTGCGCTCGGTCAGCCGGGCCTCGGCGGCGTGGCCGTCCACCGCCACGGTCACCTCCTGCGGCAACCGCACCTTGAATCCCGCATCGAATATCGTTCCCTGCCAGTGGTACCGGCCGTCGATCGGGTCGACCCACCCGGTCAGCCGTGCCTGGGTCTGGTGGGTGCGGTCGCCGATGACAACCGAGGCGGGCCCGTCGTAGACGGCGTCGTCGTCGGCGTCGTCCCCATGCCCGCGGACCTCGAACGCCGACGGGATCCGTCGACCCACCCGGCGCCAGTAGAGTCCGCGGCGATGCACGGGACCCCGTGAGTGTTCGTCATAGAACCGCTGGGTGCTGGCGCGCACCTCGATCCGGGTACTGCCGGTGCGGCCAAGGTGCGCAATACATTTGGCGATATAGCCCTTCTGCGCCGCATTGTCCGGACCGGTGATCAGAAAGTAGTTCGGCACACCGTGCACCGCCACCCCGAGGTAGGGCTCGAGGCCGTCCGCACGGCACGCGAAGGCCGCGGGAAGCGTCCCGTCGGTCGCGATGAGCACCCGCGCGCGGCGCCCGTCGACGGTCCAGGTGTGGGTCGCCTCGTCGAAGGCGGCCTGTTCGGTCTCGCGTCGACCCACGTACGCCACAGTGTCGACGTCGGTCACAGGAAGCGGCTGCGCTTCCACATCCTGCGGGCGATCGGTCCCATCAACCCGACCTCGTCGAGGAACGCCGCCAGTGGGGCGAACCCGAGCACCTGAACTTCGTGGCGGTGCGCGCTGGTGCGTGCTGCACGCCGGGCCTCCCGCGGGTCCAGCCCGGCGCGCCGGTACTGCACGGGATTGCTGAACAGTCGCTGGAAGAACACACCACCCACGCCATTGATGTTGGCGATGAACAACTTCGGGACGCGACGCAGATGGGGTGCACGCTTGCGCAGGCCGTCGCGGGCGAACTGGATGTGGCGCGCCTCCTCGGCGACGTGGATCCGCATCAGCCGCGACACCACCGGCTGGAGCTCGGGATCGTCCATCATCTGACGCTGCAGGGAGTCGAAGATCTCCTCGCCGATCAGCGCGGCCACCCAGAGCATCGAGCCCTGGAAGGCGAACGGCAGCGCGTTGATGATGATCCGCTGATACCGCCTGGGCCGCACCGGCTTGGCGCCCACCCGGTCGATCGCCTTGCCGAACATCACCATGTGCCGGGTCTCGTCACCGAGTTCGGTCAGCTCGTAGTGCGTGGCGCGGGCGGTCGGATCCTGGTGCATGATCTTGCGCAGCAGCGCCTGGTTGAGGATGTTCTCGAACCAGATTCCCGCCGACAGGGTGTTGACCAATTCCTGCCGGGACAGTTCGATCTGCTGCTCGCGGGTCATGCTGTCCCACAACGGGGTGCCGTACAGCGACACGGTCTTGGGCGGCAGGAAAAACTTGTCGGGGTCCAGGGGCGCATTCCAGTCGATGTCCACGACCGGGGCGTAGGACTTCTTCACCGAGCCCTTGAGGAGGCGTTCGGCGAACTGCTCGCGGGTGGTCGGGCCTGCGGCCCTGATCGAAGCTGTCACCGTTGACATCCCTCCGATAGACGAAGTGGCGCGAATGCTAGGCAACCTAACGGCGTTGGTCGGAAGCTGTCAATACCCCGGGTACCGGATACTTTGGGTCACGATTTGCTGACACTCGGCGCTGACCTCGCATTCGACTGGCGTCGGAGGGTTCGTCACCCGGCGACTGATGCCGTTGATGAGCCAATTGTGACTTGTCTGTGAACAGGAGGTCTTCTCGGCCGCACGGGACAGCGGAATGTTCGCATTTTGCTAGGGTCGGTGGTTCAGACCCGGAAAATCGCCAAGCTGAGGGAAACCATGCCGAAGACCGTCCGACTGACCGCACCGCTGCTGGCAGGTGCCCTCGTCGGCGCCGCCTTGCTGGTGGCGCCTCCTGCTGGCGCCTACCCCGACGGCGTCGTCTACGGGGTGCGCGACGGCGCGACGCTGGTGACGTTCTCACCCTCGAACCCCGGTGCCGCGGTCGCCGCGCCCGTGGTCGGGCTGCAACCCGGCGACCGACTGCTCGGCATCGACCTGCGGCCCGTGGACAACACAGTGTGGGGAGTCGGCGCGTCCGGGACGCTGTACACCGTCACCGTGGGCAACGGGGGCACCACGGCGATGGCCGCGCCGGGACCGCGGCTGACGCTCAACACCGACGGCAGCGCGGTGATACCGGTCGGCGCCGCCTTCGGTGTCGATTTCAATCCGGCCGCCGACCTGCTGCGGGTCGTGTCCGACACCGGCCAGGACCTCCGCATCGTCGTGGCCGACCGCCCGTCGACCGCGACAGCGGCTCCCGGCGCGAAGGCGGGCACCACGTTCTACGACGGCGCGTTGAAGTACGCCGCCCCCGGTGATCCTGCCGACGCCATGTCCCCGCCCACCCCGGTGACCGCTCCGGACGTCAACGCCGGGAAGTTGCCGCGGGCCACTGCGGCCGCCTACAGCGACAACGTCGCCGGCACCACGACAACCAAACTGTTCGTCGTCGACACCGCCGCAGGCGTTGTGGTGCTGCAGAACCCGCCGAATGCGGGCATCTTGAACACCATCGGTCCGCTCGGCGTTCCTGCCGACGCCCCGTCGGCTTTCGACATCGACGCCGTCGGCAATGCCTACGGCGCCTTCGGGTCCACGCTCTACCGCATCGACGTCGGCACCGGAGTGGCGACCGTCGTCGGGCCGATCGGCGGCGGCGGGCTGGACGGGATGACGGTGCTGTCGGCCGCCTGACGAGGCGCGCGGTGGCAGATCGGGCGGCTGCGAGGGCAGTTGTGGGAGGATCTGACGCATGGCGCAGTTCCTCATTCGCGCTGGACTGACCGGGCTCGCACTGTGGTTGGTGACGTTGCTCGTGCCTGGCATCGAGTTCGTCGGCGGCGACACCACCCTGGCCAGGGTCGGCATCATCTTCGTCGTCGCGGTGATCTTCGGGGTGGTCAACGCGATCATCAAACCGGTGGTCCAGCTGATCTCCATACCGCTGTACGTCCTCACCCTGGGCCTGATCCACATCGTCATCAACGCCTTCATGCTGTGGATCACCTCGTGGATCACCGAGCACACCACCGGCTGGGGGCTGTTCATCGACGACTTCTGGTGGACGGCGGTCTGGGCGGGCATCGTGTTGTCGATCGTGAGTTGGCTGCTCTCGCTGATAGTGAAGGCAGACTGAGTGTCATGCCCGAACTGCCGGAGGTCGAAGCGCTCGCCGATCATCTGCGCCGGCACGCCGTCGGGTTGAGCGTCGGCCGCGTCGATGTGTCGGCGCTGTCGGTGCTCAAGACGTTCGACCCGCCGGTGTCTGCGCTGACCGGGCAGCAGGTGGTCGACGCGCATCGGTGGGGCAAGTACCTCGGGATTCAGGCGGGCGATCTGTACCTGATCGCCCACCTCTCGCGGGCGGGCTGGTTGCGCTGGTCGGACAAGCTCGCCGCGGCGCCGCTCAAGCCGGGGAAGGGGCCCATCGCGCTGCGGGTGCACTTGAGGGATCCGAGCACTCCGGACCACACGGTGGGTTTCGACCTGACCGAGGCCGGAACCCAGAAGCGGCTGGCGGTGTGGCTGGTGACCGACCCGATGGCGGTTCCGCAGATCGCCGCTCTCGGACCCGACGCGCTGACGCTGAGCCGCGAGGGACTCGACGAAGCGCTGCGCGGGCAGTCAGGACGTGTGAAGACCGTGATCACCGATCAGAAGGTGATCGCGGGCATCGGGAACGCCTACAGCGACGAGATTCTGCACGTCGCGAAGCTGTCCCCGTTCGCGACGGCGAACAAGCTGACCGAAGCGCAACTGAGCGCGCTGCACGACGCGATGATCTCCCTGCTCACCGACGCCGTGACGAGGTCGGTGGGGCAACAGGCGGCAACGCTGAAGGGGGAGAAGCGTTCCGGCCTGCGGGTGCATGCCCGCACCGGGCTGCCGTGTCCCGTCTGCGGCGACACCGTGCGCGAAGTGTCCTTCGCCGACAAGTCGTTTCAATACTGCGCGACGTGTCAGACCGGCGGCAAGGTGCTCGCCGACCGGCGGATGTCGCGGCTGCTGAAGTAGTTCTGCGACCTCTCGCACCGTTCGGAATCGCCGAGGACGATCTCTCGCTAGGCTCCCGATACCCACCTCAGTGTGAAACAGGAGCCCACTATGAGCGTGCATGCCAAGGAACACGAAGAAGCCGCACGACGACTGCGGGAATTCGCCGCCTTCAACAATTTCTCGGATGACGAGTTGAAACTTCTCGTCAAAGCAGCACATCACTTCTCGACGTCCGTGCCGAGGCCGCTGATCTACGAGCAGACGCCCTCGGACGCCTGCTACATCTTGCTCAGTGGCGAGGCAGGTGTGTATGCCGGCCGAGATCGCCTTGCTGTGGTCGGTCCGGGTGAGGTGATCGGCGAATCGGCGCTTCGCCGGGGAAAGCTACGTTCGGCGACCGTGACAACGGTCGGGGCGGCCGAGGTGTTGCGAATCGAACGCGATGATCTCGCCCGCCTGCTCAAATCCATCCCTGCATTACATGAAACCATGGAGGCCACGGTCGCACGGCACGCGTTGGGCGCTGAACAAGCTGATCCGAGTTGACGCCGACTCAGTCGCTCGAGGCCCGGCGATTGGTTGCCACTTGTCTAACTCGGTTATCCTGCCGCAATGACTCGGCAGAAGATCCTGATCACCGGTGCGAGCTCGGGCCTCGGCGCCGGTATGGCCCGCGAGTTCGCCGCCAAGGGCCGTGACCTCGCGCTGTGCGCGCGTCGACTAGACAACCTCGACGAGTTGAGGACCGAGCTCACCACGCGCCACCCGAACGTCGCCGTCGCCGTCGCCGCGCTCGACGTCAACGACCACGAGCAGGTGCCGAAGGTGTTCGGTGAGCTGTCCGACGAACTCGGCGGCATCGACTGCGTCATCGTCAACGCAGGCATCGGCAAGGGGTACCCGCTCGGCGGCGGCAAGCCGTGGGCGAACAAGGCCACCATCGAGACCAATCTTGTTGCGGCCCTTGTCCAGATCGAGACCGCGATGGAGATGTTCAAGGCCGCGAACAAGGGCCATCTGGTCCTGGTGTCGTCGGTGCTCGGCAACGTCGGCGTGCCCGGCCACAAGGCTGCCTATTCGGCGAGCAAGGCCGGCGTCACGTCTCTGGGGCAGTCGCTGCGGGCCGAGTACCCCTCCGGCCCGATCAAGATCACGGTGCTCGAGCCCGGCTACATCGAGTCGGAGATGACGGCCAAATCCAACACGACGATGTTGATGGTCGACAACAAGACCGGCGTCAAGGCGATGGTCGATGCGATCGAGAAGGAGAAGGGGCGCGCGGTTGTGCCGGGGTGGCCCTGGTGGCCCCTGGTCGAGCTGATGAAGGTGCTGCCGCCTCGCTTCACCAATCGCTTCGCCTGACCGGCAGTCAACCTCGCGGCACCCGTCACAGTCCGCGGGGCTGCTGCGTCGTCAACCGAACACCTTGACAGTTCGTTGGGTTTTCCTAACAATCGGTTAGGTGAGTCCGGTACGACGTGGGGACACGTTCCCCATCCACAACCGCATCGGCGTGCTGCGCGCCGAGCGGCGACTGACACGGGCGCAGCTCGCGGAGTTGATCGACGTCAACCCGCAGACCGTCGGTGCACTGGAGCGAGGGGACCACTATCCCAGCCTCGATCTGGCGTTCCGCATCTGTGAAGTCTTCGACCTGCCCGTCGAGGCGGTGTTCTCCCGAGAGCCCTTCACCCCGTTGTCGACCGAGTTCTACCGGAAAGACGGACGACCGCAAGGAGGTACTGCACATGCCTGACGCGACCCTGATCGATCGGTACCAGAACTACCGGACCCGACGCTTCCTCAAAAATGAACGCACGTATGCCAATTCGCTGCCAACGTGGCGAACCCAGCGTCGCCGCCGGGCGCTGGTCACCGGGCTGGCGCTGACGTTCGCCTTCATGTTCGTGGTGAGCCTGATGTGCGCATTCGGCATCCAGTGGGCACCGCTGCTGTGGCTACCGGCGTGCCTGGTCTTCTTCCCGCTGTGGCTGGTCCTTCAGATCGTGTCGGGCCGCCAGGGTGACGCACCGCTGGCCACGCTGGACGAATTCGAGTTGGCGCAGCGCAACAGCGCCAGGTCGATCGGGCTGACCGTGACACAGAACCTGATGATGATCCCGATCGCGTATCTGATCTTCGGCTCGGTGATCACCCGGGGTGCCGACACGGACATGGCCTACGCCGGCGGGCTGATGGCGTTGACCGTGCTGCTGGTCGGTGGCTGCACCCCGGCGATGATCCTCGGCTGGACCCGCCCCGACCCCGAGGCCTGAGATCAGGCGGTGCGGCCGCGCTCGGATCGGTAGCGACGCACCAGGGTGTCGGTGGAGGAATCCGACTGCTCGGCAGGCGCCTCGTCGGCGGTGATCACCGGCAGCAGGGCCTTGGCCTGGGTCTTGCCCAGCTCCACTCCCCACTGGTCGAACGAGTCGATACCCCAGATCACGCCTTCGACGAAAACCTGGTGTTCGTAGAGCGCGATCAACTGACCGACCGCCGACGGGGTCAGCTTGGTCCCCAGGATCGAGGTGGTCGGCCGGCTCCCGGGCATCACCTTGTGCGGCACGACGTCAGCGGCGGTGCCTTCTGCGGCAATCTCCTCGGCGGTCTTACCGAACGCCAGCACCTGGGTCTGGGCGAAGAAGTTGCTCATCAGCAGGTCGTGCATGCTGCCGGTGCCGTCGGCGGTGGGCAGATCGTCGGTGGGCTCGCTGAAACCGATGAAGTCGGCGGGCACCATGCGGGTGCCCTGATGCAGCAGCTGGTAAAAAGCGTGCTGGCCGTTGGTGCCCGGTTCGCCCCAGAAGATCTCGCCGGTGTCGGAGGTGACGGGGCTGCCATCGGAGCGCACCGACTTGCCGTTGGACTCCATCGTCAGCTGCTGCAGGTACGCCGCGAACCGGGACAGGTCGTTCGAATACGGCAGCACCGCACGGGTTCCCGCGCCGAAAAAGTTGTTGTACCAGAGCCCGATCATGCCGAGCAGGACCGGGGCGTTGGCCTCCAGTGGGGCTGTCCGGAAGTGCTCGTCGACGAGGTGGAACCCGGCGAGGAACTCCGCGAACCGCTCCCGGCCGATCGCCGCCATCACCGACAGGCCGATCGCCGAATCCACCGAGTAGCGCCCGCCGACCCAGTCCCAGAAGCCGAACATGTTGTCGGTGTTGATACCGAACTCACCGACCAGCTTGCTGTTGGTCGACACGGCGACAAAATGCTTCGACACCGCCTCGTCGCCGAGCGTGTCGGTCAGCCAACGGCGCGCCGCCGTTGCGTTGGTCAGAGTCTCCAGGGTGGTGAACGTCTTCGAGGCGATGACAAAAAGTGTTGCGGCAGGGTCCAATCCGTCGAGTTTGGCGACGAGGTCGGCCGGGTCGACGTTGGAGACGAACCGTGCCGAGATGCCCGCGTCGGCATAGTGGCGCAGCGCGTCGTACACCATCACCGGCCCCAGATCAGACCCGCCGATGCCGATGTTGACCACCGTGGTGATGCGCTCGCCGGTCGCGCCGCGCCACTCGCCGCTGCGCAACCGGTCGGTGAACTCGCCCATCCGGTCGAGCACGTCGTGCACGTCGGCGGCGATGTCCTGGCCGTCCACCGTCATGTCGACTCCGCGGGGCAGACGCAGCGCGGTGTGCAGTACTGCCCGGTCCTCTGAGGTGTTGATGTGGACGCCGGAGAACATCGCGTCGCGACGCTCGGTGAGCTTGGCCGCCCGCGCAAGATCGAGCAGCAGCGTCAGGGTCTGCCGGGTGACACGGTGCTTGCTGTAGTCGATGTAGAGGTCGCCCACCGTCAGCGCCAGTTCGGTGCCTCGGGTGGGATCCTGGGCGAACAGCTCACGAAGCTGCTGGCCGCCGATCTCGCCGTGATGCTCGGACAGCGCCCGCCAGGCGGGCGTTGCGGTGATGTCGGGGATCGTGGAGGTGTTGGCAGAGGTCTCGGCACCCATGTGAAGAACCCTAGTGCGGCCAGGCGGCCGAGGGAGTAAATGATGGGGGTATGGATACTTCCGCGCTTCTGAACTCGGTACCCACCGGACTCTGGATCGGTGGTGAAGAACGCGAGGGCAAGTCGACTTTCAATGTGCTGGACCCCAGCGACGACCAGGTGCTGACCACGGTCGCCGACGCGACGCCCGACGATGCGCGCGCCGCGCTCGACGCGGCCTGCGCGGTTCAGGCGGATTGGGCCGGGACCGCGCCGCGTAAGCGGGGCGAGATTCTGCGCGCGGTCTTCGAGGCCATCACCGAGCGGGCCGATGAGATCGCCGCGCTGATGACCCTGGAGATGGGCAAGGTGGTCGCCGAGAGCAAGGGTGAGGTGACCTACGGCGCCGAGTTCTTCCGCTGGTTCGCCGAAGAAGCGGTCCGCATCGGTGGCCGCTACACGCCCAGCCCCGCGGGTAACGGACGCATCATCGTCACCAAGCAGGCCGTCGGGCCCTGCTACGCGATCACGCCGTGGAACTTCCCGCTGGCGATGGGCACCCGCAAGATGGGGCCGGCCTTCGCCGCAGGGTGCACGATGATCGTCAAGCCCGCCCAGGAGACGCCGCTGACGATGCTGCTGCTGGCCAAGTTGATGGACGAGGCCGGCCTGCCCAAGGGGGTGCTGTCGGTGCTGCCGACCAGCAGCCCGGGGCCGGTGACCGAGGCGCTGATCAACGACGGCCGGCTGCGCAAGCTGACGTTCACCGGGTCCACCGGGGTGGGCAAGGCCCTGGTGAAGCAGTCGGCGGACAAGCTGTTGCGCACGTCGATGGAGCTCGGCGGCAACGCACCGTTCATCGTGTTCGACGACGCAGACATCGACGCTGCCGTCGACGGCGCGATCCTGGCCAAGATGCGCAACGGCGGCGAGGCGTGCACCGCGGCCAACCGGTTCCACGTCGCCAACTCGGTGCGGGACGAGTTCACCGAGAAGATGGTCAAGCGGATGAGCGAGTTCACCCTCGGCAAGGGCCTGGACCCGGCGTCGACGCTGGGCCCGCTGATCAACTCCAAGCAGGTCAACACCGTCGCCGATCTCGTCTCCGACGCGGTGTCGCGTGGTGCCTCCGTGGCGATCGGCGGCGTCGCTCCCGGCGGGCCCGGCAACTTCTACCCGGCCACGGTGCTGGCCGACGTGCCCGCCGACGCCCGGATCCTCAAGGAGGAGGTGTTCGGACCCGTCGCCCCCATCACCGGCTTCGACACTGTGGAGGAGGGCATCGCGGCCGCCAACAACACCGAGTACGGGTTGGCCGCCTACATCTACACGCAGTCCCTGGACCGCGCGCTGAAGGTGGCCGAAGGAATCGAGTCCGGCATGGTCGGCGTCAACCGCGGCGTGATCTCCGATGCCGCCGCACCATTCGGCGGGATCAAGGAATCCGGCTTCGGCCGTGAGGGCGGATCCGAAGGCATCGAGGAGTACCTCGACACCAAATACATCGCGCTGACCAACTAGCGCACAGCACGGCCGCGCGCCTTCCCGATCCGGCGTCGCGGAGCCCATAAAATTCCTGATTCGCACGTGGCTGCGAATGATCAGGAGGGCCCGGGACCGTGACTGCCGTGAGTGCGGCGCCGATCCGTCTGGGCCCACGCCGATATGTGAGCGCGGGCCGGGGAATCGCCGCACTCGACGGTGTCAGGGCGGTCGCCGTCGCGCTGGTGCTGGCCGATCATGGCGGTGTTCCCGGGCTGTCGGGCGGGTTCCTCGGCGTCGACGTCTTCTTCGTCCTCAGCGGTTTCCTCATCACGTCGCTGCTCATCGACGAGATCGGCCGCAGCGGCCAGATCGGCTTGAAGGACTTCTGGATTCGCCGCGCCCGCAGACTGTTGCCCGCGCTGATCGTGATGGTGCTCGCGGTCGTGGCGGCGCGCGACCTGTTCGCCGAGGAATCCACCACCAACCTTCGCGACCACGCCGTCGCGACCTTCTTCTGGATGTCCAACTGGATGTTCGTCGCCGAGCGGACCGACTACTTCGCTGCGGGCGCGCCGCCGTCCCCGCTGCAGCACACGTGGTCGCTGGGCGTCGAGGAGCAGTACTACCTGCTCTGGCCATTGCTGCTGGCCGCCGTCGTCGCGGGTCTGGCCGCGGTGGCCTATCGCCGCGGTGTGCCACTGACCGTGCGCGCGATTCGCATCGCGGTCTTTGTCATCGCGTCGGCGGGGGTGATCGCGTCCGCGGGTGCGACCATGCTCGTGACCTCCGAGGAGAACCTCAACCGCGTCTACTTCGGCACCGACACCCGGATGCAGGCGCTGCTCGTGGGAGCGGCCGCGGCGGCCCTGCTGGTGCGCGACTGGCGCGGACTGGCCGCCGGCATGGTGATCCTGCGCTCGCGGTGGGCCCGATGGCTGGCGCGCGTCGTACCGGTCGTCGGTCTGGCAGTGCTGGGACTGGCAGCCCACCTCGCCACGGGCAGCGCCGCGGAGTTCCGGCACGGCCTGCTGATCGTCGTCGCCGTCGCGGCGGTCCTCGTCGTCGCGTCGGTGGCGCTCGAACAGGACGGGCCCGTCGCCCGCCTGCTGGCGCTGCCACCGCTGGTGGGCCTCGGCGCCATCTCCTACGGGGTCTACCTGTGGCACTGGCCGATCTTCCTGGTGATCAACGGCGAGCGCACCGGCACGACGGGATGGGAACTGTTCGCGCTGCGGTGCGCGGCGACCATCGCGGTGGCCACCGTGGTGTGGTGGGCCATCGAACAGCCCATCCTTCGATGGCGACCCGTGTCCGTGCCGATGCTGCCGCTGGCCGCTGCAACGGCTGCGACCGCGGCGGTGCTGACGATGACCGTCATGCCGGTGGGTGTGCCGACCGGCAAGCCGGCGCCCGGGCCCGAGGTCGACACCGCCGCGCTGATCGCGCCCGAGATCCCCGTGGGAGTGTCGGTACCGGCACGGCCGCGGGTGCCCGGAGAAACCACGGTCGCGGTGTTCGGCGACTCCATCGCGTGGACCCTGATGCGTTACCTGCCGCAGACGCCGGGGCTGAATTTCGCCGACTACACCACGATCGGGTGCGGCATCGCACGCGGCGGACCCTACGAGTACGTCGGTCAGCAACTCGACCAGAAGCCCGAGTGCGACGCCTGGCCCGGTCGATGGGCCCAGCGGATCACCCACGAGCGCCCGGACGTGGTGCTGCTGATCGTCGGGCGCTGGGAGGTCGTCGACCGGATGAACGAAGGCCGCTGGACGCATATCGGTGAGTCCGGATATGACGCTTACCTGCGCAGTGAACTCAACCGCGCACTGGACATCCTGGGCTCGACCGGAGCGCGGGTCGTCGTGACCACCGAGCCCTACAACCGCAGGGCGGAGAAGCCGGACGGCAGCCTCTACCCGGAGGACCAACCGAAGCGCGTCGAACGCTGGAACACGTTGTTGCGCAGCGTGGTCTCCGAGCGGGACAACGCCACGGTGCTCGACCTGAACCGGAAGCTGAGCCCCAACGGCTACTACCAGGTGAAGGTCGACGGCATCCGGATGCGCAGCGACGGTGTGCACCCGACACCCGAGGCCGTCGAATGGCTGACTCCGTGGCTCACCGAGGCGCTGCGGCCCGGGTCGCAGGTTGCCGCGAAATAGCGTTCCGGGCTGTACATCAGCCCACAATCACAACCGGGAGTGCTATTTCGCGGGAACCGCGACGGGGTCCGGTCAGTGGCCGAGGCGGCCGCGGCCCATGCGCAGCAGCAGCATCGCCAGGTTCTTCCCCTCGGCGCCCAGCACGCTGTAGCGCTCGATGACCTTCATCTCCCGGCTGTGCACCAGACGGGTGCCGCCGGAGGCCATCCGTGCCTTGCCGATCAGCTGCGACACCTCGGTGCGGCGCTGAACCGCCTCCAGGATCGTCGCGTCGAGGCGATCGATCTCCTGGCGCAGGTCATCGATGTCGGGGCCGGCGGGCGCCTGAGAAGTTTCCGTCGTCGTCATGTCGTGGGTCTCCGAACTCTCGTTGTCTGAAGAGCCTGGCCTCATCCGATTTCGGGCCTCCCACAAGAAACGAGCCCCGGATCCGGAAGCGGACCGCGGGGCTCTGGGAAGCAGCTACACCACGGGCACCGCAGGCCGGTACCCGTAAAAAAATCGCTGCTGCGCAGTAAGCACCCAATGAGTGTGCCACTACCGGCCGTGCCAGCGCAAAGAGTGTCGCCGCGCGGCGGTAGGTTTGAGCGGATATGACCGCTTCTCCTGTCACGAGCGACACCGATCAGCAGCAGCTCCTGGAAGGGCTCAACCCGCAGCAGCGCCTGGCCGTGCTGCACGAGGGTGCGCCGCTGCTGATCGTGGCAGGCGCCGGGTCGGGAAAGACCGCGGTTCTGACCCGCCGCATCGCCTATCTGCTGGCCGCCCGTGACGTGGGTGTGGGCCAGGTGCTGGCCATCACGTTCACCAACAAGGCCGCCGCGGAGATGCGTGAACGCATCGTCGCGCTGATCGGCCCCCGGGCGCGCAGCATGTGGGTGTCGACGTTCCACTCGACGTGCGTGCGGATCCTGCGCAACCAGGCCTCGCTGCTGCCTGGGCTCAACTCCAACTTCTCCATCTACGACGCCGACGACTCGCGACGCCTGCTGCTGATGATCGGCAAGGACATGGGTCTGGACACCAAACGGCATTCACCGCGGGTGCTGTCCAACGGCATCTCGAACCTGAAGAACGAACTGATCGGGCCCGAGCAGGCGGCGGCTGAGGCGTCGGAGGCCGCAGACGATCTGGCGCGCATCACCGCCGACGTGTACGGGGAGTACCAGCGGCGGCTGCGTGCCGCCAACGCTCTGGACTTCGACGACCTGATCGGCGAGACAGTCGCTGTGCTGCAGGCCTTTCCGCAGATCGCCCAGTACTACCGACGCCGGTTCCGGCACATCCTCGTCGACGAGTACCAGGACACCAACCACGCGCAGTACATGTTGGTGCGCGAACTCGTCGGCGTGGGGGCCGCCGATACCGACACGGTGCCGCTGGCCGAGTTGTGCGTGGTGGGTGACGCCGATCAGTCGATCTATGCGTTCCGCGGCGCGACGATCCGCAACATCGAGGATTTTGAACGCGACTTCCCCAACGCCACAACGATTCTGCTGGAGCAGAACTACCGGTCGACCCAGACGATCCTGAACGCCGCCAACTCGGTGATCGCCCGCAACGCCGGGCGGCGCGAGAAGCGGCTGTGGACCGACGCCGGTGACGGCGACCTGATCGTCGGTTATGTCGCCGACAACGAGCACGACGAGGCCAGGTTCGTCGCGCAGGAGATCGACGCGCTCTCCGACTCGGTGACCGACTTCTCCTACAACGACGTCGCGGTCTTCTACCGCACCAACAATTCGTCCCGGGCCATCGAAGAGGTCTTCATCCGGGCCGGCATACCGTACAAAGTCGTTGGGGGAGTGCGTTTCTACGAGCGCCGGGAGATCCGCGACATCGTCGCTTACCTACGTGTGCTGGACAACCCGGGGGATGCGGTCAGCATGCGGCGCATCCTCAACACTCCGCGCCGCGGCATCGGTGACCGTGCCGAAGCCTGTGTGGCGGTGTACGCCGAGAGCACCGGCGCCACCTTCAACGACGCCCTGGTGGCGGCCGCCGAAGGCAGGGTGCCGATGCTCAACACCCGTGCTGAGAAGGCGATCGCCGGATTCGTCGGACTGCTCGACGAGCTTCGGGGCAAACTCGACGAGGGCCTCGGTGAGCTGGTGGAGGCCGTGCTCGACCGCACCGGCTACCGGGTCGAACTGGAATCGTCGAGTGATCCGCAGGACCTCGCCCGGCTCGACAACCTCAACGAATTGGTCAGCGTCGCACACGAATTCAGCATCGACCTGGCCAATGCCAAAGCGCTGGCGGAAACCGAGCCCGAGGACGAGGACATCCCCGACACGGGTGTGCTGGCGGCTTTCCTCGAGCGGGTGTCGCTGGTCGCCGACGCCGACGACATCCCCGAGCACGGCTCGGGCGTGGTGACGATGATGACGCTGCACACCGCCAAGGGGCTGGAGTTCCCTGTCGTCTTCGTCACCGGGTGGGAGGACGGCATGTTCCCCCACATGCGGGCGCTGGGCGATCCACTCGAGCTGTCGGAGGAACGTCGGCTGGCCTACGTCGGCATCACCCGCGCACGGCAGCGGCTCTACCTCAGTCGCGCCAAGATCCGCTCGTCGTGGGGTCAGCCGATGCTGAACCCGGAATCACGTTTCCTGCGGGAGATCCCGCAGGAGCTGATCGACTGGCGCCGCACGGAGCAGTCGTCGTCGTTCTCCGCGCCGGTCAGCGGTGCGGGTCGGTTCGGCACCCCCCGGCCCTCGCCGGCGCGGTCGTCGGCCGGCAAGCGTCCGCTGCTGGTGCTGGAACCCGGCGACCGGGTCACTCACGACAAGTACGGGCTCGGCAGGGTCGAAGAGGTGTCCGGCGTCGGCGAATCCGCCATGTCGCTGATCGACTTCGGCAGTGCCGGTCGGGTGAAGCTGATGCACAACCACGCCCCGGTGGCCAAGCTCTAGGAGCCCGTGCGGCCCCAGAGGGCGGTCTCGGGCAGCATCGCCAGCCCGATGGACGCCAACGGCAGCAGCGGCATCGCATAAACCACCGCCGGTAGCTTGGCGCCGGCGACGAACAGGCTGGCGAAGATCAGGATCGCGACCACCGATCCGACCACGATCAGCAGTCGGCCGATCCGTCGCCGCAGCAACAACGCGATCACCCCGCCGATGGTGCCCGCAGCGGAGACCGCCGACAGGAAGCCGATCGCTATGCAGAACAACAGGTCCGTTCCCCACCACCCGGTGATGAGGTCCGTGGCGATCACCGCGGTCGCCCACCCGGACAGGATGCTCACGACCGCCGTGGCGATGGCCGGTTTCGGGTCTGCCGAAGGGGTTCGGGACCGTCCCACGACGACGGGCTTGGCGCGGGGGACGTCGTCGCGCCCATCGGCCGCGGGAATGAGGGATGTCGGGAGTTCGGGCACGACACTCGTCGGGGGGTCGACGACCGGCGCGGGGATTTCACCGGTCGGGTGCCGCCGGATGATGCCCGTCGGGTGTTCCGGGGAAGAAGGGATCGGCTGAGAAGGCGCGCTCAGCGGAGCGCGACGGAGGATCCGGGTTTCTGGTTCCGATGAGCGCTCGCGCAAAGAGTGTGTGTCTGAAGCCTGATTGTCGTCGCTGGCCACTCAGCCAACGTAGCCGCCGGGGGTCAGCCCCCGCTTGGACAGCCACCCGACGGGATCGATCCGGTCGGAGCCGTTGACCATGACCTCGAAGTGCAGGTGCGGCCCGGTCGAGTTGCCCCGGTTGCCCATCGTGGCGATCTGATCGCCGGCCATGACCCGCTCGCCGACGCTGACCAGCCACGTGTTGATGTGGCCGTAGAGGGTCACGGTGCCGTCGGAGTGCTTGAGCTTGACGTATGCGCCGTATCCGGCGGTCGGGCCGACTTCGATGACCACGCCGTCGGCGGCAGCCAGGATCGGTGTGCCGATCGAGTTCGCGATGTCGATGCCGCCGTGCAGAACACCCCAGCGGTAGCCGAACCCCGACGTCCACACGCCGCGGGTGGGCATCGCGAACTGGGGCCGCACCAGGCGGGCTTCCCGCTCGGCGCGCTCCTGGGCGAACGCGGCGGCCTTGGTGATCTCCTCGGCGTGGACGGCCGAGTTCGCCGCCGGGGTGACAGTCACGACCTGCATGCCGTCCACCGACCCGGTGATGACGGCGCCGCCGCCCATCGCGGTCTGATCGGCGGCAAGCACGGTCTCCGCGGGAGCCTTCGGTGCACCGTTGGTCACGGTGTAGGCGCCGGCCGCGGTGGCTCCGACGGCCATCGCCGCCACCATCAGGCGACCCCGGACGGGCACCTCGGTCTTGCGGTGCTGTCCCTTGCCCTTGCCCGCGCGCATGTCGATCACGTCGGTGGCCGCGGCCCCGTCGCTGACGTCGGTGTGGCTCTCGCGGTACGCCCGGGTGGTCCCGCGACGGTCGGCACGCGGTTGGGTGCGGAACTCCGAGGGCACGGCCAGACGCAACGGCACGAGGTCGTCGGTGTCGTGCAGGTCGTCGAGTTCGGGAGCGTGGATGACCTGCGCTTCGCGGTCGAACGCGGCGTGCGGCAGGAAGTCGAGTTCGGCCAGATCGCCGAACTCGTTGAAGGGGATGATGTCGGTGACTTCGGCGGCCTCTGGAGCTGCGACGGTGAATCGGGTAGCGACCCTTACGGAGCGGGCGTTCGCTGACAATCCCTCATAGGGCCGAGGCGAACGATGCTGAGGCAACCTGAAAAGTCCTTGTCGTCGTGATCACACCGTTACTTAGACCAGAGGACGTTAACCAAATTCCAATCAAAGTGGCAACCCGAGCGCTTATTGCGCCGGAGATTGTGACTTGAATCACGAATGGGCCGGCGGTGAGATCCACCACATGAGCGGTGGGCGGTGACAAGGGTCTGCGTTCGTGTCGATAAAGTTTCCCCGAGCCCGGCGGGACCAAACACCTAGGTGAATTCCGGCGGGCGGGAGAGTCGCAGCGACTGCGGATAACAACAACAGACAGACAGTGGGTCCATGGATCTCTTCGAGTACCAGGCGAAGGAACTGTTCGCCAAACACAACGTCCCGACGACGCCCGGCCGGGTCACCGACTCCGCCGAGGACGCGAAGGCCATCGCCGAGGAGATCGGCAAGCCGGTCATGGTGAAGGCGCAGGTCAAGGTCGGCGGCCGCGGGAAGGCCGGCGGCGTCAAGTACGCCGCGACGCCGGATGACGCGTTCACCCACGCCCAGAACATCCTGGGTCTGGACATCAAGGGCCACGTGGTGAAGAAGCTGCTGGTCGCCGAGGCCAGCGACATCGCCGAGGAGTACTACATCTCCTTCCTGCTCGATCGCTCCAACCGGACCTACCTGGCCATGTGCTCGGTCGAGGGCGGCGTGGAGATCGAAGAGGTCGCCGCCACCAAGCCTGAGCGGCTCGCCAGGGTGTCCGTCGACGCCGTCAAGGGTGTCGACGAGGCCTTCGCCCGGTCGATCGCCGAGCAGGGCCACCTGCCCGCCGAGGTGCTCGACGCCGCGGCCGTGACCATCGCCAAGCTCTGGGACGTCTTCGTCGGCGAGGACGCCACGCTGGTGGAGGTGAACCCGTTGGTGCGGACGCCGGACGATCAGATCCTGGCGCTGGACGGCAAGGTCACTCTCGACGCCAACGCCGACTTCCGGCAGCCCGGTCACGAGGAGTTCGAGGACAAGGACGCCACCGACCCGCTGGAGCTCAAGGCGAAGGAGAACGACCTCAACTACGTCAAGCTCGACGGCGCGGTCGGCATCATCGGCAACGGCGCGGGCCTGGTCATGTCGACCCTCGACGTCGTCGCGTACGCCGGCGAGAAGCACGGCGGCGTGAAGCCCGCCAACTTCCTCGACATCGGCGGTGGCGCCTCGGCCGAGGTGATGGCCGCGGGCCTGGACGTCATCCTGGGCGACGATCAGGTCAAGAGCGTGTTCGTCAACGTGTTCGGCGGCATCACCGCCTGTGACGCGGTGGCCAACGGCATCGTCAGCGCACTGAAGATCCTCGGCGACGAGGCCAACAAGCCACTCGTCGTGCGGCTCGACGGCAACAACGTCGAGGAGGGCCGGCGGATTCTCGCCGAGGCCAACCATCCCCTGGTGATCCAGGCCGAGACCATGGACGCCGGCGCCGACAAGGCCGCCGAGCTGGCCAACAAGTAAGGGGCACTTGCCATGTCTATTTTTCTGAACAAGGACTCCAAGGTCATCGTCCAGGGCATCACAGGCGGGGAGGGCACCAAGCACACCAAGCTGATGCTCAAGGCCGGCACGCAGATCGTGGGCGGCGTGAACGCGCGCAAGGCGGGCACGACCGTCACGCACCAGGACAAGGACGGCAAGGACGTCGAGCTTCCGGTGTTCGCGAGCGTCGCCGAAGCGATGAAGGAGACGGGCGCCGACGTGTCGATCGCGTTCGTCCCACCTGCCTTCTCCAAGGACGCGATCATCGAGGCCATCGACGCCGAGATCCCGCTGCTGGTCGTCATCACCGAGGGAATCCCGGTGCAGGACAGCGCCTATGCGTGGGCCTACAACGTGGAGAAGGGTCAGAAGACCCGGATCATCGGCCCGAACTGCCCGGGCATCATCACCCCCGGTGAGTCGCTCGTCGGCATCACGCCGAACAACATCACCGGCAAGGGCCCGATCGGGCTGGTGTCGAAGTCGGGCACCCTGACCTACCAGATGATGTACGAATTGCGCGATCTCGGCTTCTCGACCGCCATCGGCATCGGCGGCGACCCGGTCATCGGCACCACCCACATCGACGCCATCGAGGCGTTCGAGAAGGATCCCGAGACCAAGGTCATCGTGATGATCGGTGAGATCGGCGGCGACGCCGAGGAGCGGGCGGCCGACTACATCAAGGCCAACGTCTCCAAGCCGGTCGTCGGCTACGTCGCGGGCTTCACCGCGCCGGAAGGCAAGACGATGGGCCACGCCGGCGCCATCGTGTCCGGTTCGTCGGGCACCGCCGCCGCCAAGCAGGAGGCCCTGGAGGCCGCAGGCGTCAAGGTCGGCAAGACGCCGTCGGAGACCGCGAAGCTCGCCCGGGAGATCTTCGAAAACCTGAGCTAGGTGCACCTTGCGTCTTGCACCGCGAGCGCGCGCGTTTGTGCGGCGACACACCGTCGCAGGCGTACAAATGCGCGCGCTCGTCGCGCGGGTCAGCTACCGCGGTAGTGCAGGTAGTTGCGCAGCAGCGGGTCGGTGAGGTCGTACCACGAGGTGCGGCGGTCCTCGTCGGCCTTCGACGAGGTGACCCACTGGTCGGCGGCAAGGCGTCCGAGCGCGGCGGACGCCGACTGATTCGACACGCCCACGGCGGCAGCTAGATCGGAGACGGTCCGTGCGCCGGGGCCGCGGGCCAGTTCGACGACAAGGCGCTGCTCGCCCGCGGGGAGTTGCCACAGTTGCTGCTGGTAGTGCGGGGCCAGTCGGTCCAGTAGCGCCTCGACGGCCGGGGTGAGCGCGTCGAGGCTGCCGGCGTCGGCGCACTGGGCCAGCAGATGCCACGTCCGTGGCGTCCCTCCGACGATGTCGCGGATTGCCGCGACGCGGTCGCGGCCTCGGGCCGACTGCAGGAACGCGACGAGGTCGGTGTCCCCGCGCCGCTGCGCCGCCCGGTCCAGCAGGACGACGGCGTCGTCGACACTCAACCCGGCGATCCGCTCGATCATGAATGATCCGTACCAGGGGTATTCGCGCGACGAGACACCGGTGAACAGTGTTGGCGCGGTGGCGAATACCAGGACAGCCGTGGTTGTCTCGACCCAGGCGCGCAGGCTGCCCTGGCCCGCTTCCCCGATGCCGTCGAACACCCGGTCGAGGTTCTCGATGGCCAGCAGGATCGTCCTACCTGCCGCCGCCTGCATCACGGCGCCCTCGATTCCGACCGGGTCCCTCCCGCGTCGCAGCGTCCTGGCCTCCTCGCCCAGTTCTGAACTGATGGCGCGGGCTATCTCGACGAGCAGGTCGGCATACGAGCCGATGGCCAGTGAGTCCTCGGCAATGAGCACGGGCAGAACATGTTTCGCCGTCGAGGTGTCGGACAGCGCCCGACCGAGAGTGACGTGCAGGGTGTGTGTCTTTCCCGACCCGCGCGGCCCGACCAGCAGGGTGTGGGGTCGTGAACCGTCGCGTGCCGAGGAGATGATGCGCTGTGTCAGGGCCTGCAGGAGGTCGGAGCGGCCCACCGTCAACGCCTCGAGTTCGGTCAACGACATCGCCGACGGTGTGAACAGTGCGGGGATGGTCACCGGCGCATGGCTTTCCACGCACGCTGCAGCAGCGGTGAGGAGAACTGGTCGGCATCCCCGGCGCGCACCAGATAATGGTCGAGCGTCAGCCGTTCGATGAACGACACCAGTTGCGCCCTGTCGGTGATCGGGTTGCCTTCGCTGCGGAGTCGCATCAGTACGGTGTCGACGTCCAGTGGTCGGTTCGTGTGTGCGTAGATGTCGAGCAGGCGGCCGATGGCGGGTGCGTCCGCACCGTAGTAGTGGGGGAGCCGATCTCGGTAGTGCCGCAGATCCCAAGGGTCGTAGGGACTCTCGATCGCGTCCAGCACCAGCAGGTCGACGAGTTCGGGGTAGGCCGCGACCTGGGTGTCGTACGACGACTTCCTGGCGGCGGCCACCAGGTGCTGGATGTAATACGGCACGTTCTCGGCGGCCGAGGCGATCGCGGCCGCGACGGCGTGCTGGTCGGTGGTCGGTGTGGCACTGCCCAGGAGTAGGCATTCGGCGAGGTAGGTCGCGTGGTCGGAGCGGATGGGGCCCACGGCGATCTTCGGGATGTCGTTGACGGTGGCGGGGGCGTCGTCGGACACATGATGGAATCCGATCGATCCGGACAGCACCGTCGCGACCTTTCCCGGATTCTCCTGGCGGACCCGGCGGAGCAGGTGCAGGAAGGTGTCGCCGGACCCGGGGTCCGCACGCTCCAGGTTGCGGGCCAGCACGCTCACCTCGTCGATGAACAGCGCCAGCGTGTGGCCGCGGGCCCGGCGGATCGCATTGTCGAGCAACTCGTCCAGTGTCGCGGCGGCGCGGGCGTCGCGTTCCAGGCGGACCGGCCCTGCGGTGAGGGTGAGTCGGATCTTGGCGAGTTCCTTCGACCAGGACGGGTCGAGTCGGGCCAACTCGGAGATCAGCGCCGACACGAACTCGGTGTAACTCTCCCGTTCGGCGCTGACGGCCACGACGACGGCGCCCTGCTCGGCGGCCATCCGCTGCACCAGGCGCGACAACGAGGTCTTGCCATGCCGCCGGTCTCCGACCAGGACCGCCCCCGAATGCACCAGGGCCGCGAGGACGTCGTTCGACTCGCGGACGCGACCGACCACGTCTTCGGTGGGGACGACACCACCGACGACAAGGGACATCGGGCGCGGTTGCCAGTTCATCGGACAAGAATACGTCAATTCGGACGTACATCTACTCAGTTGTACGTCGTCGATGTCGTGTATCTGTGAGTTCGCCAAACGATAACGTGTTCTATTAGCCTTTCGAAGTAACTGCGATGAGCCGCTCGGGCGAAGAGCGGACAGTCGAGAGGACACACAGCATGGCGGTTGATCCACGCACCCCGGTCATCGTCGGTGTCGGGCAGTTCACCGAGCGGATCGACGACCCTGCCTACCGCGGGATGTCTGCGGTGGACCTCGCCACGGCGGCGGCTCGGGCGGCGCTGGCGGACACCGGCGCCGACGAGGCGCTGGTCGCCGAGGCTGTCGACACCGTCTTCGGCCTGCGGCAGTTCGAGATCTCCGGACCCATGCCGGCGACCTTGGGCAAGTCGAACAACTACCCGCGATCGGTGATGAACCGCCTCGGCGGTGATCCGGCCCGTGTCGTCCTGGAACCAGTGGGCGGACAGAGTCCGCAGAAGCTCGTCACCGAGGCCGGCAACACGATCGTCGCGGGGGACGCGGACGTCGTCATGATCATGGGCTCCGAGCCTGGCTCTACCGCAAAGTATTTCGCCGGCAGAGCCGACAAGCCCGACTTCACCGAAGATGTCGCCGGCCAGCTCGAGGATCGTGGTCACCAGATATTCAGCTACATCGACGAGTACACCGTCCAGCACGGGCTCACCGGTGCGCCGGTGCAGTACGGTCTTCTCGACAACGCCCGACGGTCCCGTCTGGGGCTGAGTGTCAGCGAATACCGACACCAGATGGCCGAACTGTTCGCGCCGATGTCGAGAGTTGCTGCCAAGAACCCGTTCTCGTCGTCCCCGGTGGAGCGCTCGGTCGAGGAGATCGAGACGGTCACAGACGAGAACCGGATGATCTGTGACCCCTATCCCCGGCTACTGGTCGCCCGCGACACCGTGAACCAGGGTGCTGCCGCGGTGCTGATGTCCGTGGCGGCTGCGCGCAGACTCGGTGTGCCCGAGGAGAAGTGGGTGTACCTGCACGGGCATTCGGACCTGATCGAACAGGGCCTGCTGTCGCGGGCCGACCTCGGAGCGGGTCCGGCTTCGGTAGCGGCCGCCCATGAGGCGCTGCGGGTCGCAGGGGTCGGTGTCGACGACATCGCCACCTTCGATCTCTACAGTTGTTTTCCCTTCCCGGTGTTCGTGATCTGTGAGGCACTCGGGTTGGCCGCGAACGACCCTCGCGGGCTGACCCTCACCGGTGGTCTCCCGTACTTCGGCGGCCCCGGCAACAGCTATGCACTGCACGGCATCGCCGAGACCGTCGAGCAGATGCGCGACCACCCGGGGCGATTCGGTTTCGTCGGTGCCAACGGCGGGATCATGAGCAAGTATTCGGTCGGTGTGTACTCGACCGAACCGGTCGAATGGCGCACCTCCCGCAGTGCCGAACTGACCGGGCAGATCGCCGCCCTTCCGACGGTGCCGGTGACGAAGACCGTGGACGGCCCAGGAACCATCGAGACCTACTCGGTGCGCTACGACTGGCCGGTGCGGACAGGCATCATCGTCGGCCGCCTGGACGCCGACGGATCCCGTTTCATGGCGACCACCGAGAACCCCGAGTTGGTGTCGTTGATGTCCGACGGTGACCCCTTGGGCGCGAAAGTTGTTGTCAACAGCACAGATAACGGCAACCGCGCGGTCCTGCGCTAGCTCACCCCAGGCCGTCGAGTTTTCCTGCGAGTCGTTCGACGTAGCGGGCGACGTCGTCGGGGTTGCGGTCGGGTAGGCCGAAGAGGACTTCGGTGACGCCGAGGTCTTTCCAGCTGAGCAGTTTGTCGGGGTCGGGTTTGAAGTCGAGCGCGACGATGGTGGGGGTGCCGTCGCGGTCGGCGGCGGCCCAGGTGTCCTGCAGGAGTTTGACGGGTTCGTCGATGGTGATGTCGCGGGGGGTGGTGATCCAGCCGTCGGCGGATTTGGCGATCCACTTGAAGTTCTTTTCGGTGCCGGCGGCGCCGACGAGGACCGGGATGTGGGTCTGGATGGGTTTGGGCCAGGCCCAGGAGGGGCCGAAGTCGACGAACTCGCCGTGGTATTCGGCTTCTTCGTGGGTCCACAGGGCGCGCATGGCTTCGAGGTATTCGCGCAGCATGGTGCGCCGCCGGGCGGGGGGCACGTTGTGGTCGGCGAGTTCGTCGGTGTTCCAGCCGTAGCCCACGCCCAGTGAGACCCGTCCGCCGGAGAGGTGGTCGAGGGTGGCGATGGATTTGGCCAGGGTGATGGGGTCGTGTTCGACGGGCAGGGCCACCGCGGTGGACAGTCGCACGCGGGTGGTGACCGCGGCGGCGGTGCCCAGGGAGACCCAGGGGTCCAGGGTGCGCATGTAGCGGTCATCGGGCAGGGTCTCGTCGCCGGTGGTGGGGTGGGCGGCGTCGCGTTTGATGGGGATGTGGGTGTGTTCGGGGACGTAGAACGTGGTGAAGCCGTGCTCGTCGGCCAGTGTGGCCGCCGCGGCCGGGGTGATCCCACGATCAGAGGTGAACAACACCAAACCAAAGTCCATACCCAGAATTAGAACGTGTTCCAATCCGCCGGCGCAAGGCGGGTTCCTGCCGGAAGACGATTCCGTTGTCGTTGGGCGGTTTTCGTCAGCGCGAGTGATACCCGCGACGGCAGCTCTCACCGTTGATTCGATGGCCACCATGACGACCGAACGCATCTCCGACCAGATCAAGTTCGCCTACTGGGTGCCCAACGTCAGCGGCGGCCTGGTGACCAGCGACATCGAGCAGCGGACCGACTGGAACTACGAGTACAACGCCAAGTTGGCGCAGACAGCGGAGAACAACGGCTTCGAGTACGCGCTGTCGCAGGTCCGCTACGAGGCCAGCTACGGGGCCGAGTACCAGCACGAATCGACGAGCTTCAGCCTGGCGCTGCTGCTCGCCACCCGACGACTCAAGGTCATCGCCGCCGTCCACCCGGGTCTGTGGCAGCCCGCGGTGCTGGCAAAGCTCGGCGCCACCGCCGACCACCTGTCGGGTGGCCGCTTCGCGGTCAACGTGGTGTCGGGGTGGTTCAAGGACGAGTTCACCCACCTGGGCGAGCCGTGGCTGGAGCACGACGAGCGCTACCGTCGCAGCGCCGAATTCCTCCAGGTTCTTCGCAAGATCTGGACCGAGGACGACGTCGACTACCGCGGTGACTTCTACCGGATCCACGACTTCACCCTGAAGCCGAAGCCTCTCAACACGCCCGAACGACCGAACCCGGAGATCTTCCAGGGCGGCAATTCCACCGCGGCCCGCCGTAACGGCGGGCTCCACTCGGACTGGTACTTCTCCAATGGCAAGGATTTCGACGGCGTCACCGAGCAGTTGGTCGATGTCCGCGATCACGCCCGCACCGCGGGCCGCGAGGTGAAGTTCGGGCTCAACGGCTTCATCATCGCCCGGGACACAGAGCAGGAAGCCAAGGACACGTTGCGGGAGATCATCGAGAAGGCCAACCGGCCCGCCGTGGACGGATTCCGTTCCGCTGTTCAGCAGGCCGGCAACTCCACCGGGGACAGGAAGGGCATGTGGGCCGACTCGTCATTCGAGGATCTGGTGCAGTACAACGACGGTTTCCGGACTCAGCTGATCGGCACCCCCGAACAGATCGCAGAACGCATCGCGGCCTACCGCAGGCGCGGAGTCGACCTGATTCTCGGCGGCTTCCTGCATTTCCAGGAGGAGATCGAGTACTTCGGCTCGCGGGTGCTGCCGCTCGTTCGCGAAATCGAGCATTCGGACAGGGAGGCGACCGACTCACCGGCGCTCGTGTCCGCATCGGTTCCCTGAGGGGTGCCTGTGAGTGCCGCGCCGAGGTGCCGAGGCGTGACGGCGGTGCCCACGGGTGCGCTAGCGTGGATCATCGAATCGCTCAGGCGGTCCGTGGCTGGAAGTCAGACCACGTCGTCACCGTCCATCCGATGCCCGCACAGCACAGGGAGAGGTCATGTCGTACCCACAAGGCGCGCCCGGAGGCTCGGGTTACCCGCCCGCGCAGCAGCCGAACGCCCAGTTCTCCGCACCCACGCAGCAGTTCAGCAAGGTCCCTGAGTCCGACTCGGCCGGCACGGACCCGACCAAGCTGCCCATGTACCTCGCCGCGGCCGTCGCGGTGCTGGGCCTCTTCGTTTTTGTCGGAGGTCTCGGCCCCCAGTTCAGCGCGGGCACCGAGTTCTTCATCACGCCGTTCCGTATCGACATCGCGGTGACCGCCGCAATCCTGGCTGCACTCATCGCCGGTGTCGGCCTGATGCCGAAGCAGAAGGCGCGCCCTGCGGTCGTCGGGGTGCTGTCGCTGTTGGGCTTCCTGCTGGTCATCTCGATCGTGCTGACCGCTCCGAGCGGCGTCACCATCGACTGGGGCATGTATCTGCTCATCGCCTTCACCGCGATCCAGGCGATCGTCGGCGTCGGTGCACTGCTGCTCGACGCCGGAGTCATCACCGCGCCGGTGTCACGGCCCAAGTACGACCAGCACCAGCAGTACGGCCAGTACCCCGGCTACTACGGTCAGCCGCAGGGACAGCCTCAGCACGGTGGACCCCCGCACCAGCAGGGGCCTCCGCAGCAGCGTCCGGGCTACCCCTCGCAGTACGGCGGCAGCGGCTACCCCGGTACCGGCCCCTCGACGGGTGGGTTCCCCGCCGTGTCCCAGGGCGGACAGGGCGGACAGTCCGGACCGCCGACCCCGCCGACCGGGTTCCCCACGTACGGCCAGCCGCCGGCGAGCAACACCCCGACGACGCAGGTGCCCACGCAACACCAGGCGCCTTCTTCCTCCCAGTCGGATCAGTCCTCGTCGTAGTCTGAGCCGCGCGTGCGCGAACGTCGCGCGCCTGAGCGTGTGCGAGGAGCGGCCCAGCCCGTGCAGAACCAACCAGTCGGGACACGCCAGGCGCGTGACCTGCTCAGGGTGGCGTTCGGGCCGTCCGTGGTCGCACTGGTCGTCATCGCCGCGGTGGTGCTGCTGCAGCTGCTGATCGCCAACAGCGACATGACCGGCGCGCTCGGCGCCATCGCCAGCATGTGGCTGGGGGTGCACCAGGTGCCGATCTCGATCGGCGGCAGTGCGCTGGGCGTGATGCCGCTGTTCCCGGTGCTGCTCATGGTCTACGGCACCGCACGCACCACGGCGGCCGCCACCACCAGCACCTCGTGGTTCGTCACCCGCTGGGTGGTGGCCTCCGCGGTGGGCGGGCCGATGCTGATCGCCGCGATCTGCCTGGCGGTGATCCACGACGCCGCATCGGTGCTGACCGAACTGCAGACTCCGGACGCGCTGGTCGCATTCGGAAGTGTGTTGACCGTGCACGTGATCGGGGCGCTGCTAGGCGTGGGCTCCCGGGTGGGCCGGCCGCTTCTGCTCGCGTCCCCGCTCCCGCGCTGGGTGCCCGACGCCTTCCGGGCAGCTGCGGTGGGCGTGATCACGCTGATGGGGCTTTCCGGCGCGATCGTCGCGGGATCGCTGATCGTCCACTGGTCGACCATGCACGAGCTGTACTCGATCACCGACTCCATGTTCGGCCAGTTCAGCCTGACCGTGCTGTCGGTGCTCTATCTGCCCAACGTGATGGTCGGCGCGGCAGCGGTGGCGGTCGGCTCCAGCGCTCATGTGGGGCTTGCGACGTTCAGCTCGTTCACTGTCTTCGGCGGCGACATCCCGGCGCTGCCGGTGCTGGCCGCCGTGCCGACCCCGCCGCTCGGGCCGGCGTGGGTCGGTCTGCTGATCGTCGCTGCGGTGTCCGGAGTCGCCGTCGGGCAGCAGTGCGCCCGACATCCGCTGCCCGTGCTGTCCGCGCTGGCGAAGGTGGTCGTCGCGGCGGCCGTTGCGGCCGCGGCGATGGCGCTGCTGGCAGTGGCCGGCGGGGGAGAGCTGGGGAACTTCGGCGACGTGGGCGTCGATCAGACGACGTTCGCACCCGGGGTCTTCGTATGGTTCGCCGGCATCGGCGCGCTGACGGTGGCGATGTCGGGGGGATTCCGGCCGCGGGTGCGCCGTCCGAAGGTCGCCGCCGACGTCGATGCACCGGCGGACGGCTCCGAGAACGAGTTCGACGAGTCCGACCCGGGCACCTCCGAGATCGACCCGGCCGACATCGACCCGGTGACCGTCGAGATGGTCGTCGACGACGAGTCCGAACGCGCGCCGGTGGTCGACGCCGAGCCCGTGCCGCCGCCGGTGCTCGATGACGTGCCACCGCTGGATGAGCTGGACCCCGAGGAGCACTTCGTCGTAGACGACGCGGACTCTTCCGAAGGCGGCCACCGCGGAGGAACCGCCGGTTAGCCACCCATTAGGCTCTCAGGCGTGCAGCCAGCGGTCCGAGTGCCCCCGAGTGCGCCGGCGCGGGTGGTGGTGCTCGCATCCGGCGCCGGTTCGCTGCTCGCGTCACTGCTGCGATCCGCCGTCGGCGACTATCCCGCGCGGGTGGTGGCGCTCGGAACCGATCGCACGTGCGCCGCTCTGGACATCGCCGCCGCCGCGTCGGTGCCGACGTTCACGGTGCCGCTCGGCGACCATCCGGACCGGGCCGCCTGGGACGCTGCCATGACCGAGGCGACGGCTGCGCACCAGCCTGACCTGGTGGTGTCAGCCGGATTCATGAAAATCCTTGGGCCCAGCTTTCTTTCGAGATTTCCCGCGCGGGTGGTCAATACCCACCCTGCGCTGCTGCCCGCATTCCCCGGCGCGCACGCGGTCCGTGACGCGCTGGCCTACGGGGTCAGGGTCACCGGCTGCACGGTGCACCTGGTCGACGCGGGCACCGATACCGGGCCGATCCTCGCCCAGCAGGCTGTCCCTGTGCTCGACGGCGACGACGAGGCGACTCTGCACGAACGGATCAAGGTGATCGAGAGAGACCTGCTGGTGGATGTACTGGCGGCGTTGGCATTTGGCGGCGTGACGTGGACGGGACGAAAGGCGACCATAGGATGAGCGAGAACGAGGGCCGGCGGCGGATCCGCCGTGCACTGATCAGCGTCTACGACAAGACGGGTCTCGTCGCGCTCGCGGAGGGTCTGCACGCGGCGGGCGTGGACATCGTGTCCACCGGTTCGACCGCAAAAACCATTGCCGATTCCGGGATTCCGGTGACCCCGGTCGAGGATGTCACCGGTTTCCCCGAGGTGCTCGACGGCCGGGTCAAGACCCTGCATCCCCATGTGCACGCCGGACTGCTCGCCGATCAGCGCAAGTCCGAGCACGTCGCGGCGCTCGCCGAGCTCGGTGTGGCCGCATTCGAACTCGTGGTGGTGAACCTGTACCCGTTCACTGAGACCGTCAACTCAGGGGCGGGCGTCGACGAGTGTGTGGAACAGATCGACATCGGCGGTCCCTCGATGGTGCGCGCGGCCGCGAAGAATCATCCGAGCGTCGCGGTGGTTGTCGATCCGCTCGGTTACGACGGGGTCCTGGCCGCGGTGCGGGCCGGCGGATTCACCCTCGATGAGCGAAAGAAGCTGGCGTCGTTGGCATTCCGGCACACCGCGGACTATGACGTGGCGGTGGCGTCCTGGATGGAGTCGGTACTGGCTCCCGAAGGCGGGGAGGCGCCGGCGTCGCTACCCCCATGGCTGGGCGCGACGTACCGGCGCACCGCGGTGTTGCGCTACGGCGAGAATCCGCACCAGCAGGCCGCGCTCTACGGCGACGACGGTGCGTGGCCGGGACTGGCGCAGGCCGAGCAGCTTCACGGTAAAGAGATGTCCTACAACAACTACACCGACGCCGATGCGGCGTGGCGTGCGGCGTTCGACCACGAGGACATCTGCGTGGCGATCATCAAGCACGCCAACCCGTGTGGCATCGCAGTGTCCTCGGTTTCGGTGGCCGATGCCCATCACAAGGCGCACGAATGTGACCCGCTGTCGGCATTCGGCGGGGTGATCGCGGCCAACACCGAGGTCACCGTCGAGATGGCCGAAACCGTCGCGGGCATCTTCACCGAGGTGATCATCGCGCCCGCCTACGAGCCCGGCGCGGTGGAAGTGCTTGCCCGCAAGAAGAACATCCGCGTGCTCGTCGCCTCAGAGCCGCAGTCGGGAGGCGCCGAGTTCCGGCAGATCAGCGGCGGCCTTCTGCTCCAGCAGCGGGATGCGGTGGACGCCGACGGCGATGATCCCGCCAACTGGACGTTGGCGACCGGCTCTCCGGCTGATCCGCAGACGCTTGCGGATCTGGTGTTCGCCTGGCGGACATGCCGGGCGGTCAAGTCCAACGCGATCGTCGTCGCCAGGGACGGCGCCACCGTCGGTGTCGGCATGGGTCAGGTCAACCGGGTGGACGCGGCCCGACTCGCGGTCGAGCGGGCCGGCGACCGAACCCGGGGGGCGGTGGCGTCCTCCGATGCATTCTTCCCGTTCCCCGATGGCCTCGAGACCCTGATGCGGGCCGGGGTGAAGGCCGTCGTACATCCCGGAGGTTCGGTACGCGACGACGAGGTGACCGCCGCCGCCGAGGCAGCAGGCGTCACGCTCTACCTCACCGGAGCGCGTCACTTCGCGCACTGACCAACCCTGCAGGCAGGGACGATCCGTCCGAATCCGCAGTATTGAGGGCCCATTTCGATAGACTCCCGGCAGTGTCAGAGACAGGGGAGCATGCTATGGCGGCGATTTCTCCGCGTCGGTTGGTTGCGGTGGCCGGAGTTGCTGCCGCGTTCGCCGTCGCGCCGACGATCGTCGTCCTCGACGGTTCGAACCGGGCAACAGGCACCCCGATGGCGCAATGCCCGCACGGCGAACAGTTGGATCCCATCACCAACGCCTGCGCGGCGTTGTTCACGCCGAGTCCTTCCCCCGGCGACCTCGGCCAACAGTGGTTCGAGCAGGACGTCACCGACACACCCGGCCTCGCGCCCGGCGCCGGCGGCACGACCGTTCCGTAGACCCGTCAGCGAGGTGGCCTCAGGTGCGCGCTCCGGCTTGGGCGCAGGCCATCTTGGTATCGGTGGCGTCCATGTTGAGTTCGGTGGCCGCAGCGTTGAGAGTGTCGCCGTTCCCGTGGAGTCCCATGGCGAGCAGCAGCTTCGTCGCGCGCAGTGACCACGACCGCATCGGAGCCGCGATCTCCGGTGCCAGACCGGGCGTCCCCGATGCGCTCAGCGCCTCGGCGGCGGCTTTGCGCAGCGCGGTTCGACCGTCCACGTTGTTGCCCCTGACTGTCGGGTCCTGATAGTCCACGTACGCACCGGTACCGGCGATCGAGTAGGCGAACGCGTTGTAGTAGGCCGACGAGACACGCCATGCCCCGGCGAATCGTTCACACGCGACCGCCGACGCGGGGGCGGGCGGCTGACCGGGTTCCGCAGAGGCGATGGCAGCTCCGCTCAGCGAGAGACCGAGCACCACGAGCGCAGCGGCCCGCGCTTGCCGAACCACGTGTGACGACCCCGATCTCACGACTATCACCGTATTGCAAGCGCATTCGGGTCATGGCCCGGATTCCGCAACGCGCCCGCAAATACCGAGCAACGGACGATGCAAGAGTCGGCGGACGGTGCGGACGCTCCGTTTATAGTTGGTGTCACCGGGCGCCTGATGATTCTCACCGTGCGATTCCCGCGACTGCGCGACGAGGGGAGGCCGCGATGACGGGACGGCGCGACACCATGATGTTGCTTCGATCGGTCACCCTGACTGCGGCCTGCCTGCTGATCGCGGCCGGGTTCGCGCCACTCGCTGCAGGGCAGCCGGTCCCGCCGCCTCCGGTGCCACCTGCCGAGCCGGTCGCCGATCCTCTATCGGCTCCGCCTTCCGGTGCCGTACTTTCCGGAGCCCCGGGGATCTTGGACACTCCCGACGGCTGGCACGTCGAGGTGCAGGGGGTCGGTGAATCCCAGGTACCTGTGGCGCCGCTGACAACCGCGGTCTCGTCGCGTGAGTACCTGGTCAGCGGCACCTTCATCGGGAACGTCACGGGGGAGGGCTCCACGGAGCTCACCGGGGGAACCCTGGAGGCCGGGTATCAGATCGGCTGCGGGATCCTGGCGGACGAAATCGGAATCGAGGCCGGGGGCGGCTTTGATGTGAACGTCCCCTTCGACGTCCTCGACGCCGACATCGAACTCGGCGGCGGGATAGATCTCCTCCCGGGGGAAGTGAATATCGTCGAAGTCGCCGCGAAGAGATTCGAGGGCACCGAAACACGAGTCACCGTAACCGGTTTGCGCGTCAACTTCGATCGGTGTGCCGGTCAGTCGTTCATCCGCTCGTACGCGACGTTGGCCGTCTCGACCGAGGACACCGAAGACGTCGTCACCTATCTCGGCGTGACGAAGGTCGTCTGATCGTCATGGCGAAAGGGCTCCAGGCAACCATGGTTCTTCGACTCATCGCGCTGACGGTGGTGTGTGTGCTGCTCCCCGCCGGGACGGCACCACTCGCGTCGGCGCAACCACCCACCCCGCCACCGGCTCCGCCTGCGGAGCCGGTCGCCAATCCGGCCCCGGCCCCGCCCCCGGACCCCGGTCTCGTCCAGTCCGCTCCGCCGCAGGTCGTCACGACCCCCGACGGCTGGACGCTGACGCTGGCCGCGACGAACGAATCCCAGGTGGCGGTGCCGCCGCTGACCACCGCGCTCTCGTCGCGGGAGTATCTGACGGCGGGCACCTTCTCGGGTGTCATCGAGGGTTCGGGCAGCACCGAACTGGGCGGCGGAACTCTGGAGGTCGGTTATCAGATCGGCTGCGGCATCAACCTCGACAAGGTCTCGCTGAGTGGGGATATCGGTGTGGACTCGCTGTCGTTGGCGTTGGACGACGACATCGGTATCGGCATCGGCGGGTCGGTCGAGGTCGTCCTCCTGCCCGGCCGGGTGGAGCAGGTCAGGGTGCTGGAGAAGGAGTTCAGCGGCACGTCGACACGAGTCACCGTCAAAGACGTCCACATCATGATCGACGGATGCGCCGGCCAGTCGTTCCTGCGTTCGTACGCCATTTTGACCAGTTCGACCACGGACACCGACGACATCGTCGCCTACTACGGCGTCACCAAGGCCGTCTGACGAGCCCTGCCGGGATGGCCAGCCGTGCCGCAACTCGACAGCAGTCGTAGCGTGGAGTGGTGACTTCACCTAACGACCTCCCACGCACCGTCGGCGAGCTGCGCGCATCCGGACATCAGGAACGCGGCGTCAAGGCCGAGATGCGGGAGAATCTGCTGGTCGCGCTCGCGGAAGGGCGTGACGTCTGGACGGGCATCCTCGGTTTCGAGGACACCGTCATCCCTCAGCTGGAACGCGCGCTGATCGCCGGGCACGACGTCGTGCTGCTCGGCGAACGCGGTCAGGGCAAGACCCGGCTGCTGCGCGCGCTGACCGGTCTGATGGACGAGTGGACCCCCGTCATCGCCGGAGCGGAACTGGCCGAGCATCCGTACAGCCCGATCACCCCGGAGTCGATCCGCCGGGCGGCGGACTCCGGTGAGGATCTGCCGATCGCCTGGCGACACCGCAGCGAGCGCTACACCGAGAAGCTCGCCACCCCGGACACCAGCGTGGCGGACCTGGTCGGCGACATCGACCCGATCAAGGTCGCCGAGGGCCGCAGCCTCGGTGACCCGGAGACCATCGCCTACGGCCTGATCCCCCGCGCGCATCGCGGCATCGTCGCGGTCAACGAGCTGCCCGACCTCGCCGAGCGCATCCAGGTGGCGATGCTCAACGTGATGGAGGAGCGCGACATCCAGGTGCGCGGCTACACGCTGCGGCTACCCCTCGATGTGCTCGTCGTGGCCAGCGCCAACCCCGAGGACTACACCAACCGCGGCCGCATCATCACCCCGCTCAAGGACCGGTTCGGCGCCGAGATCCGCACGCACTACCCGCTGGAGTTGGAGGCCGAGATCGGCGTCATCAACCAGGAGGCCCACCTGGCCGCCGAGGTGCCCGAGTACCTGTTGCAGATCCTGGCGAGGTTCGCCCGAAGCCTGCGCGAATCGAACTCGATCGACCAGCGATCCGGGGTGTCCGCACGGTTTGCGATCGCGGCCGCCGAGACCGTGGCAGCATCCGCGCGGCACCGGGCAGCGGTGCTCGGCGAACAGGAGCCCGTGGCACGGGTGGTGGACCTCGGCACGGTGATCGACGTGCTGCGCGGCAAGCTGGAGTTCGAGTCCGGCGAGGAGGGACGCGAGCAGGCCGTCCTCGAGCACCTGCTGCGCCGGGCCACCGCCGACACCGCGCAGCGGCTGCTCGGGGGGATCGACGTCGGCCCGATCGTCACCGCCATCGAGCACGGCTCGCCGGTCACCACCGGGGCACGGGTGTCGGCCCGAGAGGTGCTCGCCGCGCTTCCCGAGGTGTCCGCCGTCGCCGAGATCCAGCAGCGGCTCGAGGCCCAGACCGACGGCCAGCGGGCAGCGGCGATCGAGTTGGCGCTCGAGGCGCTCTACCTCGCGAAGCGAATCGACAAGGTCTCCGACGAAGGCGAAACCGTATATGGCTAAAGCGTCCCGGCGTACGACCCGGTACTCCACCTATACCGGCGGCCCCGATCCGCTGGCTCCGCCGGTCGACCTTCGTGAGGCACTCGAGGCGATCGGGCAGGACGTCATGGAGGGCACCTCCCCGCGACGGGCGCTGTCGGAACTGCTCCGGCGCGGGTCGGCGAACATGCCGGGTGCCGACAAGCTGGCCGCCGAGGCCAACCGTCGTAGGCGGGAACTATTGCAGCGCAACAACCTCGACGGCACGTTGGCCGACATCAAGAAGCTGCTCGATGAGGCGGTGCTCGCGGAGCGCAAGGAACTGGCGCGTGCGCTCGACGACGATGCCCGGTTCGGGGAATTGCAGATGGAGTCGCTGTCGCCGTCTCCGGCCAAAGCCGTCCAGGAGCTCGCCGACTACGACTGGCGTTCGCAGGAGGCCCGCGAGAAGTACGAACAGATCCGGGATCTGCTCGGCCGCGAGATGCTCGACCAGCGGTTCGCCGGGATGAAGCAGGCGCTGGAGAACGCGACCGACGAGGACCGTCAGCGTGTCAACGACATGCTCGACGATCTCAACGATCTGCTTGACAAGCACGCCAAAGGTGAAGACTCGCAACAGGATTTCGAGGACTTCATGGCCAAGCACGGGGAGTTCTTCCCCGAGAATCCGAAGAACATGGACGAGCTGCTGGACTCGCTCGCCAACCGGGCGGCCGCCGCTCAGCGGTTCCGCAACAGCCTCTCCGAACAGCAACGGGCCGAGCTCGATGCGTTGTCGCAGCAGGCATTCGGGTCACCATCGCTGATGAACGCACTCAACCGCCTCGACGGGCATCTGCAGGCCGCTCGACCGGGCGAGGACTGGGACGGCTCGCAGCGGTTCTCCGGCGGCGACCCGCTGGGCATGGGGGAGGGCGCGCAGGCGCTGGCCGACATCGCCGAACTCGAACAGCTCGCCGAGCAGCTCTCGCAGAGTTACGCCGGGGCGACCATGGACGACGTCGACCTCGACATGCTGGCGCGCCAACTCGGTGACGAGGCCGCCGTGAACGCGCGCACTTTGGCCGAGCTGGAACGCGCGCTGGTGAACCAGGGCTTCCTGGACCGTGGCGCCGACGGGCAGTGGCGACTGTCGCCGAAGGCGATGCGTCAGCTCGGGCAGGCGGCGTTACGTGATGTGGCGCAGCAACTCTCGGGTCGGCACGGCGAGCGTGACACCCGCCGCGCCGGCGCTGCGGGCGAGTTGACGGGTGCCACCAGGCCGTGGCAGTTCGGGGACACCGAGCCGTGGAACGTCACCCGCACCCTCACCAACGCGGTGCTGCGTGAAGCGGGAACCGGCGATCAGGCGGGTCCGATCAGATTGACGGTCGAGGACGTCGAGATCTCCGAGACCGAGACCCGCACGCAGGCCGCGGTGGCGTTGCTGGTCGACACGTCGTTCTCGATGGTGATGGAGAACCGGTGGCTGCCGATGAAGCAGACGGCGTTGGCGCTCAACCACCTCGTCAGCACCCGGTTCCGTTCGGACGCACTGCAGATCGTCTCGTTCGGCCGGTACGCCCGCACCGTGACGGCCGCCGAGTTGACCGGGCTCGAGGGTGTCTACGAGCAGGGCACCAACCTGCACCACGCGCTCGCGTTGGCCACCCGGCACCTGCGCCGGCATCCGAATGCGCAGCCGGTCGTGCTGATCGTCACCGATGGTGAGCCGACAGCGCATCTCGAGGACTTCGACGGCAACGGAAGTTCTTCCGTCTTTTTCGATTACCCGCCGCACCCGCGGACGATCGCTCACACGGTGAGGGGATTCGACGAGGTCGCCAAGATGGGCGCGCAGGTGACGATCTTCCGGCTCGGCAGCGATCCGGGTCTGGCCAGGTTCATCGATCAGGTCGCGCGTCGGGTGGGCGGCCGGGTGGTGGTGCCCGACCTCGACGGCCTGGGTGCCGCGGTGGTCGGCGACTATCTCGGGGCGAAACGGCGGCGGTAGGCGGGGTCAGTCTGTGTCAGCTGGCGTCCTTGCGGTTCTTGCGCTTGACGCCGACGCTGCCCCACAGCGAGAAGCCGCGGATGCGGACGCACGGCGCACCTGGAGATCCCTCGCCGCTGACCTTCTGTTCGAAGCTGCCCATCACCGCCACACCACGCAGGTCGACGTTGATCTCGGGTGGCACCAGGATCGTCTGCCCGCCCATGATCGAGTAGGACCGGATGTCGACGTCGTGAGAGGTGAAGTCGGCGTAGCGCAGGTCGACGACCCCGCCACCCCACAGCGCGAAGGTGGTCATCCGCTTCGGGACGTTCCACCGTCCGCGGCGTTCGAAGCCGGTGAGGATGGCCAGCAGCAGGGTCGACGGCGCGGGGTGGCACGGACCGCCGCGACCCCGAGTGACGGCGCCCGGGAGATCGGCGGACAACCGGTCGAGTTCGGCGTAGGTCTGCGCAGCGTAAGCCTTGGTCAAGCGGTCTTCGTACTCGGTGACGCCGAGCGTGCCCGACGCCGCGGCATCGGTCAGCAGCTGAGCCACCTGGATCCGGTCGGTGTCGGCAGCACGCATCGACCCGTTCCGCGCCGGAGACGGGCTCATCGGGACTCGCTGTACTTCGCGCGTGCGCACATCGCCCACGAGCCTACGACGAACGTGGGTACATGCAAGAGCCTTGACGAAACTGTAAGCAGCTCAGCCGACCCAATCGGGTGACCGCTTCTGGAGGAAGGCCAACATTCCCTCCCGCGCCTGGTCGGAAACGAACAATTCTGCTGACTGCCGGGTCAATTTCTCTGCGCGACGATCGAAGTCTTCGATGACCGATGCGGTGGTCAACGCCTTCGATGCGGCCAGGCCTTGTGGCGAACCCAGCGCTATCGCCGACGCCAACTCGGCGACCGTCGCCGCCACGTCGTCGGTGGCGACGGTGACCAGGCCCATGTCTGCGGCGGCATCGGCATCGAACTTCTCGCCGGTCACGAAGTAGCGTCCGGCGGCCCGTGCCGTCATCCTGGGCAGCAGCGTCAGCGAGATGATCGACGGGGCAACCCCGATGCGCGCCTCGGTGAGTGCAAATGTGCTCGCGCGGCCCGCGACCACGATGTCGCACGCACCGACCAGGCCGAGCCCGCCAGCCCGCACGTGTCCGTCGATCGCCGCGATGACGGGCAGCGGGGACTCCAGGATCCTGCGCAACAACCGGGTGAGCTCGTGGGCCCGCCCGACCGCGACCTCGCCGGGGTCGGCTCCCGCTGCCGATGTCTCGCTCAGATCGGCGCCGGCGCAGAAGGTCCGTCCGGTGTGTCCGAGCACCACCGCCCGCACACCCTTCTCGGCCGATGCCCGCGTCAACCCGTCGTGGAGTTGCTCGACCAACGCCGTGGACAGCGCATTGCGGTTGTGCGGGGAATCCAGCGTCAGCCGCGCGACCGGACCGTCGGCGTCGTACCGGACCAGTGGTGCGTCCATCAGTAGGACCGGGGCAGGCCGAGCGACGTCTGCGCCACGAAGTTGAGGATCATCTCGCGACTGACCGGCGCGATGCGGGCCAACCTCGAAGCGGTCAGCACCGAGGCGATGCCGTACTCCTTCGTCAGGCCGTTACCGCCCAGCGACTGCACCGCCTGGTCGACAGCACGCACCGATGCCTCACCGGCGGCGTACTTGGCCATGTTGGCCGCTTCGGCTGCGCCCACGTCGTCGCCACTGTCGTAGAGGGCTGCGGCCTTCTGCATCATCAGCTTCGCCAGCTCGATCTCGATGTGGTTCTGGGCCAGCGGATGGGACAGCCCCTGGTGAGCGCCGATCGGGGTCTTCCACACCTGGCGGGTCTTGACGTAGTCGACCGCCTTGTCGATCGCGAAGCGGCCCATGCCGACGGCGCTGGCGGCGCCCATGATGCGCTCGGGGTTCAGCCCGGCGAACAGTTGCGCGATCGCCGCATCCTCCGACCCGACGAGCGCATCGGCCGGCAGTCGCACCTCGTCGAGGAACACCTGGAACTGGAACTCAGGGCTGACGATCTCCATCGGGATCTTGGTGAACGTGAACCCCGGGGTGTCGGTGGGCACCACGAACAGCGCCGGTTTCAGGTTCCCCGTCTTGGCTTCTTCTGTCCGGCCGACCACCAGCACCGCCTGGGCCTGGTCCACGCCGGAGATGTAGACCTTCTGGCCGGACAGGATCCAGTCGCTGCCGTCGCGTCGCGCGGTCGTCGTGATCTTGTGGGAGTTGGACCCGGCGTCGGGTTCGGTGATGGCGAACGCCATCGTGATCGACCCGTCGGCGATCCCGGGGATCCAGCGCTTCTTCTGCTCGTCGGTGCCGAACTTGGAGATGATGGTGCCGTTGATCGCGGGCGAGACCACCATCATCAACAGCGCCGCGCCCGCTGCGGCCATCTCCTCCATCACCAGGGCCAACTCGTACATGCCGGCGCCGCCGCCGCCGTACTGCTCCGGAAGGTTCACCCCGATGAATCCGAGTTTGCCTGCCTCGCTCCACAACTCGTCGGTGTGCTGACCCGCCCGGGCCTTCTCCAGGTAGTAGTCCTGCCCGTAGTTGGCGGCCATCGCGGCCACCGCCTTGCGCAGTGCCTGCTGTTCCTCGGTTTCGACGAAGCCGTTGGTCATGGGGTTCCTCCTGGGTTGTCTGCGGGCGCCGGGTTGTCCACCCGGGCGAGGACGGCACCGACCTCGACCTGCTGGCCGGGTTCGACGTTGAGTTCGACGAGCACGCCGTCTGCGGGTGCGGTGATGGTGTGCTCCATCTTCATCGCCTCCAGCCAGATCAGCGCCTGCCCTGCGGTCACCGGGTCACCGATCGCGGCTCCCACGCGCAGCACGGATCCCGGCATCGGGGCCAGCAGCGAACCGTGGGCCAGGGCGTCGTCGGGGTCGGGGAAGCGGGGCAGTGCGACCAGATGCACCGACCCGCCGGGTGAATCGACGTGGACGTCGTCCCCGTAGCGGGTGACGTCGAACGGCCGATCCACCCCGTCGACGGTGAGCACGACGTGGTCGGCGGTCGCCGAGACCAGCACGACGTCATCGTGGTCGGCGAGGTGCAGACCGCTGCGGGTGAAGCGGTACCGGACGTCGTGGGTGACCCCGTCGGCGTCCTCGTAGACCTTCGTCTGGTGACCGGACGCGAGGTTGCGCCACCCACTGGGTGCGGCAGCAAAAACCGTTGCACTGGAACGGTTGTGAGCGGCATCGGACAGGGCTGCCGCGACCGCGGACATCGCGGTGAGCTGGCTGTCGACAGTGGGCGCGGCGAGCGCGGCGAGGCCGTGGGTGTCGAAGAAGGCGGTGTCGGTGGCCCCGTCGAGGAACGCCGGGTGGCGCAGCACGTTGACGAGCAGGTCGCGGTTGGTGCGAACGCCGTGGATCCGGGTCCTGCCGAGGGCGTCGGCGAGTAGCGCTGCAGCCCGCCCGCGTGTCGGGGCGTAGGAGATGACCTTCGCGATCATCGGGTCGTAGAACACCGAGATCACCGACCCGTCGACGATTCCCGAGTCGAGACGGACCCCAGAGCCGTCGAGGGGGCCGAACTCTGTTGTCGCAGTGGGTACGGCGAATCGATGCACGGTTCCGGCCTGCGGTTGCCAGTTCTCCGCCGGATTCTCGGCGTAGAGCCTCGCTTCGATCGAGGAACCCTGTGACGGCGGGGGTGCGGCACCCAGCGGTGTGCCCTCGGCGACCGACAGTTGCAGTTCGACGAGGTCCAGGCCCGAGGTGAGCTCGGTGACCGGGTGCTCGACCTGTAGGCGGGTGTTCATCTCGAGGAAGAAGAACTCGCCGGCCGTTTCGTCACTGCCTGAGGCCATGAACTCGACGGTGCCCGCGCCGGTGTAGCCGATGGCCGTCGCGGCCAGCCGCGCGGCTTCGAAGAGCTTGTCGCGCATCCCCGCAATGCGCTCGACCAGTGGTGAGGGCGCCTCTTCGATGATCTTCTGGTGGCGGCGCTGGATGGAGCACTCGCGTTCGCCGACCGCCCAGACCGCGCCGTGTGCGTCGGCCATCACCTGGACCTCGACGTGATGGCCTGCCTCCAGGTAACGCTCGCAGAAGACCGTCGGATCGCCGAACGCCGACTGGGCCTCTCGGCCGGCGGCCCGCACCTGCTCCGGTAGTTCGGCGAGGTCGCGGACCACCCGCATGCCACGACCGCCACCGCCCGCGGACGCCTTGATCAGCACCGGCAGCATGTCAGCGGTGACGGTGTCCGGGTCGAGTTCCTCGAGCACCGGCACGCCCGCGGCGGCCATCATCTTCTTCGCCTCGATCTTCGACCCCATCGCCGCGACGGCGGCCACCGGTGGCCCGATCCAGGTCAGACCCGCATCCTGCACCGCTGCCGCGAATTCTGCGTTCTCCGAGAGGAATCCGTAGCCCGGGTGGATCGCGTCGGCGTCGGTGGCCAGGGCTGCGGCGATCAGCTGAGCCGGATCGAGGTAACCCCGGGTGCCCTCTAGGCGCACCCGGGCGTCGGCCTCACGCACATGGGGTGCGGCGGCGTCGGGATCGGTGTACACGGCAACCGTGCCGATACCCAGGCGGCGGCAGGTGGCGAACACCCGGCGGGCGATCTCGCCGCGGTTGGCAACAAGAACATTACGAATCACGGCTGCGTCCTTCGCTCTTCGCGCAAGCGCTCATCGGACTCACATCCGGAAGACGCCGAAGTTCGACGTCCCCTCGATCGGGCCGTTGGCGATGGCGGACAGGCACATTCCCAACACGGTCCGGGTGTCCCGTGGATCGATGACGCCGTCGTCGTAGAGCATGCCGGAGAGCACCATCGGCAGTGACTCGGCCTCGATCTGCCCCTCCACGGCCGCGCGCATCGCGGCATCGGCCTCCTCGTCGACCACCTGACCGCGGGCCTCGGTGGCGGCGCGGTTCACGATGGACAGCACGCCTGCCAGTTGCGCCCCGCCCATCACGGCGGACTTGGCGCTGGGCCAGGCGAACAGGAACCGCGGGTCGTAGGCGCGCCCGCACATGCCGTAGTGCCCGGCGCCGTAGGAGGAGCCGATCAGCAGCGAGATGTGCGGCACCGTCGAGTTCGACACCGCGTTGATCATCATCGACCCGTGCTTGATCATCCCGCCTTCCTCGTAGTCCTTGCCCACCATGTAGCCGGTGGTGTTGTGCAGGAACAACAGTGGGGTGTTCGACCGGTTGGCCAGCTGGATGAACTGGGTGGCCTTCTGGGACTCCTCGCTGAACAGCACACCTCGTGCGTTGGCCAGGATGCCCAGCGGGTAGCCGTGCAGCGTGGCCCAACCGGTCACCAGTGAGCCACCGTAGAGCGGCTTGAACTCGTCGAACTCCGAACCGTCGACGACGCGGGCGATCACCTCCCGCGGGTCGAACGGAATGCGCAGGTCCGGCGGAACGATGCCGATCAGCTCGTTCTCGTCGAACAGCGCCGCCCGCACCGGTGCCGGCTGCGGACCCTGCTTGCGCCAGTTCAGCCGCGACACGATTCGGCGTCCGATCCGGATCGCGTCGAGTTCGTCGACGGCGAAGTAGTCCGCCAGACCCGACGTGCGGGCGTGCATCTCGGCGCCGCCGAGCGATTCGTCGTCGGATTCCTCGCCGGTGGCCATCTTCACCAGCGGCGGCCCGGCCAGGAAGACCTTCGAGCGTTCCTTGATCATCACCACGTGATCGGACATGCCGGGGATGTAGGCGCCACCGGCGGTCGAGTTGCCGAACACCAACGCGATGGTCGGGATGCCGGCGGCCGACAGCCGGGTCAGGTCGCGGAACATCTGGCCGCCGGGGATGAAGATCTCTTTCTGTGTGGGTAGGTCGGCACCGCCGGATTCCACCAGGGAGATCACCGGCAGCCGATTCTGCCGCGCGATCTGGTTGGCCCGCAGGATCTTCCGCAGTGTCCACGGGTTGCTGGTGCCGCCTTTGACGGTGGGGTCGTTGGAAACGATCAGGCATTCCACTCCGCTGACCGCACCGATACCGATCACGACGCTGGCGCCGACGGTGAAGTTCGTGCCCCAGGCGGCAAGCGGGCTCAACTCCAGAAAGGGTGAGTCGGGGTCGAGCAGTGCCTCCACACGTTCGCGGGCAGTCATCTTGCCGCGGGCGTGGTGGCGTGCCACGTACTTCTCCCCACCACCGGCCAGCGCCTTGGAGTGCTCCGCCTCCAACTCGGCGAGCTTGGCCGACATCGCTTCGGCGGCCTCGGCGTAGCCGGGGGAGCGGGTGTCGAGGACGGACTTGAGTGTCATGCCTGAAAGCCGAGTGATTTGGCGGCCAGTGAGGTCAGGATCTCGGTGGTGCCGCCGCCGATGCCGAGGATGCGCATGTCGCGGTACTGACGCTCGATCTCCGACTCGGCCATGTAGCCCATGCCGCCGAACAACTGCACCGCCTGGTTGGCCACCCACTCGCCGGCTTCGACGGCGGTGTTCTTGGCAAAGCAGACCTCGGTGATCAGGTTCGCCTCACCATCGAGTTGCCGTTCGACGAGGTGCCGGGTGTAGACCCTGGCCACGTCGATGCGCCGCGCCATCTCGGCGAGCGTGTTCTGGACCGACTGCCGCGCGATCAGCGGCTTGCCGAAGGTCTCGCGGTTGCGGCACCAGTCGACGGTCAGGTCCAGGCACCGCTGCGCGCTCGAATACGCCTGTGCGGCAAGGCCGACACGTTCGGAGACGAATGCGCCGGCGATCTGCAGGAAGCCGGTGTTCTCGACGCCGATGAGGTTGGCGACGGGTACCCGCACGTCTGTGTAGGACAACTCCGCGGTGTCCGACGAACGCCAGCCCATCTTGTCCAGCTTGCGGCTGACCTCGAATCCCGGCGTGCCCTTGTCGACGACGATGAGCGAAACCCCTGCGGCACCCGCGCCTCCGGTGCGGGCCGCGGTGACGACGTAGTCGGCCCGTACCCCCGAGGTGATGTAGGTCTTGGCGCCATTGAGGATGTAGTCGTCTCCATCCCGGACGGCGCGGGTTGTCAGGTGCCCGACGTCGGAGCCCCCGCCGGGCTCGGTGATCGCCAGCGAGCCGATCTTCTCGCCACTCAGGGTGGGTCGCACGTAGGTGTCGATGAGACGTCCGTCGCCGGAGGCGATCATGTGCGGCACCGCGATGCCGCAGGTGAACAATGAGGCGAACACGCCGCCGGGCGCCCCGGACTGGTGCATCTCCTCGCAGATGACGACCGCGTCCGCGCCGTCCCCGCCGTCGCCGCCGACCGCCTCGGGGAATCCGGCGCCGAGCAGTCCGGCCGCGGCCGCCTTGGTGTGCAGGTCGCGCGGCAGCTCGCCGATACGCTCCCACTCGTCGACATGCGGCAGCACTTCGCGCTCGGCGAAGGCGCGCACGGTCTTTCGTAGGTCGTCGCGCTCGGGTGTGGTCCAGATGCTCACGTCAGGAACTCCTCCGGTATGTCGATACTGCGGCTGCGCAGCCATTCGCCCAGCCCCTTGGCTTGCGGATCGAACCTCGCCTGGTAGGCGACACCCTTGCCGAGGATGTCGTCGATCACGAAGTTGACGGCCCGCAGATTGCCGAGCACGTGTCGGGTGACGGGGAGGTCGGCCGTCTCCGGTAACAGCTCACGCAACTTCTCTACCGTCAGAGTGTGTGCAAGCCAACGCCATTGATCGTGTGTCTGGACCCAGACGCCGATGTTCGCGCTGCCGCCCTTGTCCCCGCTGCGCGCTCCGGCGACAGAGCCCAGCGGGACCCGCCTTGTCGGCCCGGCCGGCAGCGGCGTGGGCAGCGGACTCGGCGGCGCCGTATCGAGATCCAGCGTCTCGGAGGCAGGCGCGATGTCGACCCGGGAGCCGTCGGAATGCACCGCGACGTGGTCGACCTCGTCGGCGGGCACGTAGGCCGCGGTGAACACGCCGTACACCTGACCGTCGCCGGGCGGGGTGGTGCTGGTGAACCCCGGATAGCTGGCCAGCGCGAGTTCGACTGCGGCCGAGGAGAACTGCCGGCCGACAGTGGCGGGATCGGCGTCGCGCACCACGCAGCGCAACAGCGCGCTCGCCGTCTGCTCGGTGTCGGCGTCCGGATGATCGGTGCGCGCCAGCGTCCATTCCAGCTCAGCGGGCTTCACGGCCAGGCTCGTCTCGAGTTGCCGGCGCACCAGTTCGGCCTTGGCCTCGATGTCGAGGCCGGTGAGGATCAACGTCATCTCGTTGCGGAAACCACCGATGCTGTTGAGCGACACCTTCAGCGTGGGTGGCGGCGGCTCGCCGACGACCCCGCTGACCCGGACCCGGTCGGGGCCGTCGGCGGTCAGCTCGATCGAGTCGATCCGCAGGGTTGCATCAGGATTGGCGTAGCGCGGGCCGGTGATCTCGTAGAGCAGTTGGGCGGTCACGGTGTCGACTGTCACCGCGCCATCGGTTCCCGGATGCTTGGTGATCACCGAGGAGCCGTCTTCGTAAATCTCGGCGATCGGGAAGCCCGGATGTATCAGGGAGCTCAGATCGGGAAAATCGCGAGCGAAGAACGAGAAATTGCCACCGGTGGCCTGGGTGCCGCACTCGATCACGTGTCCGGCTGCGACCGCGCCTGCGATCTGGTCGTGGTCGGTCCGTCGCCAGCCGAAATGTGCGGCGGCAGGACCCACGATGACCGAGGCGTCGGTCACCCGTCCGGTCACGACGACGTCGGCACCCGAATCGAGGCAGTCGACGATGCCCCAGGCACCGAGGTAGGCGTTGGCGGTCAGCGGACTGCCGAGGCCCAGCCGTTCGGCACGGGGGAGCAGGTCATCACCTTCGACGTGGGCCACCGAGACCGCGAGGCCGAGTCGGTCCGCCAGTGCGCGGATCGCCTCAGCCAGGCCCGCGGGGTTCAGGCCGCCGGCGTTGGTGACGATGCGGACGCCGCGGTCCCTGGCGATGCCCAGGCACTCCTCGAGCTGGCGCAGGAAGGTCTTGACGTAGCCCCTGTCGGGATTCTTGATCCGGTCGCGGCCGAGGATCAGCATGGTCAGCTCGGCAAGGTAATCGCCGGTCAGATAGTCGAGCTCGCCGCCGGTGAGCATCTCCCGCATCGCGGCGAGTCGGTCGCCGTAGAAACCCGAGCAGTTCCCGATACGGACCGGGGCGACGCCTTTGCCGCGACCCTCCGCAGATATCACCCGCACTCCTGCCGTCGAACACGCGACCAACCAACCGGTAGGTTACTGGGTACCGTCGGTACCGCGTCAACCCCTTCGGACTTCGACGTCATCAGCCCTACGGGAGATCTCGAGACTGCGGTGGCGGCGACGGCCTCTCGACCATCTTCTCCAAGGCTGCAGTCTCAGCGTCGAGGCCGGGCCGGAGTTTGGAGCGCGCGCTGCCCAGCGGTTATCCTGGCTACCACTAACCGACGTCGGCTGGTTCCAGCACGTCGGCAGCGTCACCCAGACACCACCCGATAGATGGAGAGCTCGATCATGGCTGTGCCCAAGCGCAGGATGTCGCGCGCGAACACCCGTAGCCGGCGCGCGCAGTGGAAGGCCACCGCGACCGGCCTCGTCGGCGTGACTGTCGCAGGTCAGCAGCACAAGGTCCCGCGTCGCCTGCTCAAGGCCGCCCGGCTCGGTCTGATCGACCTCGACCGCCGCTAGCCGACCGACACGCCGCTTCGGCGGCGCGCCTCTCAGGTCTATCTCAGACACGGGGTCGACACTGTGCCAGTGCGCATACTTGTCGTTGATGACGATCGCGCGGTGCGCGAATCCCTGCGACGATCCCTTTCCTTCAACGGCTACTCGGTCGAGTTGGCCCAGGACGGTCGGGAAGCCCTCGAACTGATTGCCAGCCACCGGCCCGACGCCCTGGTGCTGGACGTCATGATGCCGAGGCTGGACGGTCTCGAGGTGTGCCGGCTGCTGCGAAGCACCGGCGACGACCTCCCCATCCTGGTGCTCACCGCGCGCGATTCCGTGTCGGAGCGGGTCGCAGGCCTGGACGCCGGGGCCGACGACTATCTTCCCAAGCCGTTCGCGCTGGAGGAGCTACTGGCGCGGATGCGCGCACTTCTGCGACGCACGAATCCCGAAGACGGCAGCGAATCGGCGGCGATGACGTTCTCGGACCTGTCGCTGGACCCGATCACCCGTGAGGTCACCCGCGGCGATCGCCCGATCAGCCTCACCAGAACCGAGTTCTCGCTGCTGGAGATGCTGATCGCCAATCCTCGCCGGGTGCTGACCCGCAGTCGCATTCTCGAGGAGGTGTGGGGGTTCGACTTTCCGACATCGGGAAACGCGCTCGAGGTCTACGTCGGCTACCTGCGGCGCAAGACCGAGGCCGAAGGGGAACCGCGGCTGATCCATACGGTGCGCGGGGTGGGGTATGTGCTGCGCGAGACTCCGCCCTGATGAGCGCTTGCGCGAAGAAGGGAACGTCCTGATGGCCACGCGAGAAGGCGAGAGGGCACCGATGGCCGCGCAGCCGCCCGAACCGTGGTCGACGAATGTCGCGCCGGCCCCGCCGACAGCGAGCTCGGTGTCGCTTCGGTGGCGCGTCATGCTGCTGGCGATGTCGATGGTGGCGATGGTCGTGGTCCTGATGGGCGTCGCGGTGTACGCGGTCGTGTCCCGTGCGCTCTACGACGACATCGACACCCAACTGCGCAGCCGGGCCCAGTTGTTGGTCGAGAGTGGGTCGCTGCAGGCCGATCCCGCCAAGGCGATCGAGGGCACGGCCTATTCCGACGTGAACGCCATGCTGTTCACCCCCCGGGCGATCTACACGGCCAACCAGAAGGGGCAGACGCTCCCGCTCGGTGGCCCGGAGAAGGACGTCATCCAGGGCAAGCTGCTGATGTCCCTGCGGACGGTCAGCCACCAGCGGGTCCTGGCCCTGTATCTGGACAACGGGAGCGCGCTGTTGATTTCCAAGAGCTTGGCGCCGACGGGGCAGGTCCTCAAACGCCTCGGCTCGGTCCTGCTCATCGTGGGCGGGATAGGGGTGGCCGTGGCGGCCATCGCGGGTGGAATGGTGGCGCGTGCCGGGCTGCGCCCCGTGGCCCGGCTCACTGAAGCAGCCGAACGGGTCGCCCGCACCGACGACCTGCGTCCGATACCGGTCTACGGCAGTGACGAACTCGCGCGCCTCACCGAAGCCTTCAACATGATGTTGCGCGCGTTGGCCGAATCGCGCGAGCGCCAGGCACGGCTCGTGACCGATGCCGGCCACGAATTGCGCACCCCGTTGACCTCACTGCGCACCAATGTGGAGCTTCTGATGGCCTCCATGGCGCCAGGGGCTCCACGCCTCCCTGAGGAGGAGATGACCGGGCTGCGCACCGATGTCATAGCTCAGATCGAGGAATTGTCCACGCTCGTCGGCGATCTGGTGGATCTGACGCGGGAAGAGGCTGGCGGCGCGATCCACGAGACCGTCGAGCTGGCCGACGTGATCGAACGGTCGCTGGAACGGGTTCGCAGGCGCCGCAACGACATCGAGTTCGACATATCGGTCACGCCGTGGCAGGTGTACGGCGACGGGGCGGGGCTGGCGCGCGCCGTGCTCAACCTGTTGGACAACGCGGCGAAGTGGAGCCCACCCGATGGCCGGGTCGGCGTCAGGCTCACTCAGGTCGATGCCCTGCACGCGGAGCTGGTGGTGTCCGACGAGGGTCCCGGAATCCCGCCACAGGAACGAACTCTCGTGTTCGAACGGTTCTTCCGCTCGACTGCTGCCAGGGCCATGCCGGGTTCAGGTCTCGGCCTGGCGATCGTCAAGCAGGTGGTGCTCAAGCACGGCGGCACGTTGCTCGTCCGCGAAACCAACCCGGGTGGTCAGCCCCCGGGTACGTCGATGCACGTGGTGCTACCCGGGCGCCTGTCTGCCAGTCAGACGGTCGACGCCGAGACGGTGTGACAAGCCGCGACACGCAGTGAGTGCTCGCAGCGGTGAGCACAAAGACAAGCGAAGATGGTGGGCGGACACCTGAGGGCGCCCCAAATCGTTATCGCTGGTCAATGGATCTCTAAGGGGATTCTCAGCACATTTGGGCACCCTGAGGGAGCACCCTTCGTTGTTCCAGGCGACGGAACCTACTCCAGGAAGAGCATCGCAGCGACATGACCAACCACCCGAGGTACTCGCCGACCCCGCCCCCGGGTCGTCAGCCCGGTCTTCATGGGCAGGCGCCGCAAGGCCATACCGGACCGCAGCAGCCTGGCGCCTACGAGCAGCAGCAGCCTTACGACTGGCGCTACGCGACTGAGCAACAGCGACAGGCGTTTCGGGCTCAGTATGACCCCTATCGCGGCGCCCCGATGCCCGCCGCCCCGGGGCAGTACCCGCGCCCCGGGATGCCCGGTCCGTCGCAGCCGCAGCCTCGGAAGCGTTCCCGCGCAGGGGCTTTGACGGCCGGTGCGGCCGCCATAGCCATTGTCTCCGCGGGTATCGGTGGCGGCGTCGCGGTGCTGGCGCACCCCGATCACGGCCTGCCCGGCATCAGTGCCACGGGTGCCGCTCCGAGCAGGCCCGCCGCCAGCGTGCCGGCCGGCTCCGTCGAGCAGGTCGCCGCCAAGGTCGTCCCCAGCGTGGTGAAGCTGGAGGTGAACCAGGGGCGTAGTTCTGAAGAGGGTTCCGGTGTGATCCTGTCCGCGGACGGGTTGATCCTCACCAACAACCACGTGGTGGCCGGGGCAGCAGACGGTCCGGGCGCCGAGACGAAGGTGGTGTTCGCCAATGGCAACACGACGACGTTCCGGGTGGTCGGCACCGACCCCGGGAGCGACATTGCGGTGGTTCGCGCCGAGAACGTCTCCGGCCTGACACCGATTGCGATCGGTTCGTCCGCCGACCTGGTGGTCGGTCAGGACGTGGTGGCCATCGGATCGCCCCTCGGTCTCGAGGGCACGGTGACGACGGGCATCATCAGCTCCCTGAATCGCCCGGTGGCTGCTGGCGGAGATGCGCAGAACCAGAACACCGTGCTCGACGCCATCCAGACCGACGCGGCGATCAACCCCGGTAACTCCGGTGGCGCGCTGGTGAACATGAACGGTGAGCTCGTCGGCATCAACTCCGCGATCGCCACCATGGGCGCCGACTCGGGTGCAGCGCAGGGCGGCTCCATCGGGTTGGGTTTCGCGATCCCGGTGGATCAGGCCAAGCGGATCGCCGATGAGTTGATCGCGACCGGGACCGCGTCCCGGGCGTCTCTCGGTGTGCAGGTCGGTAACGATGCCGGGGCTGATGGCGCGAAGATCGTCGAGGTCACCGCCGGCGGTGCCGCAGCTGCGGCAGGGTTACCGAGCGGTGCCCTCGTCACCAAGCTCGACGACCGGATGATCGGCAGCGCCGATGCCCTGGTCGCGGCGGTGCGGTCGAAGGCGCCGGGGGACAAGGTGACGCTGACCTATCAGGACGGGTCGGGCAACGCGCAGACAGTGGAGGTCACGCTCGGTAAGGCGGACCAGTGAAGCTGATCGCCGGCCAGGTCGGCCCAGACCTGCGTGTGGCTGCGCTGACGTCCGTGCCGAGATATACGGTTGAGCGCATGGAACAGCCTCTTGCGTTGGTCGGCCGGGCGCTCGTCGTAGTCGTCGATGATCGCACCGCCCACGGTGACGAAGAGGATCACAGCGGTCCACTGGTCACCGAGCTCCTCGGGGAGGCGGGATTTGTCGTCGACGGTGTGGTCGTGGTGTCCTCCGACGAGGTCGAGATCCGCAACGCGCTGAACACCGCGGTCATCGGCGGTGTCGACCTCGTGGTGTCCGTCGGCGGAACCGGTGTCACCCCGCGCGACGTCACCCCCGAATCGACTCTCGACCTTCTCGACCGGGAGCTGCTGGGCATCGCCGAAGCCCTACGGGCGTCCGGGCTGCAAGCCGGCATCCCCGACGCGGGACTGTCGCGCGGGTTGGCCGGTATCTCCGGCAGCACGCTGGTCGTGAACCTCGCCGGATCGCGAGCGGCGGTACGGGACGGCATGGCCACGCTCGGACCGCTGGCTGCGCAGATCATCGCCCAGCTATCCAGCCTGGAGATCTGACGAATTGGTCGCACCGGCCGGTTGTCTGCACAGCGGCCTGTCGGCATCGCCGGGCTGTAGTGCCGGTGTCGGCCGGTCCGCCCCGCGGAGTGCTGCGTTACGACCAGGTGAACATCGACGCCGTCCGAAGTGTGATCTTGGTCACTTGGAGGCCGCGCGGTGACCCCCCACTCGCGCCGTTCGCGGGACGCAGTTAACAACGTCTTCGGTGACGATCTGTCGGAGATGTCCGTGAACGACTCCGAGGAGTCGTCGCCCGATGACGACGCCGACCGTGAGCGTTGGCTGCGGGACAACGTTCCCCCTCATCATGAGTGAAATTTGATGGCGCAATTACCTCAGGGAACGCACAGGTAACAGTAAGGACCTCCGCAGCGAAGATCCTGATGCGGGGCCAGATACTGCGACGTGTTCCATGTGAGGCACCCCGTCGTCGCGGGCAGGGGGTCGAGGGCGACGGGGATGGTCCAGCAAACTACGCGCACCTCTGCGTCGACATCGTCGACGCCGCGAGTCCGCATTGCCGGTCCGTAGTCCCCCCGTTATGTTCCTCCTGTCAACGATGAGCTAATCGTAAGAAGAACATGTGGGCTTTCTAATTCCAGTCACATGAAGCTCTTGCGAGGTGTGTGGTGTAGCGGTTAGGCCAGGCACGGACAATTCGGTACTCCCGCCCGGGGTTCCGACTACATATCTAAGGGAGAACATGAAGGCAATCAGTCGGGTGCTGATCGCGATGGTGGCGTCCATCGCGGCTTTGTTCGTGAGCACTGGCACCTCTCACGCAGGTCTGGACAATGAGCTGAGCTTGGTCGATGGCCAGGGTCGGACTCTGACGATCCAGCAGTGGGACACATTCCTGAACGGTGTTTTTCCGTTGGACCGCAACCGGCTGACCCGTGAGTGGTTCCACTCGGGCAAGGCCTCCTACATCGTGGCCGGTGAGGGTGCGGACGAGTTCGAGGGCACGTTGGAGCTCGGCTACCAGGTGGGCTTCCCGTGGTCGCTGGGTGTGGGGATCAACTTCAGCTACACCACGCCCAACATCGCGTTCGACGGTCTGGAGGGCTTTAACGAACTGGGCCCGCTCGGCGGCTTTGGTGGCATCGTGACTCCGCCGCTGTTCCCGGGTGTGTCGATCTCGGCTGACCTGGGCAACGGTCCGGGTATCCAGGAAGTGGCGACCTTCAGTGTGGACGTGGCCGGCCCCGGTGGTTCGGTGGCGGTGTCCAATGCGCACGGCACGGTGACCGGCGCGGCCGGCGGTGTGCTGCTGCGTCCGTTCGCCCGGTTGGTCTCGTCGACCGGTGACAGCGTCACCACCTACGGCGAACCGTGGAACATGAACTGATCTGGCTCTGAACGAGTATCGGCCCCCGGCATTGCCGGGGGCCGATTTCGTCTGTCCCGCAACCACGTACCGGACGTCGACGAACCGAACGCTTTGCGTTGGGCCACCTCGATCTTCGTGAACATCAGGTGAACGGGATCCGATCGCAAACCCGAATGCCATGGATGCGACAAAAGTTCTGACGCGGACCGCGCCGTCTGTGTTGCCGGTTCGCAGTCTCCCCGTTATGTTCCTCATGTCAACAATGAGCGAATCGTTAGAACGACATGTGGAATCCTCTCAGGCACTTCACATGAAGCTCTCGCGAAGTGTTCAGCCAGGCACGGACAATTCGGTACTCCCGCCCGGGGTTCCGACTACATATCTAAGGGAGAACATGAAGGCAATCAGTCGGGTGCTGATCGCGATGGTGGCGTCCATCGCGGCTTTGTTCGTGAGCACTGGCACCTCTCACGCAGGTCTGGACAATGAGCTGAGCTTGGTCGATGGCCAGGGTCGGACTCTGACGATCCAGCAGTGGGACACATTCCTCAACGGTGTTTTTCCGTTGGACCGCAACCGGCTGACCCGTGAGTGGTTCCACTCGGGCAAGGCCTCCTACATCGTGGCCGGTGAGGGTGCGGACGAGTTCGAGGGCACGTTGGAGCTCGGCTACCAGGTGGGCTTCCCGTGGTCGCTGGGTGTGGGGATCAACTTCAGCTACACCACGCCCAACATCGCGTTCGACGGTCTGGAGGGCTTTAACGAACTGGGCCCCTTCGGCGGCTTTGGTGGCATCGTGACTCCGCCGCTGTTCCCGGGTGTGTCGATCTCGGCTGACCTGGGCAACGGTCCGGGTATCCAGGAAGTGGCGACCTTCAGTGTGGACGTGGCCGGCCCCGGTGGTTCGGTGGCGGTGTCCAATGCGCACGGCACGGTGACCGGCGCGGCCGGCGGTGTGCTGCTGCGTCCGTTCGCCCGGTTGGTCTCGTCGACCGGTGACAGCGTCACCACCTACGGCGAACCGTGGAACATGAACTGATCTGGCTCTGAACGAGTATCGGCCCTCGGCATTGCCGGGGGCCGATTTCGTCTGTCGCGCAACGACTATGCGTGGGCGTCAGTCACTCCGTGTGATCGCCGGCCGGACTGCCGTGCCTGCCGGCGGAACCACCGCTGGCCTCAGCACGCAAGAGATCGCGGATCTCGGTCAACAGCGTGAGCTCGGTCTCTTCTGATTCCACCTTGGCGTCGCGCTCCTTGAGCTTCTTGAACGGCACGACGATCACGAAGTAGATGACCGCGGCCACGATGAGGAAGTTGATGCCGGCCGACAGCACCGCGTTGAGATCGACGAACTGGTCGCCCCCCAGCGGAATCCGCAGGATGCCGTACTCGGCGTCGGGCCCGGCACCGATGCGATCGATGAGGGGTTGAATGACACTTTGTGTGAAGGCCGTGACGAGGCCGGTGAACGCCGCCCCGATCACGACTGCGACGGCCAGGTCGATCACGTTGCCTCGAGATATGAAGTCCTTGAACCCCTTCAGCATTGCCCGAGTCCTTTCGTATGGCTGATACCAGGTCGAGTGAACCGTAACCCCGCAGGTCGCGCCCGGGTCGACCGATGCGGTTTCCGGCGTGCCGCCATCTATGGCGAATGTGTTGCCGGTGTCTTTGCCGAACTGGCCGGGGGGCCACCGGTGAACGGGCTCTGCGAACGACCTTCCGATCACGCCGGATCACCCGTTGTCCCCTGCTCTTTCGCGGCAAACCAGGAGGGACGGGATTCGGCGCGCCGAGCCCCTGAATCTAAGCGGATCCTGAAGGAATTCGCTTTGCTCGGCGATGCGATGCGCGGTGGGGTTCGGCCTGATAGTCTTCTGCTTGGACTTCACATTTTCGACCCTCGTAACGCTCGCGATCTCGCCACAGAAAGGGGCAGGCCGATGGCCGCTCTCCTCCAGAATTCCAAGAAGCTGGCTGTTGTCGGCTTCGGTGCACTTGCCGTCAGCGTGGGTGCTCTGACCTTCGGTGCGGGAACCGCCGGTGCGGACCCCAATGACCCTTCGATGGTCGAGGTCGGCGGAGACGGAGTCGTCAACTCGCGGCAGTCGGCTGCCATCGCGGGTGGGGACTACTGCACGGCGAGCCCCGGAACGCTCAGCACGGCATCGACCATCACCAGCGACATCGGGACTCCCACGCAGAAGGCTGAAGAGTCCGGGCCGGAGTGGGTCGGATCCCGCGGCTGGCAGGCAGTGGGCATCTCGCCCTCCGACCCGTGGGGTGGCGCCTTCGACCCGCGGAATACCAGCACCGGTCCGCAGTGCGGCCCGGGCAGCGCAAGCGGCTTCTGACCGCAACACATCGTCACAATTCCGCCCCCGGCGACCAGCCGGGGGCGGAATTGTGTTGCGGTACTTTCTAATGCAGCGTGAGCGTGACCGTCTGCACCAGTGCAGCGCCCGCGACTGTCTTGGCGGCTGCAGCGGGTAGTGCTACGAGGACGACTCGGCCGCCGCCAGCGGTGACCCCGTTGTCTTTCGCGGATACCACCACCACGACCGCGTCGGTGGCGATCAGCCGGGCTTCGGTTGCCGCATCGGTGGATACGGGCGCGGCGACGATATCGACGACGTCTCCGGGTCTGACAAGATCCACCAGTGCGGGGTCGGCCAGGGGAAGTGGCACGATTCGTGCGTCGGGCCCGGCGGCGGACTCGGCCAGTCGTGGACCCAGCAGTCGTACGTCGGTGATGACCTCGCCGCGCCGTGCCGGCCCGGCCAAGGTGGTGCCGACCACCGAATCGATGTCGATGCGCGAACCATCGGGAATGGTTGATGCCGTGCGGGTTTCGAGCGCAACATCGTCTGCGGTGAGTTCGATGCCCGGCGACAGGTCGCGGGTGGTGACGACGACATCGGTGTGATCGGCGCGCGGATCGTCGCGCCAGGCTGCGACCGCGGCGAGAACAACCAGCAGGCCGGCGAGCGACCGGCGGGCGGCCGCGGTATGCAACCAGTCGGGGCGTACGGCCTGTCGGAGCCGATTCAGCGGCGTCGGGTTGAGCGAATCCCCCATGCGGCCAACGCTAGGACAGCTGGAACGCTTCCGTCAGCCTGCGGCTGGTCGGCTGTGGATAACGTCAGTTGGACGCTGCGGCTGCCGGTGCGGGGGAGCTGCTCGACGAGCTCGACTTGTCCGACGAGGTCGACTTGTCCGATGAGCTGGACGACGAGGAGCTCGACTTGTCCGACGAGCTCGAGGTCGATGAATCCGAGGCCGAGGAATCCGAGCTGGCCGAGCCGGAACTCGCGGCAGAGGACTTGGAGGCTTCGCGGCTGTCCGTGCGGTAGAAACCGCTTCCCTTGAACACCACGCCCACCTTGCCGAAGATCTTGCGCAGCCGTCCGTCGCACTGCGGGCACTGGGTCAACGCGTCGTCGGTGAAGGCCTGCACCATGTCGAACTTGTTGTCGCATTCGGTGCATGCATAGGAATACGTAGGCACAAAACCCTCCGAGGTGGTCAAACTTCTTTAGCACTCTACCGGCTCAAGTGCTAGAACCGCCAGGCGGCCCGCGTGATTCCCACCGCTTACGGCGTCGCTCGACTGTCGAGCGCGACCAGACCTGCACGCGGCGTCAAAGCATGTGTCATCCGCACATCGTGCGGTTCCGACGGGAGGTGATCGACGAGTTCGTCGTCGCGCACCACTGCCACCAGCGCCGCGCGGGGATCGGCCGACGGCAGCGTCCGGTCGTAGAAGCCGGCACCGCGTCCCAGTCGCACACCGCCTCGGTCGACCGCGAGAGCGGGCACCAGGACCACCGCGGCGTCGGCCAGTGCATCGGAGGGCAGCCAGGGCTGGGCTGGTTCACGCAGACCGAACGGCGCGGCCACCAACTCGCCCGGGCGGAACCGTCCCCACCTCAACGGAAGCGGTGTGCCGTCGGCGTCGTGCCGGGCGACAGGCAGGAGCAGGACGACGTCGTGACCGAGCAGCGCATCGAGCAGCCCCGGTGAGCCCGGCTCGGAACCGACAGGGACGTACGCGCACACGGTTTGACCAGCCTTGACGACTGCTCCGAGGTACGAGCAGAGTGCCGCTGCCTCGGCGTCGCGGACTTGCGGATCCACGGTCCGGCGGGCGGCCAGGATCTCGGCCCTAACCTGTGCCTTTGTCGATCGCACCGTGAAGCCCTCCGGAGCCGGGTAGGAAGGGAACATCCAACGCAGAGAGGTTAATGTGTGAACGATGAATCGGCCTGAAGTTCCGATCCCGTACACCGCGGTAGTGCCCGCGGCGGGACTGGGGACGCGCTTTCTGCCTGCCACCAAGACGGTGCCCAAGGAGTTGCTACCCGTCGTCGATACGCCGGGCATCGAGTTGGTGGCCGCCGAGGCAGCCGAAGCCGGGGCCGAGCGGCTGATCATCATCACCTCCGAGGGCAAGGACGGTGTGGTCGCACACTTCGTCGAGGACCTGGTGCTCGAGGGGACGCTCGAGGCGCGCGGCAAGAAGTCGATGCTCGAGAAGGTCCGTCGGGCACCGGCGTTGATCAAGGTCGAATCGGTGGTGCAGGCTGAGCCTCTCGGCCTCGGGCACGCTGTGAGCTGCGTGGAGTCCAGCCTGGCGCCCGACGAGGACGCGATCGCGGTGCTGTTGCCCGACGATCTGGTGTTGCCGACCGGCGTGCTGGAGACGATGTCGAAGGTTCGCGCCAAGCGCGGCGGGTCGGTGCTCTGCGCCATCGAGGTGGACAAAGAGCACATCAGCGCCTACGGCGTTTTCGACGTCGAAATAGTCCCCGATGCGGCGAATCCGAACGTCCTGAAGGTGATCGGCATGGTCGAGAAGCCCAAGGCGGAGGACGCGCCCTCGCCGTATGCGGCGGCCGGCCGTTACGTCCTGGACCGCGCAATCTTCGACGCCCTCAAACGGATTCCGCGGGGTGCCGGTGGCGAACTGCAACTCACCGATGCGATCGCCCTGCTGATCGAGGAAGGGCACCCGGTGCACGTGGTGGTCCACCGAGGATCTCGACACGACCTGGGAAATCCCGGCGGCTACCTGAAGGCTGCGGTTGACTTTGCGCTGGAGCGAGACGACTACGGACCCGAACTGCGCGAGTGGCTGGTCGAGCGGTTGGGGCTCGCTCACGCGACGACTGAGCGCTGACGGCGGTACCGCCCGCGCATCGAACCGCGCGCAGTCGGTGTCATCCAGCGTCGGCCCGGTGAGGCTGAACGGGAGAAAGGCGTGATTTGCGGTCGGTGGAGGAGCAACAGGCCCGAGTGGCTGCCGCCGCGGTAGCGCCGCGGCCGGTGCGGGTTGCTATCGCAGAAGCGCAGGGCTTGATGTGCGCCGAAGAGGTGGTGACCGAGCGTCCGCTACCCGGATTCGATCAGGCCGCCATCGACGGCTACGCAGTACGCAGCGTCGATGTGCTGGGTAATGGCGCTTCCGACGAGCGGGATGACGGCGACGAGGCCGGCGAGACCCGGGATCGCGAGATCAGCCTGCCGGTGATGGGCACGATCGAGGCCGGTGCGAGAACGCCGAGCAGATTGCAGCCGCGCCAAGCGGCGCGCGTGCAGACCGGCGCTCCGATGCCGACCCTGGCCGACGCCGTGCTGCCGCTGCGCTGGACCGACGGTGGCGAGTCGCGGGTCAGGGTGCTGCGCGGCGTCCGGTCGGGGGCATATGTGCGTCGCACCGGCGACGATGTGCAACCCGGGGATGTCGCGGTGCGTGCCGGCACGATCATCGGCGCTGCGCAGGTGGGACTGCTTGCCGCGGTAGGACGTGAACGCGTGCTGGTTCACCCGCGACCGCGGTTGTCGGTGATGTGTGTCGGCGGTGAACTCGTCGACATCTCCCGCACGCCCGGCAATGGTCAGGTGTACGACGTGAACTCGTACGCCCTGGCGGCTGCGGGACGGGACGCCGGCGCCGAGGTGAACCGGGTGGGAATCGTCAGCACCGATCCCGCGAAGTTGCGCGAGGTCGTCGAAGGCCAATTGAACCGGGCCGAGGCTGTGGTGATCGCGGGAGCGGTGGGTGGCGCAGCGGCCGAGCGGGTGCGATCGGTGCTGTCGCAACTCGGCGACATGGAGGTCTCGCGGATCGCCATGCATCCGGGTTCGGTACAGGGCTTCGGCCAACTCGGTCCCGAGCGGGTGCCGGTGTTCCTGTTGCCGGCCAATCCGGTCAGTGCACTCGTGGTCTTCGAGGTGATGGTGCGCCCGCTGATCCGGCTGTCGTTGGGCAAACGGCAGCCGGCCCGGCGTGTCGTCCAGGCGCGCGCGTTGTCACCGATCAGCTCGGTGCCCGGGCGTAAGGGGTATCTGCGCGGGCAGCTGATGCGCGACCAGGACACCGGCGAGTATCTGGTGCAGGCGCTGGGCGGGGCGCCGGGCGCGTCGTCGCATCTACTGGCAACTCTGGCCGAGGCAAACTGTCTGGTTGTTGTCCCCACCGAAGCCGAGCAGGTCCGCACGGGTGAGGTCGTCGACGTCGCGTTCCTGGCACAACGCGGCTGATCGCCAGATGGCTGCCGTGATGAACCTGTGGAGCTCCCGTTCCCAGCATCCGGGATGGCCGTTGTCGGTAGGGCCGCTGCGGGTGTCCGCCGGGGTCGTGCGGTTGCGCCCGGTACGGCTGCGCGACGCCGCGCAGTGGAGCAGGAACCGGCTTTCCGACCGCAGTCACCTCGAGCCGTGGGAGCCCTCCACCGATCTCAGTTGGGAAGTGCGACATGCAGTTTCGTCCTGGCCATCAGTGTGTTCGGGACTGCGCGCCGAAGCCCGCAAGGGTCGGATGCTGCCCTATGTGATCGAGCTCGACGGACAGTTCGCGGGGCAGTTGACCATCGGTAACGTGACGCACGGGGCGCTGCGGTCGGCGTGGATCGGCTACTGGGTCGCCAGCGGCTCGACGGGTGGCGGGGTTGCCACGGCAGCGTTGGCCTTGGGGCTGGACCACTGTTTCGGCCCGGTGATGCTGCACCGCGTCGAGGCCACCGTGCGGCCCGAGAATGCGCCGAGCCGCGCGGTGCTGGCAAAGGCCGGCTTTCGCGAGGAAGGCCTTCTGAAGCGCTATCTGGACGTCGACGGGGCGTGGCGGGATCACCTGTTGGTGGCTCTGACGATCGAAGAATTGAACGGTTCGGTGAGCTCCGCGCTGGTCCGCGCGGGTCACGCGTCATGGGCCTGACGCGCCCGGAAAAATGCCGTCACTGTTACTGATGTGACACGTGTGACGTTTGGTGCTTGTCTCCAGCGAATTACAGGTGTGTAATTGTCCTCGGCGCGCCGCCCTTGGATGCGCTGGTCACAGACCTAGCCTGATGGGGAAAGGAGCAGGCGCCATGCCAAGCATCCCCCAATCTCTTCTCTGGATTTCCCTCGTCGTCCTCTGGCTCTTCGTGCTGGTTCCGATGTTGATCAACAAGCGCGACGCCGTCCGCCGTACGAGCGACGTCGCGCTGGCCACCCGCGTGCTCAACAGCAGCGCCACCGCCCGACTCCGCCGGCGCCGTGGACCCGCAACAGGACATCGCAGCGATCCGGACTGGCGCCCCTCCCACGATGACATCGACGAGTCCGATGACCTCGAGAACGAAGCGCCGAGCCGCTCGGTCGTCATGGTCGCCGCAGAAGTCCGGGACGCCGATGCCGACAGCGATTACCTCGACGTCGACGTGGTGGAGGATTCCGGAGCGCTGCCCATCAGCACGCTGACCGCTGAAGACGAGCGGGTGGCCCCGGTGGCCGCTGCCGAAAGCGACGAGCTGACTTTGGATTACGGCGACTCGAGGCAGCGCGAGTCCGCCCGCGTCGGGTCCGAGGATCTCGAAACGGTCGAGTCGTCACACGAGGATGACGAAGCCTACGAGGACGACGCAGCCTACGAGGACCAGGAATCCGACGACGGGTACGGGGATGGGTACGAGTACGTCGACGACTCGTCAGGACTCGAGGCGCCGTCGGACACCGATCTGCGCATCGCCGACTCGATGAGCGCATCGCGTCGCCGTCGCCGTGAGTCGAGCACCGCCGAAGCGGTGACGGCACGCAAGTACCGGTTCCGCGCGCGGACCCTGACGGTGATGGCGGTGCTGTTGCTCTCCAGTGCGGTGGCGGCGTTCACCTGGTCGTCGACGATGTGGTGGGTGTGCGGTGTGGTCGGCGCGATCACGCTGCTGTACCTGGCCTACCTGCGTCGGCAGACCCGCATCGAGGAGCGGGTGCGCCGCCGGCGCGCCCAGCGGGTCGCCAGATCGCGATTGGGCGTGGAGAACACCGCGGATCAGGAGTTCGACGTCGTCCCGGCGCGGCTACGCAGGCCAGGTGCCGCGGTTCTGGAGATCGACGATGAGGATCCCGAGTTCGAGCATCTCGAATACGTCCCGTTCGCCCGCCACTACGACCTACCGCGCGCCGCAGGACAGTGATACACCGGTCTCCGACGAACGCCCGCGCGGGAGCGGAGGACCAATTTCAGCCGGTGTGCGGTGACTGGTAGCCTGCTACCGGTATCAGGGGCTATGGCGCAGTTGGTAGCGCGTCTCGTTCGCATCGAGAAGGTCAGGGGTTCGAATCCCCTTAGCTCCACACAGTTTGTGCAGTTCAGGACGGTCGAGATCGACCGGTCACCGGGGTGTGCCACAGCATCCGGCGGAACACCTCACTTCGGCGCCATCATTGTTGCGGTAAGTCCTACGGCCGCCGAGTCCGCCAGCTAGACATGTAGAGCGCACCGGGGCAACCGCGCCCGAGCGAGCAACCCGGCGTGACCCCAGGAGACCTCATGATCAGTCAATGGCTGGTGAGCACTCTGCCGTCGTGGTTGCTGTTGCTGGGGATCGTGGTGGCCGTGGCCGGCGGTGCAGTGCTCATCCAGACAGTGGTGCGGCGCAAGTTCCCCAGCCTCAAGGGCGAGGAGCACAACGACGTCATCAGATTCGCCTTCGGGGTGGTGGGTTTCGTCTTCGCCTTCTTTCTCGGCTTCGTCGTCTCAGCGATGTGGGGACAGATCGGCGATGCGGACGCAAGGGCCAGGATCGAAGGATCAACAGGCGTGCAACTCGCCCGCAATGCCACGCTGTTCGACGAGCCTGACAGCGACAGGGTTCGCAAGGCGCTCCTCGAGTACCAACAGGCTGCAGTGGTCGAGTGGAACGAGAACGCCAAGGGCAATTCCTACCCGGCGGCTGAGGATGCGCTGACACGACTGTATTCGGCATACGAAGACGTCCAAGCGCGCACCGACACGCAAAAGACCTTGCTCGCAACTTCTTTCAGCAATCTGGACAGCCTCAGCCAGGCCCGCACGCAGCGGGTGCTGCAATCGCGGACGGATGTCGGCCCGCCGTGGTCACTGTGGGCAGTCATCTGGCTGACCAGTGCACTGATGCTGCTCTGCGCCATCATCTACGACGTCAAGAAGCCGTCCACGCACTACGCGATGGTGGCGATCCTCGGCGTGCTGGTGGCGGTGAACCTGTTCCTGGTGATGGAACTGTCGCACCCCTTCCTCGGCGATGTGGGGACGTCCTCGGAGCCACTGAAAGAGGTCATCCGGCAGTTGTCGTGAGCTACTTCCGTTGCGATGGCCTACTATCTGCGTATGAACGCAGATAAGGGAGCATGCGCGCGGCGGCTTCCCGATGATCAGGTGGACCTGGTCGTCGAAGTTTTCCGGATGCTGGCCGACGCCACGCGAGTTCAGGTTTTGTGGGCCCTGGGCAGCCGTGAGATGGCCGTCAACGATCTGGCCGCACACATCGGGAAACCCGCCCCGTCGGTATCTCAGCATCTGGCCAAACTGCGAATGGCGCGCCTGGTCCGCACCCGTCGCGAGGGCACCACCATCTTCTACAGCCTCGACAACGACCACATCCGACAACTGGTCACCGACGCCGTTTTCAACGCCGAGCACGCAGGTCCGGGCATCCCCGGTCATCACCGCGACGCCGCCGAACTCGCGCTGCTGCATCCCGGCGACCGCGACGCCGAGTCAGGCTCCGACGCGGCTGACGGGTCCCGGCCGTGACACACAACGCCTCGTCCGAGCACATCCACCATCACGGGCAAGATCACCATCATCGGCACAGCCACCACGGATCCGGCGGCCCGATCGGCGCCGCCCTCCGGGAGGTGTTCGCCCCCCACAGCCACGATGCCGGCGACAGCATCGACGGGGCTCTGGAATCCAGCGCCGCCGGGATCCGCGCGGTGAAGATCAGCCTGCTCGTCCTCGGCGCGACGGCGGCCGCTCAGATCGTCATCGTCGTGATCTCGGGGTCGGTCGCACTGCTGGCCGACACCATTCACAACTTCTCCGACGCCCTGACCGCCATTCCGTTGTGGATTGCGTTCGCACTCGGCACCAGGGCCGCCACCCGTCGCTACACCTACGGCTTCGGTCGAGCCGAAGACATCGCCGGACTCTTCGTCGTCGCGATGATCGCGCTCTCTGCCGTCATCGCCGGGGTCGAATCAGTGCGCCGCTTGATCAACCCGGTCCCGATAGAGCACGTCGGATGGGTCGCAGCAGCCGGCCTGGTCGGCTTCATCGGCAACGAACTCGTCGCGGTGTACCGCATACGGGTGGGTCGGCGGATCGGCTCCGCCGCGCTCGTCGCGGACGGATTGCACGCCCGCACAGACGGATTCACCTCGCTGGCGGTGCTGTTGGGGGCGGGTGGCGTCGCTGTGGGTTTCCCGCTCGCCGACCCCATCATCGGCTTGCTGATCACGGTGGCCATCCTCGTCGTCCTGCGCACCGCCGCGCGTGATGTCTTCCGTCGGCTCATGGACGGCGTCGACCCGGCCCTGGTGGATGCCGCCGAAGTTGCGCTGGCTGCCGAACCCGGTGTCACCGAGGTGCGCAGCGTGAAGATGCGGTGGATCGGCCATCGCCTGCACGCCGACGCCGAACTGGACATCGACCCCGCCACCAGCCTCGCCGAGGCACACCACATCGCCCACGAAGCCGAGCACACCCTGACCCACGCCGTCCCGAAACTGGCATCGGCTCTAGTGCACGCTTACCCGGCGACCGGTCGTCCGCACGATTGACCGGCGCGACATCGCGGAACCTCCAGCGAGGTTCCGCGATGCCTCGGGCAGGTCCTCAGTCGTCGCTACTGCTGCTGTCGCTGCCGCTGTCGCCGCTACCGTCTGAACCGTCATCGCCGGACTGACCGCCGATGCCGCCCCGGCCGCCGCTTCCGCCGGTGCCGCCTTCGTTGGTGTCGCCGCCGGTGGCGTCAGCGCCCGCACCGCCGTCGCCGCCGTTGCCGCCGACGAACCCGCCGCCGCCACCGTCGCCGCCGTCGCCGCCGTCCGAACTCGGTCCGCCATCGGTATCCGCGTCACCACCGCTGCCGCCGGTCCCGCCTTCGCCGAGGAACCCACCACCGTTGCCGCCGCTACCTCCGGCGCCACCGACGGACGTGCCGCCGTCGCCGTCGGGACCGAAGCGATTACTTCCGGCGGAACTGGCGCCGCCGCCGTCACCGCCGTCACCGCCGGTCTCGGAGCCGCCGCCGCTACCGCCCGCGCCGCCGGAACCGCCGGTCGCGTCGCCCTCGTCGGTCGCCACGAAGCCGCCGTCGCCGCCGGCTGCACCTGCGCCACTCGACGACGATCCGCCGGCCCCGCCGTTGCCGCCGACACCGTTGGCGCCGTCGCCGAACGCGTTGTTCACCGTGCCGCCACTACCGCCGGCGCCGCCAGGTGCGCCGTCACCGCCGTCGCCGCCATTGCCTCCGGTGGCCGTGGTGGTGCCGTCTGCGTCGGTCGATCCCGAACCGCCACCGCCACCGGCGCCACCGGTGCCGGTGGAGGCATCTCCGCCGGCACCGCCATCACCACCGTCGGCATTTCCGTTGACCGAGTTCGCGACGCCACCCGTGCCGCCGTCTCCGCCGTTGCCGCCCAAGAATCCGCCTCTGCCTCCGGCGCCGCCCGCCGCACCGGTGGCGTCATTGGCGCCTTCCACGTCGGAGTCCAGAGAGTTGAAGTCGCTACCGCCGTTGCCGCCGCGGCCGGCATTGCCGAACAGGAAGCCACCGTTGCCGCCGGCGCCGCCCGCGACCGCTGCCACCCGGACACCCTCGTCGTCGGTGAAGGCATCCACGCCGTCGCCTCCGTCGCCGCCATCTCCGAAGAAGTAGCCACCACTGCCGCCGACGCCGCCGAACGCTCCATCGCCGCCGTTACCGCTCAGCAGCCCGCCGTTGCCGCCCCTGCAGTTCACGGTGCAATCCGGGTCCAGGTCCAGTGCGTCGAGTCCGTCGCCGATCAACCAGCCACCCGGGCCGATGGCAGGCCGCATCGCGGTCACCTGCGTCACGGCGCCGAGGCCGGCCGAGGAGGCGTTCGAGCCACCCGATCCGAAGAACCACGGGTCTGTCTGCGCGAGCAGCGTCTCGTTGGACACCAATTGGACATCGGCGGTGACGGTGGTCGGCTCATCCTGGGCCGAGGACAGCAGCACGCCGACTCCGACCAGTGCCGCCCCTGAGATACCTGTGGCGAGATACTGCCTGACCGCCATCCGCGATGCGCGTTTGCCGTGTTTGGACATTTCCTAGAACCCTCCGAAGTAGTGCTGCCGGTCGCAGGCAGATTGCGTCATCCGTGAGACGCTGCTCACGCTAACGTTTTGCTGTATCGCTGAATAGCGAATATCGAATTGATCTTGAAGCAAACAGAATTCGTAATATATGACGTCGCGTCGAGTACGACGACGGGAGCGTGAGCAGTGCGATCGATGCCGAGCGGCAATGACGGAAGCGTAAAATTCAAGCCGATGGCGTACGTTTGTGTTGCGTCCAGATCGCTTGGTAGAAAAGCAATATCCGTGCCCTGATCTCGACGGATCCACAAGAATCGCTTAGATCTGCGCGAGCGATGACATGTCGTATTCGACAGCGAATTACTGGTGGTGTCGACACTTCCGCGCACTTCTTATTGTCGCTGGAGCAAACGACGCGCAATAACGGACGGGCTTTGGAATGAAGTTTGCTGACCGGTGTATTCGGCAGGACGCAGAGGGTGGTGCAGTCCGATCGGCTGCCGGGCAGCGGAGTCTTCTCAGTGTGCTGATGAGTCTGCGAACGCCACTGCGGTGCCGTCGACCTCGAGGCGCACCATGGCGCCGACCGCGGGTGGATTGATGCTGTGCTGGCGAACGGTGATCGGCGCATGACCGTCTCCCAGGGCGACCGTCAACATCACGTCGTGCCCGCGGAACTCCGAAGCCAGCACCGTGGCCGCCCGGTTGGCGGCGGCAGTCTGTCGGTCGCTGACGGTGACGGCGGTCAGCTGCTCGGGGCGCAGCATGAGCGTGGCGGACCCGGCAACGGAGGTGTTGTGTACCGGCAATCGACCGAGCGCGGATTCGGCTGTGTCACCGTCGACCGTGCACGGCAGCAGCACACACTCGCCGAGGAACTCGGCGGTGAACAGATCGCCGGGTGCGCGGTAAACCTCCTCGGGTGTACCGACTTTGGTGAATCGACCGTCACGCATCACAGCGACCTGGGTGGCGGCCGAAAGCGCTTCCTGCTGATCGTGGGTGACCAGCAGCGTGGTCACGCCGGCATCGGCGAGCAGTGCCGTGACGGCCTTGCGGGTCGAGGCCCGCAATCCGGTGTCCAACGCGCTGAACGGTTCGTCGAGCAGCATCAGCGCGGGACGGCGGGCGAGTGCGCGTGCGAGCGCGACGCGCTGCTGCTGACCGCCGGAGAGTTCGTGCGGCCTGCGCTGCGCATAGGACTCGTCGAGCGACACCGTGGCAAGCAGTTCGGTCACTCGGGAGTGGGCGCGGCGCGCATTGCCGTTGAGTCCGTAGGCGATGTTCTGGCCGACCGTGAGGTGGGGGAACAGGGCGCCGTCCTGCGCAACGTAGCCGACGCCGCGACGGTGCGGTGGAGTGCTCCTCCCGGGTGCCGCCACCTCACGTCCGGAGATGGAAACCGTTCCGGCATCGGGTGTCTCGAAGCCCGCGATGAGTCGCAGCAGCGTGGTCTTGCCGCAGCCCGACGCACCCACGACTGCGGTGATGGTGCCGGCGCCGACCTCGAGGTCGATGCCGTGCAACACCGGTTGGCCGCCGAACGACTTGGCCAGACCGGCGACCTCGACGGCATCGGACGTCACAGCGCGGCCGCCTTCGTCGACTGCCTGAACAGCACCACCGTCACCGGCACCGACAGCGCGACCAGGAGGAACGCATACGGCGACGCGCCCGCGTAATCCAACTCGCTGGACAACGACCAGAACCGCATCGCCAGCGTGTTCGTGCCGGTGGGCGCGAGCAGCAGTGTGGCGGTCAGTTCGGTGGCCACCGCGACGAACACCAGTGAGGCGCCCGCCGCGGCCGCAGGTGCGGTGAGCCGCAACGTGACTCGCAGGAACGTCCAGGTGGGCGAGACGCCCAGCGACCGGGATGCCTCTTCCATGCTCGGCGGCACCTGGGCCAGTCCGGATCGCAGGTTGACCATTGCCCGGGGCAGGAACAACAGCACGTAGGCGGCCAGCACCAACGTCACCGTCTGGTAGAGCGCAGGCAGGTACCGGATCGCCACCGTCACCAATGCGAGCGCGGTGACGATGCCCGGCATCGAGCTGGTGACGAAGTTGGAACCCTCGACGAAGCGGGCGAAGAAACCCGTGTAGCGCACGGCGACCCACGCGAACGGAAACGCCAGCACCGTCGTCAGCGCCGCGGCCGCGGCGGCCAGCGTGATCGTCTGCAGCGCGGAGTCCACGACGCCGCCGTCCAGCCATGCCCGGGGGCCGCCCTTCCACAGCCACCGCCCGATGATCCACGTCGGCACGCCGAGGGACAGCACGGCCAGCACCACCATCGCCAGGCTGGCCGGAAACATCATGGCGCCCAGCGGGTGTGGTGTGGCGGTGCGCTGGGATCCAGAGCCGATCCTGGAGTACCGGGCACCGCCCCGGGCCGCCGCCTCACCGACGATCAAGACCAGGCACAGCAGTATCAGCACCCCGGCCAGTGTGCTCCCCGCCGCGCCGTTGAACGTGGCCTGGAACTGTTCGAAGATCGCCGTGGTGAAGGTGTTGAAGCGCAGCATCGCGAAGGCGCCGTACTCGGCGAGCAGATGCACTCCGATCAGCAATGCGCCGCCGAGGATCGCCAGCCGTAGTTGCGGCAGCACCACGCGCCGGAAGGCGGTTGCGGCGCTCGAGCCCAGCGCCCTGGCGGACTCCTCGATGGCGGGGTCGAGTCTGCGCAGTGTGGCCGCGGCCGGCACATAGGCAAAAGGGAAGTAGGACATGGTCGCCACCAGGACACCCGCCCAGAAACCATGCAGTGACGGGATGACGCTGACCCAGGCATAGCTGTTGATGAACGCCGGCACCGCGACCGGCGCGACGAACAACGGGCGCCACACCGCTCGACCGGGCAGGTCGGTGCGCTCGACCAGCCACGCGGCGCCGACGCCGAGCACGAGGCACAGCGGCACCGTCACGACCACCAGCCCGACGGTGTTGACCAGCAGTTCACCGACGCGGGGCCGGGCCAGCAGTTCGTAGAGCCGGCCGGTTCCGAGGGTGGCCATGGACCAGAGCACGTAGCCGATCGGGATGAACGTCGCCGCCACCAGCAGCGCCACCCCGGCACTGACGACGGGCCCGGGGCGCGCCCTGCCCGGTGCGGGGGTCGGCGGTGCTTCGAGGGACGGGTCGGTCGTGACCACCTAGAGCAGGCCGGCCTTGGTCATCAGATCGGTCACCTGCTGGGAGTCGAGGTCGGACGGGTTGACCGCAGGGGCCTGCAACTGGTCCAGCGGTACGAGCGCTTTGTTGGCGGGCACCCCGCTGGCCACCGGGTACTCGAACGAGGTGCCGTTCTCGAGCACCTCCTGGCCGGCCCTGCTGGTGATGAAGGTCAGGAGCTTCTGCGCGTCGTCCTTCTTGTCACTCGACTCCAGGATGCCGCCGCCCGAAATGGACACGAAGGCGCCCGGATCCTCGTTGCGGAAGTAGTGCAGCGCAGTGTTGTTGCTGATCTCTTTCGTCTCGGCCTGGTCGCGGAACCAGTAGTAGTGGTAGATCACGCCACCGTCGACCTCGCCGTCGTTGACCGCGCGCAACGTCGCGATGTTGTCGGAGAAGATCTCGGCGTTGGATTTCATGCCCGCGAGCCACTGCGCGGTGGCCGGTTCTCCGGTCAGCTGCAACATCGCCGCGACGATGGCCTGGAAGTCGGGTTTGACCGGGGGCGCTCCCCAGCGCCCGCTCCACTCCGGGCGCTCCAGATCCATGATCGACGCGGGAAGCTGCGCCTCGCTGAGCCTTTCGGTGTTGTACGCGAACACCGTCGTGCGTGCGGCCACCCCGGTCCACTTGTCCGTCGACGGCCGGAACTGGGGCGGCACCTGTGCGATGGTCGCCTGGTCGACGTCGGTGAACAGGCCGGCCTCCTCGACCGCGGCCATGGCCGGAGAGTTCTCGGTCAGGAAAACGTCTGCGGGGGAGGAGGAGCCCTCGGCGATCAGTTGGTTGCCGAGCTCGGTGTCGCCACCCTGCCGATAGGTGACCTCGATGCCGGTCTCCTCGGTGAACGCATCGATCCACTCCTTGGTGAGGGACTCGTGCTGGGCGTTGTAGATCAGCAGGCCCTCGGACTCGTTCGACGACGAACATCCGGTCAGTCCGATCGCGAGCACGACGGTGAACAGCAGCGGTATGACTCGACCACGGGGGACGCGCATCCGGGATCCTTTCCTCGAGTGAGGTGAGGTTGGCCTAAGGAAGATACCCGGGCTTGCTTGGAGGTTGCTGTGACCGATGGAGCGGACTCGGCGCCGCGGCGTCCGGGCGGGTCCTAGGCTGGACCGGTGGATGTGCACGCCCGTAACAACGTCACGATCGTCGGCGCGCCGGGGGCGCCGGTGCTGATGTTGGCGCACGGGTTCGGTTGCGACCAGAATCTGTGGTGGCCGGTCGCGGACCTGCTCCAGTCCGAGTTCCAGTTGGTGCTCCTTGATCATGTGGGTTGTGGAGCGTCGGATCCGAGCGCGTGGGACGCCGACAAGTACTCGTCGCTGTCGGGTTACGCCCAGGACATCGTCGAGATCGCGCGTGAACTCGACCTGCGTGATGTGGTGTACGTCGGTCACTCCGTCGCGGCGATGATGGGCGTGCTCGCGGTCATCGCCGACCCGTCCCGGTTCGCGAAGTTGATCATGCTCACGCCGTCGCCTCGATACATCGACGACGGCGACTACCGCGGCGGATTCTCCCGCGCCGACATCGACGAGTTGCTGGAGTCGATGGAGATGAACTACCTGGGTTGGTCGCACGCGATCGCGCCGGTGATCATGGGCAACACCGAGCGTCCCGACCTGAGCAGGAAACTCGAGGCGGCGTTCTGCCGAACCGATCCGGCGTGCGCCCGGATCTTCGCGCGCGCGACCTTCCTGTCCGACAATCGTGGCGATCTCGCCCAGGTGTCCGTGCCCACCTTGGTGATCGAGTGCGCCCAGGATGCGATCGCACCGCAGGGTGTCGGGCAGTTCGTTCGCGATCACATCCCCGGCAGTCGACTGGTCACCCTCGACGCCAGCGGGCACTGCCCCCACGTGAGCGACCCCGGACCGACCGCGCTCGCCATCGCCGAATTCGCCAGGGCCTCATGATCGACGCGGACATCGAGGATCTGTGGGAGCACGCCCCAAGCGGCCACCTCATCGCCGACCCGGGCGGACGGATCCTGCGGGCCAACACGACCCTGCTCCGGTGGCTGGGGTACGAGCCGGATGAGCTGCGCGGCAAGCTGATCGGCGACCTGTTGACACCCGGTGGGCGCATTCACTACGACACCCACTTCGGGCCGCTGCTGCGGATGAAGGGCGAGCTTGCGGGCGTCACCGTCGACCTGGTCACGGCGCAGGGAACCCGCCTGCCGATGTTCCTGACCGCCAACGTCAAGACCGGCGAGGACGGCCGGCCCGAGCTCGTCCGGATCAGCGCATTGGACGCCACCGACCGCCGAACGTATGAGCAGGCACTTCTTGAGCAGCGCCGGTTGGCCGAGGCCGAGCAGGCGCGCGTCAGGGTGTTCGCCGACACGCTGCGTCGCTCGTTGCTGCCGCCGGTGCTCTCGCCGCCGCCCGGTCTCGATGCCGCCGACTACTACTACGCCGCCTCGGTCGAGGACATCGGTGGCGACTTCTACGACTTGTTCCCGCTGACCGATTCGACATGGGGGTTCTTCCTCGGAGACGTCATCGGGAAAGGTGTCGACGCCGCCGTCATGACCGGGCTGACGAGGTACGTGCTGCGCTCCGCGGCGGTGTCCGATCACGATCCCGTGCGGGTGCTGCACAATCTCAACTCGGTGCTCACCCAGAAGCTGGGGATCACCAGCAGCAGCCTGTGCACCGTGATCTACGGCAATCTGACCAAGCGCGACAACGGTTTCGACATCGAGCTGGGTAGCGGAGGTCATCCGCCACCGTTGCTGCTGGGTGCCGACGGCAGTGCCGCCTACGCCGACACGGTCGGCGGCCAGGCCGTGGGGATCACGAGCACACCGCACTTCGTCGCGCACCGATTGCATCTGGCCCCGGGGGACACGCTGGTGCTCTACACCGACGGATTGACCGAGGCGAGCACCGGTATCGGCCGCGAGCGCTACGACGACGAAGGCGCGTTGTTGAGCTTCGCGCAGGCCCACGCCCCCTCGTCGGCGCAGGCCATCGTCGACGCGGTGCACGGCCTCCTGCTGGACCTCGGCGACGGTGTGCAGGATGACACCGCGCTGCTCGCGCTCGGCGTCCCCGCCTAGCTTCGCCGGAATTGCAGTCCAACAGCGCGCTTCTCGAAAAGGTGCTGCTGGAATGCAATTCCGGCGCGGAGGGGGTGGGCTACGAGGACTGCCGGCGGGTCCGGGCGCGCCGCTTGCCCTCGTGCATCGCCGCCACCCGCGCGACGGGAATCGTGCGGCCGAACTCGATCAGCTCGGGTGCAAGCCGCTGCGGGTCGGGCATCGACTCCGTCCATGACGGTCGGCCGACGAGAGCTTCCAGCGCCGTGTGGACGGTGAAATCGGCTGGTGTGATGTCCTCGAGTTCGTCCCAGTCGAGCGGGAACGACACCGGGGTACCCGCACGGAGCCGGGGGCTGTACGCGGCGGCCACGGTGGCCCCGCCGGCCCGGGTGGAGTCGACGAACACCTTGCCGCCGCGGTCGGCAACGATGAACGCCGTCGTCGCGATCGACGGGTCGAGGGCTTCGGCACGGGCCGCCAGCGCCCGCGTCGCCGCCGCCACATCATCGACCGGAGCGCTTTCGTCGATGGGCACGAAGACGTGAATGCCTTTGGCGCCGCTGGTCTTCGGCGCACCGCTCAAGCCGTTGTCGGCCAGTGCCTGCCTCACCAGGTGGGCGACGGCCACCACCTTCGAGAAGTCCTCGTCGGGCGGGTCCAGATCGAGCACCAGGTGTGTGGGCCGGTAGACGTCGCCGGCCAGCCCGAGTGTCGGGTGGTACTCCACGGCACGTTGATTGGCCAACCACAGCAGCGTGCGCCGGTCGTCGCACAGTGCATAGTGCACTTCGCGTTTGGAGGCCTCCGCCCACATCGGCACGGTCCGTACCCAGTCCGGTGTGTACTTGGGCACGTTTTTCTGCATGAACGGCTTCTGGCCGCGCAGCACCCGCAGCACCGTGAGCGGCCGCCCCGCGAGAGCGGGCAGTAGGCGGTCGGCGACCGCGTCGAGGTAGTCGACGAGGTCGCGCTTGGTGGCCCCGGCCTCGGGGCTCAACGGCTCATCGAGGTTGGTCAGGTCAACGCCGGCGCGCTGTTCGCTGACGGCCACAGGTCATCCGGCGGTCGTGTAGATGCCACCGTCGACCGGGATGATCGCTCCGGTGAGGTACGAGCCCGCCCTGCTCGTGAGGAACACGGCGATGCCGGCCATGTCGTCGTCGCGCCCGATCCGGCGCAGTGGCGCCGCCTCGGCGATCGCATCGCCGTAGGTCTCGAGGGTGGCCGCCATCATCTTCGACGGAAATGGCCCTGGCGCAACAGCATTGACGGTGACATGCTGCGGGCCCAGTTCGCGGGCGAGCACCCGGGTCAGCTGATGCAGCGCCGCCTTGCTGCTGGCATAGGAGTAGGTAGGCATCGAGCTGACGCGTAGGCCGTCGATGCTGCCGATGTTGACGACCCTGGCGGGATCCTCTGCGGTGCCCGCGGCCTTCAGCGCGGGAAGAAGCGCCTGGACCATCCAGAACGGCGACTTGACGTTGAGGTCGAGCACCTTGTCCCATGCCGAGTCGGGAAAGCTCTCGATGGGCTCACCCCAGGTGGCTCCGGCGTTGTTGACCAGGATGTGAAGTTCGCCGTCCGCGGTGACGAGGTCGGCCAGCCTGGTGCATTCGTCGTGCCGGGACAGGTCGGCGGCGATGGCCTGCACGTCGCCGAACTCGGACAGGTCCGCCCGTGCCTGTTCGCAGGCGTCCGCCTTGCGGGAGCTCACCACAACACGGGCGCCGGCCTGCAGCAGCCCGCGGGCCATCATCAGGCCGATGCCACGGGTACCTCCGGTGACCAGCGCCCGTTTGCCGGTGAGATCAAAAAGCTCTGCGTGGGAGCTGAATTGAGCGGTGGTCATCAGGAGGCCGTCTCCGTGTCGGGTGGCGGTGTGCCGACCAGCACCGCGCTGAGCCGGCAGCCGTCGGCCCCGGCTCGCCACGCGTGGTCGACGCCGGTCAGCACCACCAGGTCGCCCTGTCCGAGTCGGTGGGCGCCGTCGTCGAGCACCAGGTCGACGCTGCCCGACAACACCGTCTGCAGGTCGAGGGTGTCGGTGTGATGCATCGGTGTCTCGGAGTCGGGTCCGAGCTCGACCACCATCCATCTGACGTGACCGGGGGCGATGCCCTGGTCGATCAGGGGTGCGGTACCTGTGGGACGGCTCGGGGGTGGACTCGTCGTCGTCGCGTACGGGATGCCCATCGCGAAGCCGGGTGCCAACTGGTCCAGCGACAGCCCATCCTGGCTGACGACGCAGGACCTGCCGTCGGCGTCGACTCCGGTGATCACGGTTCTCACTGCTTTCGGCTCCCTCTCCCGTCGGATTGTGTCCGCCCTGCATCATGCGCCAACACAGCGCCGCCGCGAGGAACCGGGGTGAGATCAGGGGTATCACGCGGTCATCGCGTGTCGGCCGGGATTTGTGCCTACGATCTGCACTGAGTGCTCCAGGAGGCGGGCGCTCGGCCGGCCGGCGTGGGCCTCCCAGCTCGGAAGGCGCACTGACCATGACCGAAGCGCAGAAGCCGGACACCGTGCGTCGCGACATCCTCCCGATGCCCGACGTGGCACATGTGGGGTTGACGACGTACGACGCGAAGGATCCGGATACCAGCTATCCGCCGATCAAGGACGTCCGGCCGCCGGCGACTGCCCCGAACGTCGTGGTCATCCTGATCGACGATGTGGGTTTCGGCGCCAGCAGCGCGTTCGGCGGACCGTGCCAGACGCCGAACTTCGAGAAACTCGCGGCGGGGGGCCTGAAGTACAACCGCTTCCACACCACTGCGTTGTGTTCGCCGACACGGCAGGCGTTGCTGACCGGACGCAACCATCACTCGGTGGGCATGGGCAACATCACCGAAACCGCGACCGCTGCACCGGGTTACACCTCGGTACTACCCAACACCAAAGCGCCGCTGGCGCAGACGTTGAAGCTCAACGGCTACTCCACGGCACAATTCGGCAAGTGCCACGAGGTCCCGGTGTGGCAGACCAGCCCGGCAGGGCCGTTCACCGCATGGCCGACCGGCGGTGGTGGATTCGAATACTTCTACGGCTTCATCGGCGGGGAGAACAACCAGTGGGATCCTGCGCTCTACGAGGGAACCACCCCCATCGAGCCGCCCAGGACCGCAGCCGAGGGCTATCACCTGACAGAAGACCTGGCGGACAAGGCGATCAACTGGGTGCGCCAGCAGAAAGCCCTGCTACCGGACAAACCGTTCTTCATGTACTTCGCGCCGGGCGCCACCCACGCGCCGCACCAGGTGCCTCGGGAGTGGATCGACAGATACCGGGGCAAATTCGCTCACGGCTGGGACCGCCAGCGCGAGATCACCTTTGAGCGACAGAAGGAACTGGGAGTCATCCCCCCGGATGCCGTGCTGACGCCGCGCGACCCCGAGATCCCGGGCTGGGACGACATGGATCCGGCGCTCAAGCCGGCACTCGAGCGTCAGATGGAGGTGTACGCCGCCTTCATGGAACACACCGATCATCACGTCGGCCGCCTGCTCGATGCGCTGGAACCGGTGATCGAGGACACGCTCATCTACCTGATCGTCGGCGACAACGGCGCCTCGGCGGAGGGGACGCTGCAAGGTGCGTTCAACGAGATGGCCAACTTCAACGGCATGGCGGACATCGAGACACCCGAGTTCCTGATCTCCAAACTCGACGAGTTCGGTGGCGAGGGCTCCTACGGTCACTTCGCGGTCGGCTGGGCCTGGGCGATGGACACCCCCTACCAGTGGACCAAACAGGTGGCCTCGCACTGGGGTGGCACCCGCAACGGCACGATCGTGCACTGGCCCAAGGGAATCAAAGACAAGGGCGGCCACCGTAATCAGTTCAGCCACGTCATCGATTTTGCGCCGACGGTGCTCGAGGCGGCGGGCCTCCCGGCGCCGACGATGGTCAACGGGGTGATGCAGAGCCCCTACGAGGGGACCAGCATGGTCTACAGCTTCAACGACGCCGATGCGCCCGAGCGTCACCAGACCCAGTACTTCGAAATGTTCTGCAACCGTGGCATTTACCACAAAGGCTGGAGCGCGGTGACGAAACACCGCACGCCGTGGGCGATGGGCGGACAAGCGATGCCCGCTTTCGACGACGACGTCTGGGAACTCTATGACGGCAACACCGATTGGACGCAGTCCGACGACCTTTCCGATAAGCATCCGGACAAACTGCATGAGCTGCAACGCCTGTGGCTTATCGAAGCCGTCAAATACAACGTTCTCCCGCTTGATGACCGGCAGATCGAACGCATCAACCCCGCCACCGCCGGACGTCCCTCGTTGATCAAGGGCAACAGTCAGTTGTTGTTCTCGGGGATGGGCCGACTGTCGGAGAACAGCGTGCTGAACATAAAAAACAAATCCTTCGCGGTCACCTCCGAGGTGGACGTGCCGAGTAATGGCGCCGAAGGCGTGATCATCGCGCAAGGCGGAAGGTTCGGTGGGTGGAGTCTGTACACCAAGGGTGGGCATGCCAAGTTCCATTACAACGTGCTCGGAATCAAGTCCTATGAGATCGAGGCGTCCGAGCCTGTTGCCGTGGGCACCTCTCAGGTGCGAATGGAATTCGAATACGACGGCGGTGGAATGGGCCGTGGCGGAACGGTATCGCTCTACTACGACGGCAGGGAAGTGGGCCGGGGCCGGGTCGATCAGACCCAGGGTTTCATCTTCTCCGCGGACGAGACCACCGATGTGGGTTATGAATCCGGTACCACGGTGAGTCCCGACTACACGGCCCACAGCAGCAGATTCACCGGCAAGATCGACTGGGTTCGCATCGATCTCGGGGACGACGCCAAAGAAGCCGACCACTACATCGACCCCGACGAGAGGTTCCGGATCGCGATGGCACGGCAGTAATTCTTTGAATGGCGTAACCCCGGCGAACTTCTGTAAGGACATTGCCGAAATCACTGGTAGTGTTACTGGCCAGTAATTGAGTTCGACGAGGAGCTGTTATGGCCGAGGTAATTGTCCGCCAACTGATCGACGATATTGACGGTTCTGAAATACGCGACGGTGGAGGCGAACGGGTTGAATTCTCGTTTCGCGGCGTCGACTACCACATTGATCTTTCCGCCGCTAATATCGCCAAACTCGAAAAGGCGCTGAAGCCCTACATCGACGCGTCTGCCAAGGTGCGCAGTGGTGGTCGTGCTCGCCGGACCAAGACCAACGGGCACGGCAAGTCCTCCCCGGAGCAGTTGGCGGCGATTCGTGACTGGGCTCGTAAGAATGGGCACGAGGTCGCCGATCGTGGTCGCATAAAAGCCGAGATCGTCGAAGCTTTCGACGCGGCGCATTAGCCGTTACGCCGAGGGCGTCGATTCGCGGTGACTATTGCTCGACTGCGGTCTCGACTTCGCTACGCGGTCTGATGTGGTGTCGGGACAGCGGTCCGGGCCGCCCAGTCACTGTTCCTTGCCCCCCTGTGCACGTCGCCGTAGCCTCGTGACGTGTCCGGCCTGACCGTTGTCCGAGCCGACGATCTCGTCGGCTTGGAGGTCTTCGCGGGTACCGATGTGGAGACGCTGATCCCACTTGCCGCGCAACTGCGCCCGCTGGTAGCCGCTGAGGGTCAGGTGTTGATGCACCAGGGCGAGATGGCGGTGTCGTTCCTGTTGATCGGGTCCGGCAGGGCCGAAGTCACCCACACAGGCGCGGACGGTCACGACACCGTCGTCGAGGTGACACCCGGCCTCATCATCGGTGAGATCGCGTTGCTCCGCGACACGCCGAGGACCGCGACGGTGATGGCCACGGAGCCGCTGACCGGCTGGGTCGGCGGTCGCGAAGCGTTCGCCACCATGCTCGAGGTGCCGGGGGTCATGGACAGGCTGGTGCGCACCGCCCGTCAGCGCCTGGCCGCGTTCATCAGCCCCATCCCGGTTCCGGTGCGCGACGGATCGATCCTGTACCTGCGTCCGGTGCTCCCGGGTGACATCGAGCGAACCACCAACGGCCCCGTCGAATTCTCCGGCGAGACCCTCTACCGCCGGTTCCAGTCGATCAGGGTGCCGTCGAAATCGTTGATGGCCTACCTGTTCGAGGTCGACTACCTCGAACACTTCGTGTTCGTGCTCACCGACGGGCCCGACGGCCCGGTGGTGGCCGACGCCCGGTTCGTCCGCGACGAGGCCGATCCCGCCGTGGCCGAGATCGCCTTCATCGTCGGCGATGCCTATCAGGGCAGGGGCATCGGCACACTGCTGATGGGCGCCATCTCGGTGGCGGCCGGGTACGACGGCGTGCAGCGCTTCACCGCACGGGTGCTCAGCGACAATCAGCCCATGCGCGCAATTCTCGACCGCTTCGGTGCCACGTGGCACCGCGACGATCTCGGCGTCGTGGTGACCGAGATCGACGTGCCCCAACCCGAAGACCTGCCGTTCCCGCCGGAGCTGACCAAACAGATCCGCGATGTCGCCCGCCAGGTCATCCGGGCGGTCGGATGACCCGCGAACCGGGGGTCGAAGGTGGTCGGCGGCCTCCCTTGAGCAGGGACACCCGACTGTGCATTTCGCTGGCGGCGCGGCCCAGCAACATCGGCACCCGCTTCCACAATCATCTCTACGACGTCCTCGGCCTCGACTTCATCTACAAGGCGTTCACCACCACCGACATCGACGCGGCGATCGGTGGGGTGCGCGCGTTGGGGATCCGCGGATGTTCGGTGTCGATGCCGTACAAGGAAGCGGTGTTGAGCCTCGTCGACGCTGTCGAGCCCTCGGCTCTGACCATCCGATCGGTCAACACGATCGTCAACGACGACGGCCGGCTCACCGCGTCCAACACCGATTACCTTGCGGTGCAACAACTCATCGACGAGCACGGATTGCAGCCACAGCAGACGGTGCTGATCCGCGGAAGCGGAGGCATGGCCGGCGCGGTGGGCGCGGCGTTCGTCGACCGGGGATTCGGCGACGGCGTCGTCGTCGCACGCAACTCCGTGTCCGGGTCGGCGTTGGCCGATCGGCTCGGCTACGAGTACGCCGCCGAGGTCGGCGCGCGCAGCGCCGACGTCGTCGTCAACGTCACCCCGATCGGCATGGCCGGCGGGGACGAGGAACACGATCTGGCGTTCGCGGAGGCCACGATCGCCCGAGCGGGCACCGTGTTCGACGTGGTCGCGCTGCCTTCGGAGACTCCGTTGATCAGCGCGGCGCGGCGCGCGGGGATCGACGTCATCACCGGCGCAGAGGTGATCGCGCTGCAGGCGGCCGAACAATTCGAGCGGTACACCGGGGTGCGACCCAGCCCGGCCCAGATCGCCGAGGCCTCGGCGGTGTCGCGGGCCTGACCGGTGGTCGGGGGGTGACCGGCGTCAGGGGGTGATCGTGGTCTCGTCGTCGATGGCCGCGGTGGCGTCCATCAACGGCATCGCCTGATCCTCGGTGCCGTCCGCGTTGAGCTGCAGCACGTAGAGGCCGTCCTGGCCCGGGATCACCACCGTCTTCTGCGCGATCATCCGGGTCACGCCGTCCCTGACGTACATGCCGCCGATCTGGGTCGCCTCGAATCCGCTCAGCGTGCCCGGCTGACCGGTGGTGGGGCCTTCGAACTCGGGCAGGTTCTGCAGTTCGCCGGGGGCGTACTCGAGGATCTTGGCCGGGTCGACGTTGCCGGTGAGCTTGGAGACGATCGCGATGATCGTCGGCGGATCCTGGGCCATCGCCGGATCGCCGGTGAATACGATGGCGCCGTAGGCCCATTCGGGGGTATTGGCTCCGGCGTCTTCCCAGCCCTCCGGGAAGGGCAGGTCGATGGTCGGCGCGCCGGGATCGCCACGCTTCACCGGGGCTTCGGTGATGTTGTTCTGCTGGATGTAGTCGACGATGGTCATGGCCGGCCCTGCGGCCTCGGCCGACGTGGTGGGCGCCGCCTCGCTGGTGGTGGTCTCTTCGGATTCCGTGGCCGAAGTGGTGGTGGTCTCCTCGGTCGAGGTGTCCGAGCCGCAACCTGAGAGTCCGATTCCGAGTGCGACGGCCGCGATGGCGATGACGCCGGCCCGCATGGGGATGGTCATGTCGTCTCCTGATGTGTGTGGGCCTGGTGGCGTCGCGCGATGTCCGCGCGACGAAGGCCGGATCGCTGCGCAGCATAACCGCCCGCGCCCCAGTTCTCAGGAAAAGGCACACGAATTTGCCCGGTGCGGGAACCCCAGTTGCCGATTCCGGCACGCACATGACCTCCGAGGGTGCATGATCCCTTTGCTACATCTGCGGAAGTGGGTCGGGAATGCAGTCGGTGGTCCGTTCCTTCATGTCGATTTTCCTCGCGCTGGGCGCTGTGGTGGCGATGTCGGCGTCGTGGGTGACCGCCACGGCGATTCCGTTGCTGGCAGCTCACACCACCGCCCTGATCATGGGCGGCACGTTCCATCCGCTGACGGGTCCGCGAGACAAGCCCGACTTCGTCACGTCCTACCTCGACAACGCGGTCATCGGTCACCTGGACGCTGCCTTCGCGGGTCCGGTGACCAATGCCGTCGCCGTGTTCACGCCGGAGGAGTTCTTCCCCATCGGTCGGCTCACGCTCGACAGGTCGGTGGCCGAAGGGCGGGCGAATCTGCACCGGTGTCTGGCGGCCACGGCCGACTGTGTGTACAACGACGACGCCGCGGTGACACCCGGCGTCGGTTCTGTCGCGCCTCAGCCCGGGGATTCGTTTCAGGTCTTCGGTTACTCGCAGAGTTCGGTGATCGCCTCGCTGCTCAAACGGGATCTGATCGCCGACTACTCGGCCGGCGACGCGGTGATGCCGTTCATGCTGGTGGCCAACCCGATGCGGCCCAACGGTGGCGTGCTGATGCGCGGTGCCGGCCTGCCGACCATCCCGATCCTGGGCATCACGTTCACCGGCGCCTCGCCGACGGACAGCGTGATGCTGCCGGACGGCAACTATGCCTACCCCACGGTCGATATCGCCAGGCAGTACGACGGCCTCGGTGGCGATTTCCCGGTCCGCCCGCTGAATCTCGTCGCGACGCTCAATGCGCTGTTGGGGTACGGACTCCTGCACGGCGAAACCGTGGACGTTCCTTTCGGCGAGGCGCGGTATCAGGGTCGCGAGGGCGATACGAGCTACTACCTCATCGAGACCGACATCGTCCCGCTCCTGCAACCCTTTGCGTTCTTCATCCCGAAAGCGATTCTCAAGGCGATCGACGCACCCCTTCGGGTGATCATCGAGGACGCGTACGACCGTGGCATCAACCCGGGTGTGCCGACTGCCGCCGGTTGGTGGCCGACCAACGACCTGTTCGGTCTGATCGCAGATGTGATCAGGGCGATCCCCGTGGCGGTGGACAATCTCTTCGAGGGTTTCGGCCTGCCCCGGGTTCTCCGCACCGAGGCGCCCGGCACCTTCGGCGTGGCAGGCCCGGAACTGCCAGCAGACCCCGCCGCGGTGACTGCGCAATCGCATCGGACGGTCCTCACATCGGACGGAACGGGTTCCGAAGATGGTCAGCTCGAGGTCGATTCGATGACCGGGTCCATCGGCGAGAGCGAGAAGCGCGGCGAGGTCACCGATACCGGCAGCGAGGAACCAGCGGCGGTCGCGGAGTCGGACCCCGAGGAGTCGTCGCCCGAAGCCGAACCTGACGTATCGGCCGAAACCGAGCCCGAAGCCGAACCCGAACCCGACCCCGAACCGACACCTGAACCCGACCCCGAACCTGACGAGGCGGCCGGCACCGACACGGATGCATCCACAACGACGGATCCGGCCGATGGAGATTCCCAACCGTCCGACAACAACGCCGCCGCGGCGTGAGCGTCGCGAACAACACATCGGCGTGAGCGTGGTATCAACAGGGCCGTGAGGCTGTTGGGCGTCGTCGCGCTGGCTCTGTTGAGCGCCTCCTGCGCCCAGCCTCCGGAACCGCCGGCCCCCGCCCCGTCGTCGATGACACCGGACACCACGACGATCAACCCGGCAAGGATCGATCGGGCACGCAACGGAGTGCCGGACGGATACGAGGTCACCGGGTACACCGGGCCGCCCACTCCGATCACCCTGTGGGGCTTCGCCGACGCCGCGGTGTCCGAACCTCCGCAGTGCCTGACGTTGGCTACTCCCGCCGTCGATCACGCGACGGCGCGGGGCTGGTCGGCCTCGGGACCGGGCGGGATCGTCTACGCGGTGGTGGCCCGGTCGTTGCACCCGCAGGCGCCCGACCCCGCTCTGCTCGCCGAGTGCGCGCAGTGGAGGTTGAACTCCGGGCGGACCGCGGGGACCGTGGCCACAGTCCCCGGGCCGGTCGTCGACGCGGCCCAGACCGCCGGGATGAACACCGCTGCCACCACCGTCGTCGAAGGTGGCACACAAACACGTTCGGGTGCAGACACATTCGTTGCCTACCTGGGTGACTACGTCTGCTTCATCGCCCTGGTGACCGACCCCGGATCACCAAGCCCGGGCCTCGACGCGGGGTTCGCGGCCGACCTCCTGGTCGAAACGGTGTCGGCGCTGCGCGGTTGAGCGGGGTCGCGCGGGTACATTGGCGGCGATGTCGAAACCCACGGTGGCCCTTGCTGTCGCGTCGGCAGGGCTGTTGGTGGCGTGTGGCTCAGGGCAACCCGAGGATCTCTCGCAGGCTGATATCGCCAACGTCGCCGACGTCAAGTCCTCTTTCGGACCGCCGTTCACGGTGAACACGGTCGGTCCCGCCGCCATCGACCCGCGCCTTCTGGGTCCGCAGACGCTGCCCCCGGGCGTGACGTTCGCGCCCCCGGAATGCGGCGAATCGGCAAGTCGCCAGGCTGTGCCCGAAGGGGTGCAAGGCAACATGGCGGCCACCACGGCCGAGGGTGAAGGTGTCCGCTACATCGTGATCGCCGTCGAGACCTCCGAACCCGTGCCGGTCAGCACACCGTCGGAGCAGTGCCGCACGGTGTCGTTCGACGGTCCGGGCGTCCGCGGCCTGGTCGAGGTCGTCGACGCGCCGCAGATCGACGGCACCCACGTCGTCGGCACCCATCGTGTCCTGCAGACCACGGCGGAGGGGGAGCAGCGCACCGGCGAGCTCTACAACTACGTCGCCAACTTCGGTGAGTTCATCGTGATCGTCACGGCAAACCCGTTGGTGCTGCCCGACACTCCGGTTGTGCCCGTCGACACCGAGCGCGCCCGCGAGCTCGTCACCCAAGCGGTCAGCCTGGTCAGGGGATGACTCACCGCACGTCGTAGGGCCGGAACTGGATGCTGATGCGCGGTCCGGTGGGCCGGGTGGTCTTCGGGATCGAATGCTCCCAGGTGCGCTGGCACGACCCGCCCATCACCAGCAGATCGCCGTGGCCGTGCCGCAGTCGCAACGACGGACCGCCGCCGCGGGGCCGCAGCGCAAAAACTCTCGTCGCGCCCAGGCTCACGATCGCGACCATGGTGTCGTCGGTGCGGCTTCGGCCGATGTTGTCCCCGTGCCAGGCCACGCTGTCGGTGCCGTCGCGGTAGAGGCACAGCCCCGCCGTCACGAACGGCTCGCCGAGTTCACCGGCGTAGGCGTCGTTGAGCCGCCTCCTGAGTTGTTTGAGGCGTGGATGCGGCGGCGGGTCGTCGACCAGGTTGTGAAAGCTGACCAGCCGTGGGACATCGAGGACGCGGTCGTACATCTGGCGGCGCTCGGCCCGCCAGGGAATCGCATCGCGCAGTTCACCGAACAGTGATTCGTCGCCGTCGTCCTGAGGCAGCCACCCGGACCGCACCTCGAGCCACGCGCCGTTGCCGAGATCGCGGCGATCGGTCTGATCGAACAGAGAGCTTTGCAGAGCCGGCTCCATGCGGCGCAGTCTATCGCACAGGCGTTCGAAGTCACGCCGCGGACGCGTGGCTCACCGTCAGAGTCGGACGGCGCCGGGTCCGTGCGCGGCGAGCGCGTCATCGGGGTTGGCGAGCGTGCAGATCTTCAGGCTCAGGCAACCGCAACCGATGCAGCCGGTCAGGTTGTCACGCAGCCGTTGCAGGTGCACGATGCGTTCGTCGAGATCGGCGCGCCATCCCGCGGACAGGCGTGCCCAATCCTTGCTGGTGGGTACACGATCCGTCGGCAGCGTCGACAGTGCCTCTCGGATGCGGGCCAACGGGATTCCCAGTCGTTGCGACATCCGGATGAAGGCGACCCGGCGCAGGGTTTCGCGGCTGTACCGGCGCTGGTTCCCGCTGGTGCGTCTGCTGTGGATCAGGCCTTCCCGCTCGTAGAAGTGCAACGCGGAGATCGCGACCCCGCTGCGGACCGCCATGTCGCTAGGCGTGAGCTCGGTAGCCGTGTCCATGACCTCAACCATAGTTGAGGTGACGTTTGGCGTTACGGTGCTAGGTGTGACGGACGCTGTGTTGGGGTGCAATTCGGAGGTGGGCACGCTGCGGGTGGTCATCCTGCACCGGCCGGGGCCCGAACTGCAGCGGTTGACGCCACGCAACAACGACACCCTGCTCTTCGACGGTCTGCCGTGGGTGGCCAAGGCCCAGGAGGAACACGACGCGTTCGCCGCACTGCTGCGCTCGCGTGGGGTCGAGGTGCTGCTGCTCGGTGACCTGTTGACCGAAGCGCTGGCCAACAGCGGGGCGGCCCGGATGCACGGCATCTCCGCGGCGGTGGATTCCCGCAGACTCGGTGTGCCGCTGGCCCAAGAGCTCTCGGCATATCTGCGCACTCTCGGTGCCGATGCGTTGGCGCACGTGCTGATGGCCGGGTTGACGTTCGACGAGTTGTCGTTCGGGGAGAACGAACTCTCGCTGGTGCGGCGGATGCACCACGGCGGGGACTTCGTCATCGACCCGCTGCCGAACCTGCTGTTCGCCAGGGACTCGTCGTTCTGGATCGGTCCGCGGGTCGCCATCACGTCGCTGGCGCTGCCCGCCAGGGCACGCGAGACGTCGCTGACCGACGTCATCTATGCCCACCATCCGCGGTTCCTCGGGGTGCGCCGCGCCTATGAGTCACGATCGGCGCCCGTCGAGGGCGGTGACGTGTTGTTGCTGGCACCGGGGGTGGTGGCAGTGGGTGTGGGGGAGCGGACCACGCCTGCGGGCGCGGAGGCGTTGGCGCGCAGTCTGTTCGACGATGATCTGGCGCACACGGTGCTGGCCGTACCGATCGCTCAGGAGCGGGCGCAGATGCACCTGGACACCGTCTGCACGATGGTCGACACCGATGCGGTGGTGATGTACCCGAACATCGTGGACTCGTTGACGGCCTTCACGATTCGGCGCGCGGCCACCGGTGTGAAGATCGACGGCGCCGCGCCCTTTGTCGAAGCGGCAGCCGACGCGATGGGCATCGGCAAGCTTCGTGTCATCGACACCGGACTGGATCCCGTCACCGCGGAGCGTGAGCAGTGGGACGACGGAAACAACACCCTCGCGCTGGCCCCCGGCGTGGTGGTCGCCTACGAGCGCAACACCGAAACCAATGCGCGGCTGACTGATTCGGGTATCGAGGTGCTGCCGATCGCCGCGTCGGAACTGGGCACCGGTCGCGGCGGGCCCCGCTGTATGTCGTGCCCCGCGGGCCGCGATCCGCTGTAGCCTCCGTCCTGCCGCGGAATAGCATTCCGGGCTGTGATTTCCTGCCCGGCAGCGACCCGGAATGCTATTCCGCGGGAAGTAGCCGGGCCGCGCTACCGCCAGGAGGGCAGCCAGATCTGCAGGTTCCAGGTGGTCTGCGAGATCGGCAGGCCCGTCAGAATCGGATACAGCCACGCGAAGTTCGTGATCACCAGCGCGACATAACAACACACCACGACCAGGCCGAGCGTTCGTCGCTCGGCGTTCTGCCCCGGTTTGTAGAGGATGTCGCCGAGGATCATCGCGATCATCATGACCAGGAACGGCGCCATCGTCGCGGCGTAGAAGAAGTACATCTGCCGATCGATGTCGGCGAACCACGGCAGGAATCCCGCGCTGTAGCCCACCAGCAGCACCGCATATCGCCAGTCCTGCTTGACGAATGCCCGCCACACCGCCCACGCCAGCACCGGCACCGCGAGGAACCACATGGCTGGGGTGCCGACCAGCATGACGGCCTTGACGCAGGACTGTGCCCCGCATCCCGGGATGTTCTCGGTGTCGATCGCGTACAGCACCGGCCGCAGCGACATCGGCCACGTCCACGGCTTGGACTCCCACGGGTGATGGTTGCCGTCGGCGTTGGTCAGACCGGAGTGGAAGCGGAACGCCGCGTAGGTGTAGTGCCACAGCGACCGCACCGCGTCGGGTATCGGCAGCAGGCTGTCGGCTCCGATGGAACGGCCGACCTGATAGCGGTTGACCGCCGTCTCGGACGCGAACCACGCCGAGTACGACGCCAGGTACACCCCGAACGGGATGAGCACCAGCGCATAGAGCGACGGCCCGACGTCGCGGCGGAACACCCCGAGCCAGGGGCGCGGAACCCGGTACTGGCGGCGCGCGACGACGTCGAGAACCACGGTCATCACGCCGAAGAACATCACGAAGTACAGGCCCGACCATTTGGTCGCGCAGGCCAGTCCGAGCAGCACCCCCGCGCCGAAACGCCACCACCGGACCCCGAGGCGCGGGCCCCACGGTGTCTCCCCGATGCGGCCTTCGAGCAGGGCGATGTGCATCCGCTCGCGCACCTGGTCGCGGTCGACGATCAGACACCCGAACGCGGCGACGATGAACACCGTGAGGAACCCGTCGAGCAGCGCGGTGCGTGCGGTGACGAAGCTGACCCCGTCGGCGATCAGCAGCAACCCCGCGATTCCTCCGACCAGGGTCGATCGGCTGATGCGCCGGGTGATGCGCACCACCAGGAGCACGAGAACGACGCCGCACACCGCGCCGGAGAACCGCCAGCCCAGCCCGTTGTAGCCGAACAGCGCCTCGCCGATCGCGATCAACTGCTTGCCCACCGGCGGGTGCACGACGAGCCCGTAACCGGGGTTGTCCTCGACGCCGTTGTTGTGCACCATCTGCCAGGCCTGCGGCGCGTAGTGCTTCTCGTCGAAGATCGGGGTGCCCGCGTCGGTCGGCGAGCCGAGGTTCAGGAAGCGAGTCACCGCGGCCAGTGCGGTGATCACCGCAGTCATCGCCCATCCCTGCAGGCGGTCGATCGGACCGAAGTCCGCGACGGGTACCAGGGGTCCCGGGCTGATCACGGGAGCCGTCCGCGGGCGAACAACACGTTCGTCGGACGGGGCGCTCACGCCTGCGATCGTAGGCTGTCAGGCATGACCACCGGCCGTCTGCTCGTCGCAGCCACGCCGCTGGGCCAGCCGTCGGACGCGTCCGCCCGGCTGGTGCGGGCGCTGGGCAGCGCCGACGTGATCGCCGCCGAGGACACCCGCAGGGTGCGGACGCTGGCGCAGTCGCTCGAGGTACGCCTGGCCGGCAAGGTCGTCAGCCTCTTCGACCAGAACGAGGCATCCCGGATACCGGCACTGCTCGAGGACATCCGCGGCGGCGCCACGGTGCTGCTGGTCAGTGACGCCGGGATGCCGTTGATCAGCGACCCCGGCTACCGGCTGGTGTCGGCCTGCATCGACAACGAGCTCGGGGTGCAGTGCCTTCCCGGCCCGTCGGCGGTGACGACAGCGCTCGCAGTCGCGGGCCTTCCGTCGGAGCGGTTCTGCTTCGAGGGCTTCGCGCCGCGCAAACAGGCGGCCCGGACGTCCTGGCTCCGGTCGCTGGCCGCTGAACCCCGCACCTGTGTGTTCTTCGAGTCGCCGCGACGGCTGGCCGACTGCCTGCGCGACGCCGTCGCCGTGTTCGGGCCCGAGCGCCGTGCAGTGGTCTGCCGGGAGTTGACCAAGACCCACGAGGAGATCAAGCGGGGTGCCATCGGCGAGCTCGCCGACTGGGCCGCCGACGGGGTGCTCGGTGAGATCACCGTGGTGCTCGCCGGGGCGACGCCGACGGCGGACCCCGACGCCCTGGTGGCCGATGTGAACCGGCTCGTCGCGGCGGGCATGCGGGTCAAGGATGCGTGCGCAGAGGTGATCGCCGCGAATCCGGGTTCGCCGTCGCGACGCGACCTCTACGACGCGGTGCTACGCGCGCGTGACTGATGCCGGCGAACCGATGATCGGCCTGGCTTTGTGCAGACATTCGTCCCATTCGCGGGCCGGGTCGGAGTCCGCGGTGATCCCGCCGCCGACGCCGAGCACCGCGGATCCGTCCGCAGCGAACTCCACCGTGCGGATCGCCACATTGAGTTCGCAGCCCGCCACTGGTGACGCCAGACCGACTGTGCCGCAATAGACTCCGCGCCGATGCCGCTCCCATCCGGCCAGCAGCTCGCGGGCCCGCGCCTTGGGTGTCCCGGTCACCGACGCCGGCGGGAACGTTGCATCGAGCACCGCCGCCATCGGCAGGTCCGCCGCAACCTGCGCCGTCACCGTCGACACCAGGTGCCACACTCCCGGTGCCGGGCGCACCGCCAGGAGTTCGGTGACCGCCACCGACCCGGTGCGCGCGATCCGTCCCAGATCGTTGCGGACCAGATCCACGATCATGATGTTCTCCGCGACGTCCTTGACCGAGTCCCGCAGGGTGGCCGGATCGGCGTCGGCGGGCAGCGTGCCCTTGATCGGACTCGACGTCACCGCCTCGCCGCGACGGCGGAGGAACAACTCGGGTGACAGCGATGCCACTGCACCCCAGTCGCCTGCGAGGTAGGCCGCGCGCGCCGGAGCGGTCCGCTGGACGGCGTCGACGAAGAAGTCCACCGGGTCGCCGTCGAGGGTGCCGGTGAACTGCGTGCACACGCACGCCTGATACACCTCGCCTGCGGCGATGGCCTCCAGGCATGCGAGCACCCCGAGGTGGTGCGCGGCCCGGTCGGCCTCACCCCAGGTGACGACGGCGTCCCGGGGCGCACCTGTGTCGTGCAGCGCGTCGGAAACCCAGCCGGACAGTGGTGCGCCGGAGAGGCTTTCGTACCACCAGAGGCCGTCGAGGTCGCATCGCAGGACGCAGTCCGACCATCCGCCTGCGGCCTGCGGGATGCGCGGCCCCAGCCCGTCGGCCCCGGGATCGGGGTAGGACAGGTATCCGAACCAGCCTCCGCCGACGGGCCCGTCGGCGCGGTCGCCCGGCGCCACATCAAAAACGCCACCCGGCGTCGCCTCACGGGTGGTCAGCGACGGGGCGATGACCGCGCGCGACCCGAACCACTCACCGATCAGGGCGGCGGGGGCGACCAGCCCGAGTCGTGCCGTCGCCGCGGCCAGGGCGCTGAGCACCGACGGGGCGTCGCCCAGGTCGCCGAGTCGCTCGATGCGCACCGACCCAGCCTGACAGACCCCGACCCGGTGCGGGCTATCGGCTGATCACCCGGGGCATCATCACCGTCGCCAGCTTCTCCGGATTGCGCATCGCATAGAAGTTGGTGATCCTGCCGTCGACCACCTCGAACGACACCACGCCCTCGAGATGATCGCCGATGTAGAGCACCATCGCGGGCGCGCTGTTGTAGATCGCGGGCTCGACCCGGCCCTCGGCGCCGGCCAGTCGGGCGAAGCCCATGAGGAGCCGCGCCACCCGGTCTGCCCCCGACACCGGTCTGCGTGCGGCGCTGACCTTTCCGTCGCTGTCGGCGGTCCACACCACGTCGGGCGCCAGCATGGACATCAGCCCGTCGAGGTCTCCGGTGGCGGCGGCCGCGAAGAACCGGGCGGTGAGTTCCGAGGACACCTTGGGGTCGACGGGCTCGAACCGCTTGCGCCGCGCCTGGACGTGTTCACGGGCACGGTGCGCCATCTGGCGCACCGCCGCTGCCGACTTGCCGACCGCGGAGCTGATCTCGTCGTGGGAGAAGCCGAACACTTCCCGCAGCACAAACACCGCGCGTTCATCGGGTCCCAGCGTCTCCAGGACCACCAGCATCGCCATCGACACGGACTCGGCCAGCACCACATCGGCGGAGGCATCCTGTTCGGTCAGCAGAGGCTCGGGCAGCCACGGCCCGACGTACTCCTCGCGACGCCGCGACTGTGCCCGCAGCGCATTGAGCGACTGCCGGGTGACGAGCTGGGCGAGGTAGGCCTTGGTGTCGGTGACCACGGCCAGGTCCACCTCAGCCCACCGCAGGTAGCTCTCCTGCAGGACATCGTCGGATTCTGTTGCGCTGCCCAGGATCTCGTAGGCGATCGTGAACAGCAGGGGCCGCAACATCGTGAACCGTTCGGCGTGCACGTCACCCGGCGTGGCGGTCATGGTGCCATGGTCTCCGATTCGCGGGCGGCGAGTGCAGCTTTGCGGTCCGGGCCCTTCTGCGACTTGTACGAACCCGGCTTGACGGCCTCGCCGCGCATCCACTTCAGCGTCCAGCGGCACACCTGCTCCTTGATCAACGCGCCGGCGCGCCCCCCGACATAGAGGTTGGTGGGGGTGTCGTCCTTGTGCTGGAACTGCAGGGTGCCTCCGCGGCGGCCCAGGCTGATGCATTGGGCCGACATCGGCACGCTCGCGTCGGCAGCTTCGACGCCGCCGATTCGGCTCAGCACGGTGTTCGCCGCCTGCGCTCCCAGCGGCAGCCCCGCCTGGCAGCTCATCCGGTACGGCAGCCCCGACGGTGCCGCCGCATCCCCGGCGGCCACGATGTAGGGATTGTCGATGCTGGTCAGCGTCTCGTCGGTGAGCAGTCGGCCGATTCCGTCGGTGGCCAGACCGCTGTCGGCGGCCAGCCCGGGCACGCCGAACCCGGCCGTCCACACCGTCGCCGCACTCGGCAGCCGCCGGCCGTCGGCGAGCGCCACCTCCGAGCCCGTCACCTCGGTGACCATCGTCTCGATGACCGCGACCCCCAGCTTGTGCAGCCGCTTGGCCACCGACCGGCGGCCCGGCTCGCTCAACGACGGGCCGAGCTCGCCGACCAGGGTGACCGAACGGCCCGCCTCCGCGAACTCCGACGCCGCCTCGATTCCCGTCAGGCCGCCGCCGACCACCACGATCGGCGCCGACACGTGCAGGTCGGCCAGCCGTGCGCGCAGCCGCTCGGCCTGCTCGAGTTCACTGAGGGGATAGGCGAACTCCCGCGCACCGGGCACCCCGGCCGGCACAGCGCCGGTACTGCCGACGGCGTACACCAGGTAGTCGTAGGCGAGCGTCGCCCCGGATGCCAGCGCGACGGTGTGCGCTGCGGCGTCGATGCGCTCGGCGCCGTCGACCACAAGTCGCACACCCGGGTTCAACAGCGTCGCGAACTCTTCGATTGCGTCGTCATTTTGGATGGCCAACTGATGCAGCCGGATTCGTTCGACGAACTTCGTGCGGGGGTTGACCAGCGTCACGGTGGCGCCGCCCCCCTGGATCCGGTTGGCCGCCATCACTCCGGCGTAACCGCCGCCGATCACGACGACGCGGGCTGTCTTCTCGGTCATGGTGTCTCTCTTTCTCTCGGACATGCCCTCGAGACACCGCGGGGCCGCCCGATGTGACACGACGTGACGCGCATCACATGGATAGAGGAAGGAGTCAGTCGGTCTGGTAGCGCGGGAAGACCCCGGTGGGGGCGGGCAGCGCCGAACCGGGCGCCAGCCGCACCGGGATCGCGGCGAAGTCGCGCTGATCCTCCGGCTGGCCGAGCAGGTCGAGGAGCTTGGCGGTCGAGTCCGGCATCACCGGCTGGCTCAGCAGCGCCGCGATGCGCACGACCTCGAGCGTTGTGTAGAGCACCGTCGCGAAGCGCTGCGGGTCGGTCTTGCGCAACACCCACGGCTCCTGCGCTGAGAAGTACCGATTGGTTGCGCCCAGCACCGACCAGATCGCCTCCAGCGCCAGATGCATCGCGGGGACGTCGTAGTGCGCACGGACCTTCGGCAACAGCGCGTCGGCCAGCGCCAGCAGCTCCCGGTCGGTGTCGGTGAACGGCCCCGGCTCGGGCACCACGCCGCCGAGGTTCTTGTTGACCATCGACAGCGAGCGCTGAGCCAGGTTGCCGAACTCGTTGGCGAGGTCGGCGTTGATCCTGCCGATGATGGCCTCTTCGTTGTAGCTGCCGTCCTGACCGAACGGCACCTCGCGCAGCAGGAAGTAGCGCACCTGGTCGAGCCCGAACGCGTCGACGAGCGCGACGGGGTCGACGACGTTGCCCACCGACTTGCTCATCTTCTCGCCGCTGACGAGCAGGAAACCGTGCACATACACCCGGCGGGGCAGTTCGATCCCGGCCGACATCAGGAACGCCGGCCAGTACACCGTGTGGAACCGGATGATGTCCTTGCCGATCATGTGCAGGTCGGCCGGCCAGTACTTCCTGAAGTCCTCGCTGTCGGTGTCGGGGAAGCCGACACCGGTCAGGTAGTTGGTCAGCGCGTCGACCCACACGTACATGACGTGGTCGGGGTGGTCGGGGACCGGCACTCCCCAGTCGAACGTGGTCCGTGAGATGGACAGGTCGCGCAGCCCGCCGGAGACGAAGCTGACGATCTCGTTGCGCCGCACGTCGGGGCCGATGAACTCGGGATGCGCCTCATAGTGGGCGAGGAGCCGGTCGGTGTAGGCCGACAGCCGGAAGAAGTACGTCTGCTCCTCGGTCCAGGTCACCTCGGTGCCCGTCTCGGTGGACACCCGTGACCCGTCAGGCCGTTCCTCGAGCTCGTCGTCGGTGTAGAAGCGTTCGTCGCGTACCGAGTACCAGCCCGAGTAGGAGTCGAGGTAGATGTCGCCTGCGGCGTCCATCCGCTGCCAGATCTCGACGGAAGCCTCGAGATGGTCGGCGTCGGTGGTGCGGATGAAGCGGTCGAACGTCGCGCCGAGGCGTTTCTGCATCGCCTGGAACGCGTCGGAATTGCGGCGCGCCAACTCGGCGGTCGGGATGCCCTCGGCGGCGGCGGTCTGGGCCATCTTCAGCCCGTGCTCGTCGGTACCCGTCAGATACCGGACGTCGAAACCGTCGAGGCGTTTGAACCTGGCCACCGCATCGGTCGCGATGTACTCGTACGCATGGCCGATGTGCGGGGTCCCGTTGGGGTACGCGATCGCTGTGGTGACGTAGAACGGCGCACCTGGGGTGCGCGTCGCCGCGCCGGGGAATGGGGTGGTCATCAGGAAGTCACCTTAAAGTGTGAGCGGTGAGCTCCACGAAACAGCGGCGTGAGCCGCCCCCTGTTCCGGACCCCCTCACCCCCCTCGTCGACGCTCACACCCACCTGGACGCATGCGGCGCCACCGACGCCGACGACGTCCGCGCGATCCTGGACCGGGCGGCGACCGCCGGAGTCCGCGCGGTCGTGACGATCGCCGATGACCTGGCATCCGCCCGGTGGGCGGTCGAAGCGGCCGACTGGGATTCGCGGGTGTACGCCGCTGTCGCCCTGCATCCCACCCGTGCCAACGCGCTGACCGAGGAGGCGCGGACGGTGATCGAACGCCTGGCCGAGCATCCGCGGGTGGTCGCGATCGGGGAGACCGGCATGGACCGGTACTGGCCCGGCCGGTTGGAGGGCTGTGCCGAACCGGCCGAACAGCGTGAGGCGTTCGCCTGGCACATCGATCTGGCGAAGCGGACCGGCAAGCCGCTGATGATCCACAACCGTGACGCCGATGCCGACGTGCTCGACGTGCTGCGTGCCGAGGGTGCGCCCGAGACTGTGATCTTCCACTGTTTCTCGTCCGGCGTGGACATGGCGCGGACATGTGTGGACGCCGGCTGGCTGCTCAGCCTGTCCGGGACGGTGAGCTTCCGCAATGCGCGTGAGCTGCGGGAGGCCGCCCCGCTGATTCCACCGGCCCAGCTGCTCGTCGAGACCGATGCGCCGTTCCTGACCCCGCACCCCTATCGCGGTGCGCCGAACGAGCCGTACTGCCTGCCCTACACTGTGCGAGCGTTGGCCGACGTCGTCGGCCGGCCCGCGGAGACGATCGCCCAGGAGAGTTCCGCGACTGCCGAGCGGGTGTACGGGCTGCAGAGTTGCTGCTCGTAGGCCTTTTCGTTACCGTCTTGTAATCAAACGCGGAACGGCCGCTCTGCCGCCCGTATTACCTAGTCGGGGATAGACGACGACCTTGAATGCTCTGAACCAACTTCATCAATCGCGCTCGCCCATGTTGCGCGCCGTCGTTGCTGCGATGCTGCTGACGCTCGTCTTTGCCGGCGGCACCGCAGTGGCGGCGCACAAGACCGTGACCTTGACCGTCGACGGCGCCTCGATGACGGTCCCGACGATGAAGACCCGGGTCATCGACGTCGTCGAGGAGAACGGCTTCGAGGTCGGCGACCGAGACGACCTGTTCCCCGCCGCCGATGCCTCCATCGGCCAGTCCGAGACGATCGTGCTGCGTCGCAGCAGGCCCTTGGAGATCTCGACCGACGGCGGCGGCACCGAGCAGGTCTGGACCACCGCCTCGACGGTGCAGGAGGCACTGGCCGAACTGGAGATGACCGACAAGGCGCCGCTTGCTGCCTCGCGCGGCAGTCGCGTGCCGCTCGGCGGTATGTCGTTGCCCGTGGTGGGTCCGAAGTCGGTGCAGGTCAACGATGGTGGCGAGGTCCGAACCGTGCGCGTGGCCGCACCGAACGTCGCCGCCCTTCTCGACGCGGCGGGAATTCCGCTGCAGCAAAGCGACACCGTCTCTCCCGCGCCGTCCACACCCGTGACCGACGGCATGGACGTTCAGGTCACCCGGATCCGCGTCGCGAAAGTGACCCAGCGGGTGCCGCTCACCCCAAACAACCAGCGCATCGACGATGTGACGCTCAACATGAGCCGCCAGATCGTGGAGAACCCCGGCAGTCCCGGCACCCAGGACGTCACCTTCGCGGTCGCGACGGTCAACGGGGTCGAGACCGGCCGTTTGCCAGTAGCCAATGTCGTCGTCACGCCGGCGCGCGATGGTGTGCTGAGAGTCGGCGCAAAACCCGGCACGGAGGTACCTCCGGTATCCAACGGAGCCACCTGGGACGCGCTCTCCCGCTGCGAAGCGGGAGGTAACTGGGCCATCAATACCGGCAACGGATATTTCGGTGGGGTGCAATTTGACCAAAACACATGGGAGCGCAGCGGTGGTCTGCGCTATGCTGCGAGGGCGGATCTGGCAACAAGAGAAGAGCAGATCGCGATTGCTGAGGTAACTCGGTCGCGTCAGGGTTGGGGGGCGTGGCCGACCTGTAGCGGGAGGATCGGTGCTTCGTGACAATTCGACTCCTCGGGCGAACCGAGATTCGACACCTGGCTAAGGCCATGGACTTCAGGCCGCGCAAGTCGTTCGGCCAGAACTTCGTCCACGACGCCAACACCGTGCGCCGAATAGTCTCGGCCTCCGGGGTCAACCGTTCCGATCATGTTCTCGAGGTCGGTCCCGGTCTGGGCTCGCTGACATTGGCGCTGCTCGATCGTGGGGCCAAGGTCACCGCGGTGGAGATCGACCCGGTGCTGGCCCGCCAGCTGCCGACGACCATCGGCGACCACTCGCACAGCGAGATCAACCGCCTCACGGTGCTCAACCGCGACATCCTGACCTTCAAGCAGTCGGACATGACCGAGATGCCGACCGCGCTGGTGGCGAACCTGCCCTACAACGTGGCCGTGCCGGCGCTGCTGAACATGCTCGCGGAGTTCCCGTCGATCCGCACGGTCATGGTGATGGTGCAGGCCGAGGTCGCCGAGCGGCTCGCCGCCGAACCCGGCGGCAAGGACTACGGCGTGCCCAGCGTCAAGGTGCGCTTTTTTGGCAACGTCCGGCGGTACGGAATGGTGTCACCGACGGTCTTCTGGCCGATCCCGCGGGTGTACTCCGGCCTGGTGCGCATCGATCGCCACGAAACTTCGCCATGGCCGACCGATCCGGAATTCCGCGAGCAGGTCTTCGAGCTCATCGACGTGGCATTCGCCCAGCGGCGAAAGACCTCGCGCAACGCGTTCGCCGAATGGGCCGGATCGGGCAATGAATCGGCCAGCCGTTTGCTGGCTGCCAGCATCGACCCGTCCCGCCGCGGGGAGACGCTCGGTGTCGCCGACTTCGTCCGGCTGCTACAGCGCTCCGAGGACTGGCACGTCACGCCCAAGGTCGAGCCGGCGGCGGTCGAAGAACCCGTCTCCGACACCGACCAGCAGTCGCACAGCGCGCTCTGATCAGACGGGTCGGGCGTCGAATGCGCCCGCGAGTTCGTGCAGCGTTAGTGTCGTGCCGTGTCCGCGCGTGACGGAAATACAGCATCTGAGTGGGTCCCCACCGGGTCGGTCAACGTCCGGGTGCCGGGCAAGGTCAACCTCTACCTGGAGGTGGGCGATCAACGCGACGACGGCTATCACGAGCTGACGACCGTCTTCCACGCCGTTTCGCTGCTCGACGAGGTGACGGTCGCCAACGCCGACATGTTGAGCTTGGAAGTCTCCGGTGAGGGCGCAGAATCGTTGCCGACCGATGAGCGCAATCTCGCGTGGCAGGCGGCGGAACTGTTGGCCGAACATGTCGGGCGGGCTCCGGACGTCGCGATCTCGATCGAGAAGACGATCCCGGTCGCCGGCGGGATGGCCGGTGGAAGCGCCGACGCGGCTGCGGTGCTGGTGGCGATGAATGCGCTGTGGGAACTCGGCGTCCCCCGGCGTGACCTGCACGCCCTCGGAGCTCAGCTGGGCAGTGACGTGCCGTTCGCGCTGCACGGCGGCACGGCGCTGGGCACCGGCCGCGGCGAGGAACTGGCAACAGTGCTGGCGCGCAACACTTTTCACTGGGTTCTGGCATTCTCCGCGACCGGGCTGTCCACCCCGAAGGTCTTCGGTGAGATCGACCGGTTGCGGGCCGCGGGTGACCGCAACCTGCCGCCCCGCCTCGAATCGCCCGAACCGGTGCTGGCCGCATTGGCCTCGGGGGATCCGGCCGAGTTGGCGCCGCTGCTCGGCAACGACCTGCAGCCCGCGGCGCTGAGCCTGGATGCGTCGCTGCGCCGCACGCTGCGTGCCGGAGTCGGCGCCGGCGCGCTGGCGGCTGTGGTGTCGGGCTCAGGGCCCACCTGCGCCTTTTTGTGCCCGTCCGCGGGTGCCGCGGTGGATGTGGGCACCGAACTCGCCGGAGCGGGCGTCTGTCGCACCGTGCGGGTGGCCAGCGGTCCGGTACACGGGGCGCGGGTCGTACCCAGTCCGCCACCGTCTCCGTGATCAGACTGCGCGTTGGTCACGAACCGGTGTGACTAATGCCTCAATAATCGCTTGCGTTTGGCAGCTACTTAAGAGTTGCTTAAGATGATCGACGGTGAGAGCTAGCGGTCGAGCAGTGGACGCAACCAGTTCCGCCTCCGCGTCGAGCGGTGGGCGATGGGCTGAAATCGATCGTGCTCATGGGACATCACCGATTCGAGACACAACCGCTCCCGAAATGTGTGCGCGCCTCCGTGAAAAGGCCTCCCATCAGGCGGAGCATGGCAAACGCGTATGCGCACCGGGGCAAATGTCGGCGAGGAGGTCGTGGTGAGCAGATTCACCGAGAAGATGTACCGCAGTGCCCATACCACCGGTAGAGGCATGGTGACCGGCGAACCCCACGAGCCGGTCCGGCACACCTGGGGTGAGGTCCACGAGCGCGCGCGACGCATCGCCGGCGGGCTCGCAGCAGCCGGTGTCGGTCTCGGTGACGCCGTCGGCGTGCTCGCCGGTTACCCGGTGGAGATCGCCCCCACGGCCCAGGGCCTGTGGATGCGCGGCGCGAGCCTGACGATGCTGCACCAGCCGACCCCCCGCACCGATCTGGCCATGTGGGCCGAAGACACCATGATGGTGATCGGCATGATCGAGGCCAAGGTCGTGATCGTCTCCGATCCGTTCCTGGTCGCGATCCCCGTGCTGCAGGAAAAGGGCATCGCGGTGCTGACCGTGGACGAGCTGCTCGCGGCCGAGCCGATCGATCCCATCGAGGTGGGCGAAGACGATCTGGCGCTCATGCAGCTGACCAGTGGGTCGACTGGATCTCCCAAAGCGGTGCAGATCACCCACCGCAACATCTACTCCAACGCAGAGGCCATGTTCATCGGCGCCGAGTACGACGTCGAGAAGGACGTCATGGTGAGCTGGCTGCCCTGCTTCCACGACATGGGCATGGTCGGCTTCCTGACCATCCCGATGTATTTCGGCGCCGAGCTCGTCAAGGTCACGCCGATGGACTTCCTGCGCGACACGCTGCTGTGGGCCAAGCTCATCGACAAATACAAGGGCACCATGACCGCGGCGCCGAACTTCGCCTACGCGCTGTTCGCCAAGCGGCTGCGCCGGCAGGCCAAGCCTGGTGAGTTCGACCTGTCCACGCTGCGCTTCGCGCTGTCGGGGGCCGAGCCGGTCGAGCCGGCTGACGTCGAGGACCTCATCGACGCCGGCAAGCCGTTCGGCCTGCGGCCCGAGGCGATCCTGCCCGCCTACGGCATGGCCGAGACGACGCTGGCGGTGTCGTTCTCGCCGTGCAACGCCGGACTGGTCGTCGACGAGGTCGACGCCGATCTGCTGGCCGCGCTGCGTCGTGCGGTGCCCTCGAGCAAGGGCAACACCAAGCGGCTGGCCACTCTTGGCCCGCTGCTCACCGATCTCGAGGCCCGCATCATCGACGACCACGGCAACATCATGCCGACGCGTGGTGTCGGCGTCATCGAGTTGCGCGGCGAATGCCTGACGCCCGGATATCTGACCATGGGCGGTTTCATCCCCGCCCAGGACGAGCAGGGCTGGTATGACACCGGAGATCTCGGCTATCTGACCGACAACGGCCATGTCGTGGTCTGCGGACGTGTGAAGGACGTCATCATCATGGCGGGCCGCAACATCTACCCGACCGACATCGAACGTGCCGCGGGCCGTGTCGAAGGCGTGCGGGCCGGCTGCGCCGTCGCGGTGCGGCTGGATGCCGGGCACTCGCGTGAGACGTTCGCCGTCGCGGTCGAGTCCAACGCCTGGGAAGATCCGGTCGAGGTGCGACGGATCGAGCATCAGGTCGCCCACGAGGTGGTGGCCGAGGTCGACGTGCGCCCCCGCAACGTCGTCGTGCTCGGGCCGGGCAGCATCCCCAAGACGCCGTCGGGCAAGCTGCGTCGCTCGACGTCGGTCTCGCTCGTCACCGGATAACTTCTTTCGTCCGGCGAGCGCGCGTGTCTGCACGCCCTCGCGCGGCGTGTTGCGTACAAAACGTCGCGCTCGTCATCGTCATCGACCGGTAATCGAGTGGCTTGATGTCGGTCGTCGCCGATACCGTCGAGGGCATGTCCTCTCCTCCGGCGATCGAAGCGATCGAACTGGTCAAGCGTTACGGCCGGGAGACGGCGGTCGATTGCGTCAGCTTCACGGTGCCGCCCGGCACGGTGTTGGGTCTGTTGGGCCCCAACGGCGCCGGGAAGACGACCACCGTCCGAATGATGACGACGCTGACCGAGCCCACCAGCGGCACCGCGCGCGTCGCCGGCTACGACGTGCTCGACGACCCAGACCAGGTGCGCCGCCACATGGGTCTGACCGGTCAGGTGGCCACCGTCGACGAACTGCTCACCGGTCGCGAGAACATCCGGATGATCGGTGGCCTGTACGGCATCCGCCGCAAAGACCTGCAACGCCTCGGAGACCGGCTGCTGCACCAGTTCTCGCTGGCCGACGCCGCCGATCGGGTGGTCAAGTCCTACTCCGGGGGGATGCGGCGTCGCCTGGATCTGGCGGTGAGCCTGCTGGCGTCACCGCCGGTGCTGTTCCTCGACGAGCCGACCACCGGGCTGGATCCACGCAGCCGCAGCGAGCTGTGGGAGGTCCTGCGGGGTCTGGTGGCTCAGGGCACCACACTGCTGCTGACCACCCAGTACCTCGAGGAGGCCGATCAGCTCGCCGACAACATCGTGGTGATCGACAAGGGACGCATCATCGCGCAGGGTTCGCCGCTGGAACTCAAGCAGCAGGCCGGCCGGGCGAGTCTGGTGGTCACTGTCGCAGACGCCGCCGATCTGCGGCCCGCCCAGGCGCTGTTGGCCAGGACCGGCGCCGAGGTGTTCATCGACACCGCGGCCCGTCGGCTGACCGCCTCGGCCGACGGCCTCGACGACATGATCAGTGTGGCCGGCTGGTTGCGCGACAGTGGCATCGGCGTCGACGACATCGGGCTGTCGCGGCCCAGTCTGGACGACGTGTTCCTGACGCTCACCGGACACCGCACCGACGACAGTGAGGAGATCGGCGCATGACCGCACTGGACACCCCGCCCACCGTCACGGCACAGCCCGTCCGCACGCATCCGACAAATCTTGCCCAGCAGTCGTGGATCATGGTCAAGCGCAACATGATCCACACCAAGCGGATGCCTGAGATGCTCAGCGACGTCACCGCGCAGCCGATCATGTTCGTGCTGCTGTTCGCGTTCGTCTTCGGCGCCTCGATCACCAACACCGGCGGGGCGTCCTACCGGGAGTTCCTGCTGCCGGGCATCCTGGCGCAGACCATCGTCTTCTCTGCGTTCGTGGTGGCGTCGGGAATCACCGCTGACGTGGAGAAAGGCATCATCGACCGGTTCCGGTCGCTGCCCATCTCCCGATCGTCGGTGCTGATCGGGCGCAGCATCGCCAGCGTGATCCACTCGTCGCTGGGTGTGGTGGTGATGGCGGTGACGGGTCTGTTGATCGGCTGGCGGATCCGGGGCAGCATCGCCGAAGCGGTGCTGGCGTTCGCGCTACTGCTGTTGTTCGGCTTCGGGATGATCTGGTTCGGCATCCTGATCGGTTCGGTGATGCGTTCGGTCGAGGCCGTCAACGGCGTCATGTTCACCGCGCTGTTCCCGGTGACGTTCCTGGCCAACACGTTTGTGCCGACCGAGCCGATGCCGCACTGGCTGCGCATGATCGCCGAATGGAACCCGGTCTCGTCGCTGGCGCAGGCCATGCGCGAGCTGTGGGGCAACGGCGGGCCCGCTCCCGCGGGTGCCCAACTGCCGCTTCATCATCCGGTGCTGTCGACGATTCTGTGGTCGCTGGCGTTGACGGCGGTGTTCGCGCCGGTCGCGTTGTACGCCTACCGGCGCCGCACGTCGGGCTGACCTCGCCTGCCGTTCCGCGAACGCGCGTGTTTGTACGCCTCTGCGCGGCGAGTCGCGGCATTTCGCGCACGTTCGTGGCCCACGATCGGGACGGTCGTGCCACGAAGACCTTCCACACGCTACAGCTGAGTATTGTGTACTATACCCAGAATGACGGAAAAGTTGCCGGCCCGGTTGGCTGACCACCCCACGGTGCGCGCGGTGCGGGCCCGGCCGTCGGCCACACCGGGCGACATCAACGCGGACTGGCTGCGGCAGGTGTGTCTGGACGCGGGTGCCGACGACGTCGGTTTCGCCCGCGTCGCCGATCCTGCCCTGGCCTCGGAGTTGCCTCACGTGCAAGCGGCCCTCCCGGGCGCGGTGAGCTACATCTCGCTGGTCGTCAAGATGAACCGCGACAATGTGCGCTCCACCGCCCGCAGCGTGGCCAACCAGGAATTCCACCGCAGCGGCGAGATCATGAACGAAGCAGCGCATCGCATCACCCGCGTGCTCCAGGACACCGGCTACCGCGTGGTGAATCCGTCGGCGACCTTTCCGATGGAGATGGATCGCTTTCCGGGCCGCATCTGGGTGGTGGCGCACAAACCGGTGGCGGTGGCCGCCGGGATGGGCGCAATGGGCATCCACCGCAACGTGATCCACCCGCGATTCGGCAACTTCATCCTGTTGGGGACCATCCTGGTGGCCGCGCCGATCACCGCCTACGGCGAACCGCTGGACTACTCGCCGTGCCTGGAATGCAAGCTGTGCGTGGCCGCCTGCCCCGTCGGCGCGATCAAGAAGAACGGCGACTTCGACTTCTTCGCCTGCTCGACCCACAACTACCGCGAGTTCATGGGCGGCTTCACCGACTGGGTGCAGACGGTCGCCGACAGCACTGACGCAGCCGACTACCGTTCTCGCGTCACCGATTCGGAGAATGCCTCGATGTGGCAGAGCCTGTCCTTCAAGGCGAACTACAAGGCCGCCTACTGTCTGGCTGTCTGCCCGGCGGGCGAGGAGGTCATCGAGCCCTACCTCGACGACCGCAAGGGCTTCATGGACCTCGTGCTCAAGCCGCTGCAGGAGAAAGTCGAAACTCTCTATGTGCTGGCGGATTCCGAGGCGGAGGCGTTCGCCAAGAAGCGATACCCCCACAAGGTGACCAAGGTGGTCGACAGCGGGATCGGCGGCCGCTAGGCCCAGGCGTGGACGATGTTCTGGGCGGGCTCCAGGCCCTGGGCGATCAGCAACTCCGTCGCATCGGCGGCCTGCTCGCAGATCGTCGGGACGTCCTTGCGTTCGGCCGCGTTGAAGTTCTGCAGCACGTAGGCCGCCGGATCCTGCCGCCCGGGTGGCCGGCCGACGCCGATCCGTACCCGGTGAAAGTCCTTGGAGCCCAATGCCGATGCGACCGACCGCACACCGTTGTGGCCGCCCTCGCCGCCGCCGCGCTTGAGCCGGATCCGGCCGAAGTCGATGTCGAGCTCATCGTGGATCACCACGATGTCGCCCGGCGGCACCGAGTAGAACTTCGCCAGCGGACCGACATGCCTGCCGGACTCGTTCATGTACACCCGCGGCATGGCGAGCACCACCGGACGACCCGCGAGCCGCCCGGTGGCCACGTCAGCACCGGACTTCTTGTGCAGCTTGAACTTCTCGCCGATGCGGTCGGCGAGCACTTCCGCCACCATGAACCCGACATTGTGCCGCGTTGCGGCATAGTTCGGTCCCGGGTTGCCCAGGCCGACGACCAGGAGGGGTCCCTGGCCGTCGGCTGCGGACGGCTCGGTCATGAACAGCGTCCGTACTGCCCGGGTTATTCGGAGTCGGAGCCGGATTCGGCGTCCTCGGAGCTGTCCTCGTCGGAGGTCTCCTCGTCGGCGGCAGCCTCGGTCTCCTCGCCGGCACCGTCGGCCTCGAGGTCCTCTTCGGTCGGCGCGACGATCACGTTGATGACCAGCAGTTCGGGGTCTGAGATCAGCGTGACGCCCTCGGGCAGCTCGACGTCGGCGGCGGTGATCTGGGTTCCGGCCTGTGCGCCTTCGATCGAGACGAGGAACTGTTCGGGGATCGACTGGACGTCGGCCTCGATCTCGATGGTGTTGGTCTCCTGATTGACCAGCGTGCCGGGGGCCGCGTCACCTTCGAAGAGGACGTTGACGTCGACGGTGACCTTCTCGCCGCGCCGCACCACGAGCAGGTCGGCATGCTGGATGTTCCGGCGGATCGGGTGGATCTCCAGGGCCCTGGTCAGCGCGAGCTGCTCGGTGCCCTCGATGTCGAGCGTCAGCACGGCGTTGGTACCCGTGTTGCGCAGCACTGCGGCGAAGTCGCGGGAATCGAGCTCGAGGTGCTGGGGATCTGAGCCGTGGCCGTAGAGCACCGCGGGGACCTTGCCCTCGCGGCGGGCGCGACGCGAGGCGCCCTTGCCGGTCGCGGTGCGGACCTGCGCGATCAGATTGTTGGGGGCGTTCTTCGCCATGTTCTGTGCTCCTGTGCCGGTGATCGGTGTCGGGCACGGCCAGGGTTGCACATCGGTGAAGATGCGATTCCCGTCGATAACGGTGGCCGATTAGGAGACCACCCTCGCCGTGACGCGTCCGCAAGGGTAGCGCAAGCCGTCCTCAGAGCGGAAATTCGACCCCGGTGAGCTCCTCGGACAGTGCCCACAGCGCCCGGGCTTTGTCGCGGTCACGCGCCAGCGGACTGCGCCAGCCCTGACCGGTGGGACCACGCATCGCGAATCGCGGGCCGATGAAGCTGTCGCCCGGCACCGTCTGAGACGCGGCGAAGAGGGTTTGGCGGGCGCCGAAGTCGGCGTCGGTCGCGAGCAACCGGTTGCCGGCGTCCCAGAACCGGGTGCCCAACCGGTTGCCCGTCTGGCCCTGCAGGTTGGTCGCCGAGTACCCGGGATGTGCCGCGAGTGCCTGCACCGGCGACCCAGCGGTGTCGAGCCTGCGCTGCAGTTCACTGGTGAACAGCAGGTTGGCCAGCTTCGACTGACCGTAGGCCGGCCAGGCGAGGTACGGCCGCGCCTTCCAGTTGAGATCCTTGAGGCTGATGTGGCCGAGCAGGTGCATCATCGACGACACCGTGACGACCCGATCGGTGATCATCGGCAGCAGCAGGTTCGTCAGCGCGAAATGCCCGAGGTGGTTGGTACCGATCTGGCTCTCGAAGCCGTCGACGGTCAGCGCGTAGGGCACCGCCATGATGCCGGCGTTGTTGATCAACACGTCGACGGTGGCCCCCGAGGCCGAGATGTCGTCGGCGAACGCCCGGATCGATGCCAGGTCCTGCAAGTCGAGTTTGCGGACCTCTACGTCGCCGGCCATGTCCGCCGCGGCGGCGTTGCCCTTGTCGAGGTTGCGTACCGCCAGGATGGTCTTGGCGCCGACACGGGCCAACTCCCGGGCGGTGACCAGACCCAGCCCTGAGTTGGCGCCGGTGACGATGACGGTGCGTCCGGCGAAAGAGGGCAGGTCGGCGGCAGTCCAGTCGCTCATGCCGTTCACCCTAGTGCGCCTCTGATCTTCCGCCGGAATTGCGTTCCAGCAGGCCGCCACTCGCAAAACCTCTGCTGGAATGCAATTCCGGCGGGGTCTTCAGCGGGCGGGTAACTCAGGGAACTTCGACGGTGAAGCCGCTGATGATCGCCTCGATGTCCGGCGCCTCGTCGGCGGCCTGATCGGCGTAGCCGGTGACGGTGAACTGGACGAGATAGCGCTGATTGGCCGGCGGGGCACCGGTCGCGATGACGATGCGGTTGTAGCTGTGCATCCGCTCGCCGTTGAGGTCGTAGCTGCCCTCGATCATCGACGACGGGAAGCTGTTGAAATCCGTTGCCGACGAGTTGAGTTCGCGGAAGTTCTCCGACATCTCGGCGTCGACGTCGCCGTGGGTGACGGCCTCGCGGGCGTCGAAGTCTCCGTCGAGGGCGAACACCATCAGCATCGCGGTCGGGTAGGTGTCGCCCTTGACGATCATCCGGGTGCCCGGTCCCAGGTTCGTGCCCTGGTACGGCGTCCACTCGGGTGGCGTGGGTATCGACACGGTGAGGTCGGTCAGCATGTCGGGGGCCACGGGTCGGCCGACGACGCCGGCCTGTTCCAGGAACGTGGCGATGTTCACCTGCGCTTCCGCGGCGGGTGTCGGTGGTGCGCTCGTCGTCGTGCTCGGCGTCGACCACACGGTCTGGTAGTCGGGCGCCTCCGTCGCACAGCCCGCGGCGAACAGGATCACGACGGCCGCGCCCGCGTGGGGGAGGACCTTCACAGGATCTCTCGGACGTTGTCGAGCGGCCGGGCCAGTCGGGTGCCCTTGGGCGTCACCACGAACGGACGCTCGATCAGGATCGGGTGCGCCGCCATGGCGTCGAGCAGTTCGTCGTCGGAGGCCGAGGCCAGCCCGAGTTCGCCGTAGAGCGCTTCGCGTTTGCGCACCGCGGTGCGCACGTCGATCCCGGCGTCGGCGATCAACGTCGCCAACTCCGCACGCGACGGCGGGGTCTTGAGGTACAGCACGATCTCGGGCTCAACACCGTTGTCGCGCAACAACTCCAGTGTCTTGCGCGAGGTCGAGCACTTCGGGTTGTGGTAGATGGTTGTCGCGCCACGCTCCGACATATCAAGCGGACCCGTCAAAAAGCCCTGTCACCGAGCCGTTCTCGAACACCGCGCGAATGGTGTTGGCCAGCAGCGGCGCGATCGACAGCACGGTGAGTTGCGGGAACATCTTGTCCTCGCCGATCGGCAGCGTGTTGGTGACGATGACCTCACACGCCCCGCTGTCGGCCAGTCGCTCGCGGGCGGGGTCGGAGAGCACGCCGTGGGTGGCGGCGATGACGACATCGGTCGCGCCGTCCTGCTCCAGCAGCCGCACGGCCCCGGCGATGGTGCCGCCGGTGTCGATCATGTCGTCGGTGAGGATGCAGGTCTTGCCCCGGACGTCGCCGACGACGCGGTTGGACACCACCTGGTTGGGCACCAGCGGGTCGCGGGTCTTGTGGATGAAGGCCAGTGGAACCCCGCCCAACGAGTCGGCCCACTTCTCGGCGACACGCACCCGGCCGGAGTCGGGGGAGACGACCACCATGTCGCGGCCGGCGTAGTTCTCGGCGATGTAGCCGGTGAGGAGCTTCTGCGCCCGCATGTGGTCGACGGGTCCGTCGAAGAAGCCCTGGATCTGATCGGTGTGCAGGTCGACGGTCAGGATGCGGTTCGCGCCCGCGGTCTTGAGCAGATCGGCGACCAGTCGGGCCGAGATGGGCTCGCGGCCGCGGTGCTTCTTGTCCTGCCGGGCGTAGGGGTAGAACGGCAGGATCGCGGTGATCCGCTTGGCGCTGCCGCGCTTGAGTGCGTCGATCATCAGCAGCTGTTCCATCAGCCACGTGTTGAGCGGTGCGGGGCAGGACTGCAGGACGAATGCGTCGCTGCCGCGCACCGACTCGTCGAAGCGGACGAAGATCTCGCCGTTGGCGAAGTCACGTGCGCTCTGCGCGGTCACGTGGACGTCGAGTTCCTTGGCGACCTGCTCGGCGAGTTCAGGGTGCGCTCGGCCCGAGAACAGCATCAGGTTCTTGCGATTGTCGGTCCAGTCGTGGCTCACGGGCTGCCCTCGCGTCGGCGATCGATACCGGGCCATCGTACGTAGCGCTGACGCACGCACGCTGCCGGGTTACCAGAATGCCAACAAACGGCTACTGATCGGTAGGTTCGGGATCCTCCGCTGCCGCCGCGGCCGGGGCCTGATTCGCCGCTGCCGCGGCGGAAGCCGCCGCGCTGCCCGGGCGCTTTCGGGCCACCCAGCCTTCGATGTTGCGTTGCGGACCGGCCGAGACGGCCAGCGCCCCCGGCGGCACGTCCTCCCGGATCACCGTGCCTGCGCCGGTGTACGCGCCGTCGCCGATGGTCACCGGCGCCACGAACATGGTGTCCGAACCGGTGCGCACATGAGAACCGATGGTGGTGCGCCGCTTGGCTTCTCCGTCGTAGTTGACGAAGACGCTGGAGGCGCCGATGTTGCTGTGCTCGCCGATGTCGGCGTCGCCGACGTACGTCAGATGCGGCACCTTGGTGCCGTCGCCGATCGTCGCGTTCTTGGTCTCGACGAACGCGCCCAACTTGCCCGCCACGCCCAGCACACTGCCGGGGCGCAGATAGGTGAACGGACCCACGACCGCGTCGTCGCCGATCACCGAGGAGCTGCCGTGGGTGCGGACCACCTCTGCTCCGTCGCCTACGGTGACGTCGGTCAGGGTGGTGTCGGGCCCGATCGTGCAGCGGCCGCCGATGTGCGTCGCGCCGAGCAGCTGGGTGCCCGGCCGCACGACGGTGTCGCGGCCGATGCGGACGTCGACGTCGACCCACGTGGATGCGGGATCGACGATCGTCACCCCGGCGCGCTGGTGTCCGGCGACGATGCGGCGGTTCATCTCGGCGCCCATCTCGGCCATCTGGACACGGTCGTTGACGCCGGTGACCAGCGCGGTGTCGTCGACGTGCTTGGCCCGCACGATGTGCCCGTCGGAGCGCACGATCGAGATGACGTCGGTCAGGTAGAGCTCGTGCTGGGCGTTGTCGGAGCGCAACCTGCTCAGCGCTGAGCGCAGCGCCGCGATGTCGAAGGCGTACACACCGGCGTTGACCTCGGAGATCGCCTGCTGAGACGGGCTGGCGTCAGCCTGCTCGACGATCCCGATGACCTCACGGTCCTGGGTGCGCAGCACCCGGCCGTACCCGGTCGGATCTGCCAGCGTGGTGGTCAGCACCGTGGCGACCGCCGCCTCGGCGCTGTGGGTGGCGATCAGGTCGGCCAGCGTGTCCGCGTCCAGCAGGGGGACGTCGCCGGCGGTGACGACCACGACCCCGGTGAAGTCGTCGGGCAACGCCGACAGTCCGCATTCGGCTGCGTGGCCGGTGCCCTGCTGCTGCTCCTGCACCGCGATCTCGACGGGGCGACCCAGCTCCTGACCGATCTCGAGGGCTGCGGGGGCGACGCGCTCACGATCCCGTCCGACGACAACCACCAGATGCTGTGGCGCCACTTTCGCCACGGCGTGCAGCGAGTGCGACAGCATGCTGCGGCCCGCGAGGGTGTGCAGCACCTTGGGGGTATCGGACTTCATCCTCGTGCCGGCACCTGCCGCCAGAACCAGGACCGCGGCCTCACGCATAGCTGTCCTTCCCGTGCGTCGGGCGGGCCCCGCTCGCTCCGTCGCCAGGACTCGAACCTGAACTTTCTGAACCAAAATCAGAGGTGCTGCCGATTACACCACGACGGATCGGTCGACTTTGTACGCGTGCGACTTTAGCTGACGGTGCGGACCGCGTTGAAGTCGTTAAACGCTGACGGCGGGGTCGGCCGCAGCGTCGACGACGTGTGCGCCGAACGGTTTCGCGGACAATAACGTGACGGGCTGGACGGCTCCGCTGGGCAGTCGGTACCTGCGTTGCTCGCCCACGATCGCCCCTGCAAGCGCATCACCCAGCGGTGAGTTCACCGAGTAGACCTCGATGTCGGTGTCCTCGGCGCCGCGCGCCCCCAGCAGAAAGGTCTCGGTCTCGCCGGTGTCGTCGTAGCGGATGGTCAACACCATGCCGGGTTCGGCGAGACCGTCGTCAGGCGGGCTTGTGCCCACTGTCGCCGTGCTGAGCAGCTCGTGGATCTGCCGGATGCGGGCCTTGCGCGCCATCCACGCATCGATGATCTGATCGCTGCGATCCCCGGTCTCATCGGTTGCGACGGTGCGGTGCGACAGCAGGTCGGCCAGTTCCTCCTCCAGGCGTTGCCGGGCGTGCGTCGTCATCCAGACGCGGTTACCGATGGACATGGCTGGTACTTCCTTCCGATTGGTTCGTCGTCAGGGGCGGGCAAGTCACACCGCCCCTGACGACCGGGCAGCCCCTGTGAAGGGGACGAAACTTGAGGAGGGTCCGTTGGCCGCCGATCGACTGTCAGCGGCGTGGATCGAAGGCGCGCAGGGCCTCGGATTGCTTGCCGGTGACGATCTGTTCGGCCAACAGTCGGCCGGTGGCCGGTCCGTGGGCCAGGCCCCACATCCCGTGTCCGCCTGCCACGAAGGTGTGGGGGGCCAACTCGCCGATGAGGGGTCGGCCGTCGTCGGTGACCGGCCGCGGACCCACCCAGGTGTCACTGCGTTCTGCCCAGCGCACCCCAGCCAGCAGGGGCGCCGCCGCGGCGACGATGGCGTCCACCCGGCGTTGCATGAGCGGCTCGGAGGGGCGGCGGAACTCCATGGTGCCCGCCACCCGGAGCGCGCCGCGATACGGCGTACATGCGACCCGCACCTCAGGCAGGTAGATGGGTCCGGGCAACGCCCGGTCGACGGGCACCGTGAACGAATAGCCGCGGCCTGCCTGGAGCCGGACCTTGATCCGTCCGTCGGTCAGCTGTGGCAGCCAGGCCCCGGTGGCCAGCACGGCGGCATCCGCGCTGATCTGATCGCCGGACCGGATGGTCACGAGGACACCGTAGCCGCTGTCGGTCACGTCGGCGACGTCAGCGGTGCGCAATACGGCCCCGCGGTTGACGACCTCCTGGCCCAACGACCGGGTGAACCGGCCCGGATCGACAAAGCGTTGCCCGTGCACGTTGACCACAGTGGTGATCGCCGCCGAAGCCAGCGGCACCAATTCGTGAAGTTCCGGGCCGTTGAGCGAATCGGCTCGCAGAGGGTGCTGCGCACCGGGCATCAGCGCCAACTCGCTGAGGAACCGTTTGGCCTGCTCGCCGCTGCGGAAAGCGACCGCGACCGAGGTGTCGGTGACAGGCGCATCGACCCCACCGGACACCAGTTCGTCAAACGTGTCAATGGCCTCGTCGTTGAGGACCGCGTTCGCCCGGGTGGCTGCCTCCCACACCCGCGGACGGCAGTTGAGGGCGAACTTCAGCAGGAACCGGGCAAGCCCGGTGTCGGCCCGCAGCGGTATGTGCAACGGCGCCGCCGGGTTGGTCAGGGCTCGCATGCCCTCGCGGAACACGGCCGGCGAGTTCAGCGGGGCCGTCAGTGCCGGGGAGATCCAGCCCGCGTTGCCCCACGATGCTCCGGCGGCGACGCCTTCTCGGTCGACGACGGTCACCTCGACCCCGTGTTCTTGCAGGAACCACGCGGTGGACAGCCCGACGATGCCCGCACCGACCACGACCACCGATCGGGGAACGCCGTCTATCCGCGACTCGCCTGACATCGTTGACCTCCGGGCTGTGTAGTTGACAGCACCCATGATCCGGCCCGATACGACAGTCTGGCTTGTCGTAAATCGACAACCCGCAGACCCGAGACTGTCGATGCTTGACAATCAGTCGAACAGCGCGAGCTCGACCATCATCGCGAAGCGCTTGTCGGCATCGGCCAGCCTTAGATCGGTGATCTCGGCCATCCGGCGCATCCGGTAGCGGACGGTGTTCTCGTGGACACCGAGGCGCTCCGCGGTCCGCACGGGATCACCCTGTTCCTGCAGCCACGCCCGGAGGGTGGACACATAGCGGGTGCCGTGGACGTCGTCGTGCACGCCGAGTGCGGCGATGGTCCCGCGCTTCGGGCCGCGCCCCGAATGCGCCGCGGTGCGCAGTCGGCGCAGCAGGATGCTGTCCCACGACTCGTCGTAAGCGGGCGGTGACCCTTCGGCATCGGTGGTCTCGTGCATGGCCAGGCATTCCTCGGCTTCTCTGCGGGCGGCGGTCAGGTCGGCGACGGCCGCGGGCGCACTGATGCCGGCCAACACGGTCACCTGCGGGGGCAACGCGGCGGTCAAGTCCTGCACCCACTGTCGGGCGGTCGACACGTCCGCGGCTGCCAGCGCGGTGTAGATCGTGGTGTCCGCGAGACCGCTGCGGCCCGGTCTGGACCAGCCGTAACCGGTGGTCGCCTTGTCGAAAGCCAACAGCATCGCAGCGTGGCGCTCGCCGACCTCGTGTGCGCGCAGCGCCACCACCCTCAGTCCCTGCGGCGGTAGGCCGAGACGGCTGGCCATCGTCGCGGCATCCGCGGGTCCGTCCAACAGTCGCAGCACCGATTCGGATTCCACTTGACGCTCCAGGTCGGCACTCGCCCGGGAGCGGAGCAGATGCAGCGCCGCGACGTGAGCGCCGTCAGCGAGGGCATCCGATGCCTCGCCTCGCAGGGGCTGCGGGCAGGCGATCCACACTGAACCGAGCAGTTCGCGGCCGGCTCGCGCCGCGACGACCATGCGGCCGGTCAGACCCTGCGCCGGATCGCCGGGCACGAAGATCGGCGCGTCGGACACCGCCAGATGGGTGAAGACGCCCTGCTTCTCGAACACCGTCCGCAGCGCTTCCGGGGCGCGCCGTTCGAGAATCGTCGCTGCGCGGGCGGGGTCGGCGTGTTGCTGACCCCGGGAGTATGCCAGGACCTGCGAATGGCGGTCCTCGATGACCACAGCGCCGCCGGTCGTGTCACGCAGGGTGTCCGCCAGGGCGAACAGGTCGGTGGGTCCGCGCCCGGACTCGGTTTCGCGGCCTTCGAACACCAACCCGAAGACGATCGCCGCAAGCTCGCTCCAAGCCACTGCGGGATCGATCAGCATCACCGCGATACGTGCGCTGTCGGTCTGGAGGTCGCTGTGGTCGTCGTCGCGGGTGAGCACCACCGTCGCGCGCGCTGCAAGCGCCCACTGCAGGGCCTCCGCCGGCGATGCGGCGCCGACGGCGAGCAACACGTCTCCGGCCACGGCGGCTCCGCCCACAATTTCGGGCACCACCACGCTGCGAAGTACGGTGGACCGCTCGACAGGACTGCGCCGCAGTCGGACACCGTAGCCGCCGAGAACGTTGATCAGGCGGTCGAGCGAGATCACAGCGTCAGACGCTACGCCGAGAGGCGGTAGACCAACGGTTTACCCTGAATGCCGTGGCTGCGTCCGACAAGGAGATCCGTGCTCCTCGCGCGAGGATGACCGGAAGCGAACGCCGTCAGCAGCTGATCGAGATCGCCAGGTCCCTTTTCGCCGAGCGCGGGTTCGACGGCACCTCCATCGAAGAGATCGCGCTGCGGGCCAATGTGTCCAAGCCGGTGGTCTACGAACACTTCGGCGGCAAGGAGGGGCTCTACGCCGTCGTCGTCGACCGGGAGATGTCCGCGCTGCTGGACGGCATCACGGCCTCGTTGACCAAGAACCGGTCCCGGGTGCGCGTCGAACGGGTCGCGCTGGCGCTGCTGACCTATGTCGAGGAGCACACCGACGGCTTCCGGATCCTGATCCGCGATTCACCGGCGAGCATCACCTCGGGCACCTATTCGACGCTGCTCAACGACGCGGTCAGCCAGGTCGCCTCGATCCTGGCGGGTGACTTCTCCCGCCGCGGGCTGGACTCCGACCTGGCACCGTTGTACGCGCAGGCACTCGTCGGTTCGGTGTCGATGGCCGCGCAGTGGTGGCTCGACGTGCGCGAGCCCAAGAAGGAAGTGGTGGCGGCCCACCTGGTCAATCTGTGCTGGAACGGGCTCACCCACCTGGAGCCCGACCCGGTGCTGCACCAGGAGTGACGGCCCGCCCCCGGCCCTGCTCGCCGAGTAGCCGAGGATCGGCGCTCACAGATTGCCCACTGCCGCAAGACCTTCGGCGGGTGCCTACGATGGGAGCGTTATGACCGTATCGGGGACCCTCGGTGTCCACACCCCGATCGCGGGCCTCGTCGACCTGGCGCTGCGTGACCCCTCCCTGCAGGAGGTGGTCGGCCGTGCTGCCGACCGGCCCGCTGATCTTGCTCTTGTCGGCCCGGCCAGCGCACGGGTGTATGTGGCGTCCGCGCTGGCTCAGGGCGGACCGTTGCTGGTCGTCACCGCCACCGGACGTGAAGCCGACGACCTGACCGCTGAGTTGCAGGGCGTGTTCGGCGACTCCGTCGCGATGTTCCCGTCCTGGGAGACGCTGCCGCACGAACGCCTCTCCCCGGGGGTGGACACGGTCGGTGCCCGCCTGATGCTGCTGCGCCGGTTGTCGCACCCTGACGACGAGCGTCTGGGCCCGCCATTGCGGATCGTGGTGACGACGGCACGGTCGCTGCTGCAGCCGATGGCCCCCGATATCGCCGACGTCGAGCCGGTCACGCTGACCGTCGGCGCCGAGCAGGAGTTCGATTCGGTCATCGCGCACCTGGTGGAACTGGCCTACACGCGGGTGGACATGGTCGGCAAGCGCGGTGAATTCGCGGTGCGCGGCGGCATTCTCGACGTCTTCCCGCCAACGGCCGAGCATCCCGTGCGGATCGAGTTCTGGGGCGACGAGGTCTCCGAGATGCGGATGTTCTCCGTGGCCGACCAGCGGTCCATCCCGGAGATCGACATCACCACGATGATCGCGGTGCCGTGCCGCGAGGTACTGCTCACCGCCGATGTGCGCGACCGTGCTGCCGCGTTGTCCGCCGAGCACCCGGTGCTGGAGAACAGCGTGTCGGGCAGTGTTCCCGACATGCTGGCCAAGCTGGCCGAGGGAATCCCGGTCGACGGGATGGAGGCGCTGCTGCCGCTGCTGCGGCCCACCGACCTGAAGCCACTGTCGGATCATCTCCCCGAGGGCGCCCCGCTGCTGGTCTGCGATCCGGAGAAGGTGCGGACCCGCGCCGCCGATCTGATCAAGACCGGACGCGAGTTCCTCGAGGCGTCGTGGTCGACCGCGGCGGTCGGTGGAGATGCGCCCATCGACATCGAGGCGATGGGGGCCTCCGGGTTCGTCGGCTTCGGTGAGGCCCGCGACGCGGCCCGCGCGGCCGGGCATCCGTGGTGGACGCTGAGCCAACTCGACGACGGTGGCGGCCAGGCGCTCCCGCTTGATATCCGGCCGGCTCCGTCGGCGCGGGGCCAGCAACACAACGTCGAAGAGATCTTCGCGATGTTGCGCGCCCATGTCGCCACCGGGGGACTGGCGGCAGTCGTCACCCCCGGCACCGGCACCGCGATGCGCGTCGTCGAGCAGCTGGGCGAAGCAGACACTCCCGCAACGATGTTGGAGTCCGGCGCCGCACCTCGGGAAGGTGTCGTCGGGGTCATCAAGGGCCCGCTGCACGACGGTGTGGTGATCGGAGGCGCCAACCTGGTCGTGGTCACCGAGACCGACCTGACCGGCAACCGTGCCGCGGCCGCAAAAGGCAAGCGGCTGGCCGCCAAACGCCGCAACGTCGTCGATCCTCTGGCGCTGACCGCGGGCGACCTGGTGGTCCACGATCAGCACGGCATCGGTCGATTCGTCGAGATGACCGAGCGGGTGATCGGTGGGGCCCGGCGCGAGTACCTGGTGCTGGAGTACGGGTCGGCGAAACGTGGCGGCGGCACGGACAAGCTGTATGTGCCGATGGACTCGCTGGACCAGCTGTCCCGCTACGTCGGTGGGGAGGCACCGACGCTGTCCCGGCTGGGCGGCAGCGACTGGGCGAACACGAAGACCAAGGCCCGACGCGCGGTCCGCGAGATCGCGTCCGAGTTGGTCACGCTCTACGCCAAGAGGCAGGCCTCACCGGGGCACGCGTTCAGTCCCGACACCCCCTGGCAGACGGAGATGGAGGATGCGTTCGGCTTCACCGAGACGGTCGATCAGATGACCGCCATCACCGAGGTGAAGTCCGACATGGAGAAGCCGGTGCCGATGGACCGGGTGATCTGCGGCGACGTCGGCTACGGCAAGACCGAGATCGCGGTGCGGGCGGCGTTCAAGGCGGTGCAGGACGGCAAGCAGGTGGCGGTGCTGGTGCCGACGACTCTGCTGGCCGACCAGCATCTGCAGACCTTCACCGCGCGGATGGCGGGTTTCCCCATCACGGTGAAGGGACTGTCGCGGTTCACCGATCCCGCGCAGTCGCGCGCGACGCTCGAGGGGATGAAGGACGGCTCGGTCGACATCGTCATCGGCACCCACCGGCTGCTGCAGACCGGGGTGACGTGGAAGGACCTCGGTCTGGTCGTCGTCGACGAGGAGCAGCGCTTCGGCGTCGAACACAAGGAGCACATCAAGTCGATGCGCACCCACGTCGACGTGCTGACCATGTCGGCGACTCCGATTCCGCGCACGTTGGAGATGAGCCTGGCCGGCATCCGGGAGATGTCGACGATCCTCACGCCGCCCGAGGAGCGCTACCCGGTGCTGACCTATGTGGGTCCGCACGACGACAAGCAGGTCGCCGCCGCGCTGCGCCGCGAGATGCTGCGCGACGGGCAGGCGTTCTACATCCACAACCGGGTCCGTTCCATCGACCAGGCCGCGGCCAAGGTGAGGTCGATGGTGCCCGAGGCCCGGGTGGTCGTCGCGCACGGGCAGATGCCCGAGGAGCAACTCGAACGCACCGTCGAGGGTTTCTGGAACCGCGAGTACGACGTGCTGGTGTGCACGACGATCGTCGAGACCGGCCTGGACATCTCCAACGCCAACACCCTGATCGTCGAGCGCGCCGACACCTTCGGCCTCTCGCAGCTGCATCAGCTGCGCGGTCGGGTGGGGCGCAGCCGGGAACGGGGATACGCCTACTTCCTGTATCCGCGCGAGGTTCCGCTGACCGAGACGGCCTACGACCGGCTCGCCACGATCGCCCAGAACAACGAACTCGGTGCGGGTATGGCCGTGGCGATGAAGGACCTCGAGATCCGTGGCGCCGGAAATGTGCTGGGGGCCGAACAGTCCGGGCATGTGGCCGGCGTCGGCTTCGACCTCTACGTGCGCCTGGTCGGCGAGGCCGTAGAGGCGTACCGGGCCGTCGCTGACGGGAAAACCGTTGCTGCCGTTGAGGAACCGAAGGATGTCCGGATCGATCTGCCGGTCGACGCGCACTTCCCGCCGGACTACATCGGCAGTGACCGGCTGCGGTTGGAGGCCTACCGGCGGCTTGCTGCCGCCCACGATGACGCCGCGGTCGACTCGGCGATCGAGGAACTCGACGACCGGTACGGCCCGCTGCCGGAGCCGGCGCAGCGTTTGATCGCCGTCGCCAGGCTGCGGCTGCTGGCGCGGGCGCACGGGATCACCGAGATCGGGGCGGTGTCGGCATCGACCCTGAAGATCTCACCGCTGACACTGCCGGACTCCGCGCAACTGCGACTCAAGAGGCTGTATTCGAGCGCGGCCTACCGCGCAACCACGTCGACCATCCAGGTCCCGATCCCGCGGGCGGGCAGCGGTGTGGGGGCTCCGCGGCTGCGTGATCTGGAGCTCGTGGCCTTCGTGGCGGGATTGGTACTGGCCATCGACGGGAAACCCCAGGAAGAAGTTGATATAACCAAGTTCGGAGGTACCGCTAGCCAATGAAAGACGCGAGAACGACATGAGCAGGAGCCGATGACGGTCGTCCTGGTCGACCCCCGCCGCCCGTCGTTGGTTCCCATCGACGCGATCGCCCTGCTGGCCGGTGACGTCCAGTACACCGAGGAGATGCCGATCAAGGTGCCGTGGTCGCTGCCTGCGGCCCGGCCGTGTTTCTCCGACGCGCCGGAGGACGAGCCCGCCGCGGTGCTGCTGTCCTCCGACCCCGCCCACCCGTCGGTGACGATGCGGATCGCCGCGGGGGAGCGGGTGATCTCGGTCGAGCCGCAGTCCGGCGAGCGTCTGGTGGATGCGGTGGCGATGATGGACAAGTTGCGCACCGCCGGCCCGTGGGAGAGTCAGCAGACGCACGACTCACTGCGGCGCTATCTGCTCGAGGAGACCTACGAACTGTTCGACGCGGTGCACAGCGGTGATCTCACCGAGTTGCGGGACGAGCTCGGAGATGTGTTGCTGCAGGTGCTTTTTCACGCCCGCATCGCCGAGGATGCACCCGAGAAGTCGTTCGACATCGACGACGTCGCCGACGCGCTGGTCCGAAAGCTCGGCAACCGGGTGCCCGCGGTGCTCGCCGGTGAGTCGATCACGCTGGAAGATCAACTGGCTCAGTGGGAGCAACGCAAATCGCTGGAGAAGCTGGCCCGCGAGTCGATCATGGACGACATCCCCACCGCGCAACCCGCGTTGGCGTTGGCGCAGAAGGTACTCGCCCGGGCCGAGACCGCCGGACTGCCGGCTGATCTGATCCCCGAGGCGATCACCACGGTGACGGTGTCGGCCGACTTCGATGCTGAGAACGCTTTGCGCTCAGCGGTTCTGGAGTTCATGGATGAGGTGCGTGCTGCCGAGCGCGCCGTCGCGGCGGCCAACCGGGGCGCCGAGGTCGCCGAGGAGCTCGACGACGCGCCGCCGGTGGCGATCGACGAGGACGATTGGCGTGCTCACTGGCCGTCGGCTACCCGCTCAGTCGACCAGCAGGTCGCCGAGGAAGCGGTCGTCGCCGGTGACCCCGGGTAGGACGAAGAAGAACCCGCCACCCACCGGCATGATGTACTCCTCGAGCGGTTCGCCGGTCAACCGACTCTGAACGGCGAGGAAGCCCTTGTCGAGACTGCGTTGGTAGGCGATGAAGGCCAGTCCCTGGTCGAGTCGTCCGGCCCCGTCGAAACCGCGTGAGTAGTTGAAACCGCGGCGCAGTATCAGGCTGCTGTCGGTCTCCGGTGTCCGCGGGTTGGCGAGCCGGATGTGGGCGGTCAGCGGAATCCGGGCGCCGTCGGGATCGGACGGGTAGTCCGGATCGGTGAATTCGCCCGACAGGCCCAGCGGATCGCCGCTGACTTTCGTGCGTCCGATGAGCGCCTCCTGCTCGACGAGCTGGGTGCGATCCCAGAACTCGACGAACATCCGGATGATGCGCACCGCCTGATAGGAACCGCCCACCGCCCAGTCGGGTTCGCCGTCGTCGGGCGACACCCAGACATGGCGGTCCATCACGGTGCCGTCCTCGACGTCGAGGTTGGCCGTTCCGTCCTTGAATCCCAGCAGGTTGCGCGGGGTCCCGGCCTCCGAGGCGCGTCCCGCCCCGATCCCGCGGGCATAGCCGTCGATCATCCACCGCAGCACCAGGTCGCTACGGGTGCGCCGCATCAACTGCCGCAGCGCGAACTGCATGGTGTCGTTGTGGCCGGCTTCGAAGATGATCGAGATGTCCCCGTGGGACAGCTTCGGATCCAGCCGGTCGTTGGCCAGGAACGGCATGGTGACCAGTTCCCTGGGTTTGCGATCGGCGAGGCCGAACCGGTCGTCGAACAGTGACGCGCCGACGCCGACGACGATCGAGAGGTTGTCGGCCGGCGGCTTGTCGCCCAGGATCCCGGAGTCGACGGGCGGGAAGGCGGGGTCGCGGGTCTCCGGCGGGTGTCCCGCCATCAGTCCCCGGATCTCCTCGGTCAGTTCCCGCAGCGTCGCCGTCAGCCCTGCCCGGTCCTTGGACAGCACGTTGAACGACGCGATCAGGCCCTGTTCGGGGATGGGCAGGGAGGTGATCCCGGTCTGGTGCTCACCTTCGAACGGCACGAACCGCTCGACGGCTCGGGCCGGTGCCGTCTCCCCGCTCGCGGAGCAACCGACAAGAGCCCCCGCGCCCACCGCGACGCCGGTGCCCAACGCTCCGGTGACGAACCCGCGGCGGGACAGTCCCGGACGCCCCCGTCCGTGCGGACCCCGACTCACTGCGGACTCACTGCAGCTTCAGCACTCCGGACACCTGGGACAGGTTCTCGGAGAGTCCGGCGAGCTCCGCCTTGAGCGTGTCGATCGTCGCGGCATCGACGGTCACCTCGGGGCAGCGGGGCGACGGGTACGGGTCGTTCTCGGTGCAGAACAGCACCCAGCCGTCACCGTCGCGCAGCGGGCGCATGGTGTCGAACACCGAGGTGAGCCCGGCCTCGATCTTGCCCAGCAGGGCCGGATCGGCTTCGACCAGCGCCGGGGTGAGCTTGTCCACCGCGGCCTGCGAACCCTGCATGTTGGCGTCGAAGTCCCACAGGTCGGTCTTGGCGTAGCGGTCTTCCTCGCCGGTGATCTTGCCTTCGGAGACCTCTTCGATCAGCTCGGCGGCACCGTTGGACACATCGACCGGTGTCACCTCGACCGTCGGGAACTGCTCTTTGAGGGTGGCGATGTCGGCGTCGAGTTGGTCGGCGAACGGGGCGCCGCCCTCGGTGGTGTTCTCCGAGAACAACAGGAACTCCAGGCGGTGCCACCCGGTGAACGCGGGATCGTCGACACCTTCGAAGTCGTCGACGCGTGCGTCGACCTTGCCGTCGATCTCCTCCACCAGTCCGGCGAGCGGCTCGATGCGCTCCCACGGCATCCGCGACGGCGCATACGCGGCCTGTGCGGCCTGCAGGTCGCCGGCGCGCACGGCGTCGGTGAACACCTTGACGACAGTGACGAGCTCGTCGATCTGCGCGGTGGCGTACGCCTTGTACTCCGTCGCGGCCTGCTCGGTCAGCGGGTTCGGGGCAGCGGCAGCCGACGTCGCAGCCGAGGTGGTCTCGGCAGCGCTGGTGTCACCGCCGCTGGCATCGTCGCCGCCGGAGCTGTTACCGGAACAGCCAGCGAGAACCAGCCCGAGGGCCGCGACCGACACTGGCCAGGCGAGATGCCGCTTCATTGAGCCTCCTACTTGGTGGGTGCGTGAACAGTACATTGTGAAGCTGGGACAAGGGTAGGCACACCTAAAATCGCAGAATTCTGATGGCGGAGCGCCCTCACGACGACGAATTTCTGCGGGTGACGGACGGTCCCCGCGGCGGTGTCTTGAGGCGACCATTCCTCGGCACATGGCAGCATGGTTGTGACCACAGTGGGTTGAGGGAGTCCGGTGACGCGGGTGCGTTGGCTGCAGGCGATGGCCGTGATCGGCGCGACAGCGCTGCTCCTGGCTTCGAGCTGTTCATGGCATCTCGGGACCCCCATCCCCGAGGGCGTGCCGCCACCCGCCGGTGATCCGGTGCCACAGATCGACACCTTCGCCGAAGGTCGGCCCGCTGACCAGCTGCGTGAGTGGGCGGCAGAACGTGCGCCCGCGCTCGGCATCCCGGTGACCGCGCTGGAGGCCTACGCCTACGCCGCCCGGGTGGCCGAGGTGGAGAACCCCGACTGTCACCTGTCGTGGACCACGCTCGCGGGAATCGGCGAGGTGGAGAGCCATCACGGCACCTACCGCGGGTCGCGCATCGCCCCCAACGGCGACATCTCGCCACCGATCCGGGGCGTCCTGCTCGACGGGACCAACGGCAACCTCGAGATCATGGATCACGAGGCGGTCAGCCACGACGGCGAGGAGTCCTACGCCAGGGCGATGGGGCCGATGCAGTTCATCCCGGAGACGTGGCGGCTCTACGGCGTCGACGCGAACAACGACGGCGACGTCAACGCCGACAACATCGACGATGCGGCGCTGTCGGCGGCGGGGTATCTGTGTTGGCGCGGAAAGGATCTCAGCACACCGCGTGGCTGGATGGAGGCGCTGCGGGCCTACAACCTCTCCGATGTGTATGCCCGGACCGTTCGGGACTGGGCGACGGCCTACGCATCCGGACATGCGCTCTGAGCACACCGTCGGGCGGCGCACGCTCTAGGCTCATGGTCGAGCCCGTGTGAGAGTCCTGTAGGCAGAGATCCAAGGAGGCAGCTGTGCCCATCATCGAGCAGGTCGGAGCCCGCGAGATCCTCGATTCCCGGGGAAACCCGACAGTCGAGGTCGAGGTGGGCCTGCTGGACGGCACCGTTGCCCGTGCGGCGGTCCCGTCAGGTGCATCAACCGGTGAACACGAGGCCGTCGAGCTTCGCGACGGTGGATCCAGGTACCTCGGAAAAGGTGTGCAGAAGGCCGTCGAGGCGGTGCTCGACGAGATCGCCCCGGCGGTGATCGGGCTCGGTGCCGACGAACAGCGGCTGGTGGATCAGGCACTGCTGGACCTCGACGGCACCCCCGACAAGTCACGACTGGGCGCCAACGCGATCCTCGGTGTGTCGCTGGCCGTGGCCAAGGCTGCGGCACAGTCCGCCGAGCTGCCGCTGTTCCGCTACATCGGCGGACCGAACGCGCACATCCTCCCGGTGCCGATGATGAACATCATCAACGGCGGCGCCCACGCCGACAGCGGCGTCGACGTCCAGGAGTTCATGATCGCGCCCATCGGGGCGCCGTCGTTCAAGGAGGCGCTGCGCTGGGGTGCGGAGGTCTACCACGCGCTCAAGTCGGTGCTCAAGAAGCAGGGTCTGTCCACCGGGCTCGGTGACGAGGGCGGGTTCGCGCCCGACCTGCCCGGTACCACGGCGGCGCTGGACCTGATCATCTCCGCCATCGAAGCCGCCGGCCTGACGGTGGGCAGCGATGTGGCGCTGGCGCTCGACGTCGCCGCGACCGAGTTCCACACCGAGGGCACCGGCTACGCGTTCGAGCGGGAGACCCGCAGCGCCGAGCAGATGGCGTCCTTCTATGAAGGCCTGGTCGGCGCCTACCCGCTGGTGTCCATCGAGGATCCGCTGTCGGAGGACGACTGGGACGGCTGGGTGGCACTGACCACCGCGATCGGCGACAAGGTTCAGATCGTCGGCGACGACCTGTTCGTCACCAACCCCGAGCGTCTCGAGGACGGCATCGACAGGGGCGCCGCCAATGCGTTGCTGGTCAAGGTCAACCAGATCGGCACCCTGACCGAGACGCTCGACGCGGTCTCGCTGGCTCACAACAGCGGCTATCGCACGATGATGAGCCACCGCAGCGGTGAGACCGAGGACACCACCATCGCCGACCTCGCGGTGGCCGTCGGCAGCGGTCAGATCAAGACGGGCGCCCCGGCCCGCAGCGAGCGGGTCGCCAAGTACAACCAGCTGCTCCGCATCGAGGAGGAACTCGGCGACGCTGCCCGCTACGCCGGTGACCTGGCCTTCCCGCGATTCAATCCGGAGACCAAATAGCCCGTGCCCGAAGCGAATCGGCCCGACCCCAGGCGGCGGCCCGCCGCGGACGCGAGGAGCAAGAAGGCGCCGGCGTCGCGGCCGGGGAAGTCTGGCGACGTCGGGCGGGCCAAGCCGCGGGCGAGTTCGTCGCCTCGTCGGGATGTCCGCAGCATCGAGGCGCGGCCGGGTAGGGAGATCGCCCGGGTCCGTGAGGCCCCCGACGAGCCGGCGGTTCCCGACGGATCCGATCCCGCGGTGGGCGATTCGATCCGCGATTCCATTGCCGCGGCGGCCGAACGGGCGTCCGAGCAGCGATTCGGATCCGCCGCGCGGCGGGCGGCGATCCTGGCCGCCGTCATCTGTGTGCTGACCTTGACGATCGCCGGCCCGGTGCGGACGTACTTCGCGCAACGCACCGAGATGAAGCAACTCGAGGCGTCCGAAGCCCAACTGCGGGAACAGATCGCCGAACTCGAAGAGCAGAAGGACAAACTGGGCGATCCGGTGTTCATCGCGGCGCAGGCCCGGGAACGGTTGGGCTTCGTGATGCCCGGCGAGATCCCCTACCAGGTGCAGCTCCCGCCCGGCGCCGCGGTGCCTGGTGCCCCCACCGAAGAACTCGCCGAGGTGAACAGCGGGGACCCCTGGTACACCGCGCTGTGGCACACCATCGCCGAGGTGCCGCAAGGCATTCCGCCGACCGCGCCGCCCAGTCCGCCCGGCGCACCCGGTGCGCCCGAACCCGTCGCGCCCGGCGCGCCGCCGCCCGGTGGTTGACCAGGTCGATCTCGACGCCGTCGCGCGGCAGTTGGGCCGGGAGCCCCGGGGCGTGCTCGAGATCGCGTATCGCTGTCCCAACGGCGAGCCGGCAGTGGTGAAGACAGCGCCGAAACTTCCTGACGGAACGCCGTTTCCGACGCTGTACTACCTGACTCACCCGGCGCTGACGGCCGCCGCGAGCCGGCTCGAGTCGTCCGGCATGATGCGGGAGATGACAGAACGGCTGGCGCAGGATCCGGAGTTGGCCGCGGCGTACCGTCGGGCGCACGAGTCGTATCTGGCCGAACGTGATGCGGTCGCACCGTTGGGCACGACGTTCTCCGGGGGCGGTATGCCGGATCGGGTCAAGTGTCTGCACGTGGTGATCGCACATTCATTGGCGAAAGGACCGGGTGTGAACCCGTTTGGTGACGAGGCGTTGGCGGTGTTGGCGGCCGAACCCGCGATGGCCGGCATTCTGGACCGGGAGACCTGGACGTGACGGGCGAGCGAGAAGCGAAGCGGGATCGCGCATGACAAGAGTCGCCGCTGTGGACTGCGGAACCAACTCGATCCGACTGCTGATCGCCGATGTCACCGACGGCCGGTTGACCGATGTGCACCGCGAGATGCGCATCGTGCGTCTCGGACAGGGTGTCGACGCGACCGGTCAGTTCGCCCCCGATGCGCTGGAACGCACCCACGCAGCCCTGGCCGACTATGCCGAGCTGATGGCCCGTCATGGCGTGACGGCCATCCGGATGGTGGCGACGTCGGCGGCGCGGGATGTCTCCAACCGCGAGACGTTCTTCGCGATGACGTCGGAGATCCTGGGCGCCGTCGTGCCCGGTGCGGTGGCCGAGGTCATCACCGGAGCCGAGGAAGCCGGGCTGTCCTTCCACGGGGCGATCGGTGAATTGGACTCCGCCGCAGCTCCTTTTGTGGTTGTCGACCTCGGTGGCGGCTCGACCGAGGTGGTCCTGGGTGCTGAGGACTCCGACGAGGTGGTGGCCGGCTTCTCGGCGGACATCGGTTGCGTGCGGCTCACCGAGCGCTGCCTGCACTCCGATCCGCCCACCGCGGACGAGATCGCAGCGGCGCGCGCGGTGGTGCGCGAGGCACTGGCTGAGGCGCTGCGCCTGGTGCCCGTCGAGCGGGCCCGGACCTGGGTCGGGGTGGCGGGCACGTTCACGACGCTGGCCGCGCTGGCCAATCAGATGACCACCTACGACTCGGACGCCATCCACCTGTCCCGGGTCGGGTTCGAGGACCTACTCGGCGTGTGCGCGGATCTGCTGGTGATGACCCGCCAGCAGCGGGCCGCGCTCGGGCCGATGCACGAGGGCCGTGTCGACGTGATCGGTGGGGGAGCGATCGTCGTGCAGGAACTGGCCGCCGCCCTGGGCGAGCGTGCGGGCATCAGCGAACTCGTTGTCAGCGAGCACGACATTCTCGACGGCATCGCGCTGTCGATCGGGTGAGCGCCGGTCACCTCCTCGCGGCGCAACCAACCAATGGCAGCACCTAGGCGGCGGACCGCATTCTGCGCGGTCGCCGCTTGGTCGGGTCGCGCTGGCCGGCCAGCGTGACCGCGAGCAGCACCATCACCCCGCCCAATCCCGCGTGCAGCCAGTTGTCGGCACTGTTGAAGGGCAGGACGTGGGCGCTGCTGCCGTGTTCGACGAACATTCCGTAGAGCCACAACCCCAGGTAGATCAGCCCGCCGCCCAGCAGGTAGGCACGGGCGCCCGCGTAGGACCGGGCCAGGATGAAACCAGCGGCGCCGATCAGCAGATGCAGGATGTTCACCAGCGCGGACACCAGGAAGGTGCCGAAAAGCATTGCGCCGGAGCGCTGCCCCGCCCAGGCGAGCTGGTCGAGATGAGTGGTCACCCCGGGAACGAAGCCCAGCACGCCGATCAGCACGAGCGCCGAGCCCACGATCAAGGCCGCACCCTGGACAGCCATGTACTTCGGCGTGCCAGCCATTCGGGCCTCCCGTCACAGCACGTTTTTGACGTGTGTGTTCAGGAAGTACCCACCCTCGGGGTCGGGTGAACCTGGTCAGGACCGAAGAATCGGCGTGAGTGCGTCGAGCACCGCGGGATCCTCGATGGTGGAGGGCACCGGCTCGTCGCGGCCTGCGGCGATGCCGCGCATCGTCTTGCGCAGGATCTTGCCCGACCGTGTCTTCGGCAGCGCCGGCACGACGTCGACCAGCTTGAACGCGGCCACCGAGCCGATCTCGTCGCGCACCAACTTCACGAGTTGCTCGGCGAGACCGTCGGTGGCGGCGCCCGCCTTGACGACCACCAGCCCTCGCGGGGCCTGCCCCTTGATCTCGTCGGCCACTCCGATCACCGCGCACTCCGCCACCGACGGGTGGGTGGCGAGCACCTCCTCGATCGCCCCCGTCGACAGGCGGTGCCCGGCCACGTTGATCACGTCGTCGATGCGGCCCATCACGAACAGATAGCCGTCCTCGTCGAAGCGACCGCCGTCGCCGGTGAGGTAGTAGCCGGGATGTTCGGACAGGTACGACGCCTCGAACCGGTCCTCGGCGTTCCACAGCGTGGGCAGCGTGCCGGGCGGCAACGGCAGCCGGATGCAGATCGCGCCCTCCTGGCCGATCTCGCAGCCGTTCCCGTCGTCGTGCAGGATGTGCACGTCGTACCCGGGCATCGGAACGGTGGGCGATCCCGGCTTGAGCGGAAGCTGTTCGGTGCCCATCGGATTGGAGGCGATCGGCCACCCGGTCTCGGTCTGCCACCAGTGGTCGATGACCGGGATGCCGAGCTTGTCGGTGGCCCAGTGGTAGGTATCGGGGTCGAGTCGCTCCCCGGCCAGGAACAGATACTGCAGCGCTGAGAGATCGTAGTCGGCAAGGTATTTGCCTTCCGGATCCTCCTTGCGGATCGCCCGGATCGCTGTGGGTGCGGTGAAGAGCGCCTTCACACCGTGTTCGGACGCCACCCGCCAGAACGCTCCGGGATCGGGGGTGCCGACGGGCTTGCCTTCGTAGAGCACCGTCGTCGCGCCCACCAACAGCGGGGCGTAGACGATGTAGGAGTGGCCGACCACCCAGCCGACGTCGGAGGCCGCCCAGAACACGTCGCCGGGCCCGATGTCGTAGATGTGCTGCATGCTCCACAGCAACGCGACCGCGTGCCCGCCGTTGTCACGGACGATGCCCTTGGGCTTGCCCGTGGTCCCGGAGGTGTAGAGCACGTAGAGCGGGTCGGTCGCCGCGACGGGCACCGCGTCGACGGGCGACGCGCTCGCCATCGCGTCCTCCCAGTCCACATCTCGACCCTCGACGAGGTCGCAGCGGTGCCGATCTCGTTGCACCACAACACAATGCTGCGGAGGGTGGGACACCATCGCCACCGCGGCATCGAGCATCGGCTTGTACTCGACGACGCGGGACGGCTCGATCCCGCACGACGCGGACACGATCACCGTCGGCCGGACGTCGTCGATGCGCACCGCCAGTTCGTGCGGGGCGAACCCGCCGAACACCACCGAGTGCACCGCACCCAACCGGGCGCAGGCCAGCATGGCGATGACGGCCTCGGGGATCATCGGCATGTAGATCACCACCCGGTCGCCGCGGCCGACACCGAGGCCGCGCAGTGCGCCGGCGAACCGGGCGGTGTGGTCGAGCAGTTCGGCGTAGGTGTAGGTGCGCTTGGTGTCGGTGACCGCGGAGTCGTAGATCAGCGCGGGCTGCTCGCCGCGCCCGTTCTCGACGTGGCGGTCCAGCGCATTGGCGCAGGTGTTGAGTTCGGCGTCGGGGAACCAGCGGTAGAACGGCGGATGCGTGTCGTCGAGGATGCGCTGCGGCTCGCGGGTCCAGGTGACCGCGGTGGCCGCATCGGCCCAGAAGGCGGCCGGGTCATTGATGCTGGTGTCGAAGAGGTCGCGGTACCGGGGCATACCAAACGGTAAACCCTTCCCGTTAGTCTCAGGGGCATGACGAACCAACCCCCGCCGATCGGAGAGGTGCGCAGGAGCTTTGTCACCGCCCGAGGGGTGCGATTCCACGTGACCGAGGCCGGTCCGGCCGACGGTCGTCCGGTCCTGGCCCTGCACGGGTGGCCGCAGCACCACTGGGTGTACCGCGACCTGCTGGCCGACCCGCCGCCCGGGATGCGGATCATCGCCCCCGATCTGCCCGGCTACGGGTGGTCCGGGCCGGCGCCGCACCGGTGGGCGAAGGAGGACGTCGTCAGCGATCTGGTGGCGTTGCTGGACGAGCTCGGCGTGGACCGGTTCCTGCTCGTCGGGCACGACTGGGGCGGCTTCATCGGTTATCTGCTGACCATGCGGATACCGGAGCGCATCGACGGTTACCTCGTCCTGAACATCGCCCATCCGTGGGTGCCTCCGAAGGTGTTCGCGCGGCATGCGTGGCGGTTCGCGCAGTATCAGCCACACATCGCGATCGCCGGCGTGCCGCTGCAACGGCGCAGCCGATTCCTCGAGCGTCTCTACAAGCATGCGGCGCCCGGCCTCGGCCCGGAGGTCGTCCGTACCTACACCGAGCGGTTCCGGGATCCGGTGGTCGCGCGAACCGCGCGCGACACGTACCGGACGTTCCTGTTCCGCGAGTTGCCCGCCGCGGCGCGCAAGGGTGAGCGGCGGCGCGTGACGGTTCCGGTGCGTGCCCTGTTCGGTAAGGACGACAAGGCGATCCACCCGGATCTGGCGGCGGCCGAGACCGCCCGCGCCGACGACTACACCCTCGAAGTCGTCGACGGCGGACACTTCATCCTCGACGAGAACCCGGACGGTGTGCGCGCCAAGCTGATTGCCCTGGCCGCCGAGTTCCCGGCCATCGCTGCGGAATAGCATTCCTGGTTGCTCGCGGACCCGAGATCACAGCCAGGAACGCTATTCCGCGGGGGCGGGACGGGCGCGCTCACGCCTGGAAGCGGTAGCCCATACCGGCCTCGGTGATCAGGTGCACCGGGTGCGACGGGTCGGCTTCGAGTTTGCGTCGCAACTGCGCCAGGTACACCCGCAGATAGTGGGTCTCCTTGGCGTAGGCGGGTCCCCAGACTTCCTTGAGCAGTTCCTCGCGGCCGACGAGCTTGCCGCGGTTGCGTACCAGCATCTCGAGCATGCCCCACTCGGTCGGGGTCAGGTGCACCTCCGCGCCGTTGCGGGTGACTTTCTTGGCAGCCAGATCGACGGTGAACGACGACGTCTCGACGACGGGCTCGTCGGTGTCGGCGGCTGCTGCAGCCCGGCGTACCGCGGCCCGCAGGCGGGCCAGGAACTCGTCCATGCCAAAGGGTTTGGTCACGTAGTCGTCGGCGCCGGCATCGAGCGCCTCGACTTTGTCGGCGGAGTCGGTGCGAGCGGACAGCACGATCACCGGTGCGGTGAGCCAACCGCGCAGTCCGGCGAGGACCTCGATGCCGGACATGTCGGGCAGGCCGAGGTCGAGCACCACCACATCGGGCCGGTGATCGGCGGCCACCCGAAGTCCCTGGGCCCCGCTCGTGGCGGTGTGCACCTCGTAGCCGCGCACCGACAGGTTGATCCGCAGCGCGCGCAGGATCTGCGGTTCGTCGTCGATGACGAGAACCCGGGTCTTGGCGGGCGTCGTCACGGCGCACCGTCTGCAGGCGGCGCGGCGAGGTCGATCTCGATCGTCAACCCACCACCGGGGGTGTCCGTGGAGGCGATGGTGCCGCCCATTGCTTCGACGAAACCTCGGGCAACCGAAAGGCCAAGGCCGACACCGATGCTGGTGTCGTGATCGCCGAGTCGCTGGAACGGTGCGAACAGCTGTCCTTCGTGACCGCGGGCGATGCCGGGACCCTCGTCGGCAACGGCGATCAGCACCCGGTCACCCACCCGCCCCGCGGTGACCCGCACCGGATGGTCGTCGGAGTAGCGCAGTGCGTTGTCGATGACGTTGGCGAGCACCCGTTCGAGCAGTCCGCTGTCCGCCATCACCACAGAGTCGTTCACCTCGATCTTCACCCGGCCCAGCGAGCTGCTCCCAATACCTCTGGTGCCCTTGTTGATTCCGAGCAGTGCTCGCGGAACCGCCTCCTCCAGGTAGACCTTGCGCAGTTCGGGGCGCACCACGCCGGCAGCGAGGCGCGACGAGTCGAGCAGGTTGCCGACCAGCGCCGTCAGCTGATCGATCGACTCCTCGACGGTCGCCAGCAACTCTTCGGTGTCCTCGGGGGAGAAGCCGACATCGTCGCTGCGCAGGCTCGACACCGACGCTTTGGCGGCGGCCAGCGGGGTGCGCAGGTCATGGCTGACCGCCGACAGCAGGGAACGGCGCAGTTCGTCTGCTCGGGCGATGGCTTCGGCCCGGCCGGCTTCCTCGGTCAGTTCCTTCTGCGTGACCAGCCCGGCCGCCTGGTTGGCGACTGCGCCGAGCACCCGGCGGTCGCGGGCGGTGAGCCGACGTCCGGTCATCAGCAGCCGGAACGCGTCGGGGTCGTCGCCCGAGCCGACCTCGATGGCGGTGTCGGCCGCATCGGCGCTCACGCACGGGTCGGAGCCTGCGCAGCCGAGTATCTCCGCTCGCTGCCCTTCGCCGCGCACCAGGCTGACCGCCCGCTGCGAGTATGCCTCGCGGACCCGCTCCAGCAGGGTGTCGAGATCTGCTCCGCGCAGCACCGATCCGGCGAACAACGCCAGCAACTCGGCTTCCTGAGCGGCCAGCTGAGCTTCCCGGGCGCGGCTCGCGGCGCCGTCGACCAGTGCGGCCACCGCGACGGCGACCACGAGCAGCACGACGATCGTGATGGCGCTGTCCGGTTCGGAGATGGTGAAGGTGTACCTCGGTTCGGTGAGGAGGTAATTCAGCAGGATCCCGGACAGCACCGCCGAGAGCACCGCCGGCGCCACGCCGCCGAGCAGCGCGACGATCAGGACACCGACGAAGAACAGGGCGCTCTCGCCGCCGATTCCGAGGAACCTGTCCAGCAGAAGCGCGGTGAGGGCCGCGATCACGGACGGAACCACAACGGCTGCAAGCCAAGACGTGACGTGTCGTTGCCGCGGCGAGACCCTGGCCCACAGCGAGGTGCCGCGGGCCTCGTCGTGGGTCACCATGTGGACGTCGATCTTGCCGGATCGCTGGACGACGGTGGCGCCGATACCCTCGTCGAAGATGCGCGCCCAGCGAGATCGCCGTGACGTGCCGAGGACCAACTGGGTGGCGTTCATCTGGCGGGCGAAGTCGAGCAGCGCGGCGGGCACATCGTCACCGGCCACGCTGTGCAGGGTCGCGCCGAGTGACACGGCCAGTTCCCGGATTCTCCCCATCTGCGGTGCGGAGATGCCGGACAGCCCGTCGCCGCGCACCACGTGGACCACCATCAGCTCGGCGCCGGACCGAGATGCGATCCGGGATGCCCTGCGCACCAATGTCTCCGACTCCGCCCCGCCGGTGACGGCGACGACGACGCGTTCGCGCGCCTCCCAGGTGTCGGTGATCTTGTTGTCGGCGCGATACTTCTCCAGTGCGGCGTCGACCTGGTCGGCCAACCACAGCAGCGCCAGTTCACGCAGCGCTGTCAGGTTGCCTCGCCGGAAGTAGTTGGACAGTGCCGCATCCACCCGCTCAGGTGCATAGACGTTGCCGTGAGCGAGCCTGCGCCGCAACGCCTCCGGTGTGATGTCCACCAACTCGATCTGATCGGCGGCGCGCACCACCTCGTCGGGCACCTTCTCCTGCTGCTCGATGCCGGTGATCTGGGTGACGACGTCGTTGAGGCTTTCGAGGTGCTGCACGTTGACGGTGGTGATGACGGTGATCCCGGCGTCGAGGAGTTCCTCGATGTCCTGCCACCGTTTGGGGTTCTTGCTGCCCGGGGTGTTGGTGTGGGCGAGTTCGTCGACCAGCACCACCTCCGGGTGCCGTCGCAGGACGGCCTCGGTGTCGAGTTCCTCGAAGCTGCGGCCGCGGTATTCGATGAGCTTCGGTGGCACCACCTCGATGCCGTCGACCAACTCCGCGGTCTTCTTCCGGCCGTGAGTCTCGACGACGGCGGCCACCACGTCGGTGCCGCGTTCGAGGCGTCGATGTGCCTCGCCGAGCATCGCGAAGGTCTTACCGACGCCCGGCGCCGCACCGAGGTAGATGCGCAGTTCACCCCGCTTGTCGCGCGAGTCCGACGAGCTCACATGCCCATCATCCACTGGCCGGCCGGGCAATGTGGTCATCGCGGTGCTCGGCGCCAGATCGACACTACGGTCGTGGCGCGCCCGGATCTCTCAGCGATCACGGCCATGGTGTCGATCTCGGCCCGAGCACGCGTCCGCGGTCACTCGCTGCCATCGAGCGCCAGGTTGAGCTCGAGAACATTCACCCGTGGGTGCCCCAGGAAGCCCAGCGTGCGGCCCTCGGTGTGGGCTGCGACCAGCGAGCGCACCTGATCGGGGGTCATGCCGCGGGCGGCGGCCACCCGGTTGACCTGCAGATCGGCGTAGGCGGTGGAGATGTGCGGGTCCAGGCCGCTGCCGCTCGCGGTGACAGCGTCCGCGGGCACTTGCGGCTCGTCGGCGGCGGCACCGCGGACCGGCACGATCCGTCCTACGCGGTAGTCCTCCCCGGGCTCGGCGCACTCGACCCGGACGCCCTCGTAGGTCGCCAGGAACGGTGTCGACGTCGTGTCGCAGGGCTCGTTGACGCTGACCACCCGGGTGGGGCGGGCATCCCGTGGGCCGATCACCGACAGCACGGCGCCGACACCGCCGTCGGTGCAGAACGGCCGCGCTCCGCTGACCCCGTCCAATTCGCCGGCGGCCGCGCTGCGCGAACACACCAGGGTGAGCAGGCTCGGTGCGTCGGGCAGATCCACCACGTCCTCCGGGCCGAGGTTGCTTGCGCTGGTCGACAGCGTGTCGTAGCCGTCGCCTGCGGCCGACGGGCGGCCCTGGAAGTACTGCGGCAGCGGGTTTCCCTCGGGATCGGTGTACAGCTGGCCGATCAGGCTGCTGCCGACGGGGCGCCCGTCGACCTCGAGCAGTGAGCCCTCGGCCTTGTCGTCCAAGCCGGGCAGCTGGGCGACAACCCACACCAGCAGCGGGTACGCGAGTCCGAGGATGGCGGTGAACAGCAGCAGCGCGCGCAGCGCGGCCCAGTGCTGACGAGCGATGGTGGAAAATTTCATGTCACATTCCCGGGAAGAGTTGGATGACCAGATCGATCAGTTTGATACCGATGAACGGCGCGAGGATGCCGCCGAGTCCGAAGACGTAGAGGTTGCGGCTCAACAGCTTTGACGCACTGCTCGGGGTGTATCGAACTCCGCGCAGCGACAACGGGATCAGGGCGACGATGATGATCGCGTTGAAGACCACCGCGGACAGGATCGCCGACTGCGGGCTGTGCAAGCGCATGATGTTGAGCACGTCCAGACCGGGGAACAGGCCGACGAACAGTGCCGGGATGATCGCGAAGTACTTCGCGATGTCGTTGGCGATGGAGAACGTCGTCAGCGCACCGCGGGTGATCAGCAACTGCTTGCCGATCTCGACGATCTCGATCAACTTGGTCGGATCGGAGTCGAGATCGACCATGTTGCCGGCTTCCTTGGCCGCCGAGGTGCCGGTGTTCATGGCCACCCCCACATCGGCCTGGGCCAGCGCGGGCGCGTCGTTGGTGCCGTCGCCCGTCATCGCGACGAGTCGGCCACCGGCCTGCTCCCGTTTGATGAAGGCCATCTTGTCCTCGGGGGTGGCCTCGGCGAGGAAGTCGTCGACACCGGCCTCGTCGGCAATGGCTTTGGCGGTCAACGGGTTGTCGCCGGTTACCATCACCGTGCGGATCCCCATCCGGCGCATCTCGTCGAAGCGTTCCCGCATCCCCGCCTTGACGACGTCCTTGAGGTGAATGACCCCGAGAACGGTCGCCCTGCCATCCCGGACCTCACCGACGGCCAGCGGCGTGCCGCCGGCAGCGGAGATCCCGTCGACGATGTCGCCGAGTTCGGCCGGCACCGTGCCGCCTTCGGCGCGAACCCAATCGGCCACTGCGGCGGCCGCACCCTTGCGCAGTCGGTGACCGTCCAGGTCGACACCCGACATCCTTGTGGTGGCGGAGAATTCGATCCAGGTGGCGTTGGTCAGCTCGCCGGGGGTGCGGGCCCGCAGTCCGTACCGCTGTTTGGCGAACACCACGATGGACCGGCCTTCCGGTGTCTCGTCGGCCAGGCTGGACAACTGGGCCGCGTCGGCCAGCGCGTCGGCCGTCACCCCGTGCAGAGCGACGAAGTCGGAAGCCTGACGGTTGCCGAGCGTGATGGTGCCGGTCTTGTCGAGCAGCAGGGTGTTCACGTCACCGGCAGCCTCCACCGCGCGCCCGGACATGGCCAGCACATTGCGCTGCACCAGTCGGTCCATTCCGGCGATCCCGATGGCGCTCAACAGCGCCCCGATCGTCGTCGGGATGAGACACACCAGAAGGGCGACCATGACGATGCCGGTGATGCCGTTTCCGTTCAACGCCAGGGTGTCCGGCACCCCCGGGTTGTTCGCCTTGGAGAAGATCGCCAGTGGCTGCAGCGTCGTTACGGCGAAGACGAAGATGATCGTCAACGAGGACAGCAGGATGTTGAGCGCGATCTCATTGGGGGTCTTCTGCCGGTTCGCACCTTCGACGAGCCCGATCATCCGGTCGATGAAGCTCTCGCCGGGCTTCTGCGTGATCCGGACGACGATCCGGTCCGACAGCACGGTCGTGCCGCCGGTCACCGCCGACCGGTCGCCGCCCGACTCGCGGATGACGGGTGCGGATTCGCCGGTGATGGCCGATTCGTCGACCGACGCAATACCTTCGACGACGTCGCCGTCACCGGGGATGGTCTGGCCGGCCTCCACGACGACCACATCGCCCTGTTGGAGCAGCGGCGCGCCCACTTCTTCCTCGGCACCGGCCTCACCGGGTGTCCAACCGGTGAGGCGGCGTGCCGTCGTGGCGGTCTGGGTCTTGCGCAGGCTCGCGGCCTGCGCCTTGCCCCGACCCTCGGCCACCGCTTCGGCGAGATTGGCGAAGATCACGGTGAGCCAGAGCCATCCGACGATCAGCCAGGCGAACCAGGAGGGTTCCATGATCGCCAGAATCGTGCTGCAGAGTGCACCGAGTTCGACGATGAACATCACCGGGTTGCGCCACAGGGTGCGCGGATCGAGCTTGCGCAGCGCGTCCGGAATCGATGTCCACAGCATGGCGGGGTCGAGAAGTCCGCCCTTCACCCTCGTGGCCGTACCGGGTTCCGAGTGCTGCTGTGGTGCGTCTTCGATGGTGGTGACCGGCATCAGTGAAGTCCTTCAGCGAGGGGTCCGAGCGCGAGCGCGGGCAGGAAGGTGAGGGCGACAAGAATCAGCGTCACGCCGACGACCAGACCGACGAACTGTGGCCGGTGTGTGGGCAGGGTCCCGATGGACTCCGGTGTCTTCGCCTGTGCGGCAAGGGCACCGGCCAGGGCGAGCGCGACGATGATGGGCAGGAACCTGCCGAACACCATCGCCAGCCCCAAAGCGGTGTTGTAAAAGGTGGTGTTGACGCCGATGCCGGCGAAAGCCGAGCCGTTGTTGTTGCCGGCGGAGGTGAACGCATACAGCACCTCGGAGAGCCCGTGCGGACCGGTGTTGAGCATGCTCTCCCGCGCGCCCGGCATCGCCATCGCGACCGCGGTCCCGGTCAGCACGATCAGCGGGGTGATCAGGAAATAGGTTGCGGCCAGCTTGATCTCACGGGGGGTGATCTTCTTGCCCAGATACTCCGGGGTGCGGCCGACCATGAGACCGGCGACGAAGACCGTGATGATGGCCAGGATGAGCATGCCGTACAGGCCCGAGCCCACCCCGCCTGGCGCGACCTCACCGAGCTGCATGTTGAACAGCAACATCAGGCCCCCGAGGCTGGTGTAGGAGTCGTGGAAGGAGTCGACCGCGCCGGTGGAGGTCAGCGTGGTGGCTGCGGCGAACACCGCCGAGTTGGCGACGCCGAAGCGTTGTTCGACACCTTCCATGGATGCGCCGACAGCCGTCGGGACGGTGCCGTGGTGCTGCATCTGGAACAACATCGTCAGGCTCACGCTGACGGTCGCGATGACGGCCATCACAGCCACGATCGCGTAACCCTGCCTCCGGCTTTCGACCATTCGGCCGAAGGTCCGGGGCAGTGAGAACGCGATGACGGTGAGCAGGAAGATCTCGACCCAGTTCGTCCATGTGGTGGGGTTCTCGAACGGGTGGGCCGAATTGACGTTGAAGAAGCCACCGCCGTTGGTGCCGAGCTCCTTGATCGCCTCCTGGCTGGCGACCGGACCTCCGGGGATCGTCTGCTGCGCCCCGGCGATGGTGTTCACGACCTGGTCGTGCAAGCCGAAGTTCTGAATCACACCGCCGGAGACCAGAATGACCGCGCCGATGAGGCCCAGCGGCAACAGAATTCGGAGGACACCTCGCACCAGATCCACCCAGAAGTTGCCGAGTTCGCCGGTGCTGCGTCGGGCCAGTCCACGCACGAACGCGACCGCGACGGCCATTCCGACCGCCGCGGACACGAAGTTCTGCACCGTGAGCCCGGCCATCTGCACCAGGTGGCCTTGGGTTGATTCCCCGGAGTAGGCCTGCCAGTTGGTGTTCGTGACGAAGCTGACCGCGGTGTTCCAGGCCAGCGCGGGGGTGATCTCGGTGGCGGGCTCGCTCAGATGCAGCGGCAGCCTGCCCTGCACGAGCTGGAAGGTGAACAGGAACACGATGCTGACCGCCGCGAAGGCGAGCACGCTGCGGGCGTATGCCCCCCAGGTCTGCTCGGCCTTCGGGTCCGCGCCGATGATCCGGTAGATCATCCGCTCGGCGCGAGAGTCCTTGGTGGTCGCATATACCCGGTACAGGTAGTCGCCGAGCGGTACGTGGACCGCGGCCAGCGCGATGGCGAGGGAGAGGGCGAACAGAACGCCGGCGGCGGTGGCGCTCACTAGAACCGCTCCGGAAAGAGCAATGCGGCGAACAGGAACACGGCGATCGTGACGGCCAGCGCGAGGCCGACCAGGTTCGGGATCACAGGCGCTCGACGCCCTTCTGGATCAAGCCGAGTAGGGCGAAGACCGCCACCGTCAGCGCGACGTAGATGGCCACAGACATCACGGGGTATCAGCACTCCTGCGTTCGTTGACACCTGCGCCCGAAGTGGGCAGGTGCGAACGCCAAGGTAGGCCCGCTACCGAGTGGCTGAACTGGGCATTGACGGTTTCTTGACGCCGGTGCGCGCCGTTTTTACGGTCTCCTTGCGCGCTGGGTCAGTGAGGCGCGACAACACCCGCAGCGCGGGCGTTGGTGAGCAGGTGGTCCCAGATGCGCTCTCCGGTGACGATCAGGGTGAGGGCGCCCGCGACCACGACCGATGAGGCAGCCCAATACGCCCACACGGCGTGGGTGCCGAGCAAGGTCAGCAGCACAACGCCGACAGCGAGTGCGAACACCGCTGCGAGCGCAGCATGGCGCGAGTGACGGGGCACTCCGCCACCGGCACCGCGACCCGTGATGACAGTCATGACTCAACGGTGAGGTTGTTGCCTAAGAGGCGGCTCATCGGTTGCTGTGGAATTCCTTTGAGTCTCGAGTCGCTCGTCCGACGGGCCCGGTGGTGGGAGGATCATGCGGTGGCCGGCGAGGAACCTGACGAGAGCCCGCGCCTGCGCGACGAAACCGAGAGCGAACGGTTGGACCGCAATTGGGCCAGCTTGCTGCAGGAGTTGCGAGTCGTGCAGACCGGCGTGGCGCTGCTGACGGGGTTTCTGCTGACGCTGCCGTTTCAGCAGCGGTTCGACATCCTCGACGACACCATGGTCACGGTGTACATGGTGACCGTGAGCGCGGCGGTGCTGTCCACGGCGTTACTCGTCGCGCCCGTGCCGATGCACCGATTGTTGTTCCGGCGCCACCGGCTGGTTTCCCTGGTCACCGCGGCGCATCGTTGTGCCTATACAGGTGTGCTCTTCCTCGCAGTCGCGCTGACCGGGATGACCACGATCATCTTCGACGCGGTGTCGGGCCGAACTGCAGCACTCATCGCCGGCGGGTGTGCGCTGGCCGTATTCGCCGCACTTTGGCTGATACTGCCAATGGCCATGCGCGACGGGAACAGCAACGACCCGGCGCAACGCTAGCGCTCAGGACTGCTGGCTGCGCGCTTCGGCGCCACTTTCCTGCGCATCGAAGTCGTCGTCGGAACCGGTGCGACCGACGTAGGCGCCGTCGTCGTCTGAGCTGGCACGTGAACTCGCCACCTTGGGATCGGACTCGACGCCCGATTCGTTCTTGTCCGAATTCGGCTGATTCTCTGGCTGATTCATGGTGTGGCTCCTTCTTTCCGTCGGCTCGGGCATGCCCGGGTACGGCACACCCGAAACCCTGGACGCGGCAATCAGAACGAGCGATGACGTGTGACTGACATCGGTGCGTGAATCGTTTCGGTGCTGCGTCGTGCCGGGTATCCGCGGCCCATGCGAGCACTGCGACCGATGCACTGCACCAGGTGCTCGAGACAGTTGCGATGTGAATGATGTTGGAGAGGAATCCCATGCCTGACCTGCACAAAGATCCCGTTGACCACGCCCGGACCACCCGCCAACATGCCGGCGAATCGATGAAGAACGGCGTCAACGCGCCGGGCCTGATCGCCATCGGTATCGGCTTGGTGGCGCTGTCAGCTGGTCTGTTCGCCTTCGCCACCGGCCAGGCGGTCGCCGGGACGGTCGGCGTTGTGCTGGCCGTCTTGCTCGTCGGCGGGGGGCTCGGTTGGCTGGCCCTCGCGCACCGCAAAGTGCGCGAAGTCGAAAGCCAATGGCATGCCGAGCATCCCGAAGCGCCTGCCGAGCCGCCGACAAGCTGAGCGGCCACGAGCGGTCGCCGGGGAATACCCGGCCGGTGGCGCGCGTTTTGCGTCGTTGACCTGACGACTGGGAAGGGACGCAGACACGTGACAGACAACGGCGACTTCGATATGAGCACTTTGGATGACATGAATCGAAATGTCATCGAGGAATTCCGGGAAAACGGCGGAAAAGTCGGCGGCCTGTTCGAAGGCAAGCCGCTGGTGTTGGTTCACCACGTCGGCGCGAAGTCGGGAGTGAAGCGGATCGCGCCCCTGGTGCCGTATGTCGACGGGAGTCGCACGTTCGTGTTCGCGAGCCTGGGCGGCGCCGACGTCAATCCGGCGTGGTACCACAACGTCGTCACCAACCCGGATGTGGTTGTCGAACTCGGGTCGGAGACCTTCGCGGCAACGGCCCGGGTTCTCAGCGGTGGCGAGCGTGATGACATCTACGCCAAGCAGTCGGCCGTGGAGCCACAGTTCGCCGAGTACCAGAGCAAGACGACTCGGGTGATTCCCGTGGTGGAGCTGGTGCGCTCGGGAGGGTAGCCCTACGAGACATTGCACTTGATTCGAAGGCGTGGGGGCCGAGGCCCATTCGCCGCGATCAAGTCCGCCTGAAATCTGCCAAAGTATGCTCTGAGCGGCTAGGCCCCCATAGCCCAATAGGCAGAGGCAGCGGACTTAAAATCCGCACAGTGTCGGTTCGAGTCCGACTGGGGGCACAGACATTCTTGCAGCTAGATGCTGTTTCTGCGTCGGACACTTGAGCGGTTGCTGCGGTTGTCGGCCCTCTGCGTCGGCACCGCGTCAGCGAGGAACTTCGACCAATCCTTAGACTCCGAGAATGCGCGTGCCTCGTCAAGTCGCAGAGTTCAACAAGCGAGTCACCAATCCGGCGGCTCGCACGATCTCACCGTGGCTTCCGAACCTCGGGACCCTCGAGCACGTCGGGCGGAAGTCGGGTAAGCGATATCGAACGCCCCTGTTGGTATTCAAGACCCATGATGGCTACGCCATCCTCATCGGCTACGGGCTACAGACGGACTGGTTGAAGAACGTGCAGGCTGGCGGACCGACGGTGCTGCGCAAGCGTGGACGGGCTGTCGCGCTCGTCAACCCACGGGTGGTGAGCAAGGCCGAGGCCGCGTTTCTCGTCATACTGCGTTCTCGGCTGCTCTTCCGAGCGTTTCCCTATAACGAGGCAGCCCTTCTGCTGACGAATGCGGGCTCTGCGGGCTGACCTCTGTGCCGCGCCGGACTTCGAGCCGAGGAGCGGCTCAAAGTCCGTACAGTTTCTGTTCGAGTCCGACTGGTGGCACTCGTAAGACGCGTCAGCCAGGCGGCCCGGCAGCTCACTCGGGGGTGGGCCCGTATTCGTCGGTAATCGTGGCGAGATCGGGGGCTGTGACTGAACGGCGAAGGTCATAGTCGGGCGTCTCGTTGCGGCGTATCCGGGATTTTCAGCGCCCGTACAACTTCAGGCCGCGGACACCGCAGAAGCGGCGCGTGCAATGCCTCTTGAAACAGCCTGCAAGACAACGGGAAGAGGCTGCAATGATCCGGCGCAGGCTCGCGGACCGTCTTCTGGAAGAAGCCATCCCCAGCCCGGTTGGCCGGGCCATCGGGGCAAGCGTCGACCTTCCCGGTCGAACCGTATGCGACATCGGACGTTCAACCACAAAACGTATGACCAGGCGTCCTTCAGGGTCAAGCTTAGCTGCGGAAATTCAAGAATGTTGACTGAGCCGTAGGTAAGGTCATACGCTAGCAAAGATTATGTCTAACCATCCTGCCCGCCCGGGCCGATGACGGAAGTCGAGACATCGCGATGACCACGCACAGCACCGCCCCCAGCGTCCTCGACGCCGGCCTTCCCGCGTTCACGTACAGCCCGACCGCCACTCCGCACGATATCCTCGACGATGTCCGGAAGGCGCAATCGTGTGCGCCCATCGCCATAGGGCCGCTCGGGCCGGAGATCCTATCCTACGAATTGGCTCGCGATATGTTGCGCGACAACAGGTTCCGTTTACCTCCTGGCATCACTTTGGCTGCGCAGGGCATCACCTCGGGTGCTTTATACGACAAACTGGCGAACAGCCTGCTTGGTCTGGACGGCCCACCACACGCCCGGTTACGGAAACTGGTGTCCAAGGCGTTCACCCCTCGCGCGACATCACGTCTCCAGGGCACGATCTATGAGGTGATGAATGACTTGGTCGATCGGGTAGTGGACGCCGGACAGTGCGACGTCGTAACCGATATCGCTCGTCCGTACCCCACCCCGATCATTTGCGCGGTGCTCGGAGCGCCCCGCGAGGATTGGCAGCTGTTCGCGGACTGGACCGAGGAGATCTTCAAAGCCTTCAGTTTTCAGCCCGATGCCGCCTTCGATGAAGCCTCGATCATGGGCGCCTGGAGAGAACTCGATACCTACGTCGACGACATGGTCGCAGGTCGCCGAGACAAGCTGACCGATGACTTGCTATCCGAGCTCATACGCGCTGAAAGCGACGGCGACCGCCTCAACGCCGACGAACTCCGCTCGCTGGTGGCGGGCTTCCTCATGGCGGGAACGGATACGACGCGGAACCAGCTAGCCGCGTCGGTGCAGGTGCTGTGCGAGCACCCAGATCAGTGGGAGAAGCTGCGCAACGAACCAGAGCTCGCGATGCAGGCGGTCGAGGAGAGCATGCGCCACTCACCGTCAGGAAGTATCGTGCCGCGGGTCGCCACTGACGATGTGGAGTTCGCCGGGTACACGTTCCCGGTAGGCACCTTCGTGATCGTGAACACCTTTGCAGCCAACAGGGATCCAGCTATCTACGCCGATGCCGATCGCTTCGATATAGCGCGTAAGGACGCACCCGCAATCCTGACCTTCGGCGGTGGGGCGCACTATTGCCTCGGGGCGAACCTTGCGCGCCGGGAACTGGCGGGAGCACTGACAGTCCTCACCCGCCGCCTGTCCGCCACACATCGCATCGGACCAGCACCGTGGAAACCGCTACTGGGAATGACCGGTCCCACAACTCTTCCGATCGAATTCACCAGCGACGTCTTCTCGACGGCGGATGCGTAGTCGCGGCTGGGCGGGTGCCACCCCCGCATCGGACGAGGAAGCCATCTCGCGCATTCTGAGTGCGGTCGATGACGAGATCGCCGAGCATGGCGGAGCGGGATTACGCCTCGCCGATGTCGCCCGCAGACTCGGAGTCACTCGCCAGACGGTGTACCGCTACTTTCCGAACGCGGACGCGCTGCTCATAGCCAGCTCAATGCGTGCAGTCGATGGGTTTATCGATCAAGCCGTAGACCACGTTCGCGGACTCAACGACCCCGTGACTGCTCTCGTCGAGAGCCTGTCGTTCGGAGTCGAGAACCTCATCGGCGATCCACAGCTGGAGAGCCTGCTGACACGGCGGATTGCGGGCGAGGCCGTCACCTCCCTGACGTCCGACACGGCGACCGCATTGTGTTTGTCGGTTTTCGGTCGTTTGGATGTCGATTGGGAGCTTCACGGTTTCGACACCGCGGCGCTTCATGAGCTTGCTGAAATGTTCTTGCGCACCGTGCAGTCCCTGTTGATTGATCCCGGCCCGCAGGAGCGCGACGGAATCGAACTACGCCGCTTCATCACGCGATGGCTCGGTCCAGCGATACTGTTTCCACGGATGACGTCACTGACTCGATGAGAAGACGCGGCCTGTCGACCAGTCACCGACCGCGCCTCGCCCGTCTCGCTTATCTCCGTCCGGGTACGCCGCTGCCACTGCATTGATCTCTGCGGCTCGCCCCAAAGAGGGAGCCGCTCGGTCTGCTCGGCGCGGCATGATCATCGTCGGCACAGGTTAGTGCCGCAGGATGTGGTCATGGTCATAGGTTCGCTAGACCTTTACAGCGGGTCGAGCGCGGCGAGCTGGAATTGCGTTGCGAGGGAATACATGGCGTCGGCGTCGGGGGGTCGCAGTCGTTCCAGGGCGCCGAAGGCCAGATGGTCGGCGATCATCATGCGGCGCACGTGGAACTCGGGCAGTTCGCCGGTCAGCGGTTCTTCCGGCAAGGTCTCCACGATCGCAAAGGTGGCGCCGACGATGAGCGGGACCACCGAGGGAGGCATCGAGCGCGGATCACCGAGGGCAAGGAGATCAGCCGCACCCGATCGGGCGGCGGGGCCGGCCTTCACCGAGGGGTGGGGCGACGCATCCAACAGACGGTGGATCGCCCCGTCGACGGAACAGCGCACTCGCTTCAGCATCGAGTTCCACTGAGCAGGTGAGACGGAGGCCAGCACTGCCGCGGCCAGCCGCACCGGTCGCCGGTGGGGTGCAGGCGCTCCGACGGCCTCGCATAAATAGCCGGTTGTCGCAATGGTCATGTACGCCATCGCCACCCGGGCGCCGCGACTGCGGGTACACGGACCGAGCCGGGCCAGCAAGGCGATGCTGCCCAGCGCGGGGGGCAGCACGCGTTGTATCACGGTCCGGGTCAGATCCTCGCGGTCGCGGGCGCCGTACGGCACCAGTTCGCCGTCCCGCAAGTCGTTGGCCAACTGGACAATGACGCCGATGCATCCGGCCAGCTCGCTCAAATCGGTCTCGGCGCAGGCATCTTCGGCGACCAGCGAGCACACGTACAACATCGCCCGCCCAAGCACGCCCTCGCCGTAGGCGGTCCGCGGCAGCGGGCAATCCAGGTTCAACGTCATCACCTGGCCGACATCGGCCAACAGTCGGCCGACCCGGTTGCGACCCTCGGGGGGCAGTTCCGACAGCATCACCCGCACGTCGTGGATACGCTCGGTGAGCACCAGGTCGACCGCTTCGACATAGCGGCCGGCGGTAGCCCGCAACGGCGGTGGCGGTGTGTCGATGGCGCCGTTCAGGTAGTGCACGGCGGTGACGACGGCGCCGACCGCCAGCGGGCGCGCGCACAGGCCTGCATAGGCGTCGAGCACCCGGCAGGCCAGCAGGGCGGCGGTGGCCTCGGACCGTAGGGCCGAGGGGAGGAATCCGGCCGCGATGCCGAGGTGTCGGGCCGCCGGGACAACCGCCAGCCGGGCCAACTCGTCCGGTGACCGGGCCGCTCGCATCGCATCCAGGTCTGGCGTGCGGCTCAGGTACCGAAGTCCGTCGGCCAGCGTGCCGAGTCGCCCCCCGTTCATCGGGACACCACCCGCACGGTGAGTTCGCGCAACTGCTCACGCGCGGGGGAGGGCGGGAATGCACTGATTGCCTGGCCGGCCGTCCGGGCGGCGCGGACCGCGACGGCACGGGCAGTTCGGGTCGCCCCGCTGCGCATGAGGTCGGCTCGGAGGTCGGCGCTGGAAGTCAGCCTGGAGAGCCACATTTCATGGGACCCGGGCCGCATGGCCAGCCATTCGATCACGGGCCAGGTCGGCACCCGTCGGTCGAGGTCGCCAGCAGCCTCCTTGCCCAGCGAGGGGCCGCCCTCGACGTCGCGGACGTCATCCATGATCTGAAAGGCAAGGGCGAGTTGGTCTGCGTAGCGCATCAGGACGCGAAGCTGATCGTGGTCGAGGCCGCCCGCCGTGCCACCGTACGAACAGGCCAACCGGAACAGCGTGCCGGTCTTCGCCTCGGCCACGACTTCGTAGTGTCTGCGCATGGCGGCGTCGTCGACGGCAGGTGGCAGGGTCTCGATGAGCTGCCCGAACGACAGGTCCGAGATGCGGTCGAGGTAGGTGACGCTCGATGCCTCACCGAGCCGCGCGAACACCGCCGGGTTGTCGGCCAGCACTCGTGCGAGTACCTGTAAAGCCCTGCCGACCAGATGAAATCCGGCCCGGGCTGCGGTGCGGACGCCGAATGCGGCCGCTACTGACGGCGCATCGCGCCGCAGGAGCGATCCGTCGCAGATGTCGTCGTGAACGAGCGACGCCTCATGGATCATCTCGATCGCGCACGCCACATCGACTGCGTCGCGCAGCGGCACCGCGGCGGCCGAGGGCAGCAGACGGGCACAGGCCAGCACCATCGCGGATCGGACCCGTTTGCCGGGGACGGCGAGTAGGTGACGGTAGATTGCATCGAAACCGCCTTCGTTGACGAGGATTTCGCGCAACCGGGCGGCGACCAGGGGCAAGTGATCGGATGGGTTGGTCAGCGAAGGGTGGTCGACACCGAGGCCGTCGGATGCGACCAATATGCTCGCCTCAACCATCGTCATTCCTTCTGCGATGTCTTCGAAATGCGGCCGCGGGAAAACGGCGTTTCGTCTCACCACGGAAAATCGTCGCTGCCGGGTGGCGCAGGGAGCGCAGTAGTACGCCACTGCTATCTCGCTGGACTGAGGTCCAGAACTACGTAAGTCCACGAGTGGGCGACTCGCAGCTCGAGTACCTCAGCTCAACCCTGCGACTCAGTAGGACCGCGCCGAGACGAGCGTCGATTGCAGTAGGGAGCTACTGAGAACCAGCACCCCACTCCGAGTGACGATCCCTAGTGCAGTGATCTGTCGCGTCGGATCGGAGACGGCGCACACGAGCGGAGGAGGCAACGATGCATGCACTTGCACCGAGCACGCCTCGGGCGATTACCGGACGCACGATCGACGCCCTGCACCCGGCGCTGAACGGAGGCGCTTGCCGCGGGTTCATTCGCGTGGATCCTCACGACCCGGTGTTCTTCGACCATCCGCTCGATCACGTGCCGGGGATGCTGCTGGTGGTGGCCGGCCTCGAATTGGCTGAGCACGCAGCGATGCTGCGGCCGGCCAATGTGAACTTCGGCCTCACCTTCACCAAATTCTGCGAGCTCGACGCGCCGGTCGAGGTGAGAGCGACCCGCGAAAACGGCGGAAACACATTGGAATTCGCCCAATCAGGTCGCAGCATAGCGAGGGGACTGCTGAGCCGACGCCGGTCCGCGCTGCCCGCGGAGCTTGCCCCGGTGCCGGCATTTGGGAACGGTTCGATCCCGCGTGAACTGGTGCACCGGGCCGACCCCGGAAATGTCGCAGTCGGCCCGCTCACAGTCGACACCGGACGTGTCTGGGTCCGCGTACACGAGCAGGCCGCCATCGGCGGAATACCGCCGCGGGCCAGCGCGGTCGCCTCCATCATCGAGGCCGCCCGCCAATTCGTCATCGCGATTCTTCACGTGTGGGGTCAGCAGCCAATGGGGACGAAGATGATCTTCGTCGGGCTCACCGCAGACGTGCCTACTACGGTGCCGCAGGCCCATATGACGCGGGCGTTGTCGTGGCAGCCCACTCCTCCAGAACAGACACGCAAACTCCACATCGACGTGCATGCAGTAGGCGATCGAGCGATCAAAGTCGGCTCGATCGTCATCGCGAGCCGGTGCGCCGACGAAGTCGAGTATGCGCAATTGCGCGCGGGCTAGCCCCCGACTCGATGGAGGCCGGCCATGACTGATCGAGTCGCCACGTACGTTCTTCGTACTCTGTTGCCGCTGAGCGCTATCGGCCTTGCTGTTGCGGTCGCGGCACACCTTGTCGGCGGGCGCCTCACCGCCGCGGCGTTCGTCGCCGCGTATCTCGTGTGGTTGCTTTCCGAATCACGAATCACTGTCGGGTCACCAACACAGTCGGCCGCGGAGACTCGCACCCTCGTTCCCTATGCGGTAGCGCGGGTAGCGACGGCACTCACGGCTGCGTACTCCGCGCCCGCGGTGCCCGACAAGTTCGTTATCGTGCCGGCGGGGATTTTCATCGCTGGTGTGACGTTACGCGCGTGGGCGATTCACGAACTCGGCGTCCAGTATTCGCACCGAGTGGTACGGATCTCCGAGGGCGGCCTCATTGCATCCGGGCCTTATCGGGTGCTGCGCCATCCTGCTTATGCCGGGATGTTGCTCGCCAACATCGGTTTTGTCGGATACTTTTCGAGTCCTGCGAGTATCGCAGCGCTGACTCTGCTTGTCGCCGTTGTTCTCTGGCGCATCAGAGTCGAAGAAGACATCCTCACTGAAACGCCCCGATATCGCTCCTTCGCCAGCACACGATGCCGGATTGTGCCCGGGGTGTGGTGATGATCAAGATCATTGACGCACCTGCGGAACTGGCTGACGCCAGCGTGGTCGGGCACAAGTTCGCGCGCCAGCAACAGTTGCGCGATGCCGGAGTTTCCGTCCCCCTGTTCTTCTGCGTCGTCAGGGAAACTCCGTGGACAGCCATCGCCGATGTGGTCGGCACCTTCCCCGGTATCGGCGCCGGTGTCGAGACACTGACTGCCTGGGCCGAGGCGGCTCACCGCGCCACCGAGCACATGCGCCTCATGCCGGAGACAGAAACCGAGATCCGGGACCGATATGCCGCCCTCGGCTCACGCGACGTCGCAGTCCGGGCATGCGTGGTCGGCCGCCACGCACAGCCGGGCGAAGACGACGCCGCAGACCCGTTCGCGGGCCTCACGGACAGTTACCTGTACGTTGGTGCAGACGGGCTCATCGATGCCGTTTCATCCTGTATAGCATCGCTTTTCAGTGTCAGATCGGTGCTCTACCGCGCGCGGCGAGGAATCGACCCCCGAGTCCTCAGCATCTGCGTCGGAGTTCAGCAGATGATGGATGGCGAGCGGTCGTTCGTCGCGTTCACCCACGATCCTGCTACCAGAGCCAGGGGAGCTGTGGTCGCCGCGGTCTACGGCATCGGAGAAGGTGCGGTGGCCGAACATGCCGACATCGACCACTTTTTCGTCCGCGCGGACGGAATCGAGAGGCTCATCTCCCACAAGGAAAGGATGCTCCGCCGAGCACCGGGCGGTGGCGTTGCCGAATATCGGGTGCCGGATGAACTCGCCGACCTACCCGTGTTCTCCGATGCGCAAATCAGTCAGATAGCCGCGCTGGCGGAGACCACCGAGCGGCTGTTGACCGGCCCCCAGGACATCGAGGGTGTCGTCACGGCCGACTCGGCGATTCACCTGGTTCAGGCGCGGCCCGCCACGTCGCCGCAAACGCCGACGACCGCGACCGAATGGACGAATCACAATCTGACGGAGAGCTTTCCGGGCGTGACCACCGCGATGACGTACTCTCACGCGCGAGTCTTCTACCGCATGAGTTTCCGCGACTTCTATCGCATCGTCGGAATCCCTGAGAGCCGACTGCGGAGTCAAGAGCACCACCTTCGTCGCATGATCGGATTTCTCGACGGTCGGGCCTACTACCGCCTGGACGCGTGGTACGCACTGCACAGCCAGCTCCCCGGATGGGACGTGATCCGTCCGATGTGGGAGCGGTCGTTGGGACTCGCAGAACGAGATTCCGACCCGGGCCGAGTGCTCGACCGCCCTGCCATCACACGCGTCATCGGGCGTTCACCGCGACTGATATGGGCGGCCGTGAGCTATCCCCGAAAATTGCGGAGATTCCTGTCCTGGTGGGATGCCCAGCACATCCTCGGGACAGGACTGTCGCAGAAGCCGGTCGAAGAAGTCATCGAGACCTACCGGAGAGTGTGGTCAGAGGCCGGATCACGCTGGGGCATCACGATTCTAGCCGGCTATCTCTCCCTGGCCGGCTGTGTCGCGGCGACCGTCCTGGTGAAGCGGTGGACAGACTCCCCTGAGGTGGACCTCACTGCGCTGTTGCCCGGTGGGCCGCCGAACCGAACGTTGCAGTCGGTGCACTCCATGGTGGCGCTCGCCGAGCAGATAAACGCGGACCGGGTGTTGTCGGCGCGAGTGCTGACTGCCGACGCACGCGATACCTGGGACCGTATCGCACAGGGCGCCTACGGCGGCAGACTGGAGTCCGATGCCCGTGCGCACCTCGGGAAGTTCGGCGATCGCGCCATGCACGACCTCAAGATCGAGGAGCCGACGCCACGCCAGAGACCTGAGATGGTCATCGACACCCTGCGGCCGTTCGTTGCGGCGGGAGCGACAATGCAGCAGACGCGGCTTCAGGAATCTACCGCGGCCGCGGCCGCACGTGACGAACTACGTCGCATCTGCCCGTCATGGTGGAGACGCGCTGTTCTTCGCGTTGCGTTGCGGGCGGGCACGTTCCTGGTCAAAGCCCGTGAGGACACCCGGTTCTGCCGCACCCAGCTCTACGGATTCTCACGGGAGGTCATGCGTCGACTCGGGTCTGACCTGGCCGCTGCAGGGTATCTGGACTCACCCGAGGACTATGTGCATCTGGAGGCCGAGGAACTATTGGGAGCGTTCGACGGCACCTCCACACACCCCGACCTTCGCGTCCTGGCGCGGACACGAAGAGACGCCTACCTCCGATCGTGCGATCGGCCCGCCCTCGCCGCCAATCTCACAACGGGCCCGCCGCCGATCGTTCCCGCCGATCTACTTCGTACGGCCGCGACATCGGCGACGGCAGGTTCCGGCACCGAACTGACCGGTCTTCCATCCAGCGCCGGGATAGCCCGTGGTCGCGCGAAATTGGTGCTGAGGCCCGATGTTCCGCCGTGTGACTGCGCTGGGCGGATCTTGATCGCCCGCGAAACCGATCCTGGATGGCTACCGCTGATGCTCAACGCAACGGGGCTCGTGGTGGAGCGCGGCAGCATGGTCTCCCACACCGCAATAACAGGACGGATGCTCGGTATTCCCACCGTAGTAGCGGTTCCTGGCGCGACGTCCAAGATATCCGACGGCGACGAGGTCGAGATCGACGGTAGGTCGGGCATCGTCCGCATCCTCCGCACCCACTCGCAGAGAATGCGGTGACATCATGCAATTGCCGCTGGGGAACTGCCCGGGCACGTCGCTGCCGCAACATCATGTCGATCTCTTTCGCAGCAAACCGACCCTCGACATCACGTTGGCCAACGGCACGGCGGCGATTGCCGTAACGCGTCAGTGCGACGTACGAACCGTGTTGAGTGACAACCGCTTCAGTCGGGCACAATGTCTCGCGCCTACCGATGACGGGGAGGTCGATCGGCCTCTGGCGCTGGTCACCTCGGACCCGCCGACCCACACACATCGGCGCCGGGCCGTGCAAGGGTGGTTCACGAAGCGACAGGCGCAGATGGCTCGGCCGCTCATCGGCCGCATCGCCGATCAACTTCTCGACGACCTGCTCGCCAGGGGGTCACCAGCCGACATCTTCACGCAGTTCTGCATGCCTTTCCCGAACCTCGTGCACATGACCCTCCTCGGGCTGGACACCGCCGATCTGCCTCTTCTCATGCCGCGAATGACGTTGGCATGGTCAGTGGGTCACCACCAACCCGGCGAGGTCACAGAAGCGCACCGTGACCTGCGCGACTACTTCGACAGTCGAGTCAAGCGATCGCGTAGTCACAAGACGGCGGGCGGACTGATCGATGCAATGGTCCAGGATGAATCCTCGAACAGACTGACCGACGCAGAGATCGTCATGCTCGCCATGGGCCTCCTCATGTCGGGCGCAGAGACGACCGCTAGTCACCTGGCACTGAGTCTCATCGAGGTACTTCAGCAGCCCGGACTGGTGGATTCGCTTCGCCAGTATCCCGAGCAGATACCTTCCGTGGTCGAAGAGCTGCTGCGCTGGATCTGGTTCGGCGGCACGATCGGTGGCACGGCAGGATTTCCACACATCGCAACCGCTGACGTGAAGCTGCACGACCGTCTGATTTCACAGGGCGAGATCGTCGTGCCCATACTCGATGTCGCCAACCGCGATCACGATGTGTTCCCGAACGCTGACGAGTTCTGCCCTCAGCGGAGTCCCAACCCGCACCTCGGATTCGGCCACGGTCGGCACCAGTGCCTCGGAATGGCCTTCGCTCGCCTCGAACTGCAAGTTGGCCTGCAAGCCGTGCTGTCCCGGCTGAGCGGACTCACTCTTGTGACTACGTCCGAGATCGATTGGCGCACTGAGATGTTCACCCGAGGGGTATCGAGCCTGCCGGTGATGTGGCAAGGAGGCCGACAGTGATTGCCGCGGTTGGTATCTCGAACTTCATTCTCACGAGGTATCCACCGGTCATGTCAAGCGTGTATGCCGTGGCATTGGGCACCGGAGGAATCGGTCTGTTCGCGGCGCTGGCTGGACACCGCATCACTGCCGGTGCGATTCCGCTGCTGGCGACAGTCACCGTCACCCTGTTGGCCGACTTGCTGATCATGCGGGTGATCGATGACATCCGAGACCAGGACTACGACCGGATTGCCAACCCACAGCGCCCCGTTGCGTCCGGCGCAGTTGCGCAGCGGGATCTATACCCTTTGTGTGCCCTGTGCGTGACGACCATTGTCGCCGCCAACCTGTTCTTCCACGCTGGGATGGTCGTCATCGTTGCTCAGCTTCTGTACGCCGCCGCGGTGTTGGCGGTGGGGCAACGATTTCCCGCCACGCGCGGTGACAACCTGGTCCTGAACCTACTCATCGGCTTCCCGGTTCAACTGCTGCTGTATGTGTACCTGTTCGTGGCGTTCATCGAGATCCAGCAGGAGGCGCCTGACGCAAACGTTGGCGCTGTGGGAATTCTGATCCTGACACTGTGCGCCGGCCAGCTCGAATTCGGAAAGAAGCTCGCCCGCCGACCCGCCGCAGGGGAACGCAGCTATTCCAATTCGTTCGGCTACCTGACAACAGTGTTGCTCACGACAGGCTCCGGCCCGCTCGCCGTGGCGCTGTTCGTTGTCGCCGCGCAGGTTTCGCCTCTCTCCAAGGCATTCGTCGTGTTGCCCGCGATCGGTGTTGCCGCATTCGGCATCAAGTACGTCAGCGGTGAGGACAACCGATGGCCGGCGGCAGTATCAGCCCTCGGCCTACTCGGCACGCTGGTCGCCTCCGCCGTCGTCGGAGCGGTCGGTTGAGGCCGCCAATGCGACTCGCCGGCGTCTTCGTCGAATCGTCATCGGAGTTGAAACTGGGGAAACAAGGAAACCGTCTCGTCGATGAGCCCGGCGAGCTCGGTGACACACTGCGGATCACCGCCGAGAGAGCCGAGCGTGTCGCGAGCGGCACGGACGATGGGCTCGATCGTCTCTGCGTAACTGGAAACGATGTCCGCCGCCAGCATCGCTCGTTTCAGTTCAGCCCGCGCCTCTTCGGAGGTGCGCGCTTGCCGGTGAAGGCCGATCAGTTCCGCACGTCGGGCAGTCGACACAGTGCCTAGGAGATGAACGAGCAGATAGGTCGCAGTGCCGTTTCGCAGATCCTCGTCGCGCTCGGTGACCAGGTCGCGCTGGTCGTTGACCAGTTGACGAAGCACTCCGAGCGCCCTACCGAACGAGCGCCAGGCATCGACCCGGTCGGCATCGCACTCCGCGAGCTGCGCGGCGAGCGCGGCGGCCATCCCGTAGGCCGCGCCGGTCTTGTCCTCGTAGTTGCGCAGCACTTCGTCGAGAGTTGCAGTCTCCGCGTTGAGATCCAGGTCGGTCAGCTGCCCGCTCAGTGCGTCGATACATCCGGTGCTGTACTCGGTGATCAGCCGAAACCGAACGGCATCGGATACTGCCAGGTCGCCAATGATATCGAGCGGTAGATAGTTACCCACCGCAATGGCGGTCAGCACCCCGCGGTTGAATTCCGCGGGATCGGTCTGTGCGAGTTGCGGACTGTCGATCATGTCGTCCAGGTACCGCGCCGCCGCCCACCACAGTGTGTGAATCAACGCTACGGGTGTCGCGAGCATCGGCGCAGCGGTCTCGGCGCCGAACACGAGCACGGGCAGCATGACGATGCCGTTGATACTGGGCGCGGAGCCGTCCAACGGAATCATGGCGGAAAACGCGTCGACGAACGTCCCCATCGCGCGATCGCCGGTTGAATTGCTTGCCGATAGCCGTTGGGTCATCGCCGAAGCTTGTGCTGCGACATCGGCCAGTGCGCGTTGCTGTGCGGTCATTTCACACGCACCGTTTCGTTGTGCTCGCACGTCAATTCACTGCCGATTGTGCTGTCAGTTGGCGCACGGTCAGTTGATGTCGGCGACGGGCCCCACTCGCGAGCAGATGCGCGGGAGGCCGTCGCCACCGGGGCGCCCACCAGTTCACGCGACCCATCAGCGTCATCGCAGCGGGCATGAGTATCGCTCGAATGAGCGTGACGTCGAACAGGATTGCCAGCGTCAACGCCACGCCCAGCAACTTCATGAACGACACTTGAGAGGTGGCCATTGCGATAAAGACGACTGACATGATCAGTGCCGCTGCGGTGACGACGGGGCCAACGCGCTGCAGTCCCCGCATCACCGCGAGGTTGGTGTCGCCGTGCGCGCGGTATTCCTCGGTGATGCGGGACAACAGGAACACCTCGTAGTCCATGGACAGCCCGAACGCAAGACAGATGATGAGGATCGGCGTCGGGGTGGCCAGCGTCCCGGTGACAGCAAAATCTCCGACCAGCCACTGAAGGTGACCCTCCTGGAAGATGAACACCATTGCGCCGAGAGTGGCAGACAAGCTGATTACGTTGAGCAGCAATGCCTTCAGCGGCAGCACCACGCTTCGGGTGAACACGAACAGCACGCCGAACATCGCCAGCGCGAGCAGGGCCGCGGCCAGCGGAACTCGTTCGAGCAGAGCTTCTTTGGTGTCGACGTTTTCCGCAGTGAGTCCACCGACGTAAACAGTGTCCGGCGCTGGGGTCTGGCGTACCTGATCGAGCAACGTGTGGGCCGCGTCGCTGTAGGGATCGACGTCTGGGAGCACCCGCAGATAGGCGCCATTCGGCTCGGGCGCCGGTTTTTCGCCAATCCGTTGACCGTCGACATAGCTTGTCAGCCCCAGCTTGACGGCCACGACGTGCGGCAACTGTGACAACGCCCCGGCGTACCCGTCGAGTTGATCCGCACCCGCCGAGCCCTCGAGGATCACATCCATCGCCGCGGTCGCCTGTGCCGGAAACTCGGAGCGGACCACGTCGCCGACGCTTCGGCTCTCGATCGTCGCCGGCAGCGACCGGTCATCCGCAGAGCTCAACCGGATGGAGCCGAACGGAGCCGCAAGCACAAGAGCCAGGAGCAGGACTGCGCCGCCCATCAGCACCGGTCTACGCATCACCAACTGTGAACTGCGGAACCAGAACCCGTCTTCGTCGGCCGGGGCTTCGGAGGGTGCGCGACGCCGAAGAACCCGCCGAATCACCCGGCGCACGTCGAGCGAGTCGATTCGGGGGCCCAGGAGTCGCAACATGGCGGGCATGACAACGAGGGCGCACGCCGTCGCGAGCAGTATCACTCCGATGCATGCGTAGGCGATCGAACGCAGGTACATCATCGGGAAGACAAGCAGCGCCAGCACCGACAGCGACGCTGCCGTCGCAGAGAACACGACCGTGCGTCCCGCAGTTCGAACCGACTCGATGATCGCGTCGTCAAGGGACCGAGCCTGTGTGCGCTCCTCCCGGAACCTTGTCAACACCAGAAGGCTGTAGTCGATCGCCAGAGCCAGACCGACGATCGTCGTCACGTTGAGCGCGTAGTTGGAAACCGGTGTGACAGCGGACAACAACGTGAGAAGACCCAGTGAACCCACGATCGAAAGCACACCGATCACGACCGGCAGGGCGGCGGCGGTGAGGCTGCCGAACACCAGGGTGATCAGCACGAGGATTATCGGCATCGCGATCGCTTCACTGATCATCAGGTCGTGGTTGAGTTGATCGGTCGCATCGTCGTAGCTGACCGCCTCACCGCCGAGTTCGAGCTTCAGCGGACCGCGTTCGGTGTCGCGGTAGGTGCCGATGAGGCGTCTGGCCGCCGCCGCGAACTCGCGCTCATCGCCTTCGATGTGCGCCACGACCAGCGCCCTCGTTCCGTCACGGCTACGGAGCATGTCGGACTGGCCGGGTCCCCAGTACGAGCTGACCGTCGTGACACCAGCCGTGGCGGCAAGTTGTCGAGTCAGGGCCTCGCCGGCGGCAACCGCGCCGGGATCGTCGACAGACCCGCCGCCGGTGTCGGTCGCGAGAATCACCAAGTTCGGTTTGCCGACGCCGAAACGTTGCTTGAGCGCGGTAGCGGCGCGCTGGGATTCCGAAGAAGGGCTGTAGAAGCCGCCGCCCGCAAGTCGCTCGCTGATCCCCATCCCGAACCCGAGTGCGGCGACCATGAGCACCAAGGTCGCGGCGAGAATCACCTTCGGCCGGGCCACGGCCAGTCGCGCAACCCGGTCTAACACGATGCGCTTCTTTTTGCGTCGACGGGTGCGGCGATTGTGGCCGGTCGCGGGTGGGGAGAGAGGGGCCATGACACCATGCCTCCGCCATGACGGGGATGGAGAAACCACGATGAGTTATCGGACACTTCGTGTTTCCTTCGTTGGTGTTATGACCTGATGAATCATCAGTCGTGTTCGGCCCAACGAGCGCAGTAGCACCCCACTGCAATCCCGCCTCGTTCCGGCGCGGCACTACTGAATCGCGATTTTGAGCGTCCGCTCGCGCTCTCGTGGCAGGGGCCCGCGAGAGTGTCCCTGACCCAGGAATGACCAGTTCTCAAAAAGTGTCTACATCGGCTTGCCGATGCTCTACGGTGGGCCGCGGCCGGAATGACCCGACCGTCAATTTCGAGATTGGGAGAACCATGGCGCAGCTGCCAGCTTGGATGGGTGCGGGCGTGCTCGCTGCCGGTGTGTCTGCCGCGATGATCGCCGGAGCCGACACCGCCGGCGCAGACAGCGGATCTGATACTTCGGGAGCAGCGGCCAGTTCCTCCGGCAGCGCCGATCCCGGTCCCCGCGGCACCGACCGCGACACGGGCGACACCGACTCGTCCAAGCCGACCGACGCATCCGACACCGACGCGGACACCGACGCGGACGCCGCCGACACCGAGGCGGATGCCGACGAGGCCGAAGTCGACGACCTGGACACCGCGGATCTCGCCGACGAGGCCGAGGACGCCATCGCCGACGAGACCGAGGACGTCGAAGACCCCGACGATCAGCTACCGGAGGCCGGCTCCGACGACACCGGCCCCAGTTCCGGCGACGCCCGTCCCGTCGATCACGACCTCACCGCGTCGCCCCGACAACTCGACACCGTCGACGAGTTCGCCGCGGAACCCGAGCACGCCGAAGCCCCTACCGAGGAAGCCGGCGAGCCCACCGCCGTCGAAGCCGAAGAGCAGCAGCTGCCCGTCGAGACCGCGGTCCCGGCCGCGACGGTAGCCAACATTGTTGCGGCGCAGCGCATATCGACCACGCTCAGCGAACCTGCCGCACTCGTGCAACCGCAACCGTGGACACTGCAAGAGATCGTGCAGTCATTGGTCCTGGACGTCATCGGGGTGGCCGTCCGATTCATCTCCGGCCCCCCGGTGGCGGCACCGGGCACCAATGTGACCGTGCGCAGCTCCAGCCTGGAGATCACCGAGGGCCGCACCGTGCCGGCGGATTGGTACTACCCCGACGGCGACGAACCACCGCAGCGACTGATCTACCTGCAGCACGGCTACCTCGGCGTCGGCTCGATGTACAGCTACACCGCGTCGTGGCTGGCCGACCGCACCAACAGCATCGTCGTCGTACCCACGCTGTCGTCGAATCGATATGTCCGCGATGGGTTCTGGCTCGGCGACGATCAGGTGCACCGCGCCACTGCAGACCTCCTACTCGGCGACCGCGACGCGCTGACGGCAAGCGCGGTCGCTGCCGGCTTCGCCAAGAAATACGGCGCCGGCGTCGCGTTGCCGGAGACGTTCACCCTGGTCGGACATTCGCTCGGTGCCGGGGTGGCCGCCGGCGCCGCCGGGTACTACGCCGACGCCGTCATCGCCAGTGGTGCCACCAGCAGGCTGGCCGGGATCGTCCTTCTCGACGGTGCTCCGCCCGGGGACGTGTTGCCCGAGGCGCTCGTCAAACTCGACGGTCTCGGCGCCTACATCCCCGTGCTCGAGCTGGGGGCGCCACGGGAATCCGGTGCGCGCCGGGTGGACGAGGCGCTCAACGGTCATCGGCCCGGGCACTTCAACGGGCTTGTGCTCGACCGCGGCGCCCACCTGGATTCCATGCAAGGCGGCAGCTGGCTCATCCAGCTCGTCTCGTACCTCTACCAGGGATTCCCGACCGAGCAGAACAAAGCGGCCGCACAGACGATCATCGCCGGATGGCTCAATGACTTCTTCGCCGGCCGGATCGATGCGGCCACGGGTGCGTGCGAGGGTGACGACTGCGCCGGGATCTACGGTGAGCCCGGGCAGACCGTCTCCGTCGAGACTCCGAAAGGACCGGCCAGCGGTACGGTGATCGGCACCGCTGTCGCGCCGATGAGCACCGAGTTCCAGCCTCCGTCGGTCAGCTCCCTGATGGCTACGCGGTCCACCGCCGTGCGCCTCATGATTCAGGGGTGATCGCTACTCGGAAGTTGTTGCACCACATCATTTTCCAGGAGGACTGGGACTTTTGACCCATCGCCGACTCGGCCCTTCACGGCCGCGGAAGCTTGCGGTGCAGTGGATTGGTCGACACTCGAGTGGCCCTGCGATTGCCGGCCGGAATGTTCGTGACCACGTCGGGGGATTCGGCGGAGGCTCGGGTCGCGTCCTGAAGCCGCATCTGCGAACTGCCTCCCGCACCCAGTGCGGGTTTGCCGATCATCCGCCTCGCCGGGTCGCCGCACTCCGGGCACGCGGCCGTGTCCGGCGGCGCTGCAATGGGATGTTGCTCGACGAAGTCGACGCAGTCCTGCCGGCATCGGAACGTGTAAGACGGCATGGGGAAAACGATAGCGCCGTGTTCGGTTCCTGAGTCGTGCGGCGCTGTCGCGGTGATCGCGCTACGTTCGAAAGAGACAGTTCCCACACCGAAGCAAGCGCCCGACGCCCAGCACGGAGGAGGCCACGTGCCCGAACTACTGTTCCCCCTCGATTCGACGAAGAAGTTCACCGACCAGCAGATCGTCGGCCACAACCGTTGGCATCCCGACATTCCCGCCGCGGTCACGGTCAAACCGGGTGACACATTCCGCGCGCACTGCCGGGAATGGTTCGACGGCGCGATCCACAACGACGACTCGGCCGAGGACATCCTGAACGCACCGCTGAAGGGTGTGCACTGCCTGTCCGGTCCGTTCGCGATCGAGGGCGCCGAGCCCGGTGACCTGCTGATCGTCGACATCCTCGACGTCGGGCCGATCCCACAGGAGGACTCCGGACCGCTCGCCGGCCAAGGTTGGGGTTACACCGGCATCTTCGCCAAACTCAACGGCGGTGGTTTCCTCACCGAGCAGTTCCCTGACGCCTACAAGGCAATCTGGGATTTCGCCGGGCAGACCACCACATCACGCCATGTTCCCGGGGTGAAGTACACCGGCATCGTGCACCCCGGACTGATGGGCACCGCTCCGTCGGCAGAGTTGCTGGCCAAGTGGAATACGCGCGAGGGTGCGCTGATCGCCACCGACCCGGACCGCGTCCCTCCGCTGGCCCTGCCTCCCGAGCCCCAGGACGCCATCCTCGGCACGCTGACCGGTGGCGACTTCACCCGCGTCGCCGCCGAGGCCGCGCGAACGGCACCGCCCCGGGAGAACGGCGGCAATCAGGACATCAAGAACCTGACGAAGGGAAGTCGGGTCTTCTACCCGGTGTTCGTCCCCGGTGCCAACCTGTCCTTCGGTGACCTGCACTTCTCTCAGGGCGACGGCGAGATCACCTTCTGTGGGGCGATCGAGATGGGCGGATTCATGGATTTGCACGTCGATCTCATCAAGGGCGGCATGGCGACATACGGCGTATCGGAGAACGCCATCTTCATGCCCGGCAACACCGACCCGCAGTACTCGGAGTGGATCGCATTCTCCGGGACGTCGGTCACTCTGGACGGCGAGCAGAAGTATCTGGACTCCGATCTTGCCTATCAGCGTGCCTGCCTTCACGCGATCGAGTACCTGACCAAATTCGGCTACAGCCCGGAGCAGGCCTACCTGCTGCTCGGGTCGGCGCCGATCGAAGGACGACTCTCCGGCGTCGTCGATATCCCGAATTCGTGTGCGACGGTCTACATTCCGACAGCAATCTTCGATTTCCCGATCGCGCCCTCAGCCGCCGGACCGGTTCAGGTCGACCCGGGCATGGGCGCTCCGCACGCCAGCTTCTAGAGATCGGGCTCCCAGGTGAGGATGCCCGAATCAGCAAGCAGCGAGAGGTGCAGTCGGCCGTCCTGGACGAGATAGCCGCGTACCCCGGACAGGGACGTCGACACCCGCTGATCGAGCGATCCCGGCGGACAGCCCATTCTGGTCGTCGCGATCGGACCGAAGGTCAACTCGCCCGACGTGCCGGACTCGTCAGGCCTGGACTGCCACGTCGAGGAACCTCGATTGCAGTGGATCTGGAACGACGCCGCGCCCTGCCCGTCGACGCGGGGTTCGAACCTGACGGTGTAGCGCTGCCCCTCGGGCACCACGGTGGTGCCCTGCGCGTCATCCATCGACTGGATCTCGGTCAGCCGCCACGCCGTGCCGTCCAGCGCGAAGGCGGCATTCGCCGGTGCGGCGGCGCAGCCGACCAGCGACACGAGGGCGGCCACCAGTAACAATCCCATCCGCATACTGACGAACCTACCTACTGTGGCCCGAAGTCTCTCTGACGGCAGTCCGTCCATTTGACCGCGTCTGGTCGGCAACAGGTTTCTGACGGGTCACGCGAATCGCTGATTGCGCGGTCGTGCACGTCCCTACGATGAGCGCGATTGTCAGGTCGAAGGGACGGCTCATGGTTTCAGCACGGGTGGGCGGTCTCGTCGTCGCGCTGGGTCTCGGCTACGCGGTGGTGGCAGCCACCGGGGTGGCGTCGGCCGACACCGACGGTGCCTCCGGAGCGGACTCGTCCAGCTCGTCACAGGCGGATCCATCATCGTCGTCCAACGGCACGTCGAAGCGCGATGGCCGAACCGAGCGCGACGCCGATAACTCCTCTGAAACTCCTGACGGCGAGGGTGATTCGCGATCTGAGACCGAGACCGAGGCCGGGCGCGATGCCGATACCGGGACTGAGCACGCCGCAGATGACGCGCCGTCCGCCACGGACGAAGAAACCGACGACGCGCCGGTCGCCCCGGACGAAGAAACCGACGACGCGCCGGTCGCCCCGGACGAAGAGGCCGACGACGACGGGGAAACCGAGCAGCAAGCCGGCGTCACGCCGCCACCCGCTGTGGGAGACATCGACGTCACGACGACCGCGCCGCCGGAGTCGGCGTCGGTGGTCACGGAAGGGGGCATCGAACTCGCCTCGGCCACGCCGCCGGTCGAGGCCTCCACGGTGGTGGTCGACTCGCCGAGCGAGGGGCCTTCCGAGCCTGTGGTGTCCACGGCGATGTGGACTGTGGCGGCAGCGGCGCGGCGTGACCTCGCCGGCGACACCGTCACCGCCGCGCAGACCGCAACCACCGCCGCTGCGGCACCGAGCGTCATCGCAATCGAACAGGTCGCGCCGCTGGCGTTCCTGCAACAGATCCCGATTCTCGGTCCCGTTCTGTTCACGCCCATTGTTGCTCTGCTACATCAGATTCCGATCGTCAGCGACGTGCTGCATCCGTTGTTCGGTTATCCGGTGCGATGGGGGCTGCCACGCGATACGCCGGTATCCCGCGATGTCAGAGTGGTCTCCGCCGACGGCACCGAGATCTACGTCCACTTCATGCCCGCCTACGGTCTGGCGAAGGATCAGAAAGCGCCGACCGTGCTGAACGGCCCCGGTCTGGGTGCGCCCGGTGCGACGAACATCGACGGCACGTTCCTCGATCCCATCCTCGCCGACTTCGTCGGAATCATGGGCGTCGGGACGCTGCGCCGGGCCGGCTACAACGTCGTCACCTGGGACCCTCGCGGCGAGTGGTACTCAGGCGGCACGTTGGAGCTCAACGCCGCCGAGTTCGAGGGTCGCGACATGTCGGCGATCGTCAGCTGGATCGCCACCCAGCCCGAGGTGCAGCTCGACGAACCAGGCGACCCCCGGCTCGGAATGGTGGGCGTATCCTACGGCGGCGCAATCCAATTGGTGACTGCGGCGAACGATTCGCGCGTCGACGCGATCGTGCCGGCCATCACCTACAACCGGCTCGACACGTCGCTCTACAAGAACGAGGCGTTCAAGAGCAGCTGGGCCACCCCGCTCACGGCGTTGCTCACGGTCCTGGGCGGCCGCATCAATCCGCGGATCCTGCCCGCGACGGTTTACGGCGACCTGACCGGAGAACTGCTCCCGAGTGACCTCGAGTTGTTCGTGCAACGCAATCCGGCCATCGAGAACATCACCGTCCCGACCCTGCTGATCCACGGCACGGTCGACACCATCTTCTCGCTCGCCGAAGCCGACGCCACGGCGCAGACTCTGCTGGCGAACGGGGTGCCGACCAAGGCCGTGTGGTTCTGCGGCGGCCACGGCCTCTGCGCCGGCAACCTGTTCGATCTGCGCGACGGGGTACTGATCGAGCAGCGGACCCTCGCGTGGTTGGACCGGTACGTGAAGGAAGATCTCACCGTGGACACCGGTCCTGAGTTCGAGTGGGTCGATCAACGCGGACAGTGGTTCTCGTCGGCGAAGTACCCGGTGACCACGGGGACGTCCGTGGTGGCGAGTTTCACTGCTCGGCGGACGTTGCCGCTGATCCCGTACCTCAGCGGGTCGGGTCTGCCGTTCGTTCCCTACGCCCTGCCTGCGATCAACGGGATAGAGCTCGAGGTTCCGGCGAGCGCTGCCACGACGTACCTGGTGGGTGCACCGACGCTGACGCTCACCTACTCGGGCACCGGCACCGCCCGGCACGTCTACGCCCAGCTCTTCGACAACACCACGGGATTGGTCCTGGGAAGTATCGCCACGCCGGTGCCGGTGAACCTCGATGGCAACACGCACACGATCACCGTCGATCTCGAGCCGGTGGCACACACGCTGCGCCCCGGCGAATCCGTCACGTTGCAACTCGTGTCGAGCGCAGGGCTGTATGAACGGGTGGTGCCGTCGCTGGGGACGCTCACGGTCTCTGGCATGCAGATCTCGGTGCCGACCGCGGACCTCGCGACGATCCCGTCGTTGTCTGAACAGCAGTCGGCGGCTGCGGTGGCCTAGCCCGCGTGGGCAGATCCGTGCACGTCGGATGCGCGCCCCTCGGCGCGTCAGGCTGACATCGGCCCCGCGGCGGGAGATGATACGCAAGTGGTTGATGTTGCGAATGTGACTAATGGGAAGTCGGCATCCGAGGTGCTGGAGCCGTCAGAGCAGCCCGCGGCACCGGGAGAGACCGCCGCTGCTGTCGAGACGGACGGACAGCAGACCGCCGAGCCTACGGCGGCGCCGCCGCAGCGACGGACATGGAAGATGCCCAAGCCTCCGGTCACCCGGGAGAACGCGGACAAGGTCGGCCGCGTCGCCGTTGACGCCGTGACGAGTACCGCCAGATTCATCGCCGGGGTGGCACGTTTCGGCGCGCGCGTCCTCACCCAGGCATGGCGCGCATTCGAGAGCGTGCCGACGGCGCTCAAGGTGTTCGCCGTCGCCGGACTTCTGCTGCTGCTCGGGCTTGCCGGGGCGATCGCGCTCGACAGTTCCCTCGGACTGCTCTGCACCCTCGTGGTGATCCCGGTCTGCTCGGTCACCCTCGGCGCCCTCGGGCACCGCTGGTACAGCGGACTCGCAGCCGAGCAGCAAGCGCGGCGGACGGACGCCGGCCCCGCCGAACCCCCCACCTCGGATCTGCAGCGTTCCGTCGAGTACGTCGACAACAAGCTCGCGGTGGCGCTGAAGTCGTTCGGCACCGAACGTCATCAGCAAGCGGTGATCGCCCTGTTCCAGGCCAAGACGGCGGTTGAACTCACGCTGGGGACCGAGCAGGACACCACCACCTACGGCGCTTTCCCGCTGCCGGTCGACGACCAGGACCTGAGGCCGCGGATCCGAGTCGGATCGTCGTCGAAATCGCTGATGCGAGAGAGCAATTCCTTGGCGGCGTCGTGAGCGGGCAGAACTTCACCGGGCAGGTCGCGCTTGTCGAGGACGACCACACGCTCGTCATCAACCGGGGCGCCGAAGCGGGGGTGACGCCGGGCATGGTGTTCGCGGTGTATTCCGACGTCGGACAGGTGATCACAGACCCCGAATCCGGAAGGGAACTGGGCAGGCTCAGACGCGAGGAACTGCGGGTGCGGGTTTTTGACGTGCATCCGCTGTTCGCCCGCGCGCACACGTTCGTCCGGACCGACGACTTCCACGGCCTGTTCCAGATTCCGTTCAGTGAGCGGTCCGGCGAGCACGTCGTCACGGTCAACGTCGGCGACACCGTCGCGTTGGTGCGCGGCGAGCACCCGTCGCGACAGGCGGAGCGCAGCGGGACCTGACACCCGGCCGAGTCAGCCGGTCAGCGACGACGGATCGACCGGAAAGTCGAAGTAGGTCTCCGGGAAGGTCTCCGGCTTGTAGGTGAAATGCCACCATTCGTTCGGGTAGTACTCAAAGCCCTGCTTCTCCAGGCCGTCCTTGAGGAGCAGCCGATTCTTCAGTTGATCGCCCTGAATTCGCGGATCGAACGTGTGCGACAACGTGTCGAAACAGTCGTAGCCGGTGCCCATGTCGATGGTGGGATCGGGGAATCTCTCGGTCGCCGGTGCGGCGCAGTCCACCAGCGGCTGGCCCGGGACGTACACCGGCTCGGGCATGGCAGGTAGCGCCACCAGCGTGAGATCGACTGTGCTGCCTCGGCTGTGGCCCGACTGCTCGGCGATGTAGCCGTCCGCGAACAGCTGTGTCTTGTCCACCCGCGGGTAGAACTCTGCTTTCATGCGCTGATCTGCCAGGTCTTTGGCCCACGCGACGAAGTCGTTGACGGCGCGCTGAGGTCGGTAACAGTCGTAGATCTTCAGCGAGTAGCCCTGCTCGACGAACTCGCTCTGCGCGCGCTGAAGCGCCTCGGCCGCGGGGCGGGTGAGGATGCACATCGGAGCCAGGTAGCCGTCGACCGGATCTCCGGTGAAGGTGTGCGGGGTGGTGTAGCGGATGTCCATCAGAATCGATTGGTCGACCTCGCTCAGCGAAACGAACTCCGGCGGCGCGGTCGGTTGGGGCTGCGCGGACGCGGTGGGCGCAACCATGGAGGCTGCGAGCACCGCGGTGGCGATCAGTGCGTGTTTGAGTGTGTTGGCCATTCCTCATTGCAGCACGCATGTGCAGCCCTCGCCGGTGCCGCGCGCCACTTCGCCGGAACTGCGTTCCAGCAGGTCCGCACTCGATTTTGAGCTGTTGGAATGCAATTCCGGCGGGAAGGAAGCGGCGCCGCCCTTGACTGTGGCCTGCATCACAGTAATATGACCAGTGGTCATAGACGACGTGGAGGCGTGATGCCGACGGTGACATGGGCCCGACTCGACGGGGGCCGCCGAACTGCGGTGGTGGCCGCCGCCGAGGCGGAGTTCGCTTCGAAGGGCTTCTCCCGCGGAAGCCTCAACGTCATCGCGCGACGCGCAGGCGTGGCCAAAGGCAGCCTGTTCCAGTACTTCGCCGACAAGCGTGATCTGTATGCGTACATCTGCGACGTGGGCAGCCAGCGGGTGCGCGCCTACATGGAGGACCAGATCCGCGAAATCGACCCCGAGAGGCCGTTTTTCGAGTTCCTGACCGAGCTTCTCGACGCCTGGGTCGCCTACTTCGCCGACCATCCCCGCGAGCGGTCGCTGCATGCCGCCGCGAGCTTCGAGGTCGACACGGATGCGCGGGTGAGCGTGCGCGCGGTGATGCACCGCCACTACCTCGAGGTGCTGCGACCGCTGGTACACAACGCCCGCACGCGCGGCGATCTGGGACAGGATGCCGACATCGAAACGCTGCTTTCGCTGCTGTTGATGATCCTGCCGCACCTGGCGTTGGCGCCGTACGTGCGGGGTCTGGACCCGGTCCTGGGTCTCGACGAACTGACACCCGAACAACCTGCGCTGGCGGTGCGCCGATATGTCGCGGTATTGGCGACGGCGTTCCAACCGGCCCATGTACAGCCCGATCAACGCGCGACAACCTAGGAGGTACACATCAATGGAGAGAACACGTTCGGACTCGTTGGCTGCCGGAGGACTCAACTGGGACAGCATGCCCCTGAAGCTTTTTGCCGGAGGCAATGCCAAGTTCTGGAATCCCGCCGACATCGACTTCTCCCGCGACCGTGCGGACTGGGAAGCACTGTCGGAACTGGAGCGCGACTGGGCGACCCGGTTGTGCGCGGAGTTCATCGCCGGTGAGGAAGCGGTCACCCAGGACATCCAGCCGTTCATGGCCGCGATGCGGGCGGAGGGACGACTCGGCGACGAGATGTATCTGACACAGTTCGCCTTCGAGGAGGCCAAACACACGCAGGTGTTCCGTCTGTGGCTCGATGCGGTGGGTATCACCGATGACCTGCAGTGGTACCTCGATGACCTGCCGGCCTATCGGCAGATGTTCTACGAGGAGTTGCCACAATCTCTCGACTCACTGGCCACCGACCCGTCGCCGGCCGCCCAGGTGCGGGCGTCGGTGACCTACAACCACGTCATCGAAGGCATGATGGCGCTGACCGGATACTATGCGTGGCACCGTATTTGTGTGGAACGCGGCATCCTGCCCGGCATGCAGGAGCTGGTGCGTCGCATCGGCGACGACGAGCGGCGCCACATGGCCTGGGGCACGTTCACGTGCCGCCGGCACGTCGCCGCCGACGACGCCAACTGGGGCGTCTTCGAATCCCGCATGAACGAACTGATTCCCCTGGCCCTCAAGAACACCGACGACTCGTTCGCCCTCTACGACGAGATCCCGTTCGGCTTCACGATCGATGAGTTCCAGCAGTACGCCGCAGACAAGGGGATGCGGCGCTTCGGAACGATCGGCAGTGCACGCGGCCGTCCGCTGGCCGAGATCGACATCGATTACTCGCCACTGCAATTGGAGGACACCTTCGCCGCCGAGGATCTGAAAGTCCTGGCCGCGTCGGCCTGATCCGCCGGTCTCGGTTGCGCGCCTGCGCAGCGCCGCGTTTGGCTCGGACTGCACCCGGGTGCTTCGAAGAACCGTGAGGTGGCCGCGCGTAATCGGTAGGGAGCGTCAGCTCACGGACTCGCGGAAAGCAATTCCTTCCTGTGCTGCCCGTACGGTATCCGCGACATCCTGCACCGGATAGACCTGATACTCGACGTACGGGCCGAACTTGGCCGAGGTTGCCGCCAGATCAGCGGGGTTGTCGGTTTCGATGACGGCGAATGTGCCGCCGCCATCAAGTCTGCCGACGAACTGGTGAAATGTCGTACCGTCCGGTGGACTCCACTTGGAGTACAGATCCAGCACGCGCTTGGCCGCCTCCTCGTTCTCGGTGGCAGAGCCGTTGAGTCTGAAGGTCATCGACACCACATACTTCATTTTCTCTCCTCCTCATCGGGATCGAGCCCCCGCCCGGACGCGATTGTCAGTAACCCCTCGATGCTGCCCCTGGCACGTCGAACTGGTACCCGAACCGTGGATCTCTGAGGTGTTCCTTTCCACTCGAAACAGTCAGTGCGCCAAATTGGTTGTTGCTCGGCTAACGGTCCGAGGTGTCGCTCGACGCGAGTCATGACACCCCAGTTGCGCAGCCGATGAGCCGCCGAGCGGCCCGCATCGGAGCACGGTTAGCTGCCTGCGCTTCCGAGCTTTGCCAGGCGGGAGAATTGTGATGACCCGTAGCCTCACCGAGGTGAACGAACGGCCGGGCTTCAGCTGTTCGCCTGCGCACAGTCGCGTTTGGCTCGGACTGCACCCGGGTATCGGAAACAGCAGCCGCCCTGGCTGTCGTACCCGTTGCACCTATCGCACTTGTTCGTCCGTCTCGGCGGCGACTGCCCGAAGATTCACGGCAGATTCTGACTCACCGAAGATTGCGAGGAGCAACCACGATGCCGATGACCAAGAAGAGCGGCAAGCCCAAGAAGAGCGAACTACCCAACACGGTCCGCAAGTCGGGCAAGAAGGCCCAGCGCACATTCGCCAAAGCCCACGACGCCGCGGCCAAAGAGTACGGCGACGCCGAGCGCGCGCACCGCGTGGCCTACAACGCCCTCAAGCGGAAGTTCGAGAAGGTCGGCGATCGCTGGGAGAAGAAACCCGCAAAGGGACCGTCCGACGACCGTGCTCGCAGCGGTGGCCCGAACCCCAAGGGCAAGAGCGCTGAAGGGGTCAACGCCAACGCAACCAAGCAGCACCTGGTTCAGGTCGCGCGCAGACTCGACATCCCCGGCCGTTCGAAGATGGACAAGGGTGAGTTGGTGACCGCGATCAAGAAGGCGAACCGCCGTGAGGCCGCGCGGAGTCGCTGAGTCGGCGAAGCTGCCAGGGGTGGTCCCGGTGAGGCCACATTCTCTCGATCTCGGCGTTGAACTCGGCGCCCAGTAGCACCGCGAACGCGGTGATGTAGAGCCACAGGACGACGGCGATCGGCACCGCGAGTTGGCTGAACACCGCGTCGTCCTGCACGCTCAACGCGAGGTAGGCCCGCAGGCCCGCCGACGCCAGTAGCCACAACACCATCGCCAGTACCGCGCCGGGCACATCGCGGCGCCATGGCGTTTTCCACGGGACACCGACGTGGTAGAGGGTTGCCAGGCCGGCGAGCACACCAACGACCACTGCGGGCCAGAACATCAGGTCGAGCATCCGCAGTGTGGTGTCGGCGACGGCGGTGGGAGTCAGCCATTCGAGGATTCGCGGGCCGAAGATCAACGGCGGCAGCATCGCTATTGCGCCGAGCAGTAGACCCAGCGTGAGGCCGAGCGCCAAGAGGCGTCGACGCCAGGCGGGCCGTGGCTCGACACCGTAGGCGATCGTGATCGTCTCCAGATAGCGGTTGACCGCTCGAGAACCAGTCCAGATGCTGAGCGCGATGCCGATGGACACCACGCTGCCCCGGGTCTGGGCGAGCACGGTGTCCACCACCTGCTCGTAGGTGGCGAAGGTCGGATCCGAGAAGAATGATCTGGGGATACCCAGTACGAGTTCACGGAGTTGGTCGTTTCCCTCCGGGCCGAGCGCGGCCGCGACGAAACCAAGTGACCCGATCACTGCCAACAGCAGCGCCGGTAGCGAGATCAGGGTGAACAGTGCCGCCTCGGCCGCCAGTCCGGGTACCCGGTCGGCCACTGTGGCGCGACGGGTGCGTTCGATCAGTCGACAGGCTTGTCGCGCCGGTCGGGGGAGGCGGGCGAACCTCGCGGCGCCTCGCCGATGCAGTGCCGTCCGGGTTGCCGCAGCGGACGCCGTCAGCCGTGATCGCAGATCTGAACGCTCGCTTTGCGGTGGTGCCATCACGTCGACCCTATGAGACGACAGGCCCGGCACCGAACCCGCTTCCGGACCGGACACGAAGGCGACGAGTACCCTGACCCGGGTGGTCGTGCGGGCGTTGGTCTTCGATGTCTTTGGCACTCTGCTGGATTGGCGCACCGGGATCGCCGAAACGTTTCGCGAGTGCGCAGTTCCCGGCGACGCCGACGTCCTCACCGACGCCTGGCGGGCTCGCTACCGGCCGATGCTCACCGAGGTGAACGAGCACCGGCGCCCGTGGGGCGACTTCGACGAGCTCCACCGGGCGACGCTCGACGATCTGCTGGCCGAGCAGGGTTTAGCGCTGCCCGACGACGTGCGTGACCGCCTTGTTGCCGGGTGGCATCGGCTGCCGCCGTGGCCCGATGTGCGGGCCGGCCTCGACGAGTTGCGGCGCACCCACATCACCTCGACGCTGTCCAACGGCCATGTGGCCCTGCTGGTGGACCTGGCCCGCCATGCCGATCTGCGGTTCGATTGTGTGCTGTCGGCCGAACTGTCGCGCGCCTACAAACCGGCGCCTGCGGCCTACCTGACTGCGGCGAACCTGCTGGGCGTCGACCCCGGCGAGTTGATGTTGGTCGCCGCCCATCCCTGGGATCTGGACGGAGCCCGCGGCGCAGGGCTGCGTACCGCGTACGTCGCACGGCCGCTGGAGTACGGCCCCGGCTCGGCACCGCATCCGCAGCCGCAGGCCGACCTGTCCGTGTCCGACCTGCCCGAGTTGGCCCACCTGTTGCGCAACACCCTCCATGACTGAGTCGGACGTCGAGTCCGGCGAGCCCGACGTCCCCGTGCGGGGATGGATCCTCGTGTGTTCGACGGCCGTCGTCGCGGGCGTGGCCATCGGTTTCATCGGCGGCGCCTTCCGCTGGTGCCTTCAGACGGCGGACCGGCTGCGGATCGACCTCGTCGACTGGGCACACCGACTTCCCGGCCCCGGGTGGTTGGTCCCGATTGCCGCTGTCGCGCTCGGCGCGGCGCTGGCAGCGCTGATCGTGCGTTGGGTGCCGTTGGCTGCCGGCAGCGGGATCCAGCATGTCGAGGCCGTCTACCGCGGCGAGGCTCGCCCGCCACTGCTGATCCTGCTGCCCGCGAAGTTCATCGGCGGCGTGTTGTCCATCGGGTCGGGGCTGGTATTGGGTCGCGAGGGACCGACGGTCCACATGGGTGCGGCGATCGGCGCCGAAGCGGCGCGCCGCGCCAGGCTCCAGGACGCCGACATCCGGATGATGCAGACCGCCGTCGGCGGCGCCGGCCTCGCGGTCGCCTTCAACGCCCCCATCGGGGGCACGTTGTTCGCGCTCGAGGAGGTCACGAAGTCCTTCCGGTTGAAGACGGTGTTGGCCACACTGTTCGCGGCGGCGACAGCCGTCGGGTGCATGCGACTCGTCCTCGGAAACGAACCGGACTTCCTCGTCGAACAGATCGATGCGCCTGCGTTGGCGTGGCTTCCGCTCTTCGTGGTTTTTGGTCTGCTCACCGGATGCCTTGGCGCCGTGTACAACCGGCTGGTGTTGTGGTTTCTCGACCGGGTGGGAGGGCTGCGTCGGATTCCGGCCGTCGCCAAGGCGGCCGTGATCGGCGCCGTCATCGGGCTGGCGATGTTCGTCTACCCCCTCGCGGTGGGCGGCGGCGACTCGTTGACGCAGATGATTCTGAGCGGGCAGACGATCGTGCTGCCGGTCGTCGTCGGCTACCTGCTGGTGCGTTTTGTCGCCGGCCCGCTGTCTTATTCGGCGGCTGTTCCCGGCGGACTGTTTGCGCCGCTGCTGGCCATCGGCGCACTGTGGGGACTGCTGTTCGTCGGGGTCGTCGACAGCGTGTGGCCCGGCAACACAACCACATTGGCCATCCCGATGGCGCTGGTCGGCATGGCGGCGTTCTTCGGGGCCACCGTGCGCGCCCCCGTGACGGGCATCGTCATCGTCATCGAGATGACGGCCACGACGGCGGTCGCCATCCCGATGCTGGCGGCCACGGCCGCGGCGGTGCTGGCGGCCGAGGTGACCCGGTCACCGCCCATCTACGAGTCGTTGCGAGAACGGATGATGCCCGAAGCGCCGCGATGACCCCACGGATGCACCGCATTACGTCATGTGGTGCGCCGATCGTGACGGCGTCAGTATCCGTGGACCGGTTTCGGTGATGGCGATGGTGTGCTCGGAGTGCGCGGTGTTCGATCCGTCTGCTGACCGCAGGGTCCAACCGTCGGCATCGATGACCAGACGATCGCTGCCCCGAGCCCACCATGGCTCCAGTGCAAGGGTCATGCCCGCCCGCAGCAGCAGTCCGCGACCCCGGCGTCCGCGGTTGGAGACGTGGGGATCCTCGTGCATGGTGCGCCCCAAACCGTGCCCGCCGAATTCGGCGTTGACGCGATACCCCGTTTCGGCGGCGACGTCGCTGATGGCAGCGGAGATGTCACCGAGGCGGCCCCCGGGGACCGCCGCGGCCACCCCCGCCGCCAGAGCCCGTTCGGTGGACTCGACCAGCTCGCTGTCGGCGGGGTCGGTGCTGTCGCCGACGATGACCGTGACCGCTGCATCGGCCACCCACCCGTCGATCGAGACCGCAAAATCCAGGGTCAACACATCGCCGTCTCCGAGGACGTAGTCATGTGGCTTTCCATGCAGCACTGCATCATTGACGGACAGGCAGATGACGTTGCGGAATGGGCCGCGACCGAATGACGGCGCGTAGTCCCAGTAGCACGAGGTTGCACCGCGGTCGCTGACCAGCGTGCGGGCGTGACGCTCGAGCTGCATCAGGTTCACTCCCGGCTCCGCCTCGGCCGACAGCGTCGCCAGCGTGTCCGCAACGAACTCGCCGGTCACCGCCATCTTGTCGATCTCATGGGCGGACTTGAGTTCGATCATGCTCGGGCTCCGTTCCAAGTCGGTATTTTTATACCGTTGCGACGGTACCAGGTCCGGTATTTGAATACCGGCTATGCTGGCCGGCATGGTGCGTGTACCCCTGAGCCCGGAGCAACTGGAAGCCGGTCAACGCCTCGGCGCGCTGATCAGGACGGCGCGTGCCGGTCGTGACCCCGAGATGATCGCGCGTGAGGCCGGTATCTCGCCCGAGACACTGCGCAAGATCGAGGTCGGCAGAATGCCCAGTCCGAGCTTCGGCAACGTGGTCGCGATCTGTTCCGCACTCGGCATGCCCCTGCAGGATGCCGTCGAGGCGTGGCGGGGGACAGGCGACCGTCGGATAGCCATCTAGGAGTCGGTCTCAGCTGGGCGTGGCGAAATAGTGACCGGCTTTGATGTCCTCGAGCAGAGCCGGGTGTTCCGGTGTCCAACCCAGTAGCGCCTGCGTGGCCGCGCTCGAGGTCGGATTATCCAGGGACGCAACCCATCCGATGAACCCCAATTGCTCGCGGGCGTGGTCGGCGGTCACGCTGACCGCGGGGACATCGAGCTGCTCGCCGATCGTCTGGGCGATCTCGCGGAACGGCACCCCTTCTTCCGCGGCGCCGTGCAGCATCGAACCGGCCGGCGCGGACTCGACCGCCAGACGGTAGAGGTGCGCGGCATCCCTGTTGTGTACGGCCGGCCAACGGTTGGAGCCGTCGCCGACGTAGATGGATTGCCCGGTCGTTCGGGCATGTGTGACGAGGGCTGGGATGAACCCGTGGTGATCGGTGGGCCCGTGCACCGTCGGCGCCAGCCGGATCACTGCTGATCGCACCCCGCGCTGCGCGAGTCGCAGTGCTGCGTTCTCCGACGCCACGCGGGCACCGGACGGATCGACGACAGTCGCCTCGGTGCCGACGGCGCTCGCCGATCCGGTGGCCAGCGACGAGGTTCCGGAGGTGTTGACGAATGGTTTGTTCGAACCTGCCAGTGCCGCACCCATGGCTTCCACCGCCCGTAGGTCGGTCGCGGCCGCGTCGAGATAGTCGGAGAAGTCGTGATTGAAGGCGAGGTGGATCACCCCGTCGGCCTCGGCGGCAGCGGCGGACAGGACGTCGACGTCATCGAGGGTGCCGCGGTGTACCTGCGCGCCCGCCGCGGTCAGCGCCTCGGTCGAAGCGTCCGAGCGCGCCAGTCCGGCGACCTGGTGTCCGTTGTCGAGCAACTCGCGGACAACGAGTGAGCCGATGTGTCCGGATGCGCCGGTGACAAAAATTCGCATGAGGGGTCCCTTGAGTTCGCCGTATGGGTGATGTCAGTGAGTGACATCAAACGTACACTCGATGTCAGCGACTGTCATCCCCATACAATCCGACCATGGGTCGTTGGGAACCGGATGCGCGCGGTCGCCTCGAGCGGGCGGCGCTCGAGTTGTATTTCGACCGCGGGTTCGACCAGACCACGGTCGCGGAGATCGCCGAGCGTGCCGGCCTGACCGAGCGCACCTTCTTCCGGCACTTCGCAGATAAACGCGAAGTGCTGTTCCGCGGTGACGAATTGGCCCAACGGCTGACAACCGCGCTCACGGGTGTGCCCGACTCGGTGACAGCGCTGGATGCGGTCGCCGCGGCGCTCGAGTCGCTGTCCGACTTCTTCGACGAACGGCGGCCCTACTCGGAGAAACGGCAGGCGGTCATCGCCGGCAACGCCGGACTGCGGGAACGCGAACTCATCAAGCTGGCGTCGCTGGCGGCGACCATCGGCGAGGCGCTACGGCAACGTGGCGTCACCGAACCCGCGGCCAGCCTGACCGCGGAGGCGGGAATGGCGGTCTTCAGGGTCGCCTTCGACCGCTGGCTCGCCGATCCGCAGAGGCGCGGCCTCGCGGTACACCTCCGCGAGTCACTCGCACACCTCCGGAAGATCGCTACCTAGCCTCTCGTCGCGGCTACGGTTCGTCGACGACGAGCGCGGGGGTGTCCCTGCGCAGGGTCTCACCCCGGAAGAACGCCGGTTGACGTGCCCGCATCACCAACATCACGACCACCCCGGCCAGGATCAGCCCGAGTCCGAGGATCAGGACCAGGCCGACACCGCCGATGCTGGCACCGCTGCCGTAGTCCGGCGAGGCGCTGTCGCGCAGGGTGATGAGGAGGACCGCAAACAGCCCCAGTCCGCCCAGTAGCGGGAACAGCAACTTGAAGATCACGGTGTAGGCGCTGTTGAACAAGCTGTGGCGGAAGAACCAGACGCAGCCGAACGCGGTGAGACCGTAGTAGAAGCAGATCATGATGCCGAGCGAGTAGATCGTGTCGGTGAGCACGCTCTCGCTGACAAACGTCAGGACCGAATAGAACACCGCTGCTCCGACACCGGCGGCGACGGTGGCGAAGGACGGGGTCATGAAGCGGGGATGGACCGTGGTGAATCGCTTGGGGAACGCCCCGTACGTGCCCATCGCCAGCATCGTGCGGGAGGTGGGCAGGAAGGTGGTGATCAGACTCGCAGCGCTCGACGCCAGGACCGCGAGGAACAGGAACAGGTGCCAGGGCCCACCCAGGATCGGCTCGGCCAGCGCGCCGAACACGTTGTCGGCGATGTCCTCGTTGCCCAGTCCCACCCCATCGGTGCCCACTCCGGCGTACATCTGCGTCGCGATGGCCACCAACAGGTAGGTCATCAGGATCGAGACCACACACAGCAATGCCGCGCGGCCCGGAGCGCTGTCGGAATCGCGGGATTCCTCGTTGACGGTCAGCGCGGTGTCCCAGCCCCAGAACGCGAAGATCGAACCGGACAGGCCGGCGATGAACGCGGACATGGTCAGCCCGGCCGGGCTGAACCAGTCGAAGCTGAAGGCGATGCCGGTCGGCGATGACCCCGACTTCGCGAACGCGACGACAGCGAAGGTCAGCAGTACCACCATCTGGAAACCGACCAGGACGAACTGGACACGCTCGGTGGTGGTGATCCCGCGGTAGGAGATCGCCGTGGCCACCCCCAGGAACGCCAGACACGTCAGCACATTGACGATCGGGTTCTCCCACAGCGAAGCGATGCTTTCGTTGCCGAAGAGGTCGCCGATGAACTGATAGAAGAACTGGACCGCGACGCCGGCGAGATTGGACAACACGATCACCGTGGCGACCACCGCGGCCCACCCGCCGATCCAGCCGACGTAAGGGCCGAACGCCTTGGTCGTCCAGGTGAACGACGTCCCGCAGTCCGGTGCCACCTTGTTCATCTCGCGGTAGGCATAGGCGGCGAAGAACATCGGCAGGAATCCGGCGATGATGACCACGGCCATCTTCGATCCGGCCTCGGCGACCAGGATGCCGATCGTCGCGGTCAACGCATAGGCAGGCGCCACCGACGAGATGCCGAGAACGGTGCCACCGAGCACCCCGACGGCGTTATGAGACAGTCCCTTGTCCTGCACGCCCGTCGCGGCGCGGGGGGTCGGGTCGGGTGCCTCGATCTGCATGGGACCTCGCTCTGGCCGAAGGTCTGTTCAGAGTAAGGCCGCCGCGGGCGCTTGTCCCTGTTTCGAATCGGCGCGCAGGGGTGATACTCATGCAGTCGAGACCGAGGAGCCCCATGAGTGTCCCAACCCCTCCCGACAGGACCGGCGCCGCCACCACCGTCACCGAACAGTCGGATCGCTTCGTCATCGAGGTCAACGGCCGAATCGTCGGACTCGCCGACTTTCACGACCGCGACGGCCGCCGCGTTTTTCCGCACACCGAGGTTCTTGCCGAGTACCAAGGCCGGGGTCTGGCAACGATTCTCGTCGCCGAAGCGTTGCGCAGTACGCGGACCGCGGGATTACGTATCGTGCCGCAATGCTGGATGGTCGCCGAATTCATCGACAAGCACCCGGAATACGCCGACCACACCGACCCGGCCTGACTCGGTCACCGGCTGGGGTTTCGTGTACCGAGGGATCCCGAGGTCGGGGCGGCATCGGTTCGGTTGACGGAACACCGTGTCGGCAGCGCGTTCTGGAAAGTTCACGGGCAGTACGACCGGGTCGCCGCCCCGACGAACAGTCCGCTGGGAGCGCGGTTCAGGTCTCGTCCGGGATCTGGTGGCGGGTCTGAGAGCGGGCGGGGGCGTCTGGATCGTCGTCCTGGTGCTCCAGTTTCTCCTGCAGTTCGCGCTGCTCCTCGGTCGCCTCGGTGGCGTCCTCCGGGGTAGGTGACGGTCCGTTCGTCTGTTCCACGGCTGAGCTCCATCCGGTGTCGGCATCCATGCACCTGTCGGAGTCTCCGCTGGCGCCGTCGGCGAAACACTGCGCAGGTAGATCCGCCTCCGTGTCTCCTCACACGGGCCGGGTGAGCCTGTGAGGAGGCGGCAACACAGATGAATAGACCACGTTGCCATTCGGCAATACGAAGTGGGAACCCTCGGGCATCAATCACCCGAAAGGTCACCCATGTCCTATGTGAGCCCACCGGACTTCGTCGGCAAGATGATCGATGCCGGCGAGTCCAAAGCAATGATGTCCACCCGCGACACCCTCATCCGCGCCTACATGGCCGGCGCGATCCTGGCCCTGGCCGCGGCATTCGCCGTCACCATCACGGTGCAGACCGGCAACGCACTGCTGGGCGCAGTGCTGTTCCCGGTCGGGTTCTGCCTGCTCTATCTCCTGGGCTTCGACCTGCTCACCGGGGTGTTCACCCTGGTGCCGCTGGCCCTGCTCGACAAGCGCCGCGGGGTGACGGTCCGCTCGATGCTGCGCAACTGGGGTTGGGTGTTCCTCGGCAACTTCGCCGGCGCGCTCACCGTGGCGCTGATGATGGCCGTGGTGTTCACCTACGGCTTCAGCGTCGACCCCAATGACGTCGGGCGCCAACTCGGCGAAATCGGTCATAGCCGCACGGTCGGTTATGCCGAGCACGGCGCCGCCGGAATGCTCACGCTGTTCATCCGCGGGGTGTTGTGCAACTGGATGGTGTCCACCGGGGTGGTCGCGGCGATGATGTCGACCAGCGTGTCCGGCAAGGTCATCACGATGTGGATGCCGATCATGTTGTTCTTCTACATGGGGTTCGAGCACTCGGTGGTCAACATGTTCCTGTTCCCGTCGGGGCTGATGCTCGGTGGTGACTTCTCCATCGCCGACTACCTGGTATGGAACGAAATCCCCACAGTGCTCGGCAATCTCGTCGGTGGACTGGCCTTCGTCGGTCTCACCCTGTTCGCCACACACGCACGAACGGGCGCAAACCGCCTCGTCGAACTCGACGAACTCCAGTCCGCCAAGTCCACCACCACCCGAGAGGGCGTGAACGCATGACACCGATCCTGGCCAAAGCCGATGCCGCGGAACTGATCGTCGCCGCGAGAATCCGTAAGAAGTTGACGTGGGCGGACATCGCCGGGGAGATCGATGCGCCGGTGGTCTGGTGTGTGGCGGCGTTGCTGGGACAGCATCCGATGTCGGCGGCTCAGGCCGAGAAGGTCTGTGCGCTACTCGAACTCGACGGGTCTGTCGCGGAGAGCCTGCAACTTCAACCTGCTCGGGGTCTCGATCCGGAGATGCTCTCCGACCCCACCATCTACCGGTTCCATGAGGCACTGGCGGTCTACGGACCCGCGCTCAAGGAGCTCATCCACGAGGAGTTCGGTGATGGCATCATGAGCGCCATCAATTTCAAGGTCGACATCGCGCGGCGTGAGCATCCCGATGGCGACCGTGTGGTCGTCACCTTCGACGGCAAGTTCCTCGACTACCGATGGTGACTGCCACTTGAGTTCACCCTGCCGTCAACGACTTACCGCAAACCGGGAGAGACCATGAGTGAACACGCACGTGAGGCCGCAATGAACCTGTATGCCGGAATCGGGCGACGGGATTTTGTGCGGGCAGTAGCCGCCGTGGGCGCCGGTGCCGGTGTTGCCGGCCTCGCGTCGGCCTGCTCGTCCGGGAGTTCGACTCCGGACGGGTCACCGTCGGCCACCGCCGGGGGCTTCAGCGTTTTACAACCGGGACAGGGAGACCCGGAAGGCGACCACTACCTACCGTCCACGCCTGACGAGGTGCTCTGGGGATATGTCCCCACCGTGCACGCCACGCCGGTGATGCAGATGGCGTCGGGCCAGACCGTGACGATCGATGCGGTGAGTCACGAGGGGATCCTCGAAGATCAAGGTCGCGACCCGATCGAGTATTTCGGCACGCAGGGGGTGGACCAGTCGGATGTTCTGCAGGACGCCGTCGCCATCGCGGCCGACTACGACCGCACCCCAAGGAATTTCGACAAGGACGGGCCGCATGTGGTGACCGGTCCTGTCTTCGTCGAAGGTGCTCAGCCCGGGGATGTACTGAAAATAGAGATTCTCCAGGCGATTCCGCGGGTACCCTACGGTGTCGTGTCGAGCCGTCACGGCAAGGGGGCATTGGCGCGAACCGCCGACGGCGGAGCGCCGCCGGGGATCACCGATCAGGAAGTCATGCCTGCGATCGCCTCCGACCGACGGCCCAATCCTGATCCGCGGTTGTACGGCAACGTGTCGACGTTCACCGGCGTGGAGGACGGTTACGGCGTGATGAAGTACGGCGCCGCTCAGGTGCGGTTCCCGTTGCGGCCCTTCATGGGAATGATGGGCGTCGCCTTCTCCCAGGACACCGACCTGACGGCGGCGACCGCGAACTCCATCCCGCCGACAGTGGGTGGAGGCAACATCGATATCAGGCTGCTCGGTGAAGGCGCCACCTTCTACCTGCCCGTGTTCGCCGAAGGCGCCCTGTTCTATGTCGGGGATCCGCACATGGCCATGGGGGACGGCGAGGTCGCGCTCACCGCGATGGAGGGATCACTGCGGGGCACCTACCGGCTCTCGGTGTGCAAACCCCGCTCGGGCGACGCGCCTTCGGTGGCCTACCGGTACCCGTTCGCCGAAACGGCGGACGCGTGGGTGCCCATCGGGTTGTCCGACCCCGACGGATCGGTCGGCGGTCAGGGCACCGACCTCGATGTCGCGATGAGGCGTGCGGTGGTGAATGCGTTGGATTTCCTGGAGACCGATCGTGGCATGGATCGCGCGACGGCCTACGCGTATCTCTCCGCGGCGGCCGACTTCTCGGTGTCGCAGGTGGTCGATCGCACCGTCGGCGTGCACGGGCAGTTGTACAAGTCGCATTTCGGCGACTGACCTCGGTTATGACCGTGTCGTCGTCTCCACACTCGTGGCCAGGGTCGACAGCGACCGCTCGATGAAGTCCGGACCGAACGGTGGCATCCGGGAAAAGCCGTCGCGCACGGTTTGTGGCGTGGCGCTCCAGTCGTAGGTGAGCGTCACGTCGGTGGCCCCGCCGCGGGCGCTCAGGTCATACCGCCACGACCACCCCGCGACTTGGTGACGGCCCTCGTCGTCGAGCCGACCGGGCTTCCATTCGATGGTGCGATCGGGCTCGAAGACCGTGACCAGGTTGGCGATGACGTAGTCCCCACCCATCGGTTCCAGATACATGTTCATCACAAAGATCTGCCCGGCCGCGGTGATCTGCTCGGTGGTCACCGCCCCCCGCACCCAGTCGCCGGGCTCGGTGTCCCGGTGCCGGGCCGGATTCGACAGCACCGCGAAGATCGCAGCCGGTGTCGCCGCCACGGTGCGGGTCGCTATGAAGCGCTCGTCAGCGGACACGGTGGCGGTTTCGTCAGCTGATTTGACCGAGCGTGTACTGACGGGCCCAGGCGACCGACATCTGCGCGCCGCCGCGCAGGTCGGGTGGCCGCTTCTCCGAAGCGTCGAGTTGCAGCGCAAGGTGCATCGGACCCGGCGGGAACCGCGACCGGGTCGTCGACCGGAAGACCGGCACACCGTCGATGTAGATGGTGATGGCGTCCGGGGTCCAGCTGACCGCGTAGTTGTGCCACTGCGTGGCATCGACCTCGGTGGCCGCGGATTCGGTCAGATTCTGGGCCGAGTAGTGCAGGAAGTGACTGACCGTCTGGCGCTCGGAGTCGCCGAGGATCTCCATGAAGTCGATCTCCCCACCGACGGGCCAGTTTTCGGCGTCGGGCCAGAGCAGCGCCACGGCGTGGTAGTCGGCCGCGCCCTCGGGGACCTTCACCCGGACCTCCCACGCGCCGTACATCTGACCGATGTCCCACGCCAGTCCGGCGGTGTTGCCCGCGGCGTCGCCGGTGATGACCATGGCGCCGTCGACAAATGAAATCGCTTCCGGGGTACGGCGTCCCCAGCCGTTGTGGCCGGGGGAGTCGTACACGTACCAGCCGTTGGCGAGGGCCTGCGGATCGGTGAACCGGGTCTCCTGCGGCGTTCCCCACCCGTAGCGGCCGCCCGCGGTCGTCGCCGCACCGACACCGACGGTTGTGGTCGCGGTCGAACCCCACCCGGGGATCAGGAAGCCGAGCAGGCCGTGCACGCGCCAGCCGTTGACCTCGGCGTCGTCGCTGACGGTGACGGTGAACAGATCCGTACCGTCAGAAGTGAATCCGGCCGTTGGGGTGTAGACGAATCGGCCGTTTCCGTCGATCGTGACGGTGCCCCCGCCGGCGGGGCGGCCGGCCGAGTACGTCAGCACATCACCGTCGGCATCGGCGCCGATCACCGATCCGATGATGGTGCCGTCCACCTGGGTGCTCTGGTTGTCCGGGTCGAACGACACGGTCGGTGTCCGGTTGAAGAACGTCCGCTGTATCCAGGTGAAGAAGTCCGGCTTGGGGGCTTCGACGGCCGCGACGGCGGCGCGTGCGCCGGCAGGGGCGATGTCGTCCACCCGCCCCGGTGTGGAAACGGTTGCGGGCGAATCGCTCTGCGGGGGCGTCGCCACGGGAGCCGGAGTGGGCTCAGGGGTGGCCGCGGCCTCGTCGGATACGTCGGTGCCCTGGGATACGTCGGTGCCCTCGGGCGCCGGAGCCTCGGAGGCGGGCGTCTCGGTGGTGGCATCGGTGCCGATGACCTCGGTGGACCCGCCCGTCGAATCGGTTCCGTCGGCGGCGGTTGCGCCATCAGCGTCGTCCGCCGACTCCGGCGCGTGGTCATCGGCGCCAGAGCCGCGAGATTCGCTGTCGTCCTCAGATTCACGAATTCTGCTGGCCGAAGACGATCTCTTGTCGTTGTCGCCTTTGCCAGAATCCGAGTCCGGCGACGAATTCGTCGCGACCGAATCAGTGCTTGCTCGATCGACGTTGCTGCTTGCTGAAGTTTCGCGGGACTGAGTCGAACCGGATTCCGTCCCGGTATCGGCGGACGCCTGCGCGCACGTTCCGGCAATGGTCAAGCAGATCGACAGTGCGGCAATGAAACCCGCGAACCGACCGACACGCGAAATGGCACTGAGCAGAATCGACGCGGCCGTTGTCACCGTCACGCGATGGACACTAATCCGGCAGCGAATACTTTTTGCTGTTTTGCCGATAAGCGTTAGATGTGCTGTCGGCCATCGGGCTAACGAGTCAAATGCGAACGACGCAACGAATGGCGATCTGTTCTGTTTCGCAGTGCCGACAGGTCAGCGGCCGGACCTTCAGGCGGACATTGGCGATGCGAAGCGCTCGCTGGCACATCGGGTACGGGCACCCGCAGGAGAGCGTGACCCACCACTGCGCCGGATGGGCGAGCGGATTGCACAGCTTGTGGCAGGAGCAGAGGATGTCGTGCTCGAAATCCAGTTCGGCCAGCGACGGCTCGAGCAGTGTGGTCACGGCCACCAAGGCTAAAGTCAAGGTCGAGACTTCTGCGGGAGGCGCGCGCAAGAAACGCAACCCGACTGTGTGAACACTTGCCCGGATGCCGGGGACCGGCCAAGGGTTCACACGGCCACAGGTGGTGGCGGGCTACAGGCGGATCCACTGTCCCAGGAACCAGAACCCCCAGCCGTCACCGTTGCCCGCGCGCAAGGGGTGGACCTGCTGGCCGTTGTAGTTGAACGGCAGGCGGTCCTGGCGCGCCTGGTCCATGCCGCGGTTCTGCCAGTTGTTGTTCGGCGCCTGCTGCTGTGGGTTGTTGTTCGGGCCCTGTTGCTGGCAGCCGGCCGTATTGGGCGGACCGCACTGCTGTCCAGGACCGGCGGAGGCGGTGCCGAGGCCCGAACCGAACGGCCCGGCGAGTGCGATCCCCCCGGCAACCAGTGGGACGCCCACCTTCTGGGTCAGCTTCATCGTGTACTCCGTTCCGTGTCGGTGTGGGGTGCTTCACCCGCACGCCAATGACGCTAGGGAACCCGAATGGGCGACCGCTGTGCCGACCCTGGGTGGGGGCTGTGCAGACGGTCACGATGCGAACACCGGTGATGATCCCAAAAGCTATTCGGTCACAATGGGTTTGGCGCTCACCGGGCGGAGCTGACGTGTGCTGCGGCGTCCCCCGGCAGCCGTAGTGTCTCGATGATGGTCACCGCCAGCAGCGCGGCGAGTGCGACGAAGGCCCACGCGTAGGAGGCCAGGACCGTCACCAACAGCGCCGCGACGGCGATGCCGAGACCTGCCGCAACCTCCTGCACCGCGGCGTTCAGGGTGTTCGCGTGAGTCAGTTCGGCGCCGTCGACGTCGGCGAAGGCCAGGCTGTTGTAGGCGGTGAAGCCGATGGAGCGCAGCGCGCCGCTGACGTAGAGCAGGCCCGCGATCACCACGATGGGCATCTCCGCGTGCAGAGTCGCCAGCAGACCCAGCCAACCCACCGAGATCACGGCATTCACCAACAGCACCCGTTTGATGCCGAACTTGCGCATCAACGGGGTGGTGAACGGCTTGATCGTCAGGTTGCCGATGAACAGAGCGGCCACCATCAGTCCCGCGGTGAATGCAGACCAGCCGAACTCGAGCTGGAACAACAGTGGCAGCAGGAACGGCACCGCGGTGATGACCAGTCGGTACAGCGATCCACCCGAGACGGTGATGCGTAGGGTCCGCACCCGCAGCACCGCGAGTTCGACCAGCGGCGAGGCCGTCCGACGCAGGTGCCACACCGCGATGGTCAGGCACACCGCGCCCATCGCGAGGCCGGCCACCACAAGGATCCAGTCCGTTCCGCTGACCCGGATGTGTTCCAGCGCGACGAGCGCAGCGGTGATGCCGGTCCCCACCAGCAGCAGGCCGCGCCAGTCGAAGGGTTTGGTCGCCGGCGCGGGTCCACCACGAATCAGCTTGAAGGCGAACAGCAATCCGATGATGCCGATCGGGATGTTGACGACGAAGATCCAGCGCCACGATCCCAGCGTGGCGATCGCGCCACCGAGGACCGGGGCGACCACCGGCGCGACGAGCGCCGGCCATGTCAGCAGAGCGATGGCGCGGACCAGGTCGGACTTGGCGCTGAAGCGCAGCACCGCCAGCCTGCCGACCGGCACCATCATGGCGCCACCGACGCCCTGCAGCACCCGCATCCCGACCAGCATCGGAAGCGAAACGCTCAGGGCGCATCCCACCGAGGCGAGCGTGAAAAGGGCGATGGCGGCGAGGAACACCGGCCGGATGCCGAACCTGTCGGCCAACCACCCACTGGCGGGAATCAGCACCGCGACGGTCACCAGGTAGGCGGATACCGCGACGTTGATGTCGACGGCAGCCACCCCGAACGACGCGGCGATCGCGGGGATGGCGGGAACGATGATGGTGGCGTCGAGGATCTCCATGAAGAAGGCCCCGGCAACGAGCAATGCCATCCCCCTCGGGAACGAGGGGGATGGCATCGGAGCGGACCCGGGGTCGGACATCGTGCTCAAAGCTAGTGGTTCATGAAGCCGGCGGTTCCCGAAGTCGGCGCCCGCGCCGCTCAGCGCGAGCAGTCGAGCGAGACCGTGACCTTCGGTGTCGGTGCGATCCTGAAAACGTTGATGTCATCATCGTCGTTGATGGGGAACGGCTGGTTGGCGACCGGCTGATTGCGGACCCCGGTGATCGAGCACTCGTCGAGCGGGGCGCTGCCGATCCGGCTGACGCGGACGTCGAACCCCTGGGCCCGAAGCTGGTTGATGGTCGTCGAGGCCCCTCCCGACTGTTCCGGGGCGGCCTGTGCCGGCGCGGCGACGGCCAGCAGTGCCCCGAGCGGCAGAATGCCTGCGGCGATGAACTTCTTCATGGTGTGACTCCCTGCGGTGGTGGGTCACCTGCGTGACCACGGTGAAAACTGACTGACACCATGGTCGCGAGGCAGAGACTGCAACGCTTGGAGCTTGCATGGAGATTCCATGGAGAAACCGGGCGGGTTCAGAGCACTTTTGACGTTCAGAGCACCTTGGAGAGAAAGTCCTGCAGCCGCGGATGCTTGGGGTTGTCGAACAGCTCCGCCGGCGGTGCGTCCTCGACGATCTTGCCTTCGGCCATGAACAGCACCCGTGAGGCGACCTCCCGGGCGAAGCCCATCTCGTGGGTCACCACCACCATGGTCATGCCGCCCCGGGCGAGTGCGCGCAGCACCTCGAGGACGTCGCCGACCATCTCCGGATCGAGCGCGCTGGTGGCCTCGTCGAAGAGCATGATCGACGGGTTCATCGCCAGTGCTCGGGCGATCGCGACCCGCTGCTTCTGGCCTCCGGAGAGCGTGGCGGGCTTGACGTGCGCCTTCTCCGCAAGTCCCACCTGGTCGAGCAGTTCGAGCGCTTTCTTCTCCGCAGCCGACTTGTCCATCTTCTTCGTCAAAAGCGGTGCCAGCGTGACGTTCTCGATCACCGTCATGTGAGGGAAGAGATTGAAGTGCTGGAACACCATGCCGATGTGCTGGCGCACCTTGTCCAGGTCCACCTTCGGGTCGGTGAGGTCGAACTCGTCGACGACCACCTTGCCTCCGGTGATGTCCTCGAGCTTGTTGAGGCAGCGCAGGAACGTCGACTTGCCGGATCCGGATGGGCCGATGACACAGACGACTTCGCCGTGGCTGACCGTGGTGTCGATCCCGTCGAGTACCACCAGGTCGCCGAAGGATTTCTTGAGTCCCTCGATCCGGATCTTGACCGTGCCCGCCGGTTCGGACGCAGCGGCCTCGGGAATGAGTGCGGTCATTTCACGAGCCTCTTCTCGAGTTGGTCCGAAAGTTTCGTCAGCGCCATGATGACGACGAAGTAGATGATGCCGATGATGAGCCACATGTTGAAGGACTGGAAGTTCCCGGCGATGATGATCCGTCCGGTCTGCGTCAATTCGGCGATGCCGATCACCGACAGGATCGAGGTGTCTTTCAGGGTGATGACGAACTGGTTGATGTAGGACGGGATCATCGTGCGGATCGCCTGCGGCAGAATCACTTTGCGCATGGTCGGCAGATACCCGATGCCCAGGCTCCGGGATGCCTCCATCTGCCCCTTGTCGACGGAGAGGATTCCGCCGCGCACGATCTCGGTCATGTACGCGCCGGCGTTGAGCGAGAGCGTGATGATGCCTGCCGTCAACGCCGACATCTGGAAGTTCAGTGCCGTCGGTATGCCGAAGTAGATGAAGAACGCCTGGACCAGAAGCGGTGTGCCACGGAAGATGTCGACATAGGTGGTGCCGATGCCGCGGAGCCAGATCGACCGCGACACCCGCATGAGGCCGAACACGATACCGAGGGCCAGTGCGATGGCGATCGACACCACCGTCAGGATCAGGGTCATCTTCAAGCCGGCCATCAACAGCGGGAAGGTGCTCTTGATCAGGCCGAAGAAGGAATTGTCGGCCTCGGTGGCGCCCGCACCCAGATAGCCGTCGACGATCTCCTGGTAGCGGCCAGACTCGCGGAGGTTGTTCAGGCCCTCGTTGAACTTCCTGAGCAGCTCGGCGTTCTGGCCCTTGTTCACCGCGAACCCGTAGTTGGATCCCTTCTCCTTGGGCGTCACGGTCTTGAAGCCGTTGCCCTGAGCGATGCCGTAGGCCAGGACCGGGTAGTCGTCGAAAATGGCCTGCGAGTTGCCGGTCCGGACCTCGTCGTACATCGACGCCGAATCCGCGAAGGACACCGTGGTGAACCCGTAGCGATCCTTGATGGAGTCGGCGAATGTCGCACCCTCGGTGCCGTTCTTCACCGCGACCCGCTTGCCCCTGAGGTCTTCATAGGACTTGATGTCATTGTTGGTGTCGAGCACCGCCATCTGGACGCCGGACTCGAAATACGGTTCGGAGAAATCGAATACCTGCTTGCGTTCGTCGGTGATCGACATCCCGGCGATGACACCGTCGACCTGGTTTGCCTGCACCGCCTGCAGTGCGGCGTCGAATCCGAGTGGCTTGATGTCGACGGTGAAGCCCTGATCCTCGGCGATCGCCCTGATGAGATCCATGTCGATGCCGACGTATTCGCCCGAACTGTCCTGGAATTCGAACGGTGCGAACGTGATGTCGGTCGCGATCTGATAGGTCTCGTCCTGCGCCGAGGCCACTGCCGGAGAGAGCAGGCCGATGCCGAGCAGGCCCGCCAGAGCAATGAACACCGCCGTGAACACGTGCCGGTGGGTGGCTGCGGTGCTGCCACCTGGGTTGGCCGACAGTTCGGCTCGCATGAGTGCCTCCCGCGTACGTTGCTTCGACATGGCCAACTGGCGAATGACACGCTAACGGCAAGTGACGGCGCCCGCCGGTTATCTGTCAGATGTGCTTCCGGCGCGGGAAGGTGAGCCCGGGATCAGTCGGCGACGATGGCCTGGAAGTCCGGGCAGTAGGCGCCGACGGCGCCCTGCATCAATCGGGTCGCCGAGGGAACATCCAAGCCCTCTCCGAGCAGCGAAGCGACCAGGCTGGTGCGAATCTCGGCGGGATTGATGTTGTTGGCGCTGCCTTCGGCCACGATGTCGCAGACGTTGTTCCCGGCTTCGACTGCTTCATCCGGTGTGGCGAACTGGAGGCCGAGGCTTTCGACGACAGCGAGGAACTGGGCGTCGGCTTCGGTGGCGTGCGCGACCGGCGATCCGAGGGTCAACGCCGTCGCGGTCGCCGAGAACGCGGCAACCGTGAGGGATGCGTACCGACCGAACATGTGACCTCCCAGTGAGTTGCCTGTGCGGATGGTAACCGCCGCGCGCCGTGCGACCCGTGATTTGAACACCGAGTCGGCCGGTGGGCTCAGAGGCTCACGGTGAAGTGGGTGGCGACGATGTCACGAGACAGCGGACGGTCGGCCAGCGCGACGACGGCCTGGGTACGCAGGTCGTCGATCACTGCGGCGCCGATACCTCGAGTGGCCATCAGATCGACTATCCAGAAGGCGGTCTCGGTGACCGGTCGCGAATCACCGGTCAGCAGAACGGCCGACACCGCGTGCAACAGTTGATGCAGCGCATCCTCGGCGACCTGCGGGGCGGCCAGTGGTCCGGATGTCAGCGACCAGCCCGCCCTGAGGGTGGCGACGAGCCCGCGGTGGTCGTGTTCCAGGTCGGCCTGCTCGGCGGCCTGGGCGGCGGGCAGCGGCGGCGCCGGACCGACCACGGCCGGCACCGAGGCGATCGCGGTGACCGCGCCGTGCGCGTCGGCAGCCCAGGCCGTCGCTCCCAGCGCTCTGGCCCGGACGTCGTCGTACCCCAGCGCCGGGCCGCCGGCGACGATCGGCACCCCCGACGCAGTGCTCGCCTCGATGAACCGGCGCGTCGCAGGCAGCGACCCCAGGACCGAGCAGCTCACCGCCACCGCCTCGGGGCCGTGGTCCTGGAGGTACTGGTTGAGTCGCGCCGGCGATGTGGCGGCTCCCAGGAGGATGCTGTCCCAGCCGTCTGCGCGCAGCGCGCAGTTGATGATCATGGCGGGCAACGCATGCCACTCCCGCTCTGCGCACGCCACCAGTACCCGGCCGCGCGTCGGGGGGGTGCGCTGCACGTTCCGGGTGACGGCCTGGGTCGCGGCCACCGCGATGGCGGTGGCCGCGTGCTCCTTGGCGACCGTCCACTCGCCCCGTTGCCACCGGGCGCCCACGGTGCGTTGGGACGCGGCGACGACATCGGTGAGGATGGTGACCGGATCCATGCCGTCGGCGAGCAGACGCTCCATGAGGGCTCTGGCGGCGCCGGCGTCGTCGGCGGCCAATGCCGCCTCGTATGCCCGCGTGGGGCTGAATTCCGGCGCCACCGGATCTAGCGGCCGCAAGTGACCGCCAGCAACGCGATGTCATCGTGGGGTCCGGAGTCGACGTACTCCACGACGGTCTGTTCGATCGCTTCGCAGACGACATCCGGTGAGGCGCCTGCATATTCGGGTAGCAGAGCCATGAGTCGCTCGACGCCGTAGAGACCGTCGGCTCCGCGGGCCTCCTCGACTCCGTCGGTGAACATCAGCATGGTGTCGCCGGGGTGCAGCCGCAGCTCGAGGGTGCGGTAGTGCACGTCGGGAACCAATCCGCTTGCGGTGCCGAAGAGTTCGGGCTGTTCGACCTCGCCGGTGGATCGCAGGATGATCGGCGCCGGGTGGCCGGCGGTCGCGAGCTCGACGTCGGCGTGCGCCGCTGCCACCCGCAGACGTGCGCAGAGCACTGTGACGAACTGATCTGTTTCGGACCCGTGCAGGACGGTGTTGAGTGCGCGAAGCAGCGAGGCGGGGTGGCCGTCGAAATGTGCAGCGGTGCGAATGCTCTGGCGGGTGCGCCCGGTCAACGAGGCCGCCTCGACGCCCTTGCCGCAGACATCACCCAGCGTGAGCAACCAGTCGCTACCCGTCGCGATCACGTCGTAGAAGTCACCGCCGATGTCGAGATGCGCTGCGGCAGGGCGGTATCGAGCCGCGAGCCGGATGTTGTCGATATCGGGCAGCGACGGGGGGCGCAGCGCGCGGGAGAGCACGGCCGCGATCTGCGCGCGCTCCTCGTACAGCCGGGCCGAGTCCAGCGCGACGGCCGCGCGCGGGGCGATGCGTGTGGCGAGTGCGACGTCCTCGGCGTCGAATCCGCCGGTGCGGGACAACAACAGCACCCCGAGCGTGGCTCCGCGGGCGGACAGACCGACTGCCAGGAGTTGTGTCGCACCTGTTGCGATCACCTCCCCACGCAGCTGCGGGTGCGGCAGGATCTGCACCAGGGGACCGTCGTCGGGTGTCGACACCACCGCGGTGAGCTCGGTGCTGCCGGTGCGCAGCAGCCGGTCCAGGCGGGTGCCACTGATCGCGGAGTGCGAGACGACGTCGGTGAAGCTCACCGTGCTGCCGCCGTGGAGGCGCACGCTGCCGGTCCGCTCGTCAGGGAGGACCAACACCGCCCAGTCGGCGAGTTCGGGGCGGAGCAGAGTGAGGAAGCGCAGTGCTGTGCGGCGATGATTGAGCGAGCCGGTGAGTCCGAGTTCCACCTCCTCGGCCAGCTGCATGCGTGTGCGAACTGCGCCTACCTCCGATCCGGCGGACCCGCGCCGCGCGACACCGGGCACCACGGTAATTCCTCGCTCGGACATTCTGCACGTCGCCCGAATCAATGATGCAGATGCGCGTCCGTCACCGATTCCGATAGCCTTCTAGGTGTTGTCCGCCCTCGTGACAACGTGCGTGGGTTCAGACTGCAGCCTCACCGAGTGTTCCGCGACCGTATCGACGGACGCCAATCATGAGATGAGTGCAGGGACGTGCAGCAATTCACTGAAGGTCAGGTCGACGGCGTTGACGTCGTCGCAGCTTCGGGTGCCGTCGACATGCTGACCGCGCCGCGGTTGCAGGAGCTCGCGACCGCAGTGCTCGCACGCGAGCCCGCCTGCCTCGTCATCGATTTGACGCATGTCGATTTTCTCGGGTCGGCGGGCATGCAAGTGCTGATGACCACGCGGAACCGGCTCGGTCCGGGCACCAGGCTCGCTGTCGTCGCCGATGGCCCCGCCACGGCCCGCCCGCTGAAGATCACCGGCATCACCGACCTCATCGAGATCTTCCCGACCCTGGACATCGCTCTGCAGAACTTCGCGGAGGGCTCGGCATCCACCCGGTAGCCGACGGTGATGTTTGAACCCGTTGCGCCACGGGAACTTGAGCTTCGCCAATCGCGGCTCGTGCCGCGAACCGGACCGGAATCTTCCGGCAGCCGGGTGGAATCCGTAGGAAGGCGCGTCTCATGGGTGACAACAATTCGGGTCCCGAGGAAGCCGTCAAGGGCGTCGTCGAGGGTGTGAAGGGCAAGGCCAAGGAGGTCGTCGGCGTCGTCACCGGTCGCGACGATCTGCAGCGCGAGGGCGAGGCCCAGCAGGACAAGGCCGAGGCTCAGCGCGAGGCCGCCAAGAAGGAGGCCGAAGCCGAGAGCGCGCGCGCCGCTGCCAAGGCGAACGAGGAACGGCAGAAGGCCGAGCAGTAGGAGCGAGTCGCCGGGTCACCACTTCAGCGAACTGATCGCAGCAGGGCGCCCCATCCGAACGCTCGTCGCGCAGCCGTGACGTTGTCGCGCCGATTCGGATGGGGCGCTTTGCTGCGTGTCGGGGTGTGATTTGGCGCTCACTTCGAAACCCGATGTTAAGAAAACATTGTTGACGCGTTTTCCTGATTGCCGGCAAGCACGGTTGCCAGGCGATCCTCTTCCCAGCTCCAGGCCAGTTTCGAGATTGCCGACACAAAGTCACAAGCTGATAACGAAGAATTTCCTAAGCGCTACCTGAGAGGGCACGGCAGCGCGGCGGATTTGAGCGCATTGGTCATCTCGGGAAGCGAATTTACGTCGCTACACTCGTTTCGAGTCGCGCTCACACGGGCGCAGGGACACTGAATCTAGGCCCGGCGCAGGACATGCCGGCGGAGGTACCGCGACACGATGGCAAACAATTTGGTGCCCATGGGGCACGCGATGCTGGACGGCAGTACTGCTTCAGGTGTGACTGACGAGGTCCTCGTGGATGGTGACGTCGTCTTCGACCGCCACATCACGGTGGGCCGCGGCCCGATCGGCGATATCGCCGCCGGCGGTGACGGCATCGTTGTCGTCAACTCCGGCGACGACTCACTGTCGCTCATCGACGCCGCCGCATCGGCGGTCGGTGAGGCCATGGCCCTCGTAGGCGAACCGACCGCTGTCGTCGCGTCTGACGACCGCGCGTACGTCACCACCGGTTCGGCGAGTCATGACGCGCTCTCGATCATCGACGTGGACAGCAGGGCTGTGGTCGCGTCCATACCGCTCGCGTACGGAGTGAGTGCACTGGCACTCAGCCCGGACGGCAAGCGGGTTTATGCGGGACACACCTCTCACGACCGCGTCGACGTCACGGTGATCGACACCGTCACCGAGCGTGTCGGCACCATCACGATCGGCTCCGGCCCCGCCGCGAGCCTCGATGCCCTCGCCGTGGATTCGAGCGGCCGACGCCTCTATGTGGCTGTCACCGACGACCGCGGTAGCCAGTTGGTCGTCGTCGACGCCGAAACCTCGCGGGTGCAGAGCGTGGTCACGGTCGGCTCGCCGATCCGCGACATCGCCTGCGCCGGCGGCACGGCCTACGTGTTGACCTCCGATCGGGCGGTCGGTGGTGCGGTGCATGTCATCGAGCTCTCGACGAACAAGGTGACCGACACAGTGCAGGTCGGCGGCGCTCCCACCCAGTTGGTGGTGAGTCCGGACCATGCTCGCGCGTACATCGTCGACTACGACCGCGTGATCGTGCTGTGCACGCTGAGCCTCGAGATCGTCGACTCGTTGTCCGTGGATGCGCGCCCGTCGTGCGTGGCGTTGGGCGCCGACGGAGCACGCCTGTACGTCGCCGACTATTCCGGTGCGATGAGTGTGTACTCGGTGGCGTCGACCATCGAGATGCTCTACACGCAGTTCCTTGCCACCGACCCGATCGCCCTGAGCGTGCCCCGGGCGCTGGAGCCGGTCACGGCGTAACCGCTCGGCACTGTCAGCGCCACTGATACCGGGTCTTGGGTCGACCGGCCTTGCCGTAGTCGGTGTTCCGGCTGACGGTGCCCTCGTCGGCAAGGCGTTCGAGATAGCGCCATGCGGTCACCCGTGACACCCCCACCTTCCGGGCCACCTCATCGGCGGTCGCCCCATCCACGGAATCCCGCACCGTGCGGGCGATCTCGTCATTCGTGCCCGAGGCCGCGCCCTTGGGTGCGGCGGCACGATCTGAGCTGACGCGCAATTCGGCCATCGCCCGATCGACCTCGGCCTGACTGGCGGCATCGGTGCCCGCGGGCAACGCGTCGCGGTAGCGCTGGTAGCGCTCGAGTCGATCCCGGAAGGCGGCGAAGGTGAAAGGCTTGAGGAGGTAGGCCAGCGCACCGTGTCCGACTGCGGCGCGCACCATTTCGAGATCCCGCTCCGAGGTGATCGTGATGATGTCCGGGGTGGGCCGCAACCCGGCCAGCGCCGAGGCCAGCGAGATGCCGCTGGCGTCGGGGAGGCCGATGTCGAGCAGAACGAGGTCGATCGGCGCCGGTGATGCGGCGGCCTCGGATGCCGCCCGCATCGCATCGCGTGCGGTATGAGCGATGCCGGCTACCGAAAAGCCCGGTATGCGACCGAGATAGGTCTGATGGGCCTCAGCGATCAGCGGTTCGTCCTCGACGATCAGTACAGTGATCACGAATTCGCCACCGTCACTGTCACGACCGAACCGTAGGTCACGTCAGCGGTCAGCACGCCGCGGTGGCGCTGGACCACCTGGGCCACCAATGCCAGCCCCAGCCCGTGCTGTTCGGTGTCGGCGCTCGACTTCGTCGAGTACCCGCGCTGCATAGCATTCTGAAAAGTGCTGGTGTCCATGCCTTCTCCGCTGTCGGCCACCCGGATCAACAGTCCGTCGGCATCCTGGGTGACGGTGACCTCCACCCACGGATCCGCGCGGTCGCACGCCTCCATCGCGTTGTCGATCAGGTTGCCGAGCACAGTGACCATCTCCTGACCCGTCAGCAGCAGTTCGTCGGTGTCGGCGGGCAGGTGGGTGTCCTCGGTGACGGTCAACTCGATGCCACGCTCGTCGGCCTGGGCCGACTTCCCCAGCAGCAGCGCGACCAGCGCAGGCTCGCCCACGTCGTGCGACAGCCTGTCGACGAGCTGTTGGGACAGTGCGAGTTCCGCGGTCGCGAACTCGACAGCTTCCTCGGCGCGGCCCATCTCCACCATGGTCACGATGGTGTGCAGCTTGTTCGCGGCCTCGTGCGCCTGCGACCGCAGTGAGTCGGTGAGCACCTTGAGCGAGTTGAGTTCGCCGAGCGCGCCCTGCAATTCGGTCCGGTCCCGGATGGTGACCACCTCCGAACCGGTGGTGTCGGCTCCCCCCGGGTTGTGGACGGGGGAGCGGTTGACCACCAGAACCCGGTCGTCGGTCACGTGGATCTCGTCACGGGCGCCGGGATTGTAGGTGCGCAGGAACTCCGGTAGTTCCGACTGTTCGACCTCACCCGGGGGCAGCGCCAGCAGGCGCCGTGCTTCGTCGTTGACCAGAGCGATGCCGCTGCGATCGAGCACGACCAGACCCTCGGACACCGAGTGCAGGATGGCGTCGTGGTGTTCGTACATCACCCGCAGTTCGTCGGGGCGCAACCCGTGGGTCTGCCTCAGCAGCCGGCGCCTGATCGCCCACACCCCGACCAACGAAACCGCCAGAGCGCCAAGGCCTACCGCCGCGATCACCGGCCACTGTGCGCGCCATCGGTCGGCCAGGCTGCGCTGCAGGATCCCCGCCGACACCACCCCGACGATGTCGCCCGCGGAGTTGCGCACCGGGGCCACCGCGCGGATCGAGGAACCCAGCGTGCCGGTGTACACCTCGGTGAACGTCTCACCGCGCAGCGCAGGCTCGATGGTGCCGAGATAGTCGCCGCCGATCTGTGTCGGGTCGGTGTGGGTGAACCGGGTCCGATCCGGCGCCATGATCGTGATGAACGCGATGTCGGTGTGTGCCCGTACCGCCTCGGTGACCGGTTGCAGGATCTCGGTGGCACGGCCGGTCTCGATGGCCTCTGCCGTGGACGGCGAATCGGCCAGGGCGGAGGCGATTCCCAACACCTGCCCCTCGGCTGCCACGTCGCCGTCCTGACGCGCGTCGATCAGGGCGAGTGCGCTTCCGGCGGCCACGATCAGTGCGATCACCAGGATCTGCAGCGCGATCGCCTGGCCGGCCAGCGACCGCGGCCACGCCGGGCGGCGCAGCGGCGATCGAGTCTGTCGCATTCTTCTCCGGCCTCCGTGGATGAACGTAATGCACTAATACGTGACCTGGCTCACGGTCTCGCTGAACATCCTTACAGACCACAACGCCAACCCGACCCTGGAGGAACCGCTATGACGACCACGATGGACAAACCGCCGGAGGCGGAGGCGCCCAAGCGCCGCGACCGTACCCACTGGCTCTACATCGCGGTGATCATCGCGGTGATCGCCGGTGTCGGGGTCGGCATCTTCGCGCCTGAGGTCGGCAAGAGCGTCGGTGTCCTGGGCACGATGTTCGTCGCGCTGATCAAGATGATGATCGCCCCGGTCATCTTCTGCACGATCGTGTTGGGCATCGGATCGGTACGCAAGGCGGCGACCGTGGGCAAGGTCGGCGGTCTGGCCTTCGTGTACTTCCTGGTGATGTCCACCTTCGCGCTGGCCATCGGTCTGGTGGTGGGTAACCTGCTGCACCCCGGCAGCGGCCTGAACCTCACCGAGACCTCGGGCAAGGGCGCCGAACTGGCCGAGAAGGCCCATGAATCCGGTGGCCTGCTCGACTTCGTCCAGGGGATCATCCCGACGTCGCTGTTCTCGGCGCTCACCGAGGGCAGCGTGCTGCAGGCGCTGTTCGTCGCACTGCTGGTCGGTTTTGCGCTTCAGGGCCTGGGCTCTGCGGGTCAGCCGATCCTGCGCGGGATCGAGCACCTGCAGAAGCTGGTGTTCAAGGTGCTCGTCATGATCCTGTGGCTGGCCCCGATCGGCGCATTCGGCGCGATCGCCAACGTGGTCGGCCAGACCGGCTGGGCCGCGGTCGGACAGCTGATGGCGTTGATGCTCGGCTTCTATCTGACCTGCACGATCTTCGTGTTCGGAGTGCTCGGCTCACTACTGCGGGTCGTCTCGGGCGTGTCCATCTTCAAGCTGGTGCGCTACCTGGCCCGCGAATACCTGCTCATCGTCTCGACGTCCTCGTCGGAGTCGGCACTACCCCGCCTGATCGCCAAGATGGAACACCTCGGTGTCGACCGTTCCACCGTCGGCGTCGTGGTCCCCACCGGCTACTCGTTCAACCTGGACGGCACCGCGATCTACCTGACGATGGCGTCGCTGTTCATCGCCGGCGCCCTCGGCGACCCGTTGACCGTCAGCGAGCAGATCGGCCTGCTGGTGTTCATGATCGTCGCCTCCAAGGGGGCGGCGGGAGTGACCGGAGCCGGACTGGCCACGCTGGCCGGCGGGCTGCAGGCGCACCGGCCCGACCTGCTCGACGGCGTCGGCCTGATCGTCGGCATCGACCGCTTCATGTCCGAGGCGCGGGCGTTGACCAACTTCTCCGGCAACGCGGTGGCCACCTTGCTGGTCGGGTCGTGGACGAAGACCATCGACAAGGACAAGGTGAACAACGTTCTGGCGGGTCAGGATCCGTTCGACGAACTCACCATGCTGGACGACGATCACGGCTCACGCGCTGACGAGCCGCCGCAGGCGAAGGTCCCTGCGACGGTGTAGAGCGCGTTTCCCGCCGAGAGTACGGTTTCTGACGATTTCAGCTCGAAATCCGTCAGAAACCGTACTTTCGGCCTTTCAGCCGGTGCAGTCCAGCGAGACCGAGATCGTCTGGCGGACCACCACTTCGATCACGCCCCGGCCGCCGTAATGGCGGCCGTGTCCGTCGTCGTCGATGAACTCGGTCTGCTGCTGGGGATTGCGGATGTCGGTGACGACGCATTCACCGATCGGCTTGTTGCCGATCCGGTCGATGTTGACGTAGTAGCCGGCCAGCTCGAGCTGTTCGATGACTTCCCACGGGTTCTGCTGATCGGCTGCGGCCGGACCGGCCGGGCCGTATACGGCGCCGAGCAGAGCGGCGAGTACCCATGCTGTGCGCATACCGCGCCTCCGTCTACCCCGACCTACTCCTCATATCGCCGGTATCGGGTGAGACGTTTCGCCGTCGACAGATAGCCTCAGCGTTCGGCGCGCTGGTAGGCGGTGACGACAGCGGCGCCGCCCAGTCCGATGTTGTGCTGCAGCGCAGCGGTGACACCGTCGACCTGGCGCTTGTCGGCGGTACCGCGCAACTGCCAGGTCAGCTCACTGCACTGCGCCAGGCCCGTCGCGCCGAGCGGGTGGCCTTTGGAGATCAGCCCGCCCGACGGATTGACGACCCACCGGCCACCGTAGGTGGTGTCGTTGGCGTCGATCAGCTCGGGCGCCTCACCCGGTCCGCACAGGCCGAGGGCTTCGTAGAGCAGCAGCTCGTTGGCCGAGAAGCAGTCGTGCAGCTCGATCACCTGGAAGTCCTCGGGGCCCAGCCCGGACTGCTGGTAAACCTGTTGGGAGGCTTGAACGTTCATATCGTGGCCGATGACGTTCGCGGCGCTGCCGTCGAAGGTCGACGCGAAGTCGGTGGTCATCGCCTGTCCGACGATCTCGACGGCCTGCCCGGCCAGATCGTGCTCGTTGACGTAGTCCTCACTGACCAGCACGACCGCCGCGGACCCGTCCGAGGTCGGCGAGCACTGCAGCTTGGTCAGCGGATCGGAGATCATCTTGGCGCCGAGGATGTCGTCGAGGGTGTACTCGTCCTGAAACTGTGCGTAAGGATTGTTCACCGAATGCTTGTGGTTCTTGTAGCCGATCTTCGCAAAATGCTCAGCGGTGGTGCCGTACTTCTTCATGTGCTCGCGGCCTGCGGCGCCGAACATCCACGGCGCCACCGGGAACTGCATCTCATCGATCTCGTTGAGCGCCAGGATGTGTCGCTTCATCGGTGACTCGCGGTCGTCGGCGCCACCGCCCAGCGAGCCCGGCTGCATCTTCTCGAAGCCCAGAGCGAGCACACAGTCCGCGAGGCCGCCGCGAATGGCCTGGGCGCCCAGGTACAGCGCCGTCGATCCGGTCGAACAGTTGTTGTTGACGTTGACGATCGGGATGCCCGTCATCCCGAGTTCGTAGAGGGCACGTTGTCCCGACGTCGAATCGCCCGAGCAGTACCCGACGTAGCCCTGCTGGATCTCGCTGTAGTCGATGCCGGCGTCCTGCAACGCCTTGGTGCCCGACTCGTTGGCCATCTGGGGGTAGTCCCAACCTTCGCGTCGACCCGGCTTCTCGAACTTCGTCATGCCGACGCCGACGACGAACACGCGGTTTCTGGCGTTGCCCATGGGAGTCCCCTACCTTCGCTGCTCTGCGGTCCATCACCGTACCGCGCCAGATCAGCCGTACTGCAGCCACCAGTTGTGCAGCTCTTCGAGGTCCGGCCCCTGGGCGTCGGCGAGCAACAGGTTCTCGTCGTTGGTCCAGACGACGTCGGGTCTGTCGTTGTAGGTGCCGCAGGCGATCTGGCCAGCGACCTGATCGGGGGTCTCGGTGTAGTGCCATGTCGTGGGGGAGTCGACTCCGCTTCCCGGGCACTCCAACAGCTCGGAGTTCACCCTGACCGCTTCGCCGAAGCCGGCGTCGAGTGCGGAGGGGTCGCCGAACAGCGAGTACCGAGTGCTCTGCGGCCCGCCCGGAGTGGTTGCCGGACCACAGTCCACCGTGGCCAGTGCCGTGCCGGCAGGCGGACTGATCGGCTCGCAGTTCGAGCTGTCGTGGCCCGCTGACAACAGCGCCATCAGCTGGCTGTCGTAGGAGTCCGTCGGCGGTGGCGGTGCTGCGGTGGTGGTCCTGGTGCGACGGGTCGGTTCACTGGAGGTGGTGGGTTCCGACGGGCTACTGGTGGGGGTGGCCATCGGCCGCGGCGCCGAGTCGTCCGGCTTGAGCATCCACCAGATGCCGAGTCCGCTCACGGCGACGACGAACACGGCTGCCACCGAGAGGAGCACTATCAGTGGGGCTTTGGAACCGCCGCTGCCAGGTGGCGGCGGCGGCGGACCCCAACCCGGCGGTGGACCGGACGGCGGTGGACCGGGTGGCGGGGGCGGCGGACCCCAACCCGGCGGCGGCCCGGGCGGTGGTGGGCCGGGCGGCGGCGGGCCGGGCGGTGGTGGGCCGGGCGGCGGCGGCATCGGTGGGGGTGGCGATTCCCGCGGGGGATCGGTCATCGTCGCTCCTCAGATGTGTTTTCTACCGGCGAACACACCTTAATGCCGGGCGCGAACACGCACATGGTCAACGGGGTTGCCGGTTTTACGTCCGCCGGCGTCCCCGGGTGGTGTAGATCTGAATAGAACGTGTTCTAGTTTTGTTTCGGGAGGAGTACAGATGGCCCTGCGCGTCGTGCAGTGGGCAACCGGCGGAGTCGGTGTGGCCGCAGTCAAGGGTGTGCTCGAGCATCCCGATCTCGAACTCGTCGGGTGCTGGGTGCACTCCCCGGCCAAGGCGGGCCACGACGTCGGCCAGCTCGTAGGCACCGACCTTCTCGGTGTGACCGCGACCGACAGTGTCGAGGAGATCCTGGCGCTGGACGCCGACGCGGTGATCTACACCCCGCTGATGGGAAATCCGGACGAGGTCGCGTCGCTGTTGAGATCGGGCAAGAACGTGATCACCCCGGTCGGTTGGCTGTATCCCAGCGAACGCAGCGGCGCGCCACTGCGGCAGGCGGCGCTGGAAGGCAACACCACGCTGCACGGCACCGGCATTGCGCCCGGCGGCATCAGCGAGAAGTTCCCGTTGATGTTGTCGGCCATGTCGACCGGGGTGACGTTCGTGCGCGCCGAGGAGTACTCGGATCTGCGCACCTATGAAGCACCCGATGTGCTGCGTCACGTCATGGGCTTCGGCGAGACGCCGGACAAGGCGCTGACCGGTCCGATGCAGAAGATGCTCGACGCGGGGTTCATCCAGGCCGTGCGAATGTGTGTGGACCAGTTGGGGTTCGCCGCGGATCCCAAGGTGCGCGCCACCCAGGAGATCGCGGTCGCCACGGCAACCATCGACTCCCCGATGGGCCCGATCGAACCCGGACAGGTCGCCGGCCGCAAGTTCCACTGGGAGGCGCTCGCCGACGGCGAAGTCGTGGTGCGGGTGACGGTCAACTGGTTGATGGGTGAGGACGATCTGGACCCCGCATGGTCATTCGGCCCGGAGGGGCAGCGCTACGAGATGGAGGTCCGCGGGAACCCCGACTTCACCGTGTCGGTGAAGGGATTCCAATCCGAGGTCGGCGGTGAAGGTCCGGAGTACGGCGTCGTCGGCACCGCCGCGCACTGCGTGAACTCGGTGCCCGCGGTGTGCGCGGCTCCCGCCGGCATCTCGACCTACCTGGACCTGCCGCTGATCAGCGGCAAGGCCGCCCCGCGCTTCCGCTGAGCCCTACGGAACGGGCCGCGACCGGGCTACCATCGGACGATGCACGAGCCCCTGGTCGTCGAGCAGTCACGGGCAATCCCGGTGCGACCGGCCGATGCCTTCGACGGCACCGCGCCGATCTCGTTGCCGATGCTGTTCCGGCGCCGGTACGGGCCGATCCCACCGATCAAGGCGGTCGTGGATCAAACGGGTGACTGGGACGCCGTCGGGCAGAGTCGCACGGTCCTGCTCGCCGGTGGCGGCAGCATGCGTGAGCGGCTGACCGCCTTTGATCCCCCGAACGGCTTCGGATATTCGCTCACCGACATCACCGGCCCGCTGAGTCCCCTGGTGAGCGCCATCGACGGCGAGTGGGTCTTCGACCCCGCCGGCACAGGAACCAAGGTGACCTGGCGCTGGACCATCCACCCGAAATCCGGACTGACGCGGCCGGCACTGCCGGTGTTCGGCCGTCTCTGGCGCGGGTACGCGCGGCAGGCGCTCGAGGAACTGTCACACCAACTCGTGCCCTGACCTCGAGCGGCGACACCAGCTCCTGGCACACTCGACCCTCGTGACGACTGACAAGCGCGCCCTGGTGCTCGCAGGCGGCGGACTGGCCGGTATCGCCTGGGAAACCGGTGTGCTGCTGGGGATTTGTGACGAGGCACCCGAAGCGGGCGAGGCACTGCTCGACTCCGACGTGCTCCTGGGAACCTCGGCAGGTTCCGCGGTCGCGGCCCAGATCGGTAGCGGCGTGCCGCTGACCGAGCTGTTCGCGCGGCAGGTGGCCCCGGGCGACTCGCACGAGATCAACCCCGGCGTGTCCATCGAGACGATCACCGGGTTGTTCCTCGACGCGATGCTCATCGCCGGCGCGACGAAGGCGGAGAAGCTGCAGAAGATCGGCGCGGTGGCCGCGGCCACCGAGACCGTCCCCGAATCGGTCCGCAGATCGGTGATCGCCCAGCGGCTGCCTTCCCATGAATGGCCGCAGCGGATGTTGCGTGTCACCGGGATCGACGTCGCCACAGGAGAACTGGAGGTCTTCGACAACGGGTCCGGTGTCGCCCTGGTGGATGCGGTGGCGGCGAGTTGCGCAGTGCCGGGAGTGTGGCCGCTGGTCACGATCGGTGATCGTCGCTTCATGGACGGTGGCGTGGGAAGCACGGTGAACATCGCGGTCGCGCGGGACTGCGGTACCGCGGTCGTGCTGGTTCCCTCCGGAGCCGACTCACCGTCGCCGTGGGGGATGGCCGCAGCGGAGGAGATCAACACGTTTTCCGGTGAGACGCTGGCGGTGTTCGCAGATGCCGAATCGCTCGCCGCGTACGGGCCGAACCCGTTGGACCCGGCCTGCCGGGCACCGTCGGCGGAGGCGGGCCGGGTCCAGGGGCGTCGCGAAGCGCACCGGGTGGCCCGGTTCCTAGGGCTCTGACTCCTGGTCGAGCGCGTCGAGCGCCGCGCTGGCGAGTTCCTGCCCGATCTCGATGACTTCGTTGGCGCGATGGAAGTCCAGGCTGCGGCAGACCGTGCGGGGAACCTCGATCAGCAGGTCAGGAGGATAGGCCGCCAGCGTGTGACGGGCCAGCGCGCTCTGGGCGATGTCGATGGTGCGGTTCATGACCTCGAGCCCGCCCAGTCTGGGGACCACCGGCAGGCTCTCCGTCTCGACGGACTCGACGTCCTCGTCGGGCGGGGTGAACCGGCCCAGTACAGCTCGGCCGGTCTGCGTCTCGAGCAGTGACCGCGCCGCCTTGGTGTCGAGCAGAGTGGAAGTGCTGCGCCACATGCGGTTCAGCCATTCTCCAGTGAGCCCGGCTTCGGCCTCGCTGCGTCGGGCGTTGGGGTCGTCCCCGGACAGGCTCACGGCGATGGTCGCGTCCGCGACGGCCGCCGCGATGGGCGCCATCGGAATCGGATCGAGGATGCCGCCGTCGGCGAGCAGTCTGCCGCCGAGCACGTGGGGGGTGATGAGGCCGGGTATCGCGATCGATGCCCGGATCGCGTCGTCCACCGGTCCGCGTTGCATCCACACCGACTTCCCGGTGATCAGGTCGGTGGCCACCGACGTGAACGCCACCGGGAGTTCCTCGATGGTGACGTCACCGAGGATCTCGCGGACGGCCACCAGGATCTTCTCCGCCCGCAGCACCCCCGCCGAGGTGATCGACGGGTCGAGCAGTCGCAGTACCGCGCGCTGGGTCAAAGAACTTGCCCACACGGCGTATTCGTCCATCTTGCCGGCGGCTTCCAAGCCACCGACCAATGCACCCATGGACGACCCGGCGATGCCGACGATCTGGTGACCACGTTCGTGCAACTCGTTGATCACGCCGATGTGCGCGTAACCGCGGGCCCCGCCACTGCCCAGCGCCAGTGCGACCCGCATGGATCTCATTCTGCGTCATGGTTATGGACTTAATGACACCCGTGAGCAGAACTCCCGCGGGCGATCAGCCGCAGAGCGCGTCGGCCGCCGCTTCGACCGCGACGATGACGGCAGACTGCTGTCCAGGGGAGAGCTCCGCCCAGGGCCGGCCGAAGGTTCCCGGACCCGACGAGTTCGAGCTCTGGACCGTCTGCAGGTAGGGCTCGATCAGCGTCTTCGGGTCACCGCCCCGCTCGCCCATCCACGTCCGCGCAGCCAGGCAGGCCTGGAAGTAGTCGTCTTCGGTGGACTCCGCGGGAGCACCGACGGCCGTCGTCACCCCGCCCGGGGACACCCCGACTTCACCGGGGGCCACCGACGTCGGAGTGTCTGACGGTGACGTGGACGTCGCTGCCGGTGACGACGACGTCGCCTCCGGCTCGGTGCCCGACGAGCAACCGGAGAGAATCACCAAACCGGCGGCGGCGGCGCACACGGCGCGAAGTGGGTGCCTGCGCATCCCGCCAATCTATGCAACACTGGCCGCCATGAACGACGGGACCCGGTTTCTGGAGTGTTGTCAGGCCTGACCGCCTGCCCCCTGAATCCTTCGTCCGTCTCTGGAGTTCTTCATGGTTCTCGCGCCTACGCGGCTGCGTCTCGCCGATCTACTGCATGTCACCGACCGATTCGCCGACGACGTTCTCGGCCGCCGGTTCGACCATCTCCTACCGCCCGGCGGGCCGCCGGCCACGGAGCGGTGGTTCACCCGGTTGCACGGCGACGACGAACTGGACGTCTGGCTGATCAGCTGGGTTCCGGACCGCTCGACCGAGTTGCACGACCACAGCGGCTCCCTCGGCGCGCTGACCGTGATCTCCGGTTCTCTGGACGAAACCCGTTGGGACGGAAAGTCTCTGCGTAAGCGGAGGCTGACGGCAGGTGATCAGGCGGCGTTCCCGCTCGGTTGGGTGCACGATGTCGTGTGGGCCCGCGAGGAGGTTTCTGCAGGCCCGGTGGTCACAGCTCCGACGTTGAGCGTGCACGCGTACTCGCCGCCACTGACCGCCATGTCGTACTACGACGTCACCGACGGCAATACATTGCGCCGCAACCGAACCGAACTGACCGATCATCCGGAGGCAACCTAGTGCCCAGCCGCATCGACGCGATCCTCGACGACGCCCGCGCCACGTTGACCAGACTGTCGGCCGAGGAGGTGCCCGCAGCGCTGGCCCGCGGCGCCCTGCTGGTCGACATCCGTCCCGCCGCGCAGCGTGCCGCCGAAGGCGAGGTGGCCGGCGCTCTGATCGTCGAACGCAACGTCCTGGAATGGCGCTGTGATCCCACCAGCGACGCGCGGATGCCGCAGGCCGTCGACGACGATGTCGAATGGGTCATCCTGTGCTCGGAGGGATATACCTCCAGCCTGGCCGCCGCATCGCTGAAAGAACTCGGACTGCATCGGGCCACCGATGTGATCGGCGGCTACCACGCGCTCAAAGTGGTTCTGAACTAAGAGCTCTCGTTGCTGCGTAGCATCGGGCGCAGTTTCTCGGTCTTCTCCTGCGTCCATCCCGGCGGGGACAGGATCGCCGCCCACGCATCGGCGACGTTCCTGACATACACGTGGCCGTGGCCGTCGGGGACGTTGACCGCCACCGCCATGTCCGCTGACACCTGCAGGAACGTGACGATGGGAATCCACTCCATGTCCGGGGACACGTCGTAGCCGCGCGGTTCGCGCAGCCAATCCGGCTCGGCGAACAGCAGATCCGGGTTCCACCACGCGATCGGATCAGAGGCGTGTTGCAGGTACACGACCCGCGGTAGCCCCCACGGGTCGGGTGGGCGTTGGAGGTCGCGAGCCTCGGCGACGAATCGGACGTTCTCGCCGCTGTCGTAGATCGGCAGCCACTCCGGGGAGCCGGGATCACGGTTGCGGGTCAGATCCGTCCAGATCGTGTTGTTGAATGTGGGCCCGCTGAACAGCGCACCGTCGGTTCGGGCGATGAGGTTGTTCAATGCCAGGAACGGTGCCTCGCCGCCGAAGGAGCCGAGGCTCTCGCCGAAGACCACCAACTGCGGCCGCTGCGCCTCGGGCATCTCGCGGATCAGTTCGTCGACGGCCTCGAACAGCGCTTGGCCGGCCTGGCGGGCGTTCTCCTTGTCGACGAGGAACGACAGCCAACTGGGCAGAAACGAGTACTGCATGCTGACGATCGCGGTGTCGCCGTTGTACATGTACTCCAACGCGGCGGCCTCGGCGGCGTTGATCCAGCCGGTACCGGTGGTGGTGGCGACCGCCACGATAGCGCGGTCCAGACCGCCGGTGCGCTGCAACTCTCGAGCGGCCAACTCGGCGGTCTCTTTGATGCCGTCCGCGGAGTTCAGACCCGCGTAGGCGCGGATCGGCTCGACCGCGGGACTCCCGTTGAACTCGGCCAGCTGTTCGACCGTGGGGCCACCGTCGATGAAGATGCGGCCCTGATGGCCCAGTGACTCCCAGCTGACAAGCGACTCGGGCCCGCCGGAGCGAAGGGCGGTCTCCGGCGCGGCGAAGTCGGGATCGGTTTCGTCGTTGACCGCGGCGAATGTGCTGTTGATGGTGCTCATCGCGAATCGCACGACGATGCCGTTGAGCAGTGCGACGGTCAGTGCGAGCAACAGGACGACCGTGACGACAGCCGAAACCCGCGGCGGGGCAATGCGATCGAGTTGGCGCACCAGGAAGCGCACCAGCTTGCCGACCAGCTGGCCGATCTCGACGAGCACGAACAGAGTGATCAGCGACAGCGCCGCGGCCAGCGGATGGTCCCAGAACCCCAGCCGGGGCACTCCCATGAGGTCGCGGACGTCGTCCTGCCAGCCGTGGAACCAGATGATCATCAGCGTCATGCCGACGACGCCGATCCCGACGAGAACCAGCCACGCCCAGCGCGGCGCGGCCGGAGTCGACTCCTTCGAGAGCATGTAGCGCACCAGCCAGACCGCAAAAACCCCGATGGCGTAGCCGATCGCGCCCGCGCCGCCGCTGACCAGCCCCTGGAACAGCGGGCCGCGGGGCAGCAGCGACGGCGTCAGGGAGAAATACAGGAAAACCAGACCGACAGCGGTGCCGGTGAACGTATAGCGCCGAACCCACCAGGCCTTCCTCGCCGGCGGCGCCGGTTTCAGGTCTTCCGGCGTTGCGTCTTCGGTCGCTACGGCGCCCTTACCGGTATCGGTCACGAACGAACTTTAGCGGTGTGTGAAGTTCGCGGCCCGCTTCTCGGTGAAGGCGTTCATGCCCTCGGTCTGGTCGTCGGTTGCGAACGCGGAGTGAAACAGTCGACGCTCGTAGAGCAGCCCCTCCGACAGCGTGGTCTCGAATGCCCGGCTGACTGCTTCCTTGGCCATCCGCGACGCCGACAGCGACATCCCGGCAATCGTCTCGGCGACGGAATTGGCTTCGTCGAGCAGCGCGTCGGCAGCCACGACGCGGGACACGAGACCGGCACGCTCGGCTTCCTCGGCGCCCATGTTGCGACCGGTCAGGATCAGGTCCATGGCTTTGGCCTTGCCGATCGCGCGCGTCAGTCTTTGCGACCCACCCATGCCCGGCAGCACCCCCAGCTTGATCTCGGGCTGGCCGAACTTGGCGGTGTCCGCCGCGATCAGGATGTCGCACATCATCGCCAGTTCGCAGCCACCGCCGAGCGCGTACCCCGACACCGCCGCGATGGTGGGTGTGCGGGTCGCGGCGAACTTGCCCCAGGCGGCGAAGAAATCGGATGCGAACACCTCGGCGAACGACAGGTTCGCCATCTCCTTGATGTCGGCCCCGGCCGCGAAGGCCTTCTCATTGCCGGTGAGGATGATCGCGCCGACACCCGGGTCGGCGTCGAGTTCGGCTGCGGCGGTGGTGACTTCGGCCATCACCTGGCTGTTGAGCGCGTTGAGGGCCTTCGGCCGGTTCAGGGTGATGGTGGCAACGCGGCCCTCGCGGGTGACCAGAATCGTCTCGTAGTTGTCGGACGTCATCGCTACTCCTGTGGGTGTCAGTGGTCGAAGGTCAGGTCGGGATCGGCTGAAACAAAATACGCGTCGACGTCCGCGGGGGTGACCAGAGGCAGCGACGCCGGTGACCATTGGGGCTTGCGGTCCTTGTCGATGAGCAGTGCCCGGATGCCCTCGACCAGATCATGCGAGCGCAGGGCGCCGCACGCTGTCCGGAATTCCTGGCGCAGTGCGTCTTCGAGCGTCGGAAGGTTCGCCGCCCGCCGCACCGCCTCCAACGCCACCGACACCGCGACGGGGGATCGGGATGTGATCAGGTCGGCGGCGTCGCCGGCGGCTGAGCCGCCCATCTGCCCTGCCGCAGCGTGGTCCCGCAGTGCGGCGACGATGTCGGCGACGGTCTCGCCCGCATAGCAGCGGTCGATCCACTCCCGCTGGGCGAGCAGGGGACTCGGCGGCGGGTCCACGGCACAAGCGGCGACTGCACTGTCGATGCCGTCGGCGAGGATCGCCTCGGTGAAGGCGTCGAGACGATCGTGGGGCACGAAGTGATCGGCGAAGCCCATCGCGATGGCGTCGGCGCCGGTGAACGGCGCACCCGTGAGGGCGGCGTGGACGCCCAGTAGGCCGGGGGTGCGCGCCAGGATGAACGTGCCTCCGACGTCAGGGATGAACCCGATACCGACCTCGGGCATCGCCATCTTGGTCGTCTCGGTGACGACGCGGACGCTGCCGTGTGCGCTCAGACCCACGCCGCCGCCCATCGTGATGCCGTTCATCAGCGCCACATACGGTTTGGGATAGCGCCCGATGTAGGCGTTGAGCAGGTATTCGTCGTGCCAGAACTGCCGCGTCGCGGCGCCGCCGACCTTGGCGTCGTGATAGATCGCGACGACGTCGCCGCCCGCGCACAGCCCGCGGTCACCCGCGCCGGAGACGACGACCGCGCGGACCGCGTCGTCGTGCTCCCACATGGACAGCGCCGCCGAGATCCGACCGACCATCGAGTGGGTCAGGGAATTGATCGCCTTGGGCCGGTTCAGCGTGAGCAGACCCACGCCACGGTCCACAGATACTAGGACATCCTCGTTATCGACCACGGAATGCAATGTAGTTCGTTGCTCAAGGGAGAGTCGGCCCAGGTAAGGTTTCCTGTGAAGGGCCTGGGAGCAGGCCGTCGCGATGCGCGGGAACCGGCTGGGGCCCTCACACGTTGACGGAATGTTCGTCATAGGTCGACACCAGCACAGGAGAGGAACGACGGTGCGCGAAAGCAGCAACCCGGTATTCCGTTCGCTGCCCAAGGGGCAGGGCGGATACGCGCAATTCGGTACCGGAGCCGCCGGAGGCGCGGCGGCAGCGGTACATGCGGATCCCTACGCGGCTCAGCCGTATCAGGATCAGCGAGCGGTCGACACCCGGCCGATGACCATCGACGACGTCGTCACCAAGACCGCCACTTCACTGGGCGTCCTGACTGTCGTCGCGATCGTCTCGTACTTCCTCGTGTCGTCGAACGTCGGCTTGATGATGCCGTTCGTGCTCGTCGGCGGTCTCGGCGGTCTGGCGCTGATCCTGGTCGCGACGTTCGGTCGCAAGCAGGACAACCCGGCGATCGTGCTGAGCTACGCCGCGCTCGAAGGCCTCTTCGTCGGCGCCGCGTCGTTCCTGTTCGCCAACCTGGTGTCAACGGGCGGACCCGGGATGATCGCGCAGGCGATCTTCGGCACCATCGGCGTGTTCTTCGGCATGCTCGTCGTCTACAAGACCGGCGCCATCCGCGTCACGCCGAAGTTCACCCGGATGCTCATCGCCGCGATGTTCGGCGTGATCGCCATCGCCCTGCTCAACTTCGTGCTCGCGATCTTCGGAGTCGGCGGCGGCGAGGGCTTCGGACTGCGTAGCGGTGGCCCGCTGGCGATCATCTTCTCGCTGGTGTGCATCGGCCTGGCAGCGTTCATGTTCCTGATCGATTTCGACTCGGCCGACCAGCTGATCCGTGCCGGTGCGCCGGCCAAGGCGGCATGGGGCGTTGCCCTCGGCCTGACCGTCACCCTGGTGTGGCTGTACATCGAGATCCTGCGCCTGCTGAGCTACTTCAACAGCGACTAGCGCTAGACAACGAAAGAGGGGCGTCCACGGTGTGGGCGCCCCTCTTTCGTGCGTTCATTGCGTTGAGACTGAGATGCGGGCGGTCGCTACTCGCACTTTCGCGCCGCTGTCTCAGTCTCAACGCCGAGACATCAGGCCAGCCGCTCGACGACCATCGCCATGCCCTGCCCGCCACCGACACACATCGACTCGACGCCGAACGTCTTGTCGTGGGTGGCCAGGTTGTTCAGCAGGGTGGCGGTGATGCGGGCGCCCGTCATGCCGAACGGGTGGCCCAGCGCGATGGCGCCGCCGGAGACGTTGAGCTTGTCCTCGTCCATGCCCAGTTCCCGGGCGGAGCCGAGCACCTGCACCGCGAACGCCTCGTTGATCTCGTACAGATCGATGTCGGCGATGCTCATCTTGGCGTTGGCCAGCGCCTTCTTGACGGCCTCGATCGGGCCCAGGCCCATGATCTCCGGGGACAGACCGGTCACAGCCGTCGACACGATGCGCGCCAGCGGCGTCAGTCCGAGCGCCTTGGCCTTGGTGTCGCTCATGATCACGACCGCGGCAGCGCCGTCGTTGAGCGGGCACGCGTTGCCGGCAGTGATGGTGCCGTTGGGCCGGAACACCGGCTTGAGCTGGCTGATCTTTTCGTAGGTGGTGCCGGCGCGGGGGCCGTCATCGGTCGACACGACCGTGCCGTCGGGCAAGGTCACCGGCGAGATCTCCCGGGCGAAGAAGCCGCTGTTGATGGCTTCCTCGGCGCGGTTCTGCGACCGCACGCCCCAGTGGTCCTGATCCTCGCGGCTGATACCGGTGTGCAGCGCGACATTCTCGGCGGTCTGCCCCATCGCGATGTAGACGTCGGGAAGGTTGCCGTCGTCGCGCGGGTCGTGCCATTCGTCGGCACCTGCCGCGGCCTGCTCCGAGCGTGCCTGCGCCTCGGCGAAGACCGGGTTCTTGGAGTCCGGCGCACCGTCGGCGGCACCCTTGCCGAATCGCGAGACCGTCTCCACCCCGGCGGAGATGAACGCGTCACCCTCGCCGGCCTTGATCGCGTGGAAGGCCATCCTGGTGGTCTGCAGCGACGACGAGCAGTAGCGGTTGACGGTGGTGCCGGGCAGGAAGTCGTAACCGAGCTCCACGGCCACCGCGCGAGCGATGTTGTAACCGGCCTCGCCGGCGGGCTGACCGCAGCCCATCATCAGGTCGTCGATCTCGCGGGGATCGAGGCCGGGCACCTTGTCCAGGGCGGCCTTGACCATCTGCGCGGCGAGATCGTCAGGGCGCATGGAGACCAGCGAGCCCTTGCCTGCTCGGCCGATGGGTGAACGTGCGGTGGCGACGATGACGGCCTCGGGCATGACGGCTCCTTGGTGATCGAGCGACTGGCGGATCGGAAACTACACAGAACCTAGCCCGCGGCCACCACGACCGGAGCGGGGACCCCGGTCGAGCGCCGCCACAGTCGGCTCAACCCGCCGATGCGCGCGAGCAGCGAACTGCCCTCGGCCACCCTCGACTCCAGAGCCCTTTCGTCCGGCATCCCAGAGACGAACTCGCCCAGCGCAATACACAGCGCCGGCAACAACTGTTTGGCGGCGAGCTCGTAGCCTGCGGCCGACGGATGGAACATGTCCTGCGAGAACAGCAGCTCAGGGGTCTTGTAGAAGTGCGGCGCCAACAGGTCGGAGAAAGGCACCGGGGTGCCGCCGGCCGCCCGCACCTCGGCCGCCTGCGCGCGTGCCAGCCGAAGCCCTCGTCCTCGGGCGACCCACCGCAGGGGCTGCGGAATCGCGGTGATGACGCCGAAGTCCGGACAGGTGCCGACCGCGACCACCGCGCCGCTGCTGCGCAACCGCTGCACCGCCCGGCCGAGTCGTCGTGCCGAAGGTCCCACGCCGTTGGGTTTGGTGATGTCGTTGGCGCCGATCATGATGACCGCGGCGTCCGGCGGGGGACCGGCGACGAACATGGCGTCGATCTGACCGGACAGACCTTTAGACGTCGCCCCCACGATCGCCTTCGTGCTGAGTCGGATCCGCTTCCCCGACTCCTCGGCCAACCCCCTGGCGAGCAACACACCGGGCACCTCGTCACCGCTGGTGCAGCCGTAGCCGGTGGCGGTGGAATCGCCGAAGATCATCAGGTGCAGGTCGAACGGCACCCCCCGGTGCCAGCGCTCCACGGGCCCGCCGCCGGGTGAGTAGACCCCGTCGGCGCGGGGCGGCACGTCCCATGACTTTGGTATGACCTGGCGCGCCTGCTCGGCTTGCCCACTCAGCAGATTGCGGGCTCCGACGTAGGCGGAACCTGTCGACGCGAGCGTTGCCGCAGCCGCCAGAGCGACGGCCGACCGACGCGGTGCACGGATGCCCACGCGGCCCAGTCTAGAGCGGTCCGCGACGGTTTCACCGGCGGCGCTGCGGATCGGCGATCACGGTGCGGTATCAACTCCGGTACCAAAAACGTTTAATGAATTGTGATAGTGGTTACATGTGCCAAGCTAAGTTTCGAGGTTGGCTGAGTAACTCAACACACTCCGGCTCTACAACGGCGTAGGAAGTGGTGGCGATGACGGCACCGAGTAAGGTCCCCAGCTCTTCGCATCTTGGTGTCAGGCCTGGCAGAGGGCATAAGCCTCGCCGATTCCCGGTCAGTGACGGCGCTCCCGTCGAGGTCGTCGAGGACGGCCCGAGCATCGCGGGCCGGCTGATGGGCCTGGCCGCCCTTCTGACCGTCAAGCCGGCATTGACCATCGGCAGCTACGCCCCCAGGGCGCCGTGGCCGTGGGGCCTGGTGGACTTCGCCGCCCGGATCATGCGGCCCGCCCCCGGCACCGTGCGTGCCACCATCTCGCTTCCGCACTGCACCGCTCAGCTGGTGCGCGCCGCCGGTGTCCTGCCGGCGGACGGCAAGCGCAGCGTCATTCTCTACATGCACGGTGGGGCGTTCCTGACCTGCGGCGTCAACACCCATGGTCGCCTGGTGACGGCCCTGTCGAAGTACGCGGACAGCCCCGTGCTGGTCGTCAACTATCGGATGATCCCGAAACACTCGGTCGGTACCGCGCTCGACGACTGCCACGACGCGTACAAGTGGCTCCGGGAAACCGGCTACGAACCCGATCAGATCGTGCTGGCGGGTGATTCGGCGGGCGGCTATCTGTCGCTGGCGCTCGCTGAGCGGCTGCACGTCGAGGGCATCAACGGCTACGAGGGTGAATCGCCCGCCGCCATCGCCACCATGTCGCCGCTGTTCGAGATCGACAACGAGGCCCGCGCGGACCACCCGAACGTCCGCACCGATGTGATGTTCCCGCACAAGGCCTTCCACGCGCTCGTCGAGCTGATCGGCGAAGCGGCGAGCCGCAACATCGAAGACGGCCGGCCCGAGGAGATCTACGAGCCGCTCGACCACATCGAGCCGGGACTGCCGCGCACTCTGATCCACGTCTCCGGGTCCGAGGTCCTGCTCAGCGACGCCCGGAAAGCGGCGCGTCTGCTGGCCGCCGCAGGGGTCCCGGTGGAGATCCGTATCTGGCCTGGTCAGATGCATGTCTTCCAGCTCGGGGCGCCCGCGGTGTCGGAGGCAGGCCGGTCGCTACGCCAGATCGGTGAGTACATCAGAGAGGCCACCTGGTAGTCGTCCGCCGGGCCTGACACGATGGACGTATGCGGATCGCCCGGCACGTCAGTGAGCTCATCGGCAATACCCCTCTGGTACAGCTGAACTCGGTGGTCCCTCCGGGGTCGGGTGTCGTGGCGGCCAAAATCGAGTACCTCAACCCCGGTGGCAGCGCCAAAGACCGCATCGCGGTCAAGATGATCGACGCCGCCGAGGCCAGTGGCGAGCTCCGGCCCGGTGGCACCATCGTCGAACCGACCTCGGGAAACACCGGTGTCGGGCTGGCGCTGGTCGCCCAGCAGCGCGGCTACAAGTGCATCTTCGTCTGCCCCGACAAGGTCAGCGAGGACAAGCGCAACGTCCTGCGCGCGTACGGAGCGGACGTCGTCGTCTGCCCGACGGCCGTCCCGCCGGACCATCCCGACAGTTACTACAGCGTGTCCGACCGGCTTGTGCAGGAGGTGGACGGCGCCTGGAAGCCCGACCAGTACTCCAATCCGATGGGGCCCGAAAGCCACTACGAGACGACCGGCCCCGAGATCTGGGCCGACACCGACGGCAAGGTGACCCACTTCGTCGCCGGCGTGGGCACCGGCGGCACCATCACCGGCGCCGGCCGTTACCTCAAAGAGGTGTCCGACGGCCGGGTCAAGGTGATCGGGGCGGACCCCGAAGGTTCGGTCTACTCCGGCGGAACCGGCCGCCCCTACCTGGTCGAGGGCGTGGGCGAGGATTTCTGGCCGTCGGCCTACGACCCTGCGGTACCCGACGAGATCATCGCGGTGTCCGATGCCGACTCCTTCGAGATGACTCGTCGGCTGGCGCGCGAGGAAGCACTGCTCGTCGGCGGATCGTGCGGGATGGCCGCGGTCGCGGCGATCAGGGTGGCTGAACGCGCGGGTCCGGATGCGCTGGTCGTGGTCCTGCTTCCCGACGGCGGGCGCGGTTACCTCTCAAAGGTTTTCAACGACGACTGGATGTCGTCCTACGGGTTCCTGCGCAGTCGCCTGGACGGTTCGGTCCAGGAATCGACGGTCGGCGACGTGCTGCGCGGCAAGTCCGGCGGACTCCCGGACCTCGTCCACACCCATCCGTCGGAGACGGTGCGCGACGCCATCGGGATCCTGCGCGAGTACGGGGTGTCGCAGATGCCCGTGGTCGGCGCCGAACCCCCGGTCATGGCAGGGGAGGTGGCGGGCAGTGTGTCCGAGCGGGAACTCCTGTCGGCAGTGTTCGAGGGGCGTGCCAAGTTGGCCGACGCCGTCGCCCAGCACATGAGCCCGGCGCTCCCGTTGCTCGGGGCGGGAGAACTCGTGAGCACCGCGGCCAAGTCCCTGCGCGAATGCGACGCGGTGATGGTGGTCGAGGAAGGCAAGCCGGTCGGGGTGCTCACCCGGCACGACCTCCTGGGATTCCTGTCCGACGGCAACGCTCACAGCTGACCGCTCGCGCTGGATCTGGCAAACCCGGACACCGCACGGGACCAAGATCATTTTCACGCGTGAAAACGCTGCTCCCAGGTGTTTCTCAGGTATCGTAAGCACGCTTGTTCCCAGTTGGTACAGCGCTGAAAGGCGTCCATGACCGATCAACCGCCGCCGGGGAGTCACCCGCCTCCACCAGGGGGCGGTTACCCGTCGCAGCATGGCGGATACGTCCCGCCGGGGGCAGGGCCGGGTCCGTCGCAGGGGTCGTACACGCCGTGGCTCAACCGGGTGGTCGCGTGGGTCATCGACATCATCCCGGTGTTGCTCGTGCAGGCCATCGCCTGGGGGATTCTGGCGGGCACCCAGGAGACGGTGTGTGTCACCGACACCTCCGAGTTCGATCTCGGCGAGTTCTGCGCCACCGGTGCCTCCACGCCCGGTCAGCTCGCGGTCGCCGCCGCCGGCATCGTGATCCTCGGCTACGTCATCTGGAACTTCGGCTACCGGCAGGGTACGACGGGCTCGAGTATCGGCAAGTCGATCGTGAAGTTCAAGGTGATCAGTGAAAAGACTTGGCAGCCAATCGGTTTCGGTCTTTCGATCGTGCGCCAAGTGGCCCACCTGCTCGATGCGGTGATCTGCTACATCGGCTTCCTGTGGCCACTGTGGGACGCAAAGCGCCAGACGATCGCCGACAAGGTCATGACTACGGTCTGCATCCCGCTAGCCGAAGACGAATATAAGGAGAATCGATGACAGACAATCCGCCGCCGCCGGGTGGTTTCCCGCCGCCGCCCCCGGGTGGTTATCCGCCGCCGCCGCAGGGGAACTATCCGCCGTCGGGCGGTTACCCCCCACCGCCCCAGGGCGGTTATCCGCCACCGCCGCAAGGCAATTACCCACCGCCGGGTGGTTTCCCGCCGCCGCAACAGTCCTCAGGCTACGCATCGCAGTCCGGGCCGGCACTGCCCAAGGAGGCGTACACCTCGTGGATCACGCGCGTGGCAGCCTGGTTCATCGACTACCTCCCGGTGTTGATCGTCGTGGGCATCGCCCAGGGCATCGCGATCCTCACCGGCGACAACGAATGCGTCACCTACGGCAGCGGTGTCGCGTGCACCTCGAGCTATTCGGTCGTCGGCTCGGTGGTGTCGTTCCTGGGCTCCGTGCTGGCGCTGGCGTTCGTCGTCTGGAACTACGGCTACCGCCAGGGCACCACCGGATCGAGCATCGGCAAGTCGGTGATGAAGTTCAAGGTGGTCAGTGAGAAGACCTGGCAGCCCATCGGTTTCGGCCTTTCGGTGGTGCGTCAGCTGGCCCACTTCGTGGATGCGATCATCTGCTACATCGGCTACCTGTTCCCGCTGTGGGACAGCAAGCGTCAGACGTTGGCCGACAAGATCATGACCACGGTGTGTGTCCCGCTCAACCCGCAGCCGCTACCACCCGGATCCGGACCGACGCAGTACTAGGCGACGTTCGTCGGAGAGGCACCATCAGGAGCCGGTGCCTCTCCGACGACCAACCGGCGTTCCCGGCTACCCTGATCGACCATGAGCGAGAAGCGCAGCGCGGCCGATCACTACCGGGCCTACGGACCGGCCACCAAGGCCATTCACGCCGGTTACCGGCCTGACCCCGCCACAGGCGTGGTCAATGCGCCGATCTATGCCAGCTCGACGTTCGCCCAAGACGGCGTCGGCGGCCTGCGCGGGGGATTCGAATACGCACGCACCGGCAACCCGACCCGGGCCGCCCTGGAAGCGTCGCTGGCGGCGGTGGAGTCCGCCTCCTACGCCCGGGCGTTCAGTTCCGGGATGGCCGCCACCGACTGCGCCCTGCGGGCACTGCTGCGGCCCGGCGATCACGTGGTGATCCCCGACGACGCCTACGGCGGCACGTTCCGGCTCATCGACAAGGTCTTCACGCTGTGGGGGATCAGTTACACCGCCGTGGCGCTTCCGGACCTGGACGCGGTCCGCGCGGCCCTCACCGACCGCACGAAGCTGATCTGGGTCGAGACACCGACCAACCCGCTGCTGTCGATCGCCGACATCGGTGCGATCGCCACGCTGGCCGCGGAGTCCGGGACGAAGCCCAAGGTCCTGGTCGACAACACCTTCGCGTCGCCGGCGCTGCAGCAGCCCTTGTCGCTGGGCGCCGACATCGTGCTGCACTCGACGACCAAGTACATCGGAGGGCACTCGGACGTGGTCGGCGGGGCGCTTCTGACCAACGACGACGGCCTCGATGAGGCATTCGCGTTCCTGCAGAACGGTGCGGGTGCGGTGCCGGGTCCGTTCGACGCCTACCTGACGATGCGGGGACTCAAGACGCTGCCGTTGCGGATGCAGCGCCACAGCGACAACGCGGCCCTGATCGCCGAGTTCCTCGACGGGCACCCCGCCATCGACACGGTGCTCTACCCGGGGCTGCCGAGCCATCCCAACCACGACGTCGCCGCCCGGCAGATGAGCGGCTTCGGGGGGATGGTGTCGGTCCGGCTTCGTGGCGGGCCCCAGGCGGCACGGGACTTCTGTGCTCGCACAGAGATTTTCATCCTCGCCGAGTCTCTGGGCGGCGTCGAGTCACTGATCGAGTATCCCGGTGCCATGACGCACGCCTCGACCGCCGGATCCCAACTCGAGGTGCCCGACGACCTGGTGCGACTGTCGGTCGGTATCGAAGACGCTGCCGATCTGCTCGGCGATGTCGAGCAGGCGCTGGGCTCGTTGCCGCAGAGTTAGACGAACTCCTGCAATTTCGACAGGCTGTGAAAAGCGTCGATGATCCGGACGGTGCCCGATTTCGCGCGCATCACGATTGACTGCGTATGGGCGCCGCCACCGCTGTACCGGACACCGCGCACAAGATCGCTGTCGGTGATACCGGTGGCGGTGAAGAACACGTTCTCGCCGGCGACGAGGTCCTCGGTGAGCAGCACGCGATCCAGATCGTGCCCGTGGTCGATCGCGCGCTGACGTTCCGCATCATCCTTCGGCGCGAGCCTTCCCTGTAGAGCGCCGCCCATACAGCGCATCGCGGCGGCGGCGATGATGCCTTCGGGGGTCCCTCCGGTGCCGATCAGCATGTCGGTGCCGGAGTCCGGACGCGCGGCCGCAATAGCTCCGGCGACGTCGCCGTCGGCGATCAGCCGGATTCGGGCCCCCGTGTCGCGGACCTGTTCGATCAGCGCACTGTGTCGGGGTCTGTCGAGAATGCACACGGCGATATCCGACACCGAAAGCTTTTTCGCCTTGGCGACCCGGCGCACGTTCTCCGCAACGGGCGCGGTGATGTCGATGACGTCGGCTGCGTCCGGACCGACAGCGATCTTCTCCATGTAGAACACCGCGGACGGGTCGAACATGCTGCCACGCTCGGAGACCGCCAGCACTGAGATCGCGTTGGGCATGCCCTTGGCCATCAGCGTGGTGCCGTCAACCGGGTCGACCGCGAAGTCGCATTCGGGTCCGTCGCCGTTGCCGACCTCCTCACCGTTGAACAGCATCGGGGCCTTGTCCTTCTCGCCCTCACCGATGACGACGACGCCGCGCATCGCGACCGTGCTGACGAGTTGGCGCATCGCGTTGACCGCTGCGCCGTCGCCGCCTTCCTTGTCGCCGCGGCCGACCCAGCGGCCCGCCGCCATCGCACCGGACTCCGTGACGCGGACCAGTTCCAGCGCCAGGTTGCGGTCCGGGCGCATGTGCAGCACCGTGGCCTCGCTCTGCACCATCACAGACCCCCGCTCTGCTGCGACGTTCCGAGGCGGACATCGGGGGCGCCGAGTCGGGACGCGTCGGCAGTCAGGTCGTCTGCCTGGTGCTGGGAATCCCTCTCTGCGGCGACCCGCGCGTCGTAATGTTCGAGTTCACGCGCGATGTCGGTGTCGTCCCAGTCCAGCACCGGTGCGATCAATTCGGCGATCTCGCGGGCGGCGGCGATGCCCCGGTCGGGGACCTCGATCGAGATCCGGGTGCGTCGGGTGAGTACATCCTCCAGATGCCGAGCACCCTCGTGGCTGGCGGCGTAGTACGCCTCCACCTTGAGATACTCGTCGGCACCGGCGAGGGACTCGCCGAGTTCTGGCTGCTTCTCGATCAGTTCCAGCAGCTCGGTGATCAGCGTGCCGTAGCGCCCCAGCAGATGCTCGATCGTGGATTCTCGCAGACCCACCCGGTCCGCGGTCAACCGGCGCGAATTCCACGCAGCGACATACCCGTCGGCCCCGACGAGCGGAACGCGTTCGGTGCAGGACGCCGGCACCTTTCGTTCGAGTCCGTGCACCGCCGAGTCCACCGCGTCTTCGGCCATGACCCGGTAGGTCGTGTACTTGCCTCCGGCGATCACGGTGAGGCCGCGCACCGGACTGGAGACGGCGTGCTCTCGCGACAGCTTGCTGGTCGAGTCGGATTCTCCGGAGAGCAGTGGCCGCAGTCCGGCGTAGACCCCGACGACGTCATCCCGGGTGAGCGGATCGGCTAGCAGCGAGTTCGCATGGGCCAAAAGGTAATCGATGTCGGTTTGGCTGGCGGCGGGGTGGGCGAGGTCGAGGTCCCAGTCGGTGTCCGTCGTACCGATGATCCAGTGGCTGCCCCACGGGATGATGAACAGCAGGCTCTTCTCAGTACGGGTGATGATTCCCGTCGCCGAGTTGATTCGGTTCCTCGGGATCACGAGGTGAATCCCCTTGGATGCCCGCACCTTGAATTGTCCTCGGCCCCCGACCATCTCCTGAATTTCGTCGGTCCACACCCCGGCGGCGTTGATCACCTCACGGGCCCGGATGTCGAACTCGCGCCCACTCTCCAGATCCCGCACCGTGGCTCCGACCACACGCTCACCTTCTCGAAGGAATCCGATGACCCGCGCACTGTTCGCGCACAAGGCACCAAACTGAGCTGCCGTCCGGCAGAGCATCATGGTGTGCCGCGCGTCATCGACCTGTCCCTCGTAGAAACGCACAGCGCCGCGGATGGCGGATCGATTGCCGGAGGGGAAGGACTCCAGGGTTTTTCGCCGGCTCAGGTGCCGATGATGGCCTGGCACACCGCGTCCGGCACCCATCACGTCGTAGACTCCGATACCCAGCCCCACGTAGCCGCGGTCGATTTTCTTCTCCAGTGGATAGATGAACGGCACTGGGCGGGCCAGATGCGGGCACAGCGTGTTCAACACCAGGCTGCGCTCACGCAGCGCTTCGAATACCAGGGCGAAATTGAACTGCTCCAGATAGCGCAACCCGCCGTGGAACAACTTGCTGGAACGGCTCGACGTGCCGGATGCGTAGTCTCGGGCCTCGACCAGTCCCACCTTCAAGCCCCGCGTGGCAGCGTCGAGCGCGGCCCCGCCGCCGACCACCCCTCCACCGATGACAAGAATGTCGAGTTCTTCGGTGCTCAGCCTGCGTAGGGCCTCTGAACGCTCAAAAGGGCTCAAGGGTTGTGCAGTGCTCATGTCGTCGACTCCTCGGAAAGCAGTGTTTTGTAATCGAATTGGTGGATCTGGCTCATCATCCGACGTCGACCCAGTCGAGTGACCGCTGGACCGCTTTCTTCCAGCCGGCGTACCCCTCGGTCCGTTGCTCTACGCTCCAGGCCGGTGTCCAGCGGCGGGACTCGTTCCAGTTCTCGCGCAGCTCATCGGTGTCGTTCCAGAAACCCACTGCCAGACCGGCCGCGTAGGCGGCACCGAGCGCCGTGGTCTCGGCGACGACGGGGCGGCTGACCGGTACGCCGAGGATGTCTGCCTGAAGTTGCATACACAGGTTGTTGGCCGTCACTCCGCCGTCGACCTTCAGCACCTCGAGGTGCACACCCGAATCTGCTTCCATGGCCTCGGCGACGTCACGACTCTGGTAGCAGATCGATTCGAGGGTGGCGCGTGCGAGGTGGGCGTTGGTGTTGAACCGGCTCAGGCCGACGATGGCGCCGCGAGCATCGCTGCGCCAGTAGGGGGCGAACAGGCCCGAAAATGCTGGGACGAAGTAGATTCCGCCGTTGTCCTCGACTTGGCGCGCCAGAGTCTCCACCTCGCTTGCGCCCGCGATGATCCCCAATTGGTCGCGCAGCCACTGCACCGCCGACCCAGTTACCGCGATGGACCCTTCAAGCGCGTAGACGGGGGCATCGGTGCCGAACTGGTAGCACACCGTGGTAAGCAGCCCGTTCTTGCTGCGGACCAGGTCAGTCCCGGTGTTGAGGAGCAGGAAGTTGCCTGTGCCGTAGGTGTTCTTGGCTTCCCCCGGCGCGAAGCAGACCTGGCCGAACATCGCCGCCTGCTGGTCGCCGAGAGCGCCGCTGAGTGCGATTCCGCCGTAGGGGGTCCTCGAGCATGTCCGCCCGTACAGGTCCGGATCCGATGACGGCCGGATCTGGGGCAGCATCGCCCGCGGGATGTTGAAGAACCCGAGCAACTCATCGTCCCAATCAAGTGTCTCCAGGTTCATCAACATCGTCCGGCTGGCGTTGGTGACGTCGGTGACGTGGATACCGCCGTCCACTCCGCCGGTGAGGTTCCACAGCAGCCATGAGTCGGTGTTGCCAAAAAGTGCGTCACCGTTCTCGGCGTCTGCGCGGGCTGCGGGAACGTTGTCGAGAATCCACGCGATCTTGCCGCCCGAGAAATAGGTTGCCGGCGGCAGACCGGCCTTCTCCCGGATCACGTCGCCCTTGCCCTCTCTCTCCAGGGCGGTGGCGATCTTGTCGGTCCTGGTGTCCTGCCACACGATCGCGTTGTAGTACGGGCGCCCGGTCTTCTTGTTCCACACCACGGTGGTCTCGCGCTGGTTGGTGATACCAAGCGCCGCAAGGTCACTCGGCTGCAGCTTGGCGCTGTTGATCGCGGTCTGCAGCACCGACGTGGAGCGTTCCCAGATCTCCACCGGGTTGTGCTCCACCCAACCGGGTCGGGGCATGATCTGCTCGTGCTCGAGTTGATGTTTGCTCACTTCGTTCCCGGCATGATCGAAGATCATGAACCGAGTACTCGTCGTGCCTTGATCGATCGCGCCTACGAACTCAGGCATGGCTGCTCCTTCAGTGTGATGTGTCGACTACTGGTTGGTCGGTGAAAGGGGTTCGTGGGGCAGAAAGCGTGCGATGCAGTACTTGTACAGGGCTCCACCGATGACCGCGCCGATCAGCGGGCCGAGGATCGGTACCCAGAAGTACAGATTCCCGTACTGATCGCGCCATGCCCCGTCGTATCCGGTCAGGTACGACACCAACCGCGGGCCGAAATCACGTGCCGGGTTGATGGCGTACCCGGCGTTGGTGCCCCACGCCATACCGATCGCCACCACCAGTAGGCCGACGATGAACGGTGTCAGGTTGGCCAGCGGTGCCGAGTTGCGGGCATCGGTGATCGCGATGACCAGCAAGACCAGGATGGCGGTGCCGATGATCTGATCCCGAAGCGCTCCCAGGTCGCTGACCGGCAGCGTTCCATTTCCGGGGAGTGTGGAGAACACACCCTGGCTCTTGATGGTGTGGCCCGGGTCGAACTTGGCGAGAACCTCGCTGTAGTTCCAGCGCACCAACAGGGCGCCGACGAACGCCCCCGCCACCTGCGCGGTCGCATAGGGGGCCACCTTGCGCCAGGGAAAGCCGTGGAAGAGCGCCAGTGCGAGGGTCACCGCCGGGTTGATGTGTGCACCACTTATCCGTCCCGCGACGTAGATGCCCAGCATGACGCCCAGGCCCCAGGCCCAGGCGATGCTGTCGTGATCGCCGATGTCGGCGGCAACAACCTGCGCGACCACGCCCACCCCGAACAGGATGAGGACCATGGTGCCGAAGAACTCGGCCATCATCTCGCCGGCGAGGGAGGGAACTCGTTCCTCCGCGGAGGGCAGGTCGATGGTTGGTTGTTTCTGTGCGTCTGTTGTCATTCCGGCTCCCCTGATCGTCTGTGTGATCTGAGTAGTGGTTCGGCTGAGATGTGACCGCGATCTCACCGGACGTTAGCGATCAGGGTGAGTCCGGCCAATGGCCCGGATTCGGCATGGTCGAACCGGCGGGGTTCGGCAATGCCGAACGGGTGGGGCGGGTCGGAGATACGCTGTGTCGGTGTCCGTGCCGGTGCAGTCGGTAGAACGAGCGGCCGCGATCATCCGTGTGCTGGCAGCCGAACCGGAACCCCTGACCCTCGCGCGCGTCGCCGAGGCCGTCGGACTGGCCAAGGGGACAACCCACGGCCTGTTGAAGACTCTGCTGGCCGTGGGTTTCGCCGAACAGGAAGCCGGTACCGCCCGCTACCGGATCGCGCCACTGTTGTTTCGGCTCGGGACGAGTCGGATCGACCTCAATCTGCTTCGGTCCCGCGCGATCAACTGGACCGACGCTCTTGCCGCTCGATCGGGGGAGGCAACCCAGGTGGCGGCGTTCCGCGACGGTCACGTCGTGACGGTGCACCGCATCGTTCCGCCGAACGCAACCGAAAAATCCCTCGGTGGTGGACCCGAAACACCGTTGCACGCCTCCGCGGTGGGAAAGATTCTGCTGGCACACGATGTTGGGGCGTATCGCAGCATCGACAGCGTCGTGCTCGACGGCTTGACCTTCCACACGATCACCAACAAGGCCCGGCTGGACATGGAACTGGCAGGCGTGCGGGACGAGGGCTGGGCCGGTGAGGTCGAAGAATGTGAACCCGAGATCGCCACGCTGGCTGCCCCGATCCGCAACCAGCACGGATCGGTCGTGGCCGCGGTCGGCGTCGGCGGCCATCTCGACCGGATCTGTGACCCGCGTGGCCGACCACGCCAGGCGCTGGTCACGCTGGTCGTGCGCACAGGCCGGTCCATCTCCCGTGAGCTCGGGCACGGGAGGAGTCAGTGACCGAGTACTACGTCGCCGCGCTGGACCAGGGGACGACGTCGAGCAGGTGCATGGTGTTCGACCGGCATGGCCATATGGTTTCCATTGCCCAGCGCGCTCACCAGCAGTTCTTTCCCGGTCCGGGGCATGTCGAACATGACGCCGAACAGATCTGGCAAACGATCCGCTCGATCATCCCGGAGGCGCTCGCCGACGCCGGTATCGGCGCTGACCAGATCATCGGGCTGGGAATCACCAATCAGCGCGAAACCACAGTCGTCTGGGACCGCCACACGGGACGGCCGGTGCACCGCGCCATCGTCTGGCAGGACATGCGCACCGTGGACATCATCACCAGGATCGCCCGCGACTTCGACGCATCCGATATCACTGCCCGTACCGGTCTGCCACTGTCCACCTATTTCTCCGGACCGCGGATGCGCTGGCTGTTCGACCAGGATTCCAGCCTTCGTCCGAGAGCTGAGCGTGGCGACATCCTTTTCGGCACGATCGACAGCTGGCTGCTGTGGAACCTGACCGGAGGAGTGGACGGCGGCGTGCACGCCACCGACGTCACCAATGCGAGCCGGACTCTGCTGATGAACCTGCAGACACTCGACTGGGATGACGAACTGTTAGCGATCTTCGACATTCCCCTTCAGATGTTGCCGCAGATCAGACCAACCCTGGCCCACTTCGGCGCCACCCGGGATCCCATCGAAGGCATCGAGGTGACCGCGCTGATCGGCGACCAGCAGGCGGCGCTGTTCGGACAGACTGCCTTCGACGCAGGTGCGGCGAAGTGCACTTTCGGCACCGGGAGCTTTCTGCTTCTCAACACTGGTGCCGACATCGTCTCGTCGAGCCACGGGTTGATCAGCACGGTCGCCTATGCGATCGAGGGCGAGTCGCCGGTCTACGCGCTCGAAGGGTCCATCGCGGTAGCAGGTGCTCTCGTGGACTGGTGCCGTACCACCCTGGGTTTCATCGACGCCTCTCCCGAGATCGAGACCGTCGCGAACACCGTCGCCGACAACGGCGGCTGCTATATCGTGCCCGCCTTCTCCGGACTTCTTGCGCCGTACTGGGATCACGCGGCGCAAGGGATCGTTGTGGGTCTCACCGGTTACACGAGTCGGGGTCACCTTGCCCGGGCGATCCTCGAGGCTGTCGCATTCCAGGTGTGCGACGTCGTCGACGCAATGGACTCCGATGCCGGTCTGTCGACCCGATCGCTCGCTGTCGACGGTGGAATGACTTCCAACAACCTGCTCATGCAGACGGTGGCGGACCTTCTCGGGGTGCCCGTGGTGCGTCCGATGATGACCGAGACGGTGGCGCTCGGCGCTGCCTATGCCGCTGGCCTCAGCGCCGGGTACTGGCCGGACAAAGCGGTGCTGCGGCGGAACTGGCAGCGCGCCGCCGAGTGGTTGCCGGCGATGGAGGATTCACGGCGTGAGGCCGAACGTGCCCGCTGGTTCGAGGCTGTGCAACTCGCATCGGAATGGGGTCGGGCAAGACGATGACCGGCATCACGACCTTACGAGTTCGGCCAGGGCCTGGCGGACCGCGGCCGCGGTGACCGCGAGGTTCACCTCGGGCAGTGCCGTCGGTGACTCGTCGACCCAACTGCCGCTGGCGATTTCGCCGGCGCGGGCGTGCACCCAGCGCCACCCGCGGTCGTTGAGACTGAGCAGCGCACCGAGTCCGTCCGCAGCGTGCAGGACGGTGATGATGGCAGCCGTCGACGGGGCCGGCGGCGTCCGGTCGAACAGCGCGGACAGCAGCGCTGCGCGTGCCGGCCCGGCGCGATCCCGACTGGTCAACGGAAAAGTCGACGTGCGGTTGAACCGCTTGCCCGACAACGTGCTTCGACGAACCTGCCCGGTCTGCTCCAGGTGCGCGACCAGTCGGCCCTGGGTGTGCTTCGTGAGCTTCTTGATCGCCGCACCCGGCTTCAGCGGCCGCGCCTGCAGCAACTCGAAGGCGGGTCCGGTGACAGGGTCGGTGAACCCCGGGGCGTTCAGCGCCACCAACCGTCCCGGCGGAACCGATTCGCCCTGGACCGCCGGACGGATACGGCATGCGTGCGCAAGGTCGAGCAGGGTGGCCGCGGCGAGCACGTGCTCTCGACGCGGACTGTCCAGCCCGGGTGAAGCGGCTGCGTTGTCGACGAGCAGCAGGAACAAGTCCTCGGCGATCTGCGCCATGGGCTGGAGGGTATCCCGGGCGCTCAGAACCTGGTGGGGCACACCGGTCAGGAGTGGTAGGGCTCCGCGCTGACGAGTGTCACCGTGACGGTGTTGCCGTTGGGGATCCGATAGGTGCGAACGTCGCCGACCTTGGCGTCGATCAGGGCCTCGCCCAGCGGCGACTTCGGTGAGTAGACCTCGAGCTTGCCGTCGCTGACGCCCTGCTCGCGGGTGGCGATCAGGAACGTCTCGGTCTCGTTCTCGTCCTCGCCGTAGTAGACCTTGACCACCGAGCCGGGAAGCGCCACGCCGGACTGCTTGGGTGCCTCGCCCACCTTGGCGTTGTTGAGCAGTTCCTGCAGCTGACGGATCCGGGCCTCTTCCTGGCCCTGCTGCTCGCGGGCGGCGTGGTAGCCGCCGTTCTCCCGCAGATCGCCTTCTTCGCGGCGGTCGTTGATCTCTGCGGCGATGATCGGCCGGTGGGCGATCAGCTGGTCGAGCTCCGCCTTCAGCCGGTCGTAGGCCTCCTCGGTCAACCAGGTGACCTGAGTGTCGGTCATGTCGTCGCGCTCCTGTCGTCGTTGCTTCCGCGCTTGCCGCTGAGAAGTTCTGACACGGCGCCGGTAGTCGTCCTCCGTGTATTACCGCGATCGCAGACGCTCAATCCGGCGCGCCCAAATGCAGCAATACACGGCCCCAGCAGGAACCGTGTATCGCTCCATGATAGCACCGGACGGATACCCGGTTTTCATGATTTGGGCGTTGAACGTTTGTTGTGCGGCCGCGCCGCTACCCGCCCACCAGATACGGCGGCACGTCGCTCCCGCAGCCGTAGACGTCACCGACCGCGGGCGGTCTGCTCGACGTCACCAAGGCTGTCACCTGCACCGTCGCCGCCGTCGACGGTGTCACCAGGACCTCGCGCCTTCCGGTTTCGATGCCCTCGTAGGAGCGGGCCCGAATGATGCACACCACGGGCTGGGACGGATCGTCCCGGGTGACGCTGACCGTCACCTCCACGGTGTTGCCATCGACGATCCGGTAACCGGCCACTTCACCCTTGACGTCGCCGGCGCCGAATCGCACGAAGGCCACCGCGGCGATCGCCACGCCGGTGATGACCACCAGCACGGTGAAGCCGATGGCGATCCAGCGCCGCGTACGCCGGGGCAGCTGCTGCCGTCCGTAACGGGCGGTGGGACGCTCGATCATCTCGTTTTGCATGCCCGTCGGTCGAATGGGTGTACTAGGACTGGAACTATAGGGCCAGAGGTTGTGGTTGAACTCAGGCGTGAGTGTCAGCGTGAGTGTCCGTGCAGGTGAGCAGCTAAGAGGGAAAAGGTTGAGCGAACTGCGGTTGATGGCCGTACACGCCCACCCGGACGATGAGTCCAGCAAGGGTGCGGCGACCATGGCGCGCTACGCCGACGAGGGCGCGCGCGTCATGGTGGTGACCCTCACCGGTGGCGAGCGCGGCGACATCCTCAATCCGGCGATGGACCTGCCCGATGTGCACGGCCGGATGACGGAGATCCGTCGAGACGAGATGGCCAGGGCCGCGGAGATCCTCGGGGTCGAGCACCACTGGCTGGGTTTCGTCGACTCCGGGCTGCCCGAAGGTGATCCACTGCCCCCGCTGCCGGAGGGCTGCTTCGCGCTCGAACCGCTGGAGATCCCCACCGAGGCGCTGGTGCGGGTGATCCGTGACTTCAAACCCCACGTGATGACCACCTACGACGAGAACGGCGGATATCCGCACCCTGACCACATCCGCTGCCATCAGGTGTCCGTCGCCGCCTACGAAGCGGCCGCCGATCACCACCTGTTCCCTGACGCCGGCGAACCGTGGAACGTGCACAAGCTGTACTACAACCACGGGTTCCTGCGGCAACGCATGCAGGTGCTGCAGGACGAGTTCGCCAAGCACGGCCAGGAGGGCCCGTTCGCGAAGTGGCTGGAGAAGTGGGATCCCGACGACGATCTGCTGGCCAAGCGGGTGACCACCCGGATCGAATGTTCGAAGTATTTCGCCCAGCGTGATGAGGCACTGCTCGCGCACGCCACCCAGATCGATCCGAACAGCTTCTTCTTCAGCACGCCCATCGAGTGGCAGCAGCGTCTCTGGTCGACGGAGGAGTACGAGTTGGCGCGGTCGCGGGTCCCGGTGCGACTGCCCGAGACCGACCTGTTCGCCGGAATCGAGGGACGCGGGTGAGCAGTGTGATGACGTTCGGCATCGAAGTGATGAGCGGGGTGCTGGCTCAGGACGGTCCGCAGCAGACCGGTCCCGACTTCGGCAAGGCCAGCCCGTTCGGCCTGATCGTGATCGTGTTTCTGCTGATCGCGGTGTTCCTGCTGGTGTGGTCGATGAACCGGCACCTGCGGCGGTTGCCGGAGTCGTTCGACCGGGACAATCCCGAACCGGACCAGGCCGTCGACGACGGCACCATCGGAATCGACACCGACCTCACCACCGAGAACCCCGCCGACGGGACGAAACGTGAGCCGGGCTGACGCCCCGCTGAACACCCTCGCTACGGCGACGAGTCCCTACCTGCGTCAACATGCCGACAACCCGGTGCACTGGAAGCAGTGGACCGCTGAGGCGCTGGACCTGGCGGCGCAGCGCGATGTGCCGATCCTGCTGTCGATCGGGTACGCGGCGTGTCACTGGTGTCACGTCATGGCACACGAGTCCTTCGACGACGGTGAGGTCGCCGAGGTGATGAATTCGGACTTCGTCTGCATCAAGGTCGACCGCGAGGAGCGTCCCGATCTGGACGCGGTCTACATGAACGCGACGGTGGCGTTGACCGGGCAGGGCGGCTGGCCGATGACCTGCTTCCTGACCCCCGACGGCCGCCCGTTCTTCTGCGGCACCTACTACCCGAAGCCGAGCTTTCTGGAACTGCTCGCCGCGGTGACCGAGACGTGGCGGACCCGACGTGCCGAGGTCGAGGACACCTCCGACCGGATCGCCGATGAGCTCCGGTCGATGGCCGCGGGTCTGCCCGGAGGCGGTCCGCCGGTGGCGCCGACGGTGTGCGACGACGCGGTCGCGGCCGTACTGCGCGACGAGGACGTCGCCAACGGCGGCTTCGGCCGTGCGCCGAAGTTCCCGCCGTCGGCTCTGCTGGAGGCGCTGTTGCGCAACCACGAGCGCACCGGTTCCGGCGCGCCCCTGGCGGCGGTCGTGCGGGCGACGGAGGCGATGGCGCGCGGCGGCCTCCACGACCAGCTCGCCGGAGGGTTCGCCCGCTACAGCGTCGACGAATCCTGGGTGGTGCCGCACTTCGAGAAGATGCTCTACGACAACGCCCAGCTGTTGCGGGTCTACGCACACCGGGCCCGATCCACCGGGGATCCGTTGGCGATGACGATCGCCGACGCGACCGCGAGGTTCATGCTCGATGAGCTGCGCAGCGACGGAATGTTCGTGTCGTCCCTGGACGCCGACGCCGCAGGGGTGGAGGGCTCGACCTACGTCTGGACACCCGGACAGCTGACAGACGTGCTCGGTGAGACCGACGGGCGTTGGGCCGCAGAGCTATTCGAGGTGACGGTCGAGGGCACGTTCGAGGACGGGGCATCGGTGCTGCAGCTGCGCGGCGACCCGGATGACGTCACACGGTTCGACCGGGTGCGCACCGCTCTACTGGAATCGCGGTCGCGTCGGCCGCAGCCCGCGCGCGACGACAAGGTCGTCGCTGCGTGGAACGGGTTGGCCGTGACCGCGCTCGCCGAAGCCGCAGTCGGGCTCGGGCGTCGTGAATTGCTCAGCGCAGCAACACATTGTGCGCGCCGCATCCTCGACCTCCACGTGGTGAACGGTCGACTCAGGCGTTCCAGCCTCGGTGGCGAGGTCGGGGACAGCGTGGCGATCCTGGAAGACCACGCGGCGCTGGCGACCGGACTGCTGACCCTGCACCAGGCGACGGGCGAGCAGGCGTGGCTCGACGACGCGATGATGCTGCTCGATCTGGCGCTGGACCATTTCGCCGATCCGGACCGGGACGGACGCTGGTACGACGTCGCCGACGACGCTGAACAGTTGGTGATGCGTCCCGCCGATCCGCTCGACGGTGCGACCCCGTCTGGAGCATCGCTGATCGCCGAAGCGCTCCAGCTGGCAGCACATCTGGCCCCGGCGGACCGTGCGCAGCGGTACGCCGCCGCCGCCGAGTCGACACTGGCCTACGCGACGGTGCTGCTCGCCCGGGCGCCACGCGCGAGTGGGCACTGGCTGGCGGTCGCCGAAGCCGCGGTGCGCGGCCCGATCCAGGTTGCGGTCGCGTGTGATCCGGCGTCGTCTGAGCTTCTCGACGCCGCGCGCAGGCTGGCGCCGGGCGGGGCGGTGGTGGTCGGCGGCCCGCAGAATTCCTCCGAGCTGCTGATCGACCGGCCGCGGGTGGGTGGGTCCGACGCGGCGTACGTGTGCCGTGGCAGGACCTGCGACATGCCCGTCACGACCGTCGAGGATCTTGCTGCCGCGCTCGGGCGCCCCGTGTAGCGTCCCGCACATGAGTTTCGAGCCGGATGTGTTGCAGGGTTTCGTCCAGCGGTACCTCGACACCGTGTCCAGTGGCACCGCTGACGAGGTAGCTGCGCTCTACGCCGAAGACGCCACCCTCGAAGATCCCGTGGGCGGCGGCGAGGTCCACATCGGGCGGAAGGCCATCGCCGGGTTCTACTCGGGTATGGGTGGCACGGAGATCAAGACCGAACTGCTGAGCTTCCGCGCAGGCGGACACGAGGCGGCCTTCGCCTTCGCCATCACCGTGGGCGGGGCGATGCGCATCGAGCCCATCGAGGTGATGGCGTTCGACGGCGACGGCAAGATCACGTCGATGAAGGCCTACTGGGGTCCGCAGAACATCACCCAGCTGTAGCGAATCGGGCGCGCTGACCGCCCCGCAGCGTCGTGTGCCGCGCGGAAATCACTCAGAAGACGGCGAACCACATCGCGACGTAGTGGCAGATCGCCGCGACCGCCGTGCACGCGTGGAAGAACTCGTGGTGGCCGAACGTCGTCGGCCATGGGTTCGGCCATTTCAGCGCGTAGAGCACGCCGCCGACGCTGTACAGCGCACCGCCGACGATCAGGAGCACCACCGCCGCGACGCCTGCGCCGTGGGTGATCGGACCGATGAACCAGGCCGCCACCCAGCCCAGCAGGATGTAGAGCGGCACCCCGAGCCAGCGCGGCGCCGACGGCCACAGCATCTTCAGTGCGACGCCGGCCGTCGCACCGCCCCAGACGATCCAGAACAGCGTCATGCCGCTGCTCTCGGGTAACGCGAGAAGGGCGAACGGGGTGTAACTGCCCGCGATGAACACGAAGATCATCGAGTGGTCGGCACGCTTCATCCAGGTGCGCGCGGTGGCCGACTTCCAGGTGACCCGGTGGTAGGTGCCGCTGACGGCGAACATCGCGACGATGGTCAGGGTGTAGATCAGCGTGGCGATGCCAGCGCGCGTCGACACCTGAGACCACGACACCGCCACCAGCGCAGTGCCTGCGATGGCTGCCACCCCGGCCGAATACACGTGGATCCAGCCCCGGGCGCGTGGCTTGCCCAGGAACTGCGCGACGCCGTCGGCGACGGCTTCGGGGAAGTCCTCAGGTCCGCTTCGCGAGCTTTCGCGGTCGGGATCAGCGGTATCGACAGGATCACGAAACGAGGCCACGTCACCTCCACTGAGTTGCGTAGGGTTTCCTCGCGTCACAGTAGTCTGGACCATCGTGGACCTCATTCCGCGGCGTCTCAAGGAGCCGATGTACCGGCTCTACGAGCTGCGGCTGCGCCAGGGTCTGACACCCTCCCGGTCGGAGCTGCCCCGTCACATCGCGGTGTTGTGCGACGGCAACCGGCGCTGGGCCCGCGAGCTGGGGCACGACGACGTCAGCTACGGCTACCGCGTGGGTGCGCACAAGATCGCCGAGATGCTGCGCTGGTGCCAGGAAGCCGGCATCGAGATGGCGACGGTGTATCTGCTGTCCACCGAGAACCTGCGGCGTGACGCCGACGAGCTGGCCTCGCTCATCGAGATCATCACCGAGGTCGTCGAGGAGATCTGCGCGCCCGCCAACCAGTGGAGCGTGCGCACCGTCGGCGACCTCGAACTCATCGGCGAGGAACCGGCCAGGAGGTTGCGCGACGCGGTGCAGTCGACCGGCGGCAACGGCGGGACGTTCCACGTCAATGTCGCGGTGGGCTACGGCGGACGTCAGGAGATCGTCGACGCCGTCCGTGCCCTGCTGGCCAAGGAGCTCGCCAACGGGGCCACCGGCGATCGGCTGATCGAAGCGGTCACCGCCGAGGCGATCTCGGAGAACCTGTACACCTCCGGCCAGCCCGATCCCGACCTGGTTATCCGCACCTCGGGCGAGCAGCGATTGTCGGGTTTTCTGCTGTGGCAGAGCGCCTATTCGGAGATGTGGTTCACCGAGGCGTACTGGCCCGAGTTCCGCCGGGTCGACTTCCTGCGCGCCCTGCGTGACTACAGCGCCAGGCATCGACGCTACGGGCGCTAGGAAGTCAGCCATGGTCGCCCTGTCCGCAGTCGTCTTCGCGCTGAGCTGGTGGCTGGGTCTCTATCTGCTGGCCCGCGATCCCCGTAAGCCGGTGCTGGTGCTGGCGTCGATCGGGCTGACCAGCTTCGCCCTCGTGGTGGCGCTGGATACGGTCCGGCTGGTCAGTGCTTCGGAGTTGCTGAGTCGGATCGAGATCTACCTCGTCGCTTTGCCCGGCATCGCCTGGTTCGCGGTCCTGCTGGAGCTCTCACGCCCGCGCGACACCTGGCGCAGCAGGGCGAGTGAGGCCGCGTCGGTGGCCTGCGTCGCGGTGGTCGCATTCACCGGTGCTGCGATGGCCGGATCAGTGGACGGCCCGCTGCGGCTGGGCCACTGGGTGATGTTCGCCGCGGTGTCGGTCCCGTCGCTGGCGGCGATGGTGCACACGGCGATCCGGCGCACTCAGCCCGGGCCGGTGGTGGGCTTCATCGTGGTGGCGACGTTGTTCTTCGCGCTCGGCAACGCGATCCTGGTGATCCCGCTCGGGTTGGTGCCCAGCTGGTTGGCGTTGGCGTCCACAGGTTTCGACGTCGCGCTGCTCGGCATCGCGGTGGCGATAGGGGATGCGTTCGACGAGGGCCAGGCGTTGCGTGGCGACATGCTGCGGTCGTTTGTCGGGACGACCGTGGTGGCCGTCCTCTTCGGCGGCCAACTGCTGATCGGCATGGCTGTCGCGGGCCAGAACACCACATTGGTCGTGCTGCTGTTCACCAGCCTCGCGATCGCCATCGCGATCAACGTGCTCGCCGATCCACTGGCCGGTCTGTTCGACCGGCTCGCGTTCTCCCGTTCACCGGCGCTGCGCGCCGACCGCGCCGCGCTGCGCAGCACCGAGGCAGCACTGCCGCTGCGGTCCGGCAATCCGTTGGACGGCATGGACGAAGAGACCTTCGTCCGGGTGACCCGCCGCGCGCTCGGGCACTACGGGGATCTGTCCAAGCTGGTGGCCAGCCCACTGACGGCGCTGCCTGCGATCGACGAGCGACTGGCCAGACGCGGCGCGCCGGACCAACCGCTGGAGCGGGCCAACGAACTTCGGGCTCTTCTGGCCGAACGGATCGCGGGCCTCAAACCACGAGACGGCGGTGACTTCGGCACCACCGAGCAGTGGCGCCATTACAACTCGCTGTACTTCCCCTACGTCGTCGGTGTCCGGGCCTACGCCCAGAACGCCACGGCGGCGGGCCTGGACCCGGTCGCCCGCCAGGCCTGGCACTGGCTGGTCGCCGAGGTGCCGCAGCGGTCGTTGCACAACTGGCAGAACGCGGCAGCGCGGGTGATCGCCACCGACCTGCGGAGCAGCTTCGCGCCCGTCCGCTGACGCCGGAATTGCGTTCCAGCAGGCCTGCACTCGATCTCTTGCGTGCCGGAATGCAATTCCGGCGAGCAGGTCCTGACCTGCGGTTGGCAGTAGTTGGCAGCATTCGGTGTCGAGCTGGCAGTGAGTTCTGCGCACCGTAGGTGACATGACCGCCATCACCACCGGCACCGTCGCCGCGAGAGCCGCCACGGCCGGAACCGAATCGCAACTGCTGCGCTTCGCGCTGCGTGCCGACGCCACCCTGTGCGCGGGCGTCGGACTGTTCGTCGCCATGGCCGCCGACCCGCTCGCGCGGCTGTCCGGGTTGTCGCCGACCGCCGAGTGGGCGTTCGGCGCGGCACTGGTCGCCTACGGCGCACTGCTCTATCTGAGTGCCCGTGTCGCCGACGTGCGTCTCGTCGGCGTGGGGGTCCTCGCCGGCAACATCGTGTTCGCCGTCGCGACCACGGTTGTCCTCGCCGCGGGTTGGCTGCCGCTGACCGGATTCGGCGTTGCGGTGACGGTGGCGTTCACCGCCGTCACCCTGGGCTTCGCCGCCCTGCAGTACCTCGGGATCCGCCGTCTGGTGTGAGCCCTTCATGGGTTGGGCCCGGAGTCGCCGTCGTAAGAGGTTGCGGCGTCGACTCCGGGACCGGCCACCTCCGAATAACCCCTCGAGAAAGGAATCACCCATGACCGCCACCATCTCTCCCCGACTCAACGAGGCGACCGACTCGCTGTTGCGATTCGCCATGCGAGCCGACGCCGTCCTGAGCGGGCTGACCGGTGTTGCGCTGCTGGCCTTCGCCCCTCAGGTCGCCGAGATCTCGGGCACCACCCCTGTCATCGAGTACGCGACCGGCGGGTTCTTCGTGGTCTTCGCCGCGGCTGTGCTGGTTCTTGCCGCACGCCCGGCGATCCGCACGTCAGGTCTGGTGTTGGCGATCGGCAACGCGCTGTTCAGCGTCGCCACCGTGGCCGTCGTCCTGTCCGGGGTGTGGCCGCTGACCACCACCGGTGTAGTCCTGGTGCTCGGTACCGGGGTGTACACGCTGGTGATGGCCGAGTTGCAGTACCAGGGCGTGCGCCGCATCCCGAAGGCGTGACCATCGGGGAGCCACCTGTGCACGAAACACGTGCCACAGGTGGCCCTTCGGCGTTCACAGCTTCCGCAGGCGCAGCCGGTTGATCGAATGATCGGCGTCCTTGCGCAGCACGAGCGTGGCACGCGGCCTGGTCGGCAGGATGTTGTCGATCAGGTTCGGCCGATTGATCGAATGCCAGATGTCGCGGGCGGCGAAGACGGCCTGCTCGTCGGTCAGCGTCGAGTAGTGGTGGAAATGCGAGGCCGGATCGGCGAAGGCGCCGTCGCGCATCGACAGGAACCTTGAGATGTACCAGCCCTCGATGTCCTCGATGCGCGCGTCGACGTACACCGAGAAATCGAACAGGTCGGAGACCATCAGGGCCGGGCCGGTCTGCAGCACGTTGAGGCCCTCGAGAATGAGGATGTCAGGGTGCTGGATGATCTGCTTCTCGCCGTGCACGATGTCGTAGAGCAGGTGTGAGTACACCGGCGCGCACACCGTGTCAGAACCCGCCTTCACCGCGGTGACGAAACGCATCAGACCTCTGCGGTCGTAACTCTCGGGAAAACCTTTGCGGTGCATCAGGTTCCGCCGGTTGAGTTCGGCGTTGGGATAGAGGAAGCCGTCGGTGGTGACGAGATCGACGCGAGGGTGGTGCTCCCATCGCGCCAGTAGCGCCTGCAGCACACGGGCGGTGGTCGACTTGCCGACTGCCACGCTGCCGGCGACTCCGATGACAAACGGCACCGGCCGGTCCGGGTTCTGTTGTGGCTCACCGAGGAAGTCCGCGGTCGTGGCGAACAGCGCCTGACGAGCGGCGACCTGGAGATGGATCAGCCGGGCCAGTGGCAGGTAGACCTCTTCGACCTCGAGCAGGTCGATCTTCTCGCCCAGACCCCGCAGCCGGACTAGCTCGTCCTCGGTCAGTTTCAGCGGCGTCGACATTCGAAGTGCACGCCACTGACTTCGGTCGAACTCCACGTAGGGGCTGGGTTCGCTCAGCCGCGCCATGGGCACAGTCTTGCAGTTAGCGTATGGAGCCATGGACCTAGGTCGGGATTCAAGCACCCTGATCCGCGAATACCTGATGCTCGGACTGCGCTTCGACAGAGTCGAGGAAGGTTACGTCGACTCGTTCACCGGCGACCCCGCGCTCAAGCGCGCCGTCGCTGCCGAGCCGCAGCCCGACCCCGCGGATCTGGCCCGTCAAGCCGGGCGACTGCTCGCCGAGCTACCGGCGGGGCTCGACGAGGCGCGCGCCGCCTTCGTCGGTGCGCACCTGCGGGCGCTGGCCTGCGCGGGCCGTAAGTTCGCCGGTGAAGAGGTCGGGTTCGTCGACGAGGTCGAGGCCTATTTCGACGTCACGATCACCAAGGGTGATCCCGAGCGGTACCGCGCTGCGCACCTCGAGCTGGACGAGGCACTCGGCGGTTCCGGCCCGCTCACCGAGCGCATGCAGAACCACCGCGCGTCGGAGCAGGTCCCGCCGGCCCGCCTCGAGGAGTGCATCCACGCGTTCTCCAGCGCCCTGCGCGACCGCGTCCGCGCGACGTTCCCGCTGTCGGCCAGGGAGACCGTCACCTACGAGGTCGTCACCGACAAGCCGTGGTCCGGGTTCAACTACTACCTCGGCGACTACCAGTCCACGGTCGCCGTCAACGCCGACCTCAAACAGCAGATGTCGAACCTGCCCCGTTTGGTGGCCCACGAGTCCTATCCGGGACACCACACCGAGCACTGCCGCAAGGAAGCGGGCCTCGTCGAGGGCAAGGGGCAGGCCGAGCAGACGATCTTCCTGGTCAACACCCCGCAATGCCTGATGGCGGAGGGGCTTGCCGATCTGGCGCTGTATGCAGCGGTTGGCCCCGGTTGGGGCACCTGGGCGACCGACATCTACGCCGACCTGGGACTGCGGTTCGACGGTGCGCGCTCCGAGACGGTGTCGGAGGCGACGGCCGCGCTGGCCGACGTCCGCCAGGACGCCGCGCTGATGCTGCACGACGAGCACCGCGACGTCGACGACGTGGTCGACTACCTCAAACGCTGGCTGCTGGTCGACGACGAGCGGGCCCGGCAGATGCTGCGCTTCCTGTCGTCGCCGCTGTGGCGCGCTTACACCAGCACCTACGTGGAGGGTTATCGGCTGCTGCGGGGCTGGTTGGACGCCCGCCCCGACAACGTGGGCCTGACCGAACGATTCGGCACCCTGCTCGACGAGCCACTGATTCCGTCATCGCTGCGTACTGCCTGAGGGCCGCGCGGACTAGGGGTGGGGGAGGCGCACCGTCCCGACTACTCTGAACCCCATGACTCTCGATTCTGGGATCTCCGTGACCCGCTCTACTCCCGCCCTGGGCGCCGAGTACGCCGAGACCGCGAGTGAGGCCTACCGGGCCGCGCTGCAGGTGATCGAGAGCGTCGAGCCGCGGATCGCCGCTGCCACCCGCAAAGAGCTTGCCGATCAACGGGATTCACTCAAGCTGATCGCCAGCGAGAACTACGCATCGCCCGCGGTGCTGTTGACCATGGGCACCTGGTTCTCCGACAAGTACGCCGAGGGCACCATCGGGCACCGGTTCTACGCGGCCTGCCAGAACGTCGACACCGTCGAGGCGCTGGCCGCCGAGCATGCCCGCGAGCTGTTCGGCGCCCCGTACGCCTACGTGCAGCCGCACTCCGGCATCGACGCCAACCTCGTCGCCTACTGGGCCATTCTCGCCACCCGCGTCGAGACCCCCGGCCTTGCCGAGTTCGGCGCGAAGCACGTCAACGACCTGTCCGAGGCCGACTGGGAGACGCTGCGCGGCAAGCTCGGCAACCAGCGGCTGCTGGGGATGTCGCTGGACACCGGCGGCCACCTCACCCACGGCTTCCGGCCCAACATCTCCGGCAAGATGTTCCACCAGCGCCAGTACGGCACCGACCCGGAAACCGGGCTTCTGGACTACGACGTGATAGCGGCCGCGGCCCGCGAGTTCAAGCCGCTGGTGCTCGTCGCCGGCTACTCCGCCTACCCGCGCCGGGTGAACTTCGCCAAGATGCGCGAGATCGCCGACGAGGTGGGCGCGACGCTGATGGTCGACATGGCGCACTTCGCCGGTCTGGTCGCGGGCAAGGTGTTCACCGGCGACGAGGACCCGGTGCCCCATGCGCACGTCACCACCACCACCACCCACAAGTCGCTGCGCGGACCCCGCGGCGGGTTGATCCTGGCCACCGAGGAATTCGCCCCCGCGGTCGACAAGGGCTGCCCGATGGTGCTCGGCGGCCCGCTGTCGCACGTGATGGCCGCCAAGGCCGTCGCGCTCGCCGAGGCGCGCCAGCCGGCATTCCAGGACTACGCCCAGCGCATCGCCGACAATGCCAAGGCGCTCGCCGAGGGTTTCCTCACCCGCGGCGCCCGCCTGGTCACCGGCGGCACCGACAACCACATCGTGCTGTTGGACGTGACCTCGTTCGGGCTCACCGGACGTCAGGCGGAGTCGGCGCTGCTGGACGCGGGGATCGTCACCAACCGCAACGCGATCCCCGCCGACCCCAACGGCGCCTGGTACACCAGCGGTATCCGCTTCGGCACGCCGGCGCTGACCACCCGCGGCTTCGGGGGCGACGATTTCGACCGTGTCGCCGACCTGGTGGTCGAGGTGCTCCAGAACACCCAACCGACGGCGGCCTCGAACGGTCCGTCGAAGGCCAAGTACGTCCTGGCCGACGGCACAGCCGAACGGGTGCACGCCGCGTCGGCCGAACTTCTGGCCGCCAATCCGCTGTATCCGGGCTTGACTCTGTAGCCCGACGACACTCCGGAACCCGATTTCGAGGAACATGTGAATTCGGGTTACAGTTACTTTTATGGCACAGAGACCTGTCCCTAACGCGCTGATCACCGAGCTCGAGCCGGTCGTCATGCAGGAGCTGCGGCGCCACCTCGACTCCGAGGATCTCTGGTACGCCCACGACTACGTGCCCTTCGACCAGGGTGAGAACTTCGCGTTCCTGGGCGGCAAGGACTGGGACCCGTCGGAGGTGACGCTGCCCAAGCACATCACCGACGCTCTCGAGATCCTGCTGATCACCAAGGACAACCTGGCCGGCTATCACCGCGAGCTCGTCGAGCACTTCATCCTCGAGGCCAAGTGGGGCCGCTGGCTGGGCCGCTGGACCGCCGAAGAGCACCTCCACGCCATCGCGTTGCGCAACTACCTGGTGGTCACCCGTGAGGTCGACCCCGTGGCCAACGAGGACGTCCGCGTCGAGCATGTGGTGCAGGGCTACCGCGCCGACACCTACAGCCAGCTGGAGACGCTGGCGTTCATGGCGTTCTTCGAGCGCGCCCACGCGGTGTACTGCCGCAATCTGGCTGCGCAGACCGAGGACCCGACGCTCGCGGAGATGATCGGCCGCATCGCCAAGGACGAGGAACGCCACGAGGACTTCTTCGCCAAGCTCGTCAGCCACTGTCTGGTCTCCTCGCGGGACGAGACCGTCGACGCCATCAAGCGCCGCGCCGCCGAACTCGACGTCGTCGGCGGTGACATCGTCGCCTACCGCGACAAGGTGGCCAACGTCGCCGAGGCAGGCATCTTCGATCGGGCGCAGCTGCGTCAGGTCATCTCCGATCGCATCACCGCGTGGGGGCTGGCCGACGAGCCGACGCTGGCTCAGTTCATCAGCTCTTAACCCGCGGGCCTCTTCGGCACGGCGCGCCTGCGCGGCGCGAAAGCCGCACTCGGAGTAGCGTCGTCCGTGATGGCTAGCGACATGCTCTGCTATCCGGGCGGTCCCGATGATCTCGATCATGAAGGACCGGCCCCGGTCCTAGAGACCGCTGTGTGTCCACCGAGATGTTCGTGTGGGGCCGCGCGGGCTCGAGGAGCGCTACGTGACTGAATCGCTCGTCCGGACCTACGTGCTCGACACCTCCGTGCTGCTGTCCGATCCCTGGGCCTGCACACGGTTCGCCGAACACGAGGTGGTAGTTCCGTTGGTGGTCATCAGCGAACTGGAAGCCAAGCGGCATCATCATGAGCTCGGCTGGTTCGCTCGTCAGGCACTGCGGATGTTCGATGATCTCCGGCTCGAACACGGGCGGCTGGACCAGCCGATTCCGGTCGGCGATCACGGCGGCACACTGCACATCGAGCTCAACCACAGTGATCCGTCGGTGTTGCCCGCGGGCTTCCGCACCGACAGCAACGACTCGCGGATTCTGACCTGCGCGGCCAATCTGGCCGCGGAAGGCAAGCGAGTCACGTTGGTGACCAAGGACATTCCGCTGCGCGTGAAGGCCGGCGCCGTGGGCTTGCCTGCCGACGAATACCACGCACAGGATGTCGTCACGTCGGGATGGACCGGGATGGCGGAGGTCGAGGTCTCCAGCGAGGACATCGACGGCCTCTTCGCCGATGGTGACATCGACCTCGAGTCCGCGCGCGACCTGCCCTGCCATACCGGGGTCCGGTTGCTGGGCAGCAATTCTCACGCGCTGGGGCGGGTCAACGCCGACAAGCGGGTGCAACTGGTGCGCGGCGATCGGGAGGTGTTCGGCCTCCGGGGAAGGTCGGCCGAACAGCGGGTCGCACTCGATCTACTGCTCGACGAGTCCGTCGGCATCGTGTCACTCGGTGGCAAGGCGGGCACCGGAAAGTCCGCCCTGGCGCTGTGCGCCGGCCTGGAGGCCGTGCTGGAGCGGCGTACTCAGCGCAAGGTCGTGGTGTTCCGGCCGTTGTACGCGGTCGGTGGCCAGGAACTCGGCTACCTGCCCGGCAGCGAGAGCGAGAAGATGGGGCCGTGGGCGCAGGCGGTGTTCGACACGCTCGAGGGCCTCGCGAGCCCGGCGGTCCTCGAGGAGGTGCTCGCGCGCGGCATGCTGGAGGTGCTGCCGCTGACCCACATCCGGGGACGCTCTCTGCACGACTCGTTCGTGATCGTCGACGAGGCGCAGTCCCTGGAACGCAACGTGCTGCTCACCGTGCTGTCGCGGCTGGGGAGCGGGTCGCGGGTGGTGCTGACCCACGACGTCGCGCAGCGGGACAATCTGCGCGTCGGCCGCCACGACGGTGTCGCGGCGGTGATCGAGAAGCTCAAGGGTCACCCGCTCTTTGCGCACATCACCCTGCTGCGCAGCGAGCGTTCGCCGATCGCGGCGTTGGTCACCGAGATGCTCGAGGAGATCAGCCCCGGCGCCCTTCCCTGATCTGTGGCGCTGTCATCGCCGGAATTGCATTCCAGCAGGCCTGTTCTCGCTCGTCCACTGCTGGAATGCAATTCCGGCGTGCACGCGTCGCGCGTCGCACGCCGCACGGGCCGGTAGGCTTTCGGAGTGCGAAACGTCGTGGGCGTCGCTGTCGCTGCAGTGCTCCTCGCCGGTAGCCTGAGCGGCCACGCCCACGCAGACACCGTCGACTGCGCGCAGGTCAAGTGTGTGGCGCTGACCTTCGACGACGGGCCCGGACCGCACACCGACCGGCTACTGCAGATCCTGCAGGCCAACAACGCCGAGGCGACGTTCTTCCTGATCGGCGACAAGGTCGCGGCAGATCCCGCCGCCGCCAGGCGGATCGCCGACGCCGGCATGGAGATCGGCAACCACACCTGGCAGCACCCCGACATGACGGCGATCCCACCGCAGGACATACCGTCCCAGTTCAGCAGAGCCACCGAAGCCATCGAGGCCGCCACGGGCAGGCGGCCGACGCTGGCCCGCACCGGCGGTGGAACCGTCAACGAGACGGTGCTGGCCGAGGCCGGCCGCCAGGGCCTGGCCGACATCAATTGGGACGTGGTCCCTTTCGACTGGCTTCACGATCCCGACACCGCCCCGACACGGGCACTGCTGATGAGTCAGATCAGACCCGGTTCGGTGGTGGTGCTGCACGACACCTTCGCCTCGACGGTGGACCTGATGGAGCAGTTCATTCCGGTGCTCACCGGCAACGGCTACCACTTGGTGACCGTCTCCGAGATGCTCGGGCCGCGGGCACCCGGCAGCCTCTACGGCAGCCGCGAGAACGGCCCACCGGCCAACGTCCTGGTCGAACCGCAATGACGGCGGGCGGGCCCAGGCTCGTTCCTACTCGCCGTCTTTCACCTTCGCCATGGCCAGCACGTCGAGGCGCTTGTCCAACTCCTCCTCGGAGAGCTTGTCGCCGATCAGCCCGCGGTCGATGACCGTCTGGCGGATCGTCTTGCGCTCCTTGAGGGCCTCCTTGGCGACCTTGGCGGCCTCCTCGTAGCCGATCGCGGAGTTCAGCGGGGTGACGATCGAGGGCGACGACTCGGCCTGCTCCCGCAGGTGCGCCTCGTTGGCGATCAGGCCGTCGATGCACTTGGCGGCGAACAACTTCGACACGTTGGCCAGAAGCGTGAACGACTCCAGTGCGTTGCGCGCCATCATCGGGATGTAGACGTTCAACTCGAACGCACCGTTGCCGCCGCCCCATGTGATGGCCGCGTCGTTACCGATGACCTGGGCGGCGACCTGCGTCACCGCCTCGGGGATGACCGGGTTGACCTTGCCCGGCATGATCGAGCTACCCGGCTGCAGATCGGGCAGCTGCAGCTCGCCGAGCCCGGTCAACGGCCCCGACCCCATCCAGCGGATGTCGTTGGCGATCTTGGTCAACGAGACGGCGATGGTCTTGAGTGCTCCAGACGCCTCGACCAGGCCGTCACGAGCGGCCTGGGCTTCGAAAGAGTCAGATGCGGTGCGCAGTTCGGCGATACCGGTCTGGTCGACGAGGACGTCGACGACCTTCGCGCCGAAACCGTCCGGCGCATTGAGGCCGGTGCCCACCGCGGTGCCGCCGATGGCCAGCTCACCGAGCCGGGGCAGCGTCGCCTTGACGCGCTCGATCCCGGCCTCGATCTGGCGTGCGTAGCCGCCGAACTCCTGGCCGAGTGTCACCGGGACCGCGTCCATCAGGTGGGTGCGGCCGCTCTTGACGGTGGTGCGCCACTGGCGCGCCTTTCCGCGCAGCGACTCGTGAAGTATCTCCAACGCTGGAATGAGGTGGCGCACAGCAGCTTCGGTGGCGGCGATGTGCGTCGCGGTGGGGAAGGTGTCGTTGGAGCTCTGTGACATGTTGACGTCATCGTTCGGGTGCACCTTCACGCCGTTGGCGGCGGCGATGCCCGCGATCACCTCGTTGGTGTTCATGTTGGAACTGGTGCCCGAACCGGTCTGGAAGACGTCGATGGGGAACTGGTCGTCGTGGCGGCCGTCGGCGATCTCGGCGGCGGCGGCGATGATCGCGTCGGCCTTCTCCGCGGCGAGCAGCCCGAGGTCCTTGTTCACCTGTGCGCACGCGCCTTTGAGCAGGCCGAGTGCGCGGATCTGGGTGCGCTCGAGACCGCGTCCGGAGATCGGGAAGTTCTCGACGGCCCGCTGGGTCTGCGCGCGCCACAGCGCATCGATCGGCACCCGGACCTCGCCCATGGTGTCGTGCTCGATCCGGTACTCGCCTGCTTGCTGAACAGCGGCGTCGGTGCTCATGAATGCCCTTCGTGTGTCGGTGTTTACGGCAGCGGATATGCGGCGGATTTGTCGCCGGTGAAGTCGACCGAGGAATACTCGTTGAGCTTGGACAGACGGTGGTAGGCCTCGATCATTCTGACGGTCCCGGACTTCGAACGCATGACGATGGACTGCGTGGTGCAGCCGCCGCCGTAGAACTGCACGCCCTTGAGCAGGTCGCCGTCGGTGACTCCGGTGGCGGAGAAGAACACGTTCTCGCCAGACACCAGGTCCTCGGTGTGCAGCACCCGGTCGAGGTCGTGGCCACGATCCAGAGCCTTCTGTCGTTCGGCGTCATCTGTCGGGGCGAGCTGGGCCTGGATCGCGCCGCCCATGCAGCGGATCGCGGCGGCGGTGATGATGCCCTCCGGGGTGCCACCGATGCCGGCCAGCAGGTCGGTTCCCGAGCCGGGGCGGCAGGCGGCGATGGCGCCGGCGACGTCACCGTCGGAGATCAGCCGGATTCGGGCGCCCGCCTCGCGGACGTCGGCGATCAACTGGGCATGCCGGGGCCGGTCCAGGACGCACACCGTGAGGTCGGCGACGGTCAGATTCTTCGCCTGGGCGACGCGGCGGATGTTCTCGCCGATCGGGATGGTGATGTCGATGACGTCGACGGCGTCAGGTCCCACGGCGATCTTGTTCATGTAGAACACCGCCGACGGGTCGAACATGGCACCGCGCTCGGCGACGGCCAGCACCGCGATCGCGTTGGGCATGCCCTTGCTCATCAGCGTGGTGCCGTCGACGGGGTCGACTGCGAAGTCGCAGTCGGGTCCGTCGCCGTTGCCGACCTCCTCGCCGTTGTAGAGCATGGGGGCGTTGTCCTTCTCGCCCTCGCCGATCACGACGACGCCGCGCATCGACACCGAGTTCACCAGCTGGCGCATGGCGTCGACGGCCGCGCCGTCGCCGCCCTCCTTGTCGCCGCGGCCGACCCAGCGGCCGGCGGCCATGGCTCCCGCCTCGGTCACCCGCACGAGTTCGAGAGCAAGATTTCGGTCCGGGGCTTCGCGACGTGCGGCACTCATGGGCAGATTGTCCCATTAGTGGATGCACGATCGGGAGCTGGGATACTGGCAGGCATGACGACGCCACCCGAGCCGGGCCAGCGGGTCACCGGCGACCCGGGCAGCGAGCCCGAACACGCAGGCCACGACGGCCTGTCCCGAGGCGCGGGTGGCTACGGGGCGCCGGGCCCGCCTCCTGCGAAGCCTCGCCTGCTCCAGGACGGCCGCGACATGTTCTGGTCGATCGCACCCCTGGTGCTGGTCTGCATCCTTCTCGCCGGTGTGCTCGGGATGTGCTCGTTCGCACCGACAGGCCCCGGTGCGGGTCCGGTGCCCGACTACGACGCGCCCGCGGCACTGCAGGCCGATGCCGAGGCGCTCGACATCCCCATTCGGGTGCCGGCGCTGCCCGACGGGTGGGCGGCGAACTCCGGCAGCCGCAAAGGCATCGAAGGCGGGCGTACCGACCCGGTGACCGGACAGCAGGTGCGGGCGGTCAGCTCGACCGTCGGCTACCTGACGCCCAGCGGCATGTACCTGAGCCTGACACAGAGCAACGCCGACGAGGACAAGCTGATGGCCTCGCTCGGCACGGACCTGGTCCCGACGGGGACGCAGGAAGTCGACGGCGTCACGTGGGTCGTCTACCTGGGTGGCGAACGCGACGGCCGGGCCCCCGAACCCGTCTGGACTGCCCAGGTGCGGGGGCCCACCGGGCCTGCGCAGCTCGCCGTGACCGGGGCCGCAGGTACGGACGAGTACCGTACGCTGGCTGCTGCGACGCAAACCCAGCCGCCGCTGCCTGTCACTTGACTCCAGGAGACGCCATGAGCGCGCCCACAGCAGATCTGAGTGGATGGAGCGCCGCGCCGTTCACGGCGGCAGGCTTCACCTACGACGTCTACCGCAGGGGCGAAGGCCCCGGCGTCGTGCTCATCCCGGAGATGCCCGGCCTGCACCCCGGCGTGCTGGCGCTGGGAAATCATCTGGTGGACAACGGTTTCACCGTGGCCGCCCCGTCACTGTTCGGCACCCCGGGGGCGCCCGCGCTGCGGCCCGGAGCGCTGCCGGTGCTGCTGAAGGGTTGTGTGGCCAAGGAATTCGCCGCGATGGCGACCAATGCCGATCGACCGGTCGCGCATTATCTGAGGGCGTTGGCACGTGACCTCAATGCCCGGACTCCGGGCAAAGGCGTCGGCGTGATCGGCCAGTGCTTCACCGGTGGCTTCGCGCTGGCCGCCGCCGTCGACGACAGTGTGCTGGCGCCGGTGATGAGCCAGCCTTCGCTGCCGTTGCCGCTCACCCCGCGCCAGCGGCGCGACCCCGGGCTGTCCGAGAACGAACTACGGGTGATCGAACGCCGTGCCGCAGACGGATTGTGCGCGATGGGGTTGCGGTTCAGCGAAGACCCGATGTCACCGGGGGACCGGTTCACCACTCTCAAGGCCCGGCTCGGGGACGCGTTCGAGGTCATCGAGATCAACTCGAAGAAGGGCAACGTCCACGGCATCGGCCGCGCGGCGCATTCGGTGCTGACCGACCAGGTGCGCGAGGTCGACGGACACCCCGCCTACGAAGCCCGCAAACGGGTGGTCGAGTTCCTCAGGTCTCAGCTGGTGTAGCGGCGGCCGGGTCGGGCTCGGGCTCCGACTCGGTCCTGGGCTTGGGCTTGCCGGGGAGAATCCGGCGCCACCACGGAATCTGACGTTCGGCGTCGTCGTCCGACGGGTCAGCGCGGGTGCCGGTGATCGACTCCAGCGATGCTCCCTTGTCCACGGCCAGATACACGCTGATCGTCGTCACGATGACGATCATCATCACCGGGCCGAGCACGATCCCCCAGAAGCCGAACATCGTCAGGCCGGCGAACACCGCCAGCAGCATCAGTGCCGGGTGCAGGTGGGCGCTCTTGGGGACCAGGAACGGTCGTAGCAGGTTGTCGATGCTCGTCGTCACGATGATGTGGAACACCACGACGAAGATTCCGCCTGCGACGTTGCCGAAGATCGCCAGCCCGATGCCCAGTGGGATCGTGACGATGCCGCTGCCCAGGGGAATGAAGGACAGTGCCGTCAAGAAGATGACGAACATGAAGAAGCCGTCGTGCAGGCCGGCGATGTAGATCGACACGGCGCCTGCGAGACCTTGGCACACCGCGATGATGAGCTGGCCTTTGACGGTGGCCGACACCATGGCGCCGACCTTGTCGAGGTAGAGGTCGGACACCCGCTCACCCAGCGGATTCAGATCCCGGAACAGCGTCAGGACCCTGTCGCCTCTGGTCAGCAGCGCGACGAAGACGTAGAGGAAGATGATCATCCCCGTCACGACCGAGGCGATGCTGCCCACCGAATCGCGGAGGAACTCCAGCGCGATCTGCCCACCGCCCTGTCCGAGTCTGGCCGCCGCATCGCGGACCGAATCCTGAGTGAGGGTGACGTCCATGAACGGGATGCGCGCCAGCGCCTGGTTGGCCGAATCCAGCAGTCGCTGAGCCAATGCGGTGAAGTCGGTCTGGTCCACCCAATTGCTGACACTGGTCACCATCTGGCTGATCTGCAGGAACGCCAGGAAGGCCACCCCGGTCACCGGGACGGCGACAATGGCGATCGCGGCGAGAAGTGTTGCCGTGGCCGACAACCCGACATTCGTCTTCGCCAGGAGGCGTCGGTACAGCGGATTGAACAGGTACGCCAGCACCGCCGCCACCGCGATGAGCAGTACGTAGCCTCG